>CAXSBL010000045.1:9707-27242 GCA_964235515.1 uncultured Bryocella sp.
GTGCAGGTTCCCTGAGGATCCACGTCCAAACTACCGGCGGACGACCTTGGCGGCGGGAAGGGCGGGGCGTTTGCCATGCTTCGCGCGCCAGTCCTGATAGGCGACGAGCATGGGGGCGGCTACGGCGATGGACGAGTAGGTGCCGATGAGGATGCCAATGACCAGCGCGAAGCTGAAGCCGTGGAGGACCTCGCCGCCGAAGAGGTAGAGGCTGAGGACGGTGAGAAAGGTGAGGCCGGAGGTGAGGACGGTCCGGCTGAGCGTCTGGTTGATGGAGCGATTGACGACCTGCGACAGCGTTTCGCGGCGGCTGAGGGCGAGATTTTCGCGGATGCGATCAAAGACGACGATGGTGTCGTTCATCGAGTAGCCGATGAGGGTCAAGATAGCAGCGACGACGGTGAGGGAGATCTCCTGGTTGGTGAGCGAGAAGAAGCCGACGGTGATGAGGGTGTCATGGAAGACGGCAACGACCGCGGCTACACCATAGATGAGCTCAAAGCGGAACCACAGGTAAATGAGCATGCCGATGAGCGAGTAAATGGTGGCGAGCCAGGCCTGAGTCTGGAGCTGCTTGCCGGCGGTGGGGCCGACGATATCGACCTGCTGCACGGAAAAGGGGCTGTCGTGGTAGTTCTGCTTGAGGGCAGTTTCGACCTCGGCGCGGCCCTGGTCGTGGGCGGTGTCCTGCGCGGTGGACTGCGGCAGGCTGATGATGACGTTGTTCTGGGCGCCGGGGCCGGCGGCATTAGAGGCTCCGGAGATGCGCTGGATGCGGGCGTCGCGGACTCCGGCCTGGCTCATCGCGGCACGGAGGTGGTCCTCGTTGGGGGTGCCGTTGAAGTGGACGGTGACCTGGGTGCCGCCGCGGAAGTCAACTCCAAGCGGAATCCCGTGCCAGAAGAGCATGCTGGCGACACCGGCCACGGAAAAGATCAGGGAGAAGGCGAGAAAGTACCATTTTCGCCCGAGCCAGTCGACTTTTACCTCGCGAAACAGTTCCACGTCAGTTCGTTCCTTTGCGCCGTCGGTTCAGGCGCGGAGTACGGCGGGTTCCCCGGAGAGGGGTTTACAGCTTGAAGCGCAGATTCCCTGCGGGATGACAACTTGAAGAGCAGGTGCAAAGACTGCGGCAACGACAAAAGCAGATCCCCTGCGGGGATGACAAGATTTTGGTACTAGTTTGCTACTAGATGGAGAGAGCCGCGGTGCGGGCGCGTTTGGTGAGCAGCCAGTCGAAGATAGTGCGCGAGACAAAAACGGCGGTGAAGAGGTTGGCGAGCAGGCCAAAGACGAGGGTGACGGCAAAACCCTTCACCGGGCCGGTGCCGAAGATGAACAGAATGCCGGCGGAGACGATGGTGGTGATGTGGGTGTCGATGATGGTGATCCAGGCGTGGGCGAAGCCGTCCTGGATGGCGGTAGCGGAATTTTTGCCGGCGCGCAGCTCTTCACGGATGCGCTCGAAGATGAGCACGTTGGAGTCCACGCCCATGCCGATGGTCAGGATGACGCCGGCGATGCCGGGGAGCGTGAGCGTGGCGTGCGAGAAGCCCATGAAGCCCAATAGAATGACCAGGTTGAGAATGAGGGCGAGGTCGGCGTTGATCCCTGCTCCACGGTAGTAGATCAGCATGAACACCATGACGGCGAGCATGCCGGCGACGGCGGCGAGGACGCCCTGGTGGATGCTGGCGGCGCCAAGCGAGGGGCCGACGGTGCGGGTTTCCAGATAGCTGATGGAGGCGGGGAGCGAGCCGGTGCGCAGCATCATGCTGAGGTCCTGGGCCTGCTGCTGGGTGAAGCCGCCGGTAATTTCGCCGGTGTCGCGGATGGCACCGTTGATGCTGGCAACCTCTTTGACCTGATTCTGGAGCACGATGGCCATCTGGCCGGTATTTTTGTTGGCGTCGGTGTACTTGTAGAAGCGGTCGCCGGCCTCGGTGGTGAGATTGAAGGTGAGGTCGGGGCGGCCGTTCTGGTCCTGCGAGGGCTGGGCGTCGCGGAAGTCCGGACCGGCGACGATGGCGGCGCGCTTGAGGACCCAGAATTGTGGCGGTGTGCCGGGGGAGCCTACGCCGGGAAGGATTTCCTGATCCGGCGGGACGGAGCCGCCGACGGCGGTGAGCGCGGCCTGCTCATCTGGGTAGCCGGGACCGACGACCTCATGGATTTCGAGCTTGGCGGTGGACTGGATGATGTCTTCGACGTGGGCGGGGTCGCTGATGCCCGGCAGCTGCACGAGGATCTGGTTGTCCCCGAGGCCGTACTGCTCGATTACGGGCTCGGAGACGCCTAGCTGGTCGATGCGGGTGCGGATGGTTTCGATGGACTGCTGCAGGGTGCGGGCTTCGAGGTCGCGGATGGCGGCCTGCTTGAGGGTGAGGGTGTCGGTGGTGCCGGATTGGGCTACATCGTAGTCGCTGTAGGTTTGGCCGTTGAGAACGTCGCGGACGGCCCCGGTCTGAGCGGGGGTGACGCCGGAGACGGTGATGACGCCGGCGTGAGCGGCGGGGTCGAGCTTGGCGGCAGTGGCGCCGGTGGCGGCGAGCGCGGTGTTGAGGCGTTGCACATCGGTATCGGTCAGCGAGCCGATGGCCTCTTCCACGTGGACCTGGAGAACGAGGTGGGTCCCGCCGCGAAGGTCAAGACCGAGATTGATCCGCTGCAGCAGTGAATTTTTGAGGCCGCCGTGGGGGATGCCGATGATTCCGTAGACGAAGACCACCAGTACCGCGACGATGAAGCCTGCTTTTCCGGCTAGATTCTTACCCATCCCGACTTATCTCACCCTTTGCCCGGCCCCGTGGCATCCCGCGTTCTGCCCGAGCCGGCATTTTATTGCGCTTGTTTGACGTATTGCAGTGCGGTTGCCGGTGGCGCTAGCTTTTGACCGCATCGTCTGTGGTGACGGCGGCGATGGCGGTCTTGACGATTTCAAATTTGACACCATCCGGCTGCGTCTTCATGACGATGGCGTCGTCTTTGAGGCTGACGACGGTGCCGCGCATGCCACCGTTGGTGGTGACGCGGTCGCCGAGCTTGATGGCGCTGAGCTGGGCCTGCCAGGTCTTCTGCTTCTTCTGGTTGGGCGCGATCAACAGGAAGTACATGGCCGCGAACATCAGCAACAGCAACGGCAGGCCCGCGAACGAGCCGAAACCCCCACTGCCCGCCAGCAATACCCAACCCAAAACGCCTAAACCTGACATCACCGCACTGACCCGCCGCGTCCCGTGTGGCCGCGACATCTTTCCCGAGAATCTTTCTGGATGCACCCGGCCGATGGCCCAGCTGCCAGCGCTGCCGGAAGATGGTCATCGCAGGCAACGCGCACCCAAGAGTCCAGCATCGCGGTTCGGCTCGCCGGTGTCAAGATTTCGACGTTGCAAGAGGGGGAACATGCGACGGAAGGCGGGAATGGCGGAGGTTGCGCGGGAGCGCTGAGGACCTGGGCGAGAAAGTTCTCTGCAGGTGGGTGAAGCGAGCTAACAGCGGGTCCTTCACTTCGTTCAGGATGACAAGGGTGAGGGAGGACATTGGGAGCTGAGATCACTGTGCCGTGGTGGACGTCGTGGCTACGGTGACCGTCAGGGCCAGGCCGGTTAGGTCGCTGTCGGTGACGGTGAGGGATTCCTGCAGGGGCTGAAAACGGACAACCGGGGTTGCCGAGGCGGGTCCCTGGTTGCCGCGGCCGTAGGTTTGGGCCGTGGCGCTGACGTTGGCGCGCAGGGTGTAGTTGCCAGCGGGAATGTAGGGTACGACGAAGCTGCCGTCGGGATTGACGGTGCCGGTACGGTTCAGGGTGTTGTCGGCGGTGTCAGTCAGGGTCACGGTACCGGAGCGGACGGGGGCGGAGGTGGAGCTGACGGTGCCGCCGACGCTGTGCAAGGTGTTGAGATTCATGGTGATGGCAACGTCGTTGCGCTCTTCGCCGGCGGCGAGGGTGACGGTGGCGGCGTCGGTGCGGCGGAGTTTGTCGGGGGCGTAGACGTTAAGGGTGAGGTTGCGGGCAAAGGTGCGGCGGTCGGCGCTGATCGCGGGCGCGGGGGCCTGTACGCTGGCGCGCACGAGATAGGCGCCGGGGGCGATGCCGCTGAGGCGGAAGTGGCCGCGGTCGTCGGTCTGTCCGCCGCTGAAGCCGCCTCCGAAGCCGCCACCGGGACCTTGGCCATTCGGGAAGCCGGTGCCGGTTGCCGCTGAGCTCCCCTGCCCTGCCGCCGGGGCGGCCACGGTGCTGACGCCGACTCCGGCGGCCGGGCTGCCGTCATCCCACTGCACGGTACCGGCGATAACCCCGCCGCGCTGCAGGCTGAGCTGGGCGGAGGCGCCGCCGGCGTTGACGCGAATTTTGGGTACGTTCGCAGGGATGGAAGGGGTGTTGGGGCTGCCCTGGCTATTTTGCAGGGCGGTCTGGATCAGCGGGGCGTCGTTGATGTAGCCGGCGAGCTGGGCGGTGACGTAGTAATCGCCGGGGGTGACGTTGGGGATGAGGAAGTTGCCGTCGAGGTCGGTGCGGGCGGAGGCGCGACCGCCGCGACCGCCACCCTCGTCATCCTGCGCCGCGGAGATGAGGGTGACGCTGGCAAAGCGGGCAGAGCGTTGGGTGTCGGCGCAGATCACGCGGCCGATGACGGGGTAGCCGGTGTTTTGCGCTTGCGGTGGAGCCTCGACGGCAGGGTTTTGGGCCTGGGCCGGGGGGAGCGCGAACGACGAAAGAGCGGCGCACAAGATTGCCGCCAGCCACGCGACTGCGAGGGGGCGCCGCGAAAGCACGCGTGGGGAGGACGAAGGGCGGCGATGCAGCGGCAGAACGTTCAACGGGGCACCTGGACGGGGGACGCTGGTTTCACTGCGTTGGACGTTTCCGACCGGGCAAAGGACGACGCGACGCCACGGTTGGGCCCCACGTGGAACCTTCGGTCGCGGGAGGACGTCCAAAGTTCTGGGTTGTTGGCGGACGGTACTATGAACCGAGCGCCCGGGGACTTTCGCCCCCTATTCAGATCCTGTACCGGATCATCCTGTACCGGTCCGGGTTCCGACGAGCGTTAGCAAGGTCGCGGTCAGGACGGGGTCAGGGTCCACGGCTGGTGAGCGTACAGGCAGCTTGCGTCAAGTGGCGGCTGCCGCTTGAGACCGGTCAATGCGCAGCAGCCCGGAAGGTCTTGGAGAGAGATTGCAGAAGCGAAAAGCCATCATTATTGGCGCCGGGCCCGCGGGCCTGACCGCCGCCCTGGAGTTGTTGCGGCGCACGGATGTGCAGCCCGTAATTCTGGAGGCGAGCGAGGAGATTGGCGGGATTTCGCGCACGATCCGCTACAAGGGCAACCGGATGGATATCGGCGGGCACCGCTTCTTTTCCAAAAGCGACCGCGTGATGCAGTGGTGGCTGGAGCTGATGCCACCGGTGATGGATGATGCCGGTGCGGTACCTGCGGGTGTCGAGGCTTCGACGAATCCGCTGGAGATCAGCTACCAGGGCAAGCGGCGCGCCGTGGCGGTGCCGGCGGCGGCGCCGCAGCATCCTCCGCTGCGGGGGATGGGGCCGCTGGCAGCGGTGATCTCTACCGAGACGGAAGAGACGGACCCGGCTGACGTGGAAAACATGGCTGCACACGGACACACGGAGACCGTGGTGGAGGCGCCGGAGCCCGAGGACGCGGATCACGTGATGCTGGTGCGGCCGCGCAAGAGCCGGATCTACTACCTGCGGCGATTTTTTGATTATCCGATCAAGCTGACCGGCGGGACCATCCGCAACCTGGGGCCGGTGCGGATGGTGCGGATCGGGGTGAGTTACGTGGCCTCACGGGTAAGGCCGATTCGACCGGAAAAGAGTCTTGAGGACTTTCTGATTAACCGGTTTGGGCGACAGCTTTATCTGACTTTCTTTAAGAGTTATACGGAGAAGGTTTGGGGTGTGCCCTGCGATCAGATTTCGGCGGAGTGGGGCGCGCAACGGATCAAAGGGCTGAGCCTGACGACGGCGGTGAAGCATTTTGTGCGCAAGACTTTGCGCAAGCGGCCTCGTACGGGCGGCAAGGGGGGAGCTGCGCAGGATGTGGCACAGAAGGGCACGGATACCTCGCTGATCGAACGGTTTTTGTACCCGAAGTTTGGACCTGGGCAGCTTTGGGAGCACGTGGCGGACAAGGTGCGGCTGGGCGGCGGCGAGATCTGCATGCAGGCGACGGTGGACCGCGTTGTGACGGAGGGTGAGCGGGTGGTGGCGGTCGAGGCGGTGATGGGGGATGGGTCCCGGCAGAGTTTTGCGGGGGAGTTCTTCTTTTCGACGATGCCGATGCGCGAGCTGACGGTGGCGCTGGAGCGCGGTGGGGCCGCGGTGCCGGCGAATGTGCGCGAGGTCTCCGAAGGGCTGCAGTACCGGGATTTCATTACGGTGGGTGTGCTGGCTAACCGGCTGGATGTGAAGGAGCCGGATGGCGGCTTGATTCGGGATACGTGGATCTATATTCAGGAGCCGGATGTGCAGCTGGGGCGGCTGCAGATCTTTAACAACTGGAGTCCGTATATGGTGGCCGATCCGGAGAAGGTATGGATCGGGCTGGAGTATTTTTGCTACGACACGGATCCGCTGTGGGCGATGCCGGATGAGCCTTTGAAGGCGTTTGCGGCGGGAGAGCTCGAGAAGATCGGCATTCTGCGCACGGCGGAGGTGCTGGACGCGCACGTCGTGCGGGTGCCGAAGACGTATCCGGCGTACTTCGGAACCTACCAGCGGTTTGAGGAGCTGCGCGGCTGGGTGGACGGGTTTGAGAACCTGTTCCTGGTGGGGCGCAACGGGATGCACAAGTACAACAACCAGGACCACTCCATGCTGACGGCGATGGCGGTGGTGGACGGGATCGCGGAGGGCCGGGTGGACAAGGCGGCGGTTTGGGCGATCAATACGGAGCAGAACTATCACGAGGGCAAGAAGGGCTGATCGACGGGTTAGCATAGGCCATGCTCCGCCCTGGCTTGCTCCTTGCCCTTGCCTCCCTCCCCTGCGCCCTGCAGGCCCGCGCAGAAACAAAACTGCAAGGGCAGGTGGCTGCCATTGCCCAGAGCGCGCAGGGAACGGTATCGGTCTCCTGCATCTTGCCGGGGACGGCGTTGGATTGCGATCTGAACCCGCACAACCACTCCCCGATGCAGTCCATGTTCAAGTACCCGTTGGCGCTTACCGTTCTGCACCTGGCTGAGACGGGCAGGCTGTTTCCGGACTCCGCGGGTGCGTCGATCGAGCAGTTGCTTGACCGGAAGGTGCGTTACTTGGCGTCGGACCGCATTCCGGGGAGCTTCAGCCCGCTCCAGGACCGTTACCCCGCAGGAGACGTCGAGGTTTCCCTTCGTGAACTTATCGAGCTCACGGCCGGCCAGAGTGACAATGTGGGTAGTGAAATTCTGCTTCGGATTGCGGGTGGGCCGGCCGTTGTGCAGGACTACATCCGATCCTTGCTGGGCCCGGAAAGCTTTCAGATGCTCAGCGGCGAAAAGACCATGGCGCGAGACCCGCAGGCGCAGTACGGGAATTGGATGGAACCGGCAGCGGCGGCGAGACTGCTGCAGCGGCTGGTAGTCGACCCGCCCCTACGGCCCGCTACGAATGCATTCCTGCTTCAGGTGATGACGGCGTGCAGTACGGGACCGCATCGCCTGCGTGCCGGCCTGCCCCCGGGAACCCCACTGGCCCATCGCACCGGTACCAGCGGTTTTTATGACGGGAAGGCAGCCGCCACCAATGATGTGGGCCTGATTACCCTGCCCGATGGGCGTCACCTGGCCGTCGCCGTGTACGTGACGGATGCCCATGCTGATGAGGCAACACGGGAGGCCGTCATTGCCGACATCGGGAAAGCGGCCTACGTTGCCGCACTCTCCGGGCAGTAGCTGTGACCGAGTCTGTGATCCTGACCGCGACCGTAGGCGAACCAAGCCGCAGGATGGGGCCAAAGCGCTGCGTAATGCGGATCGCCAGAGCCCAGTGCTAATTTTGGGGAGTTGGACCGGCCGCGGGACAGAGGCAGTTGTGGAAGTTTGCCTGGCGGGTTTCGCGGACGGCGCAGGCGTAGGCCGGCCAGATTTGCTGCAGGCCGAGAGCGTAGAGGCCCATGCCGCCGGCGTAGAAGTGGTCGCGGAAGAAGGCCGAGCGTGGGGCCTTGCCGTCTGGGTCGGCGGTGAAGCCGTCGGCGAGCGTTGCGGCGGAGTCCGCGCTGAAGTCGGGCAGATTGTAGGCGGCGGTGTAGCGATAGGTCTCCGGCCAGGGTGCGGCGGAGCCGGCGGCGTCGGGGGAGACGACGGTGCGCCAGTCTTCGAGCAGCAGGGTTTTCGGGTCAATGGCGGCGACCAGAAACGCCGGATGGTTGCCGTAGAAGGACGTGATCGAGGGAACGATCTTGATGGGCACGGCACCGGCAGGCACATCGGCGCCTTTATCGTCTTTTGCCGCGGGCCGGCGCAGTAGCCGCAACTCATCCATATGGGTGTGGGCAAAGAGGCCGAGGCGAACGATGTCGGCGAAGTCCATCAGGGTGTCAGCCAGGACGTCGTCGGCGAGCAGTGTGTTCTCCGGAGCGGTGCAGAGCTCCTTGGGGCGCAGGATGTATTTGGTGAAGCTGCCATAGACGTCGACACCGGGCGGGATGTGGCCCATGACCCAGACATTTTCGCCGTGGGCGCGGGCGGCGGTGAGTTGGGCGCGCAGCCAGGCGATCTGCTGCTTTTCCTGAACGCGGGTGTAGCCTGGCGAACCGCAGGGGCTGTACCAGGAGGCGTCAAAGATGTCCTGCAGGACGATGAGACGGCCGTGCTGGATGGGAAGAGGAAGCACGACGCTGTAGTCGCCTTCGGAGGAGACCGTGGCGAGCAGCGTAGCCGCCGCATGGGCGGAACCGGCCTGCGCGGCAGCGCGCGTCATGATGCCGACGGCGTTGTTCATGAACGGACTGCCGGCGGTCTCGCGGTAGTCGGCGCAGCCGGAGTCGTTGTTGCCGAGCGTGATGTAAACCGGCACCTTGGGAAAGGCGAGTCGCAGCTCCATGCCCACGAAGGCGACGGTTTTTGCGGCAAAGGCGGAAAGATCCGCAGGGGTGGAGCCGGGGTTGAGTTTTTCGAAGCGGCAAGAGAACTGATGCGTGAGCAGATCACCGCCGAGGGTGACGAAGAGGGGGTGCCCTTCGGCAGCGCGCGCGGCTTTAAGCGAGGTTTGGAGCAGGTACCAGTTTGTGTCCAGGCGCGGAGAGCGGCAGGCGACCTCGAGTTGAGCGAGGCGGGCGTCGGCTTTGAGGCCATTGCCGCGATCGAGGATGGCGGGCCAGCGTTCGATGGGCGCGGCGCGCAGTTGCGGCACAAGACGCGGGTTGTGGAAGGGATCGAAGTGGATGTCCGCGAGCAGGAGAGCGGGAACGTTGGCCTGAGAGGCGTGCTGAGCGGTGCTCTGAGCGCAGGCGAGGTTACCTGCCAGCAGCGCCAGGGCAAGGAGAATGACAGATTTGAATCGGTGGAGAGACATCGGCGCTTTCAGTGTAGTGGGGCTGCGTTGCTGGAGTGCGTCTGTGGCGAACGCTGGACGGGCATCTTTGGTAACAAGGTGTCCCAGATCAGGACAGCGCTAAACAATTTTGTCGTGGCAGCCGTTTACCTAGCTGATTCGCAGGATGCTTGAGGTAGGGACGTTTCGGGGGTAAGGCAGCTGTGATTCGAATCGGGTTTGAGGAAATTCAGGGCAGGATTGGGACAGTGTTGCGGGGTGTGGGTCTGCCGGAGGGGCGCGCGGCAGCGGGCGCGCGGCTAATCGCGGAGACGGACCGCGATGGGGTGCGGACGCACGGGATTGCGCGGCTGCCGCGATTTGCGGAGATGGTGCGGCTGGGACGGATCAACCCGCTGGCTGAGCCGGAACAGGTGGCGGGTGGGGGTGCGCTGGAGCGGTGGATGGGGCATCGCGGGCCGGGGAACCTGGCGGCACAGGCGATGACGGCACGGGCGGTGGCGCTGGCTCGGGAGCATGGTGTGGGCGCGGTGGCGCTGGGCGACACGACGCACTGGCAGCGCGGCGGAAGCTACGGCTGGCAGGCCGCGGAGGCCGGCTGTGCGCTGCTTTGCTGGACGAATACGCTGCCGAATCTGCCGCCGTGGGGCGCCACTTCGGCGGCGCTGGGGAATAATCCGCTGGTGATTGGGATCCCTTGTGGCCATGGACCAGCGGACGCGCCGGTGGTGCTGGATATGGCGATGAGCCAGTTCAGCTACGGGGCGCTGGCGAGCTACCGGGGGCGTGGGGAACCGTTGCCGGTGCCGGGAGGGTTTGATGAGACGGGCGAGCTGACACAGGATGCGGCGGCGATCGAGCGCACGCAGCGGGCGCTGCCGGTGGGGTTTTGGAAGGGATCGGGACTGGCGTTTGCGCTGGACCTGCTGGCGGCGATGCTGGCCGGAGGGCGGGCGACGCACCAGATTGAGCCGGACCCGCTGGCCGAGGTGGGGTTGTCACAGGTATTTCTGGCGGTAAGCCCGGAGGCGGTGGGGTCGCTTGCGGAGATGCGGTCGGTGGCGGATGGCTGCATCGCGGCGCTGCATGCGGCCGTGCCGGTGAAAGCAGGGGTGATCCCGCGCTACCCCGGCGAGGGGACGCTGCGCATGCGAGAGGAGAGCCTGCGGTTGGGAGTAGGTGTGGAGGATAGGGTGTGGGCGGCGTTTGAGGAGCTTGAACGCTCGCTGGAGTGAAATGTCGGGTGTGCGTTGGGGATTTGAAGAGACGAACGATTAGGGAGCGTGACCGCATCCAAACGCACATGGGGCTGCGGCCTCCAGAGGAGATCCAAGATGAAAAAAGTCATTTACTGGGCCACCATTGCCTGCGGCATTGCCGCGGCGTACCTGATGTATAAGCGCGGCGTGCCGGTGCTGCAGATTGCACAGAAGGCCGCCACCAACCCGCTGGGAGCCCTGGTGAACGAAGTACAACAGACTGCCTAGGGACCGCCCTGCCCTTTTCCGGTGAGAGGGGCAGGTTTGACCTTGGAGGTAGATTAGCGAGGGCTGCGGCTCCGCGAGCTAGTTCACGCGTTGAAGCCGAAGATCGGGCTATCCTGAAGAGGTTCGATTTTGCAATGCAGTTGCCGGAGCTGAGTTCTCCGAGTTTCTCTATGGGTAAGGAATTTTATGAGCACGTTGTCTCCCGCAGAAGCACAAGTTGAGCTTGCAGCGCACACCGCCGGTCTGCTGTTGACCCCGCTTGAACCCGGGAAGGCCTTTGCCGGCGAGCCGACCGTACGGTACAGCATGGCGCTGCCCTCCGCGCCCGAACGCACCCTTCTGCTGGAGTTGGGGCAGGATTTTGACGCGGCGGACGCAAAGTTTGCGGGAGAGATGGGCACGTTTTTCGCGGAACAGGCGGAGCGGCTGACCAACCCCCGGCCGGATTGCTATCTTTCGATGCTGGGACTGCCGCTGAGCTTTGGCAAGTTTGCGTGGCCATTCCATGGATCGACGTCCGGGGCCGATACGTTCATTGTGCACGGCGAGATCCGGCTGGAGACGGGTGAGGAATCGATTCTGCACGCGAAGGTTTCGGCTTCATTGACGCAGACGTTTCGGGATGTCGTGAGTGCGTTGCAGCAGCCGTTTACGGAGAGCTTCATCTACAACGCCGTGCGCAAGACGCTGGACCAGGGGCAGTTGGAGCTGGTAAAGAGCGGCAACCGGCAGCCGGTGCCGGTGACGACGCGGTACTACTCTGCCAAGCAGAAGCGGTATGTGTTCAACGACACGTCGGCGGAGCAGCGGAAGCAGTTTGTGGCAGGTAACGTATTCTGGCTCAGCCACATGCTGGGTGGGGACCAGCCCGTCTGGATAGCGGATCCACGGGATGCACAGTATCTGAACACCGAGACAGCCGAGTTGTTGGCGGCAGCGAAAGAGCTGGTGGTGGACGGGATGTTGACCCTGAGCGGCAATGGAGATCGGGCGACGGCGACGGCACAGCTGATCGCGGAGCGGCCGCGGTTTGAGGCCGAAGTAGCCGAGGCGCTGGCCTTTATCAAGCCCACGTTCAACGAAGACATGCGCGGTGGTTTGACCAATATGTAGCTTGGCGTGTTGGTTTTGGGCCGGCTTCTTCGGAAGCCGGTCTTCCCTGTTTTGGACGGGAGAGTTCAAGTGGAGCTTGAGGCGGTGTTTACCTTCTTGGTTCCTGGTTTAAGCCCGAACCAGGCTTGCTTCTTCCAGCCGCCAAACGCAGATTCCCTTCGGAAATCACAACAAGGAAATTCTGTTTTGAACCTTGTAACAGGTTCAAGAGCTCAGAGCCAGGTCCTCAGGCTCCGCTAGTCGTCGCCTAGACGCTGCTTCCAATGTTCGATGGCGGCGGTCGAACCTGCGGGCAAGGTGAGGTGGCCGACCTTGCGGCCGAGGCGGGGCTCCTTGCCGTAGTCGTGGCGATGGATCTCTGGGAAACGGGCGGTATCCTCGGCCGAGGGCATTGTCCCGATGCAGTTGAGCATGACCGTGGGCTGACTGGTGGTGGGGCCGAGCGGCAGGTTCAGCAGGGCGCGGAGATGATTTTCGAACTGCGAGGTTTCGGCGCCTTCGATGGTCCAGTGACCGGAGTTGTGGACGCGTGGGGCCATTTCGTTGGCGATGAGTTTGCCGGCTTTTCCGTGGTTTACGGAGAAAAACTCGATGGCGAGGACGCCGATGTACTCGAGACCGATGAGGACGGCGCGCATGTGGCGCTCAGCTTCGGGCTGGAGGGCGTTGCAGTCACAGATGTCCGTGCCGGCCACTGAACAGGGCGCGAACGAGACGCGGAGAATGCCTTCGCGGTGGTGGTTTTCGGTGAGCGGGTAGAAGGCGATCTCGCCGGAGGCGTTGCGGGCGGCGATGAGAGACACTTCGGCGGTGAACGGGACAGTGCCTTCGAGAACGCAGGGGACCTCGCCGACCTCGATCCAGGCGGCGGCGGCTTCCGAGGCGTGCGCGAGGCGGACCTGGCCCTTGCCGTCGTAGCCCATGCGGCGGGTCTTGAGGATGGCCGGGAGACCGAGTTCTGCGATGGCTTTTTGCAGGTCTTCGACGGAGTCGACGGCGCGAAAGGGTGCGGTTTCGATGCCGCACTGGTGAAAGAAGTTCTTTTCTAGCAGGCGGTCCTGGGCGATGCCGATGGCGTGGGCGTTCGGGGCGAGGTTCAGATTTTGGAGGACGGCGGCGTCGATGTTTTCGCTTTCGACGGTGACGAGGTCGACGTTGCCGGCGAAGTTTCGGACGCTTGCGGCGTCGGTGAGGTCGGTTTCGAGAACCGGGGCAACGGTTTCGGCGCAGTCGCCGGGAGAGCCGGCGCAGAGGATCTGGATGCGGGGAGCGTCGGGGAGTTTAACGGCGAGAGCGGGTACGGCTTCGGCGAGCATAAGGGCGAGTTGGCCGGCGCCGAGGATGCCGATGCGGGTGATGGTTTGCGGTGGTGTGTTCTTCGAGTAGTTCATGGGTTGGAGAAGCAGGTTCCCTTCGGGAATGACAGCAAGAAAAGCAACGGCAAGTGCAACGACAACGGCAACGGCAAACGCGGATTCCCTTCGGGAATGACAGCAAGAAAAGCAATGGCAAGTGCAACGGCAACGGCAACGACGACGGCAAACGCAGATTCCCTTCGGGAATGACAGCAAGAGAAGCAAAGGCAGATGCAGATCCCTGCGGGATGACAAACAAGGATTGATGCTGGCTAAAGCCAAGGACCGATGCCCGTCGCAGATTTAGACGCGCGGGTCGTTGGCGTTGCGGACAGCATCGGTTTGGGCTTTGCGGTGGATTTCGAAGCGGGCGGCTAGAGCGGGGTCGTGCAGGCTTAGGACCTGGGCGGCGAAGAGGGCGGCGTTTTTTGCGCCGGATGGGCCTATGGAGAAGGTCGCGGTGGGTACACCGCCGGGCATTTGCACGATGCTGAGCAGCGAATCCATGCCTTTGAGGGCCTTGCTTTCTACGGGGACGCCGAGGACGGGCAAGGTGGTGAGGGCGGAGACCATGCCGGGCAGGTGCGCCGCGCCGCCGGCACCGGCGATGATGAGTTGCAGGCCGCGGGATCTGGCGGTGCGGGCGTAGTCGAACATGCGCTCCGGGGTGCGGTGGGCGCTGACGACCTCGACCTCGTAGGGGACCGCGAGTTCGTCGAGGACCTGCGCAGCGCATTCCATGGTGGGCCAGTCGGAGCGGCCGCCCATGATGAGGCCGATGAGGGGAGACGTATTTGGCAGTGAAGACGGCATGGGCTCGAGTTAAAGTTCCGGGGGTGCAGAGTTGTACGTTCTAAGTTGTACGTTGTGCGTGGGTTGGTGGCGACGGCTGGGCGGGCGGTCCCACATAGAACTTAGAACGTATGACTTACCGCGCTTTACCGCGGCCAGTTTTGCAGCACTTCGACGAAGGCCTGCTGCTCGAGTGCCTGGACGCGATCCTTCAAGCTTTCTACTGTATCGCCTTCGAGGATGCGGCAGCGTTTTTGTAGCACGATTGGGCCGGCGTCTACGTCTTCCGTGACCTGGTGGACGGTGCATCCGGTTTCGGGGACGCCGGCGGCTAGGACGGCCTCGTGCACCCCGCGGTTCATGAGGCCGGCGAAGGCGGGCAGCAGCGAGGGGTGCACGTTGAGCAGGCGGCCGCGCCAGTCTTCAATGAATTCCCGCGACACGATGCGCATATAGCCGATCATGAGGATGAGATCGACGTCGGCTTCCTGAAAGGCGTTGGTGACTTCGGCGTCGAACATTTCGCGCTCGAGGCTTTTGGGGTTGAGGAAGAGGTTGTCGACGCCGTGCTGCGCGGCGCGGTCGAGGATGGCGGCGCTGGGCTTGTCGGCGACGACCAGGGCGAGTTCTACGCCGGGGAGTTCGTGGCGGCGTAGGGCGTCCAAAATTCCTTGAAGCGCGGTACCGCGGGTGGAGCCGAGGACACCTACGCGGAGCGGATTTTGTGGGTCGGGCACGAGTCGGCTCCCCTGGTGATCTTTCAGTTTAGCGTTGGATCCGCCTGGAACGTTATTGAGCGTCAGGCAGAACGCAGATTCCCTTCGGGAATGACAACCAGAAAACAACTAGTTGCGGACTATCCGGGAAGGGTTCTCAGGGAGCGCATGTGTTGCACTCGGGCGGCGAGGGCGGCGGCGGTGCCTATGTCTTTGCGATGGAAGAAGGGGCCGGGGATGATCGAGGCGAAGCGCTCGCAGGCGGATTCGGCTTCGGCGAGGGTTTTGGCGCGGGCCACGACGGCGACCGTGCGGGAACCTGTGGCGACCAGTTCCCCGGCGCGGATGTCGACGGCGGACAGGAAGAGGGAGACGCCGGGGAGCAGGATTTCGGGCAGGCTGACGAGGTCGCCCTTGCGGGGTTTGTCGGGGTAACCCTCGGGGACGATGTATTTGCAGACGCTGGCTTCGGGTGCGAAGTGCGTGTGCAGGGATTCGAGGGTGCCGTCGGTGATGGCCTTGAAGACGCTCAGCAGGTCGGTTTCGAGCAGGGTGAGGAGGTTGAGGGCTTCGGGGTCGCCGAAGCGGGCGTTGTATTCGATGAGGCGGACGCCGTGACGTGTGGCCATGAAGCCGCCGTACAGGACGCCGCGGTAGGGCTCGCCGGTTTCGGTTTTGAGGGCGGCTACCGTGCGTTCATTGATGGCCTGGGCCTCCGCGATGTCTTCGCGGGTGAGGAACGGGAGCAGGCCATCGGCGGCGGAGTAGGAACCCATGCCGCCGGTGTTGGGGCCGCGGTCGCCGTCGAAGGCGCGCTTGTGGTCCTGGACGGGCGGCATGTGGCGGAGGGTGGTGCCGTCCGTGAAGCTGAGCAGGGAGAACTCTTCGCCTTCAAACTTTTCTTCGATGACGAAGGGGTGGCCGAGGGCGAGGAGTTCGCGGCAGAAGGCGAGGGAGTCCTCGAGGGAATGGAGGTGGTCGCCGAAGACCTTGACGCCTTTGCCGCCGGCGAGGCCGTCGTCCTTGATGACATGGTGGTCACCGAGGCGGCGAAGCGTGGCTTCGGCCTGCTCGAGCGCGGCTTCGGGGAGGCCGTGGGAAGCGGCGGGGTCGATGCGCTCGTAGATGGGGTTGCCGGGGATATTGTGTTTGGTGAGCAGATCGCGGGCGAAGCTTTTAGAGCTTTCAATGCGGGCGAGGGACTTCGTGGGGCCTACGGTGGGGATGTCCGCGGCCCACAACGCGTCGGCGACACCGGCGGCCAGCGGCGCTTCGGGGCCGACGACGGCGAGGGTCGCGTTTTGCTCGGTGGCGAAGGCGGTGATCGCGGCTGGGTCGGTGAGTGAGCCGGTCTGGTAGCCGTGGGTGAGGCGAGTCAATCGTTCGATGCCGGGGTTGTGGGCATTGGAGAAGCAGAGGAGGTCGGGGCTCTGCGGGGAGCGCGCGAGGGCGGCGGCGAGGGCGTGCTCGCGGGCGCCGGAGCCGATGATCAGGATGGTGTCTCTCATCACATTCGATACCAACTATGCAGTGCTTCTTGGTTCTAGTTTATTGTCCACGATCGTGTGGTACCTTCTAGAGGCCGGGAGTGCGTCATGCTTACTGCACGTTGGCACTCTGGTGCCACCCGGCGTCCCTCCCATTCACCGCCAACCCGCTCTAGGGTGCTTAATAATCCCATACCCTTCGACCTTTCCGTCGTTGGATTTACGGATGGCCGGTTCAAGGTGTTTGTACCAAAAGTCATCTCCCTTCTCGAACTTCCTCCAAACTGCTCCGGCTACCATGTCGGCGAGTTGTATTCCGACACTTTTGTCAGAAGGCAGAAAAAAAAGACTCTCGACAAGGTTCTTGTAATCACTTGTGTACATCCTCTGTGGGCGAAGGAAGCCCTCATGGGCAGTGCGGAAACGAGCATCCGGCTGTGCTCCGCGATGATCTGCAACGATGATCCCAGTTTCTAGTCTTCCTACAGTTCGAGAAATGTCCTGAAGTAGATACTGAAATCTCTCAGACAGTGGCTTGTAAGTGAAATGATACAGATCATCACAGTTCTGTATGTGGGGTAAGTCATAAGAAGCTGCAATCGAGGCAACACAGGCCATGGCCTTGATCGATTTGGCACTGCAAATGATCTGGTACATCTCGGTTCGTATCTCGTTCCGAGTCGCAACATCCATTTCGCGCATGGGGTTTGCCGCGTCTTTGTTTGAAGGAGCGAAATAGCGCCACTTCAGCTCGCCGAGGACGCCTCGCCGGATCTTCATGCCGTGCAGTGCGTCGTGAGTCTTACTCCAAATACCATCGGGAATAACTAAACCTCCGACGACAAAGTACTTGTCCCTCAATTTTCCGGGGCTCGGCGGAGTTCCAGACTCATCAAGGAAGAACAGTTGCATCAGTCCATGCTCCAGGGAATGTTTGTGCGTTGACGTCTGCCTTAACGATGATTCTAGGCGAGGGCACTTAGCAGAGCTATAGTAAGTTCCTCCAGCGGGCGTGGGTCGGGGGTGAAGGGTTGGCCGGTGATGCGTTCGAAGAGTTGGATGTAGCGACTGGCGAGTTCGGCGATGAGG
>CAXSBL010000046.1:0-4799 GCA_964235515.1 uncultured Bryocella sp.
CGCAGTTCGGCGGCGATTTGCGCGGCGGCGGCACGGGCTTCCGTCGCTTGGTCGACGGGGAAGCTGATGGCGCCGACACGGGCGTGGCCGCCTCCGTTCCAGCGTTCGCAGATCGCGGCGATGTTGGCCAGTTCGGCTGCCGGTTTGGGGGTCCAGGGATTGGTGCCCACGGAAATCTTGGTGCGGAAGCTGGATTTGGAGAGGCCTACGACGTAGGTGGCCTCCGGGTACAGGTAGTAGGGGATGAATTTGCTGTAGCCTTCGACGAGCAGATCGGTGATGTCGAAGGTGATGACGCCGTCACGCAGCTCGATGCGGTCGCGCAGCCGGTCCACGGCCTGCCAGTGGCGTTCGAGCAGCGGGCCGAGCAGTTCCCCCACCCAGGGTTGGGCGACGATTTCGGCCAGCGGCAGCGCGGTGAGCAGGGGGATGAAGCGCTGCACGGTTTCGCTGGTCGGGGCGGCTTCGATGATGGCCGTAAGCTTCATGGCGGGGGCGGCGAGCTCGACGGCGGCGGTCGCGGACTCGTACTTTGCACCGTCGACGATGTTTGCCCAGTGGATCAGATCAGCGAGGGGCGCAATATCCATCCCAAAGCGCGTCTGCGCAATGTATGCGATCCAACCGGTGCAGCTGATATAGAGCGGATCAAAGAAGTGACGCAGGCTTTTGGGGCCGGGTGTGCCTGGACGGCCTACGCTGGCGCGGAAGTGCGCTTCGTCCTCCGGGGTGGAAAAGGCGGACTGGTGATGGTCAAACCACCAGGTGATCTCGGGCAGGGGCGAGTATTTGAAGTCGACGATGGCGTTTTCGCCAGTTGGCTCAAGCCAGCCGTCCTCAAAGAGCGGACCGGGACGGTGCGCGAGGCCGTGGTAGTCAAAGGTGCTGGCGGTGCCGATACATTCGCGATGAAAGCGGGTAAAGAGCGAGGCGGAGCAGGCGCCGTCAAAGCAGCGGTCGTGGTAAAAGACGCGGCAGTTCACAGGGATCAAGGCCTTTCAGCGCACAAGGTGCGAACACGTTGAGCATAGCTGAGCATTTTGCGAGCCGGTTCAGTTTCGAGTTTCCAGTTTCTCAAGTGCTGGCCTGAAGGAACCAGTAGCACGACCTGCAACCCGGAACCTTGAACTCCGTCTGGTCGTATGGTGGAAGAGCGTTGGAGCGCTTTTCCATGTCCGATTCCGAGATCCCGTTTGTACCCGCGCCCTCCATTACATCTCCCCAGCCCGTCCGATCGCGTGTGTGGACGGGGCCGCTGGGCCTGCGTGCGGGGTGGGGGCTGCTGCTGTACATCCTGCTGGCGGCCTTTCTGGGGGTTGGGTTGTTTACCGGCCTGTTCCGGGCGACAGGACACTTGAAGGAGTTCCAGAGGCTTTCACAGGAGGGACGCGTGGAGGCGGCGCGGGCCAAGGCAACCCATACGCGCGCGCCAGTGAAGGCGATGCAGCCGTCCCTGATCGGACTTTCCGAGTTGGCGCAGACAGGGGCGGTGCTGTTAGCGGCCTGGGGTTTGAGCTTCGTCGAACGGCGACATTTTCGGGTGTACGGTCTAGGTCTCCAACGGCTTGGAGATCTGCTGGCCGGAGCCGGGTGGGGCTTTTTGGCGATGATTCTGCTGGTGGCGGCGTTGCGCGGCTTCCATCTGCTGGTCTTCGATTCCCGCGTGCTGTACGGCACAGCGGCGGTGCGGTTCGGCGTGCAATGGCTGCTGATTTTCCTGCTGGTGGGTATTTTTGAAGAATTTCTGTTCCGCGGTTATATCCAGTTCACGCTGATGCGTGGACTGCTGGGATTGGCGCGCCGGATGGTGCATGGCGCAAGTGCTCACCGGGAGCGAGGCGTGGCCTTTGCCCTGAGCGCCGTGGTGTGGTCTGGCCTGTTCTTTTACACCCACATACACAATGCCGGGGAGACGCCGAGCGGGCTGGCGGCCGTGTTTCTGGCCGGGGTTGTGTTCAGCTATGCGCTTTGGCGCACGGGGTCACTGTGGTGGGGTGTCGGAGCCCACATGACCTGGGATTGGGCTCAAAGCTTTCTGTTTGGCGTACCGGACAGCGGCACCCTGAGTGCCGGCAGGCTGTTTCAGACGCACGCGGTGGGACCGGCTTGGCTTTCCGGCGGCGTGGATGGGCCGGAGGGAAGCGTTCTGGTGATTCCGGCGTTGTTGCTGTTGGTGCTGGCTATCCGGCTGCACCGCCCGGGCGCGCAGCCGACAGTAGAACCGGAGCACGGTAGGGCTATCGGGACTGTAGCGGAGATGGCCGAAGGCACGGCGACCCCGGGGCTTTCGCTTTAGAATCAGGGCTGCGCATGAGCAGTTTTGATGAGAAGCAGCAGGGGCCCGGTCCGTCAGCGGAAGGGTTTGGGCGGGAGAGCGAACCTCGGCTTTTAACCCGGTCCTCCCCGGAGGAGACAGCGGGCAAGCCACGCCGGAGCCGTCGCGGAGCGGAGGGGGCTGTGTTTTCGGAAAGGCCGGCTGCCTTTTCTCAAGGCCCGGCGGAGACTGGAAAAGGCCGGGTTGGGCGACGCAAAGATGTGCGGCGCGTTCTGCAGGGGCTGGGTGCGGCGGCGGTGCTGCTGTGCGTGGGTTTGCTGGTGTGGGCCGCGAGCCTGCGTCATGCGGTGAATGCGGCTCTGCCGCGGCTGGACGGCGAAGCGACGGTGGGGGGACTGCGGTCGGCGGTGACGGTGACGCGCGATGCGCAGGGTGTGCCGTCGGTTACGGCGGGCAGTCTGCACGATGCCCTGTTTGCGCAGGGGTATGTGACCGCGAGCGACCGGCTGTGGCAGATGGATGCGCTGCGACGACATGGCGCGGGCGAGCTGGCGGAAATTCTGGGATCGTCCATGGTGGAGCATGACCGCCGGCAGCGGATTCTGCAGATGCGGGCGACGGCGGACCGGGCCGTGACGCAGCTGCCGGGGGATCAGAGGGCGGAGCTGGAGGCCTACGCGGCAGGGGTGAACAGCTACATCGACGGTCATCGGGGGGCGTTGCCGGTGGAGTTCCGGTTGCTGGGCTACAAGCCGGCTGCCTGGACGCCGCGGGATTCGCTGCTGATTTTGCTGGTGATGTTTCAGGATATGTCGACGCGGTTTCCGCAGAAGATGGACCGCGAGGCGCTGAGCCGGCATTTGCCGGCGGATCTGTTGCCGGATTTGTATCCCGTGGGCAGCTGGCGGGACCATCCGCCGGCGGCGGGGGACCGCAGCATCTCGGCGCCGCACGCGGTGGAGCTGATTCCGCTGGATCCGTCGCAGGCACGGGTTGGTCCGGCGACGCCGCCGGACTCCGGTGCGGGGACCAGGGAGCTGCTGGCGGCCAGTGAAGCTCTGGAGAGCACGAGCGCCTGCCAGGACTGCCGGGCGGGGTCAAATAATTGGGCGGTAAGCGGGGTCCGGACGGCTTCGGGCAAGCCTTTGCTGGCCAACGACGCCCACCTGAATCTGCTGATCCCGAGTGCGTGGTACGAGATGGCGCTGCGCACGACGGCTCCGGTAGAGGCTGCGGGTGTGGCCGCTGGAAACCTGGATGCAAGCGGGTTTACGCTGCCCGGTCTGCCGTTTGTGGTGATCGGCCGCAACGCGCACGTGGCCTGGGGGGTGACCAACCTGGGCGGCGATGTGCAGGATGTGCGGGTGGAGCATCTGCGCGGCACCGGGGCGGGAACCGAATATGAGCAAACCGCGGGCGTATGGGCGCCGGTGGAACACCACGAGGAGCGCATCCGGGTACGCGGTGGGCTGGACCGCGTGCTGGATGTTGAAACGACGATCCACGCGGTAGGGGCGGAGAGCATGGAGACGCCGATCATTTCGGGGTTGTACCCCTCTGATCCGCGCACGTTGTCGCTGGCGTGGACGGCATACGCGCCGAGGGCGGTTTCTGTGCCCTTGCTCGGGTCAAATCTCGCCGCAGACGGGACGGCGCTGGTGCAATCGTTTGCCGGCTTTGGCGGACCCACGCTGAGCCTGGTGTGGGCGGATACGGACGGGCATATCGGGTATCACGCGATCGGGCTGGTGCCGGTGCGGGGGTCGTTGGCGAAGCAGCCGAAAGACGCGCCGGAGGTGCTGCCGGCGGCTCCGGCCGGGCCTGCGGTGCCGGATGAGGGGGAAGGCGATCAGGCGCCGGAAGGCAAGCCCGCGGCTTGGAGGTGGGAGTTCGCGAGGCCGCGGCTGACTCTGGCGGGATACCGGCCGCGACGGCAACGGGCGGCGGCGCCGAGACGCCTGGCTGCACCACGTACGGTGCGTAGTCGAGGGCGGCGCAGGGCTCCGGCTGCTGCTGCCGAGGTTGCCGCAGCGCCGGATTCGCCGGGCGTGGCAGTGACGCCGACGGCGCGGGATTACACGATCGGGTCGAGGGTTTCGCCGGTGCCGGTCGATGCGCTGGATGCAGGGCAGGCGTGGGTGGGGTACATCGCTTATGCGGATCTGCCCGCGGTGACCGATCCGGCCGGGGGCGTGCTGGCGACGGCGAACTCGCGCATCACAGCGGACGACTACCCGTGGTCGGTGAGCGATGACTGGGCGGACCCGTTTCGCACGGAGCGGATCGTGCATTTGCTGAGCGGACGCACGGGGCTGACGGCTTCCGACATGCTGGCGATGGAGAATGATGTGCACTCCGACGTGGATCAGGCGATGGGGCAGCGGATTGCGTATGCGATCGATCATGCTTCGGCGGGAGCGCTGGGGGGCGACGCTCGGCGGCTGCACCAGGCGGCGGACCTGCTGCGGGCGTGGGATGGCGAGATGACGACGGGGTCGTCGGCGGCGTCGGTGATCACGACGGT
>CAXSBL010000046.1:4899-26347 GCA_964235515.1 uncultured Bryocella sp.
CAGCAGCCGGCGCCGGGTGACTTTACGACGGTGAAGGCCATCGGGCCGCATTTTGGGCCGAGCGAGAGGTTTATCGCGGACCTGGCGAAGGACATGACGTCCTGGCATGGGGCGCTGGGGAACTTAACGACGGGTGAGTCAGAAAACGGGCGCAGCCCGTGGTACCTGGACCAGTTTGCGCCCTGGCTGGAGGGGACGACCTTCGCCCTGCCCGGCGGCGAGACCCCGGCGGCGCATACGCTGCGGCTGGTGCCGGCGGGTGGAAGCTGATGAACGCGGCGCGCGTGGTGGCGGTCTCGCTTGCGGCGCGGCATGGCTTTGCCAAGCAGCCGCAGAGCGTGATTCGGCTGCTGGTGGGCGAGGGTGTGGAGGGCGATGCGCACCGGGGCTCGACCGTGCAGCACCTTTACAAGGTGCGACGGGATCCCTCGCAGCCGAATCTTTGCCAGGTGCATCTTTTTGCGGTGGAGAAGCTGGATGAGCTGGCCGGGGCCGGGTACACCTTGGGGCCGGGTGAGATTGGGGAGAATGTGCTGACGTGCGGAGTGGATCTGCTGGCGCTGCCGCGGGGGACGAAGGTGCGGCTGGGGGCGGAGGCGGTGGTCGAGATCACCGGGCTGCGTACGCCGTGTTCGCAGATTGACGGGTACCGCGCGGGGTTGCAGAAGCTGCTTTGGGGACCCCGCGAAGCGAAGGGCAAGCGGGAGCGCCGGGCTGGCGTGATGGCCGTGGTGTTGACGGGCGGCGAGGTACTGCCGGGTGATCCCCTGCTGGTGGAGCTGCCTTCGGAGCCGCACCAGCCGTTGGGGCCGGTGTAGTGAGACCCGATCGCACGCTTCGGTGCCTTGGAAGGCCCCATGCCACGAAGTGGTGAATACGAATTCAAAAGGGCTACCTAAGCTCCGATTCTGTATCAACTTAGGACAACCATCGCCTCCCTTGCCGTAGGAGAATGAACCCATGCGGTCCGCGAAGATCCAACAGCATAGAGAACGGGGTTGGGCCGCGATGACTCCGTTCCTGCTGCTGCCGATGCTGGCGCTGGCGATCATTTGGCCGCTGCTGCGGGGTGGACCTTCCTGCGGGCATGACTTTGGCTTTCACATGCAGAGCTGGATGGATGCGGGCGCGCAGATGCGGCACGGGACCCTGCTGCCGCGGTGGGCGTACTCGCCGGCGTTTAACGCGGGTGAGCCGCGTTTTATGTTCTACCCGCCGCTTTCGTGGTGGATCGGCTCCCTGCTGCTGCTTGCGCTGCCGGCGGCGATTGTTCCCGCGGTGTTTACCTGGCTGGCCATCACGGGCGCGGCTGTGGGCTTGTATGCCCTGGCGCGGCGGTTTACCGGGCCGGCGGCGGCTCTGCTGGCTGCGGCGGTCTATATTGCCAATCCTTATCTCTTGTTCACCGCTTTTGAGCGCACGGCTTATGCCGAGCTGCTGGCGGCGGCGTGGATGCCGCTGCTATTTCGGGCGGCCCTGAGCGAGGAACTGCGGCCCGTTTCGGTCGCAATCCCCCTGGCCCTGCTTTGGCTGACGAATGCACCGGCTGCGGTAATGGGAACCTATGCGCTGGTCCTGCTCCTTGCGCTTCGACTCCTGCTTGGATCCAAGGAGAGACCAGCGGTAGGAAGATTTGCCGTCTCCGCTGCCGGGGGACTTGCCCTGGGACTGGGATTGGCGGGTTTTTACCTGGTGCCTGCTGCCTTCGAGCGCCGCTATGTGCAGATCGCGATGGCGATTATCCCCAACATGCGGGTGGAAGACAACTTTCTGTTCGGCAGGACCGGCTACGGTCCGCATGACGCCGTACTGCACACAGCCAGCCTGGTGGCGGTGGAGACGGCAGGGCTGGCGGTGCTGTTTCTGGGTGTCGCCTTTGCCGTTCGGAGCCGAGGGAAGCCGGCGCTTGGGGACCGTGACGTGGCCGGGAGGAGACTTTTGCCGGTGCTCGGCGCCCTGCTTGCGCTGATCGCTCTCCTTTTGTGGAAGGGAACGCTTCCGGTCTGGCACCTGGTGCCGGAACTGGCGTTCCTGCAGTTTCCCTGGCGCCTGCTGAGCGTTATGGGGTGTGTTCTGGGCTTGGGGGCGGCATTGGCGCTGCGTTCGCTGCGTATACCGCTTGTGTGGGCGGCGGTAGCAGCACTGACGATCGCAGCCATAGGCGGATCAGTCGGCATTGTGCCGTTCCGTGAGGCTTGTGAGGCGGGCGAGCTCCCCGTGGCGCGGATGGCCCGCTTTGAAGCCCATTACGGGGTAGGGCCAACCGATGAGTACACACCGGGTGCTGCGGACAACGACCAGCTGCGATGGGATGATCCGGCGTGGTGGCTGGCGGCGACTCCAGACGCACCAGGTCCCGGCACCGTACCCAATCCGGCTGCAACCATCACCGACTACGATGAGCCTCCGCCGATGGACCAGACCGTGGCGGGATTTGCACCGCATCGTCTGACTTTGCATCTCGACCGGGCGGAAGATCTGGTCCTGAATCTGCGGGATTACCCGGCATGGCAAGTGACTGTGAATGGCCGACGTACAACCGAGCACCTTGACCGAGACGACGGTTTGCTGGCGCTGGCGCTGCCCGCAGGGGAGGACACGGTGGAGGTTCGCTGGCGGACGCTGCCGGATGTTTGGGCCGGCGAGGCGCTGACGACGGTTTCGTTGGTGGCCGCGGGTTGGCTCGGTTGGCAGTCGCGTAGAATCAGAGATCTAAGCGATGCCAGTTGATGTGCAATCCATCCTGCGGTCGGGTGCCGCGCTGACCGATGCGGCGCTGGAGCGGCTTTTGCCGGGTCCTACCGTGGAACCACATTCGATCCACCGTGCCATGCGCCACTCGACGTTTGCCGGCGGCAAACGGCTGCGGCCGATCTTTGTGCTGGAAGCGGCCCGGATGACGGCCATGGCCGGTGCGAAGTCCACCTCGAACGGTGCGGATTCTGCAGGTTCGGCTCTTGACGAAAACGACTCGGACGGACTGCCGCAAGGCGTTGCAGCCCTGGGTGCGGCGATTGAGATGCTGCACACCTATTCCCTGATTCACGACGACCTGCCGGCGCTCGATAACGATGACCTGCGGCGCGGCCAGCCGACCTGCCATGTGGCCTTTGGTGAAGCGATTGCCATTCTGGCCGGGGATGCTTTGCAGACGTTGGCCTTTGGCACCATCGGCAACCTGCCCGCTCCGGCGGAGGCGGTGGTGGCGGTGCTGCGCGAGGTTTCGACTGCGGTCGGTACGGGCATTGGACGAGTCGGAGACCGGGACACGGGCCTGCCCGCGGGTATGATCGGCGGTCAGGTGGTGGATATCGAATCTGAAGGCGCAAAACCGACAGCGGCTCTGGTGGAGGCGATCCACCGTTCAAAGACGGGCGCGCTGATTACTGTTTCCATCGTCGCCGGAGCTATCTACGGGGCGGGGCGGCGGGGTCTGCCGGCGCGGGAGCTCGCGCTTATCCGCTCATGCGGCGAAAAAGCAGGACTGGCCTTCCAAATCGTGGACGACATCCTGGACGTGACGCAGAGCTCCGAACAGCTGGGCAAGACGGCCGGCAAGGATACCGCCACTGACAAAGCAACGTGGCCGGCAGTGTTTGGCATCGAGAGAAGCCGCCGTGATGCTACCGAGCTGATTGACGACGCCTTTGCGGCTCTGGAAACTTTTGGTGCTGCGGCTGATTCGCTGAAAGCGGTGGCGCGTTATCTTGTCGACCGCACTCATTGACCGCTCCTCGAAGCAGACGAGCTTCATCGAAATATCATTCCGAGCTTTATCGGATCAGCCCTATCGAGTTTGAATACCATGCGACTGCAGTCCCGGCACTACCTTCTGATCGTGATTGTGCTTGCCCTGGGTGTTTATAACCTGGTGCGGATTCACCGCGCGCGCCACAATGTCAGCGGCGTCACGGTCCCGGCAAACCGCCCGGGGAGCCCGGCGTGGGGAAACTTTGATCGTGCCGCCGCGTTGCGCGATGCGCCCGAGGCGCAGTTCACCCCCGCGCTGACGGCGCTGCGCACGCAGGCCGAGGCCGCGCAGGGACCGGATGCGGGTGATCTGCGCAACTGCCTGATGTGGCTGCAATACTACCGGCACAGCGTGCCGATGGCCGGCGGCAACGCGAACAGCTGGGGCATGCTGGCCACCGGCCACGTGCAAAGCTGCATGAATGAGCATCGCGATGTGGGCCAGTAATCCCGTGGCCGATGCTTTTTCCGAAGCCGACCTGATGGAGGCGCTGCGCGAATGCTTTGTGCCGGCGCTGCGGCGGGACGTGGTTTCAGCCGGGCTGGTGCGATCGGCTACGCTGGAGCCCGATCGCGAGGCACCCGGCGCGGGTATTCCGGGCGTGCCTCCGCGGTTTGTCGCGCGGCTGACGATTTGGGAGGCGGGCGCCGAAGAGGCGGTGAACGCACAGTTGCGGGCGGCGGTGGAAAACCGGCTGCTGGGCCTTTATGCCATTTCGCGCGTGGAGCTCACCACCCTGCCGCCACTGTTCTCCATCCTGCGCGGCGCAGGTTGACGGGATGAGCGCACCGATGCCCATGCTGTCTTCGAAAAAGTCCCGTAGGGCGATTCCCTCGACGGCCATTCATCCGTTTGACCAGCGGCATGGCACGGACACCTCCGGCCTGCTGCCGGGGCCGCAGATCGCGGAAGGCACCGGGATCGCGCATGAGGAGTTGACCGCTTACTACGGCGTGGCTCCGAGCATTTTGCATGGCTTGGTGGACCTTTGGCTGAGGGAGTGCGCACCGCCGCAGCCGATTGGTAAAACGGTTTTCCTGGACGTGGGCGCGGGCAAGGGGCGGGCGATGCTGCTGGCATCGCAGCACCCGTTTTTGCGTGTGGAGGGTGTGGAGTTGAACTCCGGGCTGGCGAAAGTCGCGCAGGCCAACCTCAGGTCGTGGAGGCAGGATCCGCAGGCACTTGCCTTGGCGCCGCTGCGCTTGCGGGAGGGCGATGCGACCCGGCTTCCGCTGCCGCCGGAACCAACATTGGCTTACCTGTTTCATCCATTTGAAACCAAGCTGCTGCGGCGGTTTTTGCGGCATGTGGAGACGTCAGTTGCAAGGCAGCCGAGGGTCGTCGATCTGATGTACGTCAATGCGGAGCATGACTTTCTGCTGGATCGTGAACCGGGGTTGCAGAAGCTGTGGTTTGGGCGCGTGCCGATGTCGGCTGCGGACCACTTGGCGGATCTCGAGGCGATCGCGCAGCAGGAGGAGTATGGATCGACAGGCGACGAACTATGTGGAATTTACCGCTTTACAAGAAGCTGATTTTGGAACTGAGATGAGCTGCAATGGTCGCCAGTACCTATGCGCTATTTAGCGATGGGCGGGTACTATTCGAGCGCCAACCCGTTATTCGCTTGCGGATAGCTTCCGTGCGCGCTTCAAACAGGCGATACATCACTTGACTGTAGAGATAAGCGCCCACGGTCAGAATCACGAGGAGCTGCGATTCATGAGGAGCTCCCTGGGGATATCGCTGTGCAAGGATCGATCCAAGCAGCACCAAAAACGGCAGGTGAAAGAGGTACAAGGTATAAGACATCTTCGAAAGGTGCTCTGCGATGGCCTGATAGAGCGGCCTGTGCAGGGGGTCGCGGCGGTGTAGCGCGGCATAAAGGAATAAGCAGCACGACAATCCAAGAACGGTGTTGTTCATCGCCATGGACGCGAAAGGCTTTCTCCACAACAGCAGCATGATCAAGAGCATCTGCGCCAAAGCAGCGAGCAGAGCTACGATTTGGGCCCTGGCCGGGATTGTGCGAGGTAACTGCGTAACTAAGGCTCCAAAAAGCCAAACCGGAAAGATGGCGAGTGGATCACCCCAGAGCAAGCCAGCCACAGCGCAGGCCAATATAGCGGATCCAAGGCGTTTGGCCACGCCCGGCAGTAGAACCACTGCGAGCGCTGCCGGGAATAGGATGTAGTACCAAAATTCGTACGCCAAACTCCAGAGTGAAAAGTTGCTGCCGTAGGTGGGCACCCGGGTTGTATCGAGAAATTGAAGAAAGCATAAGTTGCCCAGAAGAACCTCTACGCCCTGCCGAGAACTAACCAGCTCTTGAAACCGGCCTCCGGGGGTATGGCCGTGAGACAGGATGTAGGTGCTGGCCAGATCGCAGCAACCACCGATTACCAAAGCAGGAATCAGCACAGTCAGCAAGCGAGTCAACCGCTTACTCATGTACCGGCCCCAGCGAAAGGAGTGCTGCAACTGCTCCTTAAAGACGCTACCTCCAACCAACAGACCACTGAGGGCGAAAAACACCACAACAGCCTCATGTGCCGGGGACATCAGACTTACTCTGACGGGTGCAACGGGACCATGCGCATGACCGGAGACGATGGCCGAACGATGAAGATCACTCAGCGTGAACTTACTGTGACCGACAACCACGACCATGGCTGCCAAGCCCCTTAGA
The DNA here is from genome assembly GCA_964235515.1 of uncultured Bryocella sp. Taxonomy (GTDB): domain Bacteria; phylum Acidobacteriota; class Terriglobia; order Terriglobales; family Acidobacteriaceae; genus Granulicella. The sequence continues at coordinate 11,340 of CAXSBL010000046.1, forward strand.
AGATCCAAATGGGCCGAGTAGGCAGGAACCGAGGAGGTCGGAACGCGCTTGTCCGGCCCAAGGAGGTGCACCTGAGCCTTCTTCGCGAACCCCATAAGATTACTGTTCATAGCCTGCCTTTCAGGCCCGCAAGCTCCGCCCGCATGACCTGCGGATGACGAGTGCAACAACTTGGCACGCAAAATATCCTGCCGCTTTTTGGAGCATGGAGATTGAGTGTGAAGTCAGCAGAAGAATATCAGCCTTGTCCAGGATCAATGAACGTTGTACAAGGCTGCGAACCGGCGCTTCTGTATGTTGCCGAGTACACGACGAACCAGTCGGAGGATGAGCGGGATTGGCATCTCGGGGAACGGTCCGCCACCCTTCCCGAGTCCTTTATTGGGGTGGAAACTGGCGCCACTGTGGTTCTCCTGTTTAGCACTTGACAATCGTGTCTTGTGCGGCGCATAGTAATAAAATTTTCTTTTCTACATACTTAGTTGCATCTTTCCCAGCTGGATTCCGTCTACTATTGCAGAAGACAGGGAGATCCTAGCGAAACGCGTTCGCAGGTTGTTTGCTCCGGTCGAGAAGCCAGTGACCGCGACGGCTCAGTCAAGACCTGATGCCCGCCCACGCTGAAGACCCATCACCGAACCAATTTGTGCATCGACGTGTGCCCCGGCGCAGCTGCCCCCACGTGTTCACAAGGAGAGTTGTTGTTATGTATGAACTTCTAGTTGCCACCGCCTTTGCCGCCACCGTGTTCTTCCCCAGCTATATCGGCATCCGTGCCCAGACAGCTGCCCAGGAAGCCACCGCACGCCGGCGCTCGCGGTAAATCGTTGCCCCCAGGGGCAAGGCCGCGTCCCAATGGGGGCGCGGCCTTTGTTTTGCGGCGGAGTCGGTCCGGAGGCAGCTAGTCACGCCAGCGAATGTGCAGGAGGCGCTCGGTCTCGTTTTCGCCGGAGCTGATGGCGATTTCAGCGTCGGCGCGGGCGACGAGCGAGGGAAAGCGGTCGCCCCACTCGACCAGCACGAGCGCATCGCCGGCGTCGGCGATCTCCCAGACGCCGATGTGTTCGAGCTCGGCTTCGGTTTCGATGCGGTAGAGGTCGAGGTGGAAGATGCGGGTTTTGCGGCCCTTGTACTCGTGCACGAGGGTGAAGGTGGGGCTGGTGATGCCGTCCGGGTCGGCGGCGCCCAGGGCAGAGGCCATGCCTTTAACAAGGGTGGTTTTGCCGGCGCCAAGATCGCCGCGCAAAATGATGAGTTTGGGCGGAAGCAGGAGTTCGGTCAGGAGTTCACCGAGGCCGAGGGTACCGGCTTCGCTGCGGGTGCGGAGGCGTTTTTCGCGGTTGAAGTTCATCGGCGCGGCGTTTCCAGCTTGCCCAACTTGCCGCCGGCACGCTCCTGAAAGGCACCGTTGACGGCGGTTCCGGCGATCCAGGTGAGGCCGTCGGCGTCGGTGGCGCGAGCGCGGAAGGCGGTTTGGAGGTGCGCTACCGTGTCCGTGGCCAGGACGGTGTGCTCGTCCTGGTCGAGGCAGGCGAAATCGCCGGCGAGACCGTGCAGGAAGACGGCGGCCTCGACGGCTTCGGCGACGTTTTCGGGATACTGCGCCAGCATGGCGGCGACGATGCCGGTCAGAATGTCCCCGGAGCCGCCTTTGGCCATCGAGGGATTGCCTGTGGTGTTTACAGCGATCTTTCCGTCCGGGTGAGCGATGAGGGTGCGCCAGCCCTTGAGGACGAGGGTGATGCCGTGCTCCGTGGCGAACCCGCGGGCGAGATTCACGCGATCCGCTTGAACTTCCTTGATGGATTTGCCGAGCAGGCGGGCCATCTCGCCGGGGTGCGGCGTGAGGACCAGCGTACGTGGGTTGCCGTTGGCGTCCTTTCCGGATGCGGCCTGTTTGAGGATGCCGGTGTGGCCGTCGAGGCAGTTGAGGGCGTCGGCGTCGATGACCATGGGTAGCTTGACCTCCGCGACAAAGCGGCGGACGAAGTCGGGGGTGGTTCCCTCCTCGCCGAGACCGGGGCCGATGCCGACGACGGTGATCTTCTTCAGCAGCTTTTCGAGGTGTTTGGGCTCCAGAATGTCGAGGGAGAGACCGCCGGATTTGCCTTCGGGGGTCTCGGACTCCTCGAGCGGGACCGTCATGAGCTCCGGAGTGATGCGGGCGACTTCGGGCAGAATCGACTTGGGGATTGCGGCGGTGACGAGGCCGGCACCGGTACGCAGGGCGGAGAGGCTCATCATGGAGGGGGCGCCGGATTTGCCGTAGGCCCCGCCGATCAAGAGAACGTGACCGAATTTGCCCTTGTTGCCATCGATGCCGCGCGGCTCTTCGGCGAGGGTCTTGGAGGTGCCTCCCCAGTGCAGTTTTGTTGCACTTTGGAGCGCGGCTACGGGGGTGCCGATGCCGGCGACGACCACGGGGCCGAAGAGTAAACCGGGGGTGAGGTGGCCGAAGATGTGCGCCGGTTTGGGGGCGGTGAAGGTCACGACGGCGTCGGCGCGGAAGGGTTGGATTTGGGGACCTTTCCCGGTTGCGGCGTCGCCGTTGGCGTGAAGGGTGGTAGCGTCGGCGTCCCAGCCGCTGGGGAGGTCGACGGCGATGACGGGTACGACCGAAGTTGCGAGCAGATCGCGCGCCGCAGCCGCCAGGCCACGCAGCGGAGGCTTGAAGCCGGTACCGACGACGGCGTCGAGAACGAGCACGGCGCCTTCGAGAGAGGCACGGAGAGATATCTCGTCGCCGGCCTCGTAGCCTTCAAGCTTGCTGCCGGCGTGGGCTTCGGTCGAGGCACCCTCCCAGGCTGCGAGAACAGGGCCAGAGAGGTCGGCGGCCTCGCCGAGGAGGACGACGCGGACCTCGCGGCCGGCGCTGGCCAGGTAACGTGCCGCCACCATGCCATCCCCGCCATTGTTGCCTTTACCGCAAAAGACGACGAGGAGACCGGAGGCGGGTCCATGGCGAAGGGCGAACTTGGCGACGGCCAGGCCAGCTGCTTCCATCAGGCTGGTGATTGAGACACCCATCTCGACGGAGCGTTCGTCAGCGGCAGCCATCTCCTGTGCTGAAACGATGATCATGTACACCTCAGCGCATGAGATGCGGCAGGCGGCGTTCGGTGTGAAGCCGGGTCAGTTCCCCGTGGAGGCAGGGGTGGAGCTCCCACCGGGGCCATGCGGTGCGAAGTAGTTGCGCTCATACATGGCACGGTAGAACTGGCCGGTGACCTCGGCGGCGCGGGGGCCCGAAAAGCCACGGCTGCCGTCGAGGAAGATGACCGTGACGATGCGGCCGGTGGGAGAGTCGCCGTAGCTGACAAACCACCCGAAATGGACGCCGTTGTTGGAGCAGGTACCGGTTTTGCCAAAGACCGGAAACTGCTCAAAGTTGGCGTGGAGCGAGCGGGCGGTGCCGAAGTTGACCGCGCCGGCCATGCCGGGCATGATCTGCGGAATGATGCTCCCGATGTCGAGCAGACGTTTGACGTGAGGGGTGAAGTCGGCGGCGGCTTCGGGCGTGGTGGGGTGCTGCAAGTAGTAGAGGGTGCCGCCGTTGGCGATGGCCGAGACCAGCGCACCAAGCTGCAGCGGGGTCATGGAGATGGATTCGCCGAAGGAGCACATGCGGCCGACACCGCCCTTGCTGTGCGGGAGTTCGGTATCCGGGTAGACACCTAATTGTTCGCCCTGAATGCCGTAGCCGGCTAGTTCGCCGAGGCCGAACTGGTTGGCGTAGTGCTTGACGCGCTCGAAGCCCATGGCGCGGCCGAGGACTTCGAAGTAGAGATTGACGCTGCGGGCGAGGGCGGTGGTGAGGTCGAGCGAGTAATGGCCGCCGAGGTTGACGGGGGTATTGGCGGTGATGAGGCCTTCCTTGAGGGCGGCAAGCGCGACGGAGACCTTGATGGTGGAGCAGGGTTCGGCGCCGGCGCTGAGAGCCAGGTGCTGGTTGACCATGGCAAGGATGCGGCCGGAGGATGGGTCAATCGCCAGGGCGGTGCCGTTCAGGTTGCCGAGGGCTTCGACGGCCGCGGCGCGCACCACGGGATCTTCCCCGGCGGTAACGTCGCCGGCGGTGAGGTAGCCAGGAGGGACGTTGAAGCTGCTGGAAAAGGCGCGTTCGCTGGGGTTCGGGGCGATGATCGCGGGTTGCGCCATGAGCCGCAGTGGCTGCGTTCCGCGAAGGAGGCGGCCACGCCGGGTGGAGACCGAACGCACGGCGCTATGTGAACGGGCATGAACGGCGGCCACGTGAACGCCACGCCGGGCACGGGAAGCCGGGGCGGGAGAGGACTTCGCCGCGAGGTGATGAGCCGTCCCCTTGACGGGGTGGCGCCGCACCGCGGCAGCGGCTGACAGGCTCAGCCAGACCGCGGTGAACAGGAATAAACAGGTGGCACGGAGCAAGCGGTATCCCTTTTCCGTTGTGCTGTTAGGCTGACAAGCTGCCTTACTTCGCCGTTGGCGGCGTGTTCAGGGGCAGCCTAGTGGCTGCGCCGCAGAAACGCCGGAATGTCGAGTTCGTCCGTGCTGCCAGAAGCGTGGCCTGCCTCCCCGGCGTAACCGGCAAAGGAGGGGACGCGCACCTGGGGCAAGGGTGCGGCCGCGGGCGGTTCGGAGGCCATCCCCACCCTGGGGGAGATTGCCTCGCTAATGGTGTTAGTGGTGTTAGATGCCGGTGGGGCCTCGACGGGCCAGGCACTCTGGCCTGCGCGCAGCTCGTCATTGCCCTTCTGAAAAAAATCATCGTCGAAGACGGAGGCGGAGACCGGGATCAGTTCCTGGGGTGTTTTTTTCTCGGCCGCACCGGCGTGCAGGCTGAGTTGCCCGTTGTCGCTGGCTTCGGAGATGCGGGCGACCGCGGGGGATTCGACCCCGGTTAAAGGGGAGGTTTCAGAGATTGCACGCGGAGTTTCAGAGATGACGGTTGAGATCACGGGAACGAAGCTGGCGCGAGCGGGGACGTTGTCCTGCCGGGCGGCCGGGGTGTCGGTGCGAGGCGACGGAGAGGTTGCGACGCTGCCGGAAGTTGGCGAATTTTGAGCGTCTTTGGACTGGGTACTCACTTCGCTGGCAAAGGGCGCCTGCGGAACGCGAGGAGAAATACGCGGGGAGAAGGGCGTGGAGGCGGGCGCTTCGGGCTCGCCGACGCTGCCGAGCATGCGCTCGCGGCGCTGGGGCTGTGATTCCTTGAAGCCGGTGGCGATGACGGTGATTTTTACGTCGTCGCCCATGTTTTCGTCCTGGACGGCGCCAAAGATGATGTTGGCGTCCTCGTGGGCGGCGTCCTGAATGATGGTGGAGGCCTCGTTGACCTCAGAAAGCTTGAGGTTGCTGGAACCGGTGATGTTGATGAGGATGCCGCGGGCGCCGTCGATGGCGCCGGATTCGAGCAGCGGCGAGGCCATGGCGGCCTGCGCGGCTTCGCGGGCGCGGTCCGGGCCGGAGCGCTGGGCGGTGCCCATGACGGAATAACCCATGCCGGCCATGGTGGTTTTGACGTCGGCGAAATCCCGGTTGATGACGCCGGGGATGGTGATGATGTCGGAGATGCCCTGCACACCCTGGCGCAGCACGTCGTCGGCGATGCGGAAGCTTTCAAAGAAGCCTGCGTCCTTGGCGACGGCAAGCAGCTTTTCGTTGGGGATGACGATGAGGGTGTCGACGGACTCGAGAAGCTCCTGCATGCCGCGTTCGGCCTGCATCATGCGGCGCTTGCCTTCAAAGCCGAAGGGACGGGTGACGACCGCGACGGTAAGCGCGCCCATTTCGCTGGCGAGCGAGGCGATGACCGGAGCCGCACCGGTGCCGGTGCCGCCGCCGAGGCCGGCGGTGACGAAGACCATGTCCGCGCCTTCGAGGGCTTCGATGATTTTGTCCGAGTCTTCGAGCGCGGCCCGACGGCCAACGTCAGGGTTGGCCCCGGCGCCGAGACCGGCGGTGAGCTTCACGCCGAGTTGCAGTTTTACCGGGGCGTTGGAGGTTTCAAGCGCCTGGGCGTCGGTGTTGGCGGCGATGAATTCGACGCCTTCGACCTTGGCCGCGATCATGCGGTTCACGGCGTTGTTGCCGCCGCCGCCCACGCCGATCACCTTGATGCGCGCGGATCGCTGCGTTTCATCGTGGTAGTGGATGCGGAGGGCTTCGTCGGAGTGAGGGCCTTGGGTAATCGGGGAAGTCGGGATCGACATGCGGGGGTGTTCTCCTAGAGGCAATTCTCCTGATGCTGTGCCCTCAGCGGCCTTGTCCGACGCCAGCACTTCTGAGTGGACTGGCGCGCACTGTTCCGGCTTCGCGGTACGCCTTGGGGAGAACTGCCATGGGGCGGCGGGCCTTTGCTTGATTCTCGCCGCAATACCCCGGGCGTGTGCAACAACTATGGGGCAAGCGGGCGTGGGCCGTATCTAGCTCGGTTCCATTTTGGGCTTCAACGGGCCAGGACCGACCGTCTTCGGGGTTCTGCAGCCTGCAACCGGTGGTTTTGAAAGATCTAACGCTGCGGGAAGTGAAAGACAATGCCGGCGCCGATGGACGTAACGCCATGCGTGTCGGGGCTGGTCGCGGTCGTGCTGCTACTGGTCGTTGTTGTGGTGGGTCCGTTGTTGACGGCGTTGACCGTGATGCGCGTGGTTGTGCTGCCGAAGGCCTCGCCCGCGCCGAATTCGATCGCGCGGATGTCAAAGAAGGAGGAGATCTTCACGTCCACGCCGACGAAACCTTTAAACAGGGCGTAGCTGTTGTACAGGTTGGGGTTGAAGCTGGTGGAGGTGACGGTGATGGGCGGGACAGAGCCGCTGTAGGTGGTGTTGGTCGTCGTGTAGAGGCCGTTCGCGTTGTTGCGAAGGTAGCCGCCATCGACCGAGGCAAAGGGCCTGAGCCAGGAGATCGGGGTGCGGAAGGTGCCGCGTACGCCGGCCATGGCGGCATACTGGCGGGTGATGCCGGAGCTGCCGGCGGAGCTGTCCGCGCGCTTGTTGACGGTGAGGACATCCCCGCGCACATCCACCCCGAGACGCGCCGGGCCGACGTTGCGGAAGTCATAGTAACCGCCGAAAGAGCCGCCAAAGGGTTGGATCCGGCCGTTGTTGTCCGCGCAAGGGACCGCGAAGGTGGGACAGTTGATGCCGCCGAAGCGCTGCCCCGAGACCGTGCCGAAGACGCCCAATTGGGCATGGGCGGCGCTGGATGAAGCGATCAGGACAGGGGCGAACAACGGCAGGAGCTTGCGAAACGACATGAACTTTATTGTACCTATGCCGCCGTGCCGGGAGCGTCCCAGGAGGCTCGCACTCGAGAGTACGAGGTGCTAGAAGCTGCCCTTGAACAGGCCCTGGATTTTGGCTTTCATGCCCTGCTCTTCATTGGCTTTGCGGATCTGGGTGCGGTGGGTGTAGAGCAGCATGCCAATGAGGGTGGAAAATTCCGGGCGGGCGAGCTCGGGCGGCATGCCGGGCAGAGGGACGGGGTAGCCGATGCGGGCGGGGACGCGGAGGAGGCTTTCGGCGTGGTCCAGAAGGCCGGGCAGAAGGGCGCCGCCGCCGGTAAAGACGATGCCGGTGCCCATGGCTTCGAGCACGCCGCCGGCGCGGAGGTTGTCGCGCAGCATGGTGAGCAGTTCACGGGCGCGGGGCTCGAGAATTTCGGCGAGAAAGCGCTGACGGATCATACGCGGCGCGCTGCCGGTGAGGGTGAGGTCGCCGCCGACCTCGATTTCATTGAGTTGGGGTACGGCGGTGACGACGCAATGGCCGTACTGGCGTTTGATCATCTCGGCTTCTTCGACGCCGACGTGCAGGCCGACCGCCAGGTCGTTTGTGAAGTGGTCGCCGCCGATGGGCAGGACGGCGGTGTGGGCTACGGCGGATTCGAAGTAGACGACCAGTTCCGTGGAGCTGGCGCCGATGTCGGCGAGACAGACGCCGAGTTCGCGCTCGTCGGGGTGGAGAACGGCTTCGGCGGAGGCGATGCCCTCGAAGACGGTATCGATGACTTCGAGGCCGGCCTTGTTGGCGCAGGTGACGACCGATTGCGCGGCGGAACCGGAGCAGGTGGAGAGGTGGAGATTGACCTCCAGCCGGTTGCCGACCATGCCGACGGGGTCGTGGATGCCGGCCTGGTCGTCGAGTATGAATTGCTGCGGGAGAAGGTGGAGGACCTCGCGGTCGGGGGCGAGGCCGACGGAGCGGGCGCGGTCGATGGCAGAGCGCACGTCCTCGCGGGTGATCTCCTTCATGCGGCTGCCCATGCTGATGCCGCCCTGGGAGTTCATGCCCTTGATGTGCGGTCCGCCGATGCCGACGACGGCGGTTTCGATGGGGGCTTTGGTAGTTTTTTCGGCGGCGAGTGCGGCCTTGTCGATGACCTCGATCGCAGGGCCGAGATCGGAGATCATGCCGCGGCGCATGCCTTTGGAGGCCTCGACGCCGTGACCGCGGTAACGGAGGCCTTCGCCGGCCTCGGCGACGAGCACCGCGCTCTTGCTGCTGCCGGCGTCGAGAACGGTGATGAGGTTACTGGTTTTCGGATTCATCGGTATTCATCCACCCACCGCAGTCATGCGTTTGCTTTGCCGCTGCCCGGCACGAGGCGCTATCGCTGATGGGCGCTGCGGAATATCTCTACCCTACTCCGTCCGGCGAGCTCTCCTGGCCAGGATACGGCCGGGGCGTACCTCAGCGACGACCTGTCGCCTGCGCCTGGCGAAGGGCGGCAAGCCGGCCGGCAGCCCACGCCGGTTTGCGCGCGGGTTCGGCGTGGCGGGCGGCGACGGCCCTGTGCTTCAGGGCGGGCGCTACCGGCACCTGAACATGAGGAGCTATTAGAGTCGAAGACGCCGTTGGGGCACCAGCGCGTTCGATGGCCGCGGCGTTGGTGCCGGGCTGCATCTCCAGCACCACCTGGCGCTCATAGCGCATGTCGGCGGAGGCAAGGTGCGGGTACTGGGTGCGCCATTCGGGGAGATGCCTTTGGAACTCCTGATAGCGGTGCAGGAAATCCTCATCGCCGAAGTGCACGAGGATGTCGGCGCCGTCAGAGGTGACAAGGGATTTCACGTCCTCGGGATTGGTGACGTCGACCTCCGAGAGCGATTGCGTGACCGCGGCGCCGGCGGAGGCGAGATCGGCCATGAAGCGGCGGTAGACCTCCATGCGAGCGGCGCGGATCTCCGGGGTGTCGGTGGGGGTGAGGCCGGTGAGCACGGGAAAGGAGTAGTGCGGGTCGCCGGCGGATTCAGGCGGCATGTCAAGCAGGACACCGGAGGCGTCAACGAGACCGATGCGTGTGCCCTGCCGGGTGAAGGCGACGGGGGTGCGCTCCACGAGCTGAACGCGGATGCGATTGGGCAGAAGGCGCATTACGGTGGCGTTGGCGACCCAGGGGAGGCGCTCGAGGTCGGCACGGCGCTCGGCAAGGGGCACCTTGAAGATGTTGCGTTCGAGATCGGAGCCGAAGACGGCGAGCACGTCGGAGCGGGAGATGTGCTGATTGCCCTCGATGGCGATCTCGGAGGACGAGGTGATGAGGAAGCGAGGATCGTGGAGCAGAAACTGCCGGATCCCGGCAACCGTGAGCGCGAGGGCGGCCAGCACGGCAAGGACGGCACTACCCAGAACGACGCGGCCGGCGACACCCCGCGGCATGCCGCCGTGCAGACGCATGCCGTAGGAGCCGCGCTGCGGGATATAGGACTCGGATTCAGCTTCCGGCGTAGATTCCGCGGCGGCGACGCCACGGTGCAGAGCGCCGGCGGGAGCGGGCGAGGGCTCCTGGTAAGCCATCGTTTCGGAGGCAGGGCTCTCCTCTGGCTCCAGAAGAGCTGTCGCCGGGGAGCTGCGCTTGTACACAAACTTCATTCCGCGGCCCGAGCAAGGTCGCGGAGAAACCGCCAGTGATTCCACTATAGAGGGTCACCCCGACGCCCGGGAATGACATTTTGGGGGGTGTACCGGTTGGGGAACGGAGCGGAACGGGAATAAGTACGGGGCTTTACGATGGACGGAGCCACGCACGGCGCGACCGGCACGGAAGCGTTGGGCTGGCCGGTATCTCGGGAATTGGCGGCCACGCTGAGAGAACCCTAGGTAGAGAGACGAAGGGCAAAGATGAAGGCGCGTGAAGACGGGTATCGAAAGCGCGAAATCCTGGTTGTGTGCCTCTATGCGCTCTGTCTTTGCCTTACTCTGAGCCACTTTGTACACAATGCCTGGTACCAGATTCTGCCGCCGGACACACCGCTGCTGCGCAAAATGTACGCGCCTGACGCATACCGGGTGGCCATCCCCGCGCTGACCCGGGCCGCCATGTTGCTGAGCGGGATGCACCAGCTGGCCTGGATTTACGCAGGTCTGGACTTTGTATGGAGCCTGTGTACGGTAGGTTGTCTCTACCTGCTTACGGTGGAAGCCCCGCCGTTTCGCAGCCAGGGGGAACGGATTGCACGACTGGCCATTCTTCTCACTTCGCTGACCCTTACCTGGAACTGGATTGTGCCGTGGCAACGGCCGGAGACCACCCCGAGCTGTTGCTTCCTAGCTTTTGGCCTGCTTTGCCTCCTGCGGGCCGGTGGAAGTCAACGACGTGGGATCTGGACGGCTGCTCTGCTGCTGGCGGCCTGCTGGCAGGCATTTGTGCGTGCGGATGTGGCGTTTGTGTTTGGAGCGGCGCTGGCGTTGACCAGCCTGGCGAGCAAAGATTCCCCCGCAAGGCGACGAGCAGGCCTGCTGCAAGGGGCGGCCATCGCCGCCATCGCGGGAGGAGTCCAGGCTTACCTGCAGCTGGTGCGTTACCCGCATCGCAGCTATGACCCACGTATGCCGATGTTGTCCTTTCGACACAACCTGGGCGGCAACAACCTGACCACGGCCATACTTGCCCTGCTTCCATTTCTGCTGACCGCCCTGCTTCTGCCACGCGCGAAGCAGTTAAGCCGTTCGGCGGTCCTGGCGATGGCAGCCGCGGCACTTTACCTGCCACTCTGGTTTACCGTGGCGTTGATCGCCGAAGTGCGGGTGTATGTTCCGTTTCTGACAATTCTTTGCCTTCCGGTGGCGGAGGCCGTTTCCGGGTACCTGCTGCAAGACTCCCCGGCTTGAGTAGAGTCCGTTATTGAGTGGAGCCGAGCCGTTCCAGCAGGAGAGGGCCGGCCTGGGAGACGCTGCCGGCGCCGAGGGTGAGGATCATGTCGCCTTCGCGGGCGTCGGCGGCCAGGCGCTCGACGGCTTCGGCCACCGAGGGGGCGTAGGCGACGCGGCCGCCGCCCTGGGCCCTGCCCCCTTCGGCGATGCGTGCGGCCAGGGTTTCGCCGGTGATGCCTGCGATGGGCTGTTCGCTGGCGGCGTAGACGTCAAGGATCTGCAGGGCGTCGGCGTCGCCGAAGGCAGTGGCGAAGTCCTCCATCAGGTCGCGGGTGCGAGTGTAGCGGTGGGGCTGAAAAAGCACGAGGACGCGGCCGTAGCCGCATTCGCGGGCGGCCTGGAGAGTGGCGCGGACCTCCGTGGGGTGGTGGCCGTAGTCGTCGACGACGGTAACGCCGCGGGCGGTGCCGCGGGTCTGGAAGCGGCGGTCGACCCCGCGGAAGCTGCGCAGGCCGGTGGCGATGGCCTCCGGCGTGAGGCCGAGTTGCACGCCGATGGCGACGGCGGCGGTGGCGTTGAGAAGATTGTGGCGGCCGGGGACGTGGAGGTGAAACGGCCCGAGAACAAGGCCGCGAAAGTTGACCTCGAAGGTGGCGTGGCTGCCGCTTTCCGCACGAAGGATGCGGAGGCGGAAGTCGGCTTCGGGCGACTCGCCGTAGGTGTAGACGCGGGGGGTGACGCGGGGGAGGATGGCTTTGAGGGCGTGGTTGTCGATGCAGGCGGTGACGGCGCCGTAGAAGGGGATCTCGTCCATGAACTCGACGAAGGCGTCTTCGACGTCGCGCATGTCGCGATAGGCCTCCATGTGCTCGCGGTCGAGGTTGGTGACGACGGCCATGATGGGCGACAGGCGGAGGAAGCTGCGATCGCTCTCGTCGGCTTCGGCGACTAGATATTGTGACTTGCCGAGGCGGGCGTTGGAGCCCATGGCGTCGACGCGGCCGCCGACGACGACGGTGGGGTCGAGCTCGCCGCCGGCGAGGACCGCGGCGACCATGCTGGTGGTGGTGGTTTTGCCGTGCATGCCAGCGACGGCAATGCCGTATTTGAGGCGCATGAGCTCGGCGAGCATTTCGGCGCGCATGATGACGGGCGTCTTGCGGGCGCGGGCCTCGAGCACCTCGGGATTGTCACGCGCGACGGCGGAGCTGGTGACGACCACATCGGTGGCCGCCGCGTTTTCGGCGGTGTGGCCGATGTAGATCGTGGCGCCGAGGCGTTCGAGGCGTTCGGTGGTCGGTGAGGAGCGCAGGTCGGAGCCGGAGACCGGGTAGCCCATCGTGAGCAGGATTTCAGCGATGCCGCTCATGCCGATGCCCCCGATGCCGATGAAGTGGACGCGCTGGGACGGGGCAAACATGGCGTGCGGGGACGGGGTCATCGTGCTTCTATTGTGCCTGCGACATGCCCTGCAACACATCTCGCTGCTCACCGCTCTGCTCAGACCCAGAGGGGATCGTCTATGATGCTTCTATGCGTGATGCGTGAGCATTAAGGAGCTGAATTTGAGAACGACTCTTACAATTGATGACGACATCCTGTCTGCAGTGCGTGAACTCGCAACGATAGAACGGTGCAGCATTGGAGAGATGGTCTCGAGCCTTGCAAGGAAGGCGTTACATACCGCCTCGTCCAAGACAGAGACCAGGAACGGCATCCCCATGCTCCCCAATCGCCATGACGCTCCCCCTGTTACCTCGGAGATGGTGAAGCAGTTAGCGGATGAATTGCTATAGTGCGCTACCTTTTGGACGTCAACATTCTTATCGCCCTTATCGATGCCGCTCACGTGCGGAACCATGAGGCGCAGGCGTGGTTTGAGACCACAGGACGGAAGGCCTGGGCTACCTGTCCGTTGACGGAGAATGGCGTGATGCGGATCGTGGGACATCCTAACTACCCAAGGTCGCCCGGAGCGCCCGCAGCCGTGGCGGAGACACTACGCTTACTTTGCCAGCTGCCAGGGCATGAATTCTGGCCTGATAGCCTCTCGCTGCTGGACGCACCGGGGGTACAGTCGGGTTATCTTTCAAGCCACACCCAAGTGACCGACACCTATCTTCTGGCGCTAGCCCGCGCTCATGAGGGACAAGTGGCGACGTTTGACCGGCAGCTTGTTACGAACGCAGTTGCAGGCGGGAAACTGGCTTTGTGCTTGATTGGTTGAGGCTGGCGAGCCTTCGCCTTGACGCTCTACTTATGAGTTCTGTTTGCGAACATTTCAGTAGGCTTGCAGATCCATCTCAGGAGTAGAAACTCCAGGCAGCCTGCCGCGATGCCGAGGCTCCAGCCCTTCCACCCGTGCATTCCACTCCCGAGATCAGGCAGAAGGAACAGAGTTGCCGGAAGAACAAGGAGCGTGATTGCCTGGAAAAAGAACGCGAAAGAAGGTCATGGTCTGCGCCCTGCGTTGACTGCGGTCATGCTATATCTTGCGGATGAAGTCACCCATTCTGTCTTCCCTGGCTGCCTTTGGCACAGCCGCTTTCGCTTTGGCCGGAACGCTTCCCGCGCAGTCGACGCAGACCCTGCTGGCGACGCCTTCGACGGTGGCGTGGGGATATTACTCGTACCATGCGAAGCCGGCGTTGACGGTGCATTCGGGCGACACGGTGGTGATGCAGACGGCTTCTACGTGCGGGCCGCCGCAGCGGCTGGAGTCGGAAGGGGTGAAGGCTGCGGATATTCCGAGCTGGCTCGGGCCGTTGTATGACGGGGTGCCGCAGGCGGACCGGGGACCGGGTGGGCACATTCTGACCGGCCCGGTGGCCGTGGAAGGCGCGGAGCCGGGCGATGTGCTGGAGGTGCGAGTGCGGAAGATCTCCATTGAGGCGCCGTTTGCCTGCAACGGCTTTGGCGCGGGGCGCGGATTTTTGCCGGACGACTTTCCGTATGGGCGGACGAAGATTATTCCCCTGGACCGGGTGAAGATGACGGCGGACTTTGCGCCGGGAATCACGATTCCGTTGCACCCTTTTTTTGGGTCGATGGGGGTGGCGCCGCCGGAGTCTGCGGGCAAGTGGAACTCCGCGCCGCCCTGGATGCATGGCGGCAATATGGACGACAAGGACCTGGTGGAAGGGTCGGTGATGTTCTATCCGGTGCACGCGCCGGGCGGCTTGTTTGAGGCCGGTGATGGCCATGCGGGGCAGGGTGACGGCGAGGTCGATATTACGGCGCTCGAGACGTTTTTAACCGGAACGTTTCAGTTCATTCTGCACAAGGGGGAGGCGACGCGGGAGCACCTTTTGTGGCCTCGGGCGGAGACGCCGACGGCCTACATCAGCATGGGGTTCAGCCCGGACCTGAAGACGGCCACGGAGATGGCGGTGCGCAACATGATCGTGTTCCTGAGCGAGGGCAATCCGGATTACGCGCACCTTTCGCGGGACGATGCCTATGCGCTGATCTCGACGGCCTGCAACGTGGACATTACGGAGTTGGTGGACACCAATGACGGCGTGCATGTGGCCTGCCCGAAGGTGCTGTTTACGGGGCCGAAGCTGCCGGGGGCGCTGCCCAAACCGTAGTTTCTGCAATAGCGCAAATGGGGCGCAACAAACGGTCGCGGCCTTGTGTCTAAGCATGTGTACCAAGGCCGGAGATTCAGCTTCTGACCAGGCAGACCGCCAGGCGCCCCGCTTGATTGCAGGCAGCAGGCCGGTGGAGGAACGACATGAAGATCAGTAGCGCAGGGCGCAACACACTTCGGAACACGCTTACCGGCGCGGCGCTTGCCACCGGCATGGGCCTGCTGCTGCCTGCGGCAAATGCCCAGTACAACGGCTATCCGCAGGACGGAACGGCGCAGCAGGGATACCCGCAGCAGCAGGGCTATCCACAGCAGCAGGGCTATCCACAGCAGCAGGGCTA
>CAXSBL010000047.1:0-4235 GCA_964235515.1 uncultured Bryocella sp.
GGTCCTGAAGGTCCTAAAGCCCTGAGGATCAGGGCGTCCTGGCGGTCCCACTGCAGGATCAGGAGCAGCCCCGCAGCACCAGCAGCCATGCCAGCGAAAGCACGATCGATCCGCAGATGCCGATCGCGATTAGAGGAACTTTCTGTACCCCGGAGGTCGAATGGACGTGGTGGTTGCGCAGAGGCACCTCCGGGTCATAGTGAATCGGAAACAGACTGCCTTGGGGCATCGCTTTCGCCGTGTAGCAGTCGGCTTCCTGAAGCTCTCCCCCTGCCCAGTAGTTGTAGGTGATGTGAAAGCGTCGCCCGGACGGCAGGCCGAAGGCGAGCGCCCGCCCGGCACGCATCTCGTAGTGGCAGCTGAGCACGGTGGCCATGGCTTCGGGCCAGTCGCTCCGGTCGGCGGCCATTAGACTGCGGTCTCCCTTCGTGGGTGGATCGCCTCGAACAAGATTCGCCCCACACCGGCCTCAGAAAGACGGGCTTCGATGGCCTCCACGGTTCCAGGGCCGTTGCCCGACGCGGGCAGATCCACAGAGCGGCTGAGATTCTCTACGATGAACGCCTCGAACCCCAGACGCACCGCATCCACGGCCGAGTGCCCCACGCAGAAATCAAAGGCCAGGCCACAGAAAAACAGCCGCCGCAGTCCACGCTCCCGGAGAAAACCCGCCAGTCCTGTGAGCGTACTCTTGTCGTTTTCGACAAAGGCCGAATAGCTGTCGATGCCGCGCCGAAAGCCCTTGCGCAGGATCATCTCCGCGTGCGGAATCTCCAGTCCCGGGGCCAGCGCGGCGCCGGACGAACCTTGCACCGTATGCTCCGGCCACAGCGCCTGGATGCCGTAATGGGTCTGTGCCGTGTCGCGAAAGGCTTCTTTGCCCGGGTGGCTGGCCGCGAAGCTGACGTGGCCCGCGGGATGCCAGTCCTGGGTAAGGATCACATGGTCAAAGCGCCCGGCGAGTTCGTTGATGCCGGGCACAAGGGCATCGCCGCCGGCAACGGCCAAGGGTCCGCCAGGCAGAAAGTCGACCTGCATGTCGATCACGAGCAGGGCATCCGTAGATTGAAGCAACAGGTGAGCCACGCGACTATCCTAGCCTCATATGGCCACGGCTTCCACAAACTTGCAAGGCGCGGAATCAAGAGCCAGCGCCGAAACCCGCGTTCGCGTCCGTTATGCCGAAACCGATCAGATGGGGGTGGTCTATCACGCCAATTACCTCGTTTGGTTCGAGGTCGGGCGGGTAGAACTCATCCGCTCGCTGGGGCTGGACTACCGGACGATGGAGGAGGAAGAGGGCGCGCTGATCGCCGTGGTCGAGGTCCGGGCCCGGTACAAGGCGCCGGCTCGGTATGACGACGATCTGATCGTGCGCACACGCCTGGCCGGGGTGCGCGGCTCCGTGGTGCGCTTTACGTACGCCGTGGTGCGATCCACGGACGGTCTGCTCCTGTGTGAGGGGGAGACCGTACACCTGGTCGTGGGCCGCGACATGCGCCGCCGTTCCATGCCGACCCGCTATGCGGAACGTTTTCGAGCGGCGCTGGAAGCGAGTCCAGACGCCGCCCTCTAGCCCGTGGGCCAGGGTCAGGCAGCGATCTGGGAAGAGCTGATCGCCGGGCTGACCGCTGTCGGCAGGGGCATCGTGTTGCGGCCCATCTCCCAGGCCTTGGCGTACTTCCAGCTGCTGTATACCGCATGGTAGCTATGCAGCAGCAGACCCTCGCGGCCGTCCAGGAATCCGAACCGGAAGATGTAGTTCCACAGAAAGGTCAGCACCGGGAACAGGAGTACGCGGGCGGCAAAGACGGGCAGCGCGCGGCTGAGGCGGCCCTTTTTGACCAACAGACCGGCACCCAGGTTGCTGTACCGCTCCATGTGCTCCAGATAGTCGCTCAGGCAGGGGTAGGCGTGGTGAATGAGGTCGTAGTCCAGCGTTTGTGAGGCACCATCGAAGTGAATCGTCTCGTGGACGGGGCGATCTTCAAAGGCCGGCTGGTTACCAAAGTTCGCGGCTGTGCGGCGGAACAGGCGAAGCTTGGCATCCGGGTAAAAGCCGCCGCGCTTGATCCAGCGACCCAGGAACAGGTTACGCCGTTTCAGGCGGAAGGCGTCGACCACCGGCTGGCTGGCCAGCAGCGTGCGGATCTGGCGCTGCAGTTCGGGGCTGAGCTCCTCGTCGGCATCAAGCGACAGCACCCACGTTCCGGTGCACTGCCCCAGGGCGAAGTTCTTCTGCGCGGCGAAGCCGGGCCAGCTGCGTTCGATCACGGTAGCGCCAAAGGAGCGGGCGATCTTCACGGTGTCATCGGTGGAACCAGAATCGACAACGATGATCTCGTCTGCCCAGCGTACGCTGGCTAAGGTCCGTCCCAGATTCTTCTCTTCATTGTGCGTAATAAGGGCAACAGAAAGCAGCGGTTGCATGGACTTCAGAGCCTCGGAACGCGCTTAAGTAAGCGCAAGTTTGGCGTCGCCGAGCTGTTCGCGAAGCAGCCGCTCGGTCAGCGCACGTAGATCTTCTCCGGTGCGCGGCAGCGTGAAGACTTCCTCGGCTTCGTTCCATTCCAGCTTGAAGCTGGTGGACTGGGCCGAGATCCACACCTGGCGCACAGGTGTATTCGGGGTAAAGACGAACTTGGCGCTGCCGTCGTCGAACAACACGTTCAACACGCCATTCTTCTCTTCGGCCTCAAACCCACCCTCTGCTTCTTCGGCGCGGATGAGGCTTTGCTTCAACTGCTCCAAGGCTTGGTCAGACACTTTGCGGAAACGGGACTCATCCATATGCATGAAAGTGTAACCGCCCGCCAATAGTACCCACGTGGGATGACTTTTGTGAAGGGGCAGTTACGGGAAACTTTCGTTGCAGAAAACTGTTCTTTTGGCCCGGTGTCTCAGTGTGGCCGAGGTTGGATCAGGTAGATCAGTCCTAATCTGTCATCGGTAAGCAGGAAGCGGTCCGGCCCCAGGCGCAACATGCCGCACGGCCGCCCATGCACGGCCGGTTTGCCGTCGCTGCCGATTGTCAAGAACCCGGTGACTATCGCCTCTGGCAGGCGGTTTCCCGGTGAAAACCGCACCACGCGGTACCCCGTCCCGATGCTCGGATGACTGGCGCCATGCAGCGCCACTAAAAAGTTTCCGCCCAGGATCGGGTTACCGTTCCCGAAGTACGCCAGGCCCAGTGGGGAAGAATGCGCGGCGAAGGCGTCGTAGGCGGGCGGAACATTCGCGCAACTGGTCAGCGGGGCAGGCACCGCGCCCAGGTGGGCGTCGGGATCCGCTACACCGCCCTTGCCCCCGGCAGGCAGCAACGTGCCCTGACCGTACATCCCCGGCTGCGCACCGTAGCTGGTATCGGCGGCCCTGGCCGGCCGTTCAGCCTCGGTAGACGGGTCGCCCGGCGGTGGCATGGAGGGCAGCGGCGTGGTGTCCAGCGCAGCCTTGCCATGCGCGAAGTAGCAGGTCGGCCAGCCGTAGTTGGCGATGTGGCCATGCGTGGCTCCGGAGCCAGCTCCAGCGCCGGCTTCGGCGAGCGGTCCAGGGTGTGCGTTTGAGTCCAGTTCAAAGAACGTGTCCTCCGGCTCGCCGGTGCCCAGGTGATCGTCGCCCATGTTGGTGGCAAACAGCGCGCCGCCGTCCAGGTCAGGCACAAATCGCAGGTCCACGGCGTTGCGCAGACCCTGCGCCACGAGCCCCTGGTGCTCTCCGTTCATGTCCATGGCAGTCACGGTGGCGCGGATGACCTCGCGCTCGCGGCAGTAGTCGCAGGACGAGCCCGCGGCCACGTACACCCGCGTACGGCCGTGCAGCGTGGCGATGGCCACCGTGCGTGTGAGGTGCCAACCGCCGTATTTGTAGTTCAGACCGTAGTCGGGAAACCGGATCAGCGTCTCGGCCGGGCCGCTGGGGTGGGTATCGCCGGCTTTAAAGGGAATTCGCTCCAGCCGGTCGGTCAAGGGCAGATAAAGCCAGCTCTCCCGCGTTGCAGGATCGGTCCAGAAGGCCAGGTTGTTGGGATTGCGCAGATGATCCAGATAGGTCGTGATGTGCTCGAAGCGCTCGGTCCGTGCGTTCCAGCCGGACAGGATAAAGATCGATCCCCGGGTGTTGTCGGCCAGATTCCACATGCCTGTGGCAAAGATGCGGCCGTCCGGTGCCTGTGCCAGAAAGCGGA
Source organism: uncultured Bryocella sp. (assembly GCA_964235515.1). GTDB lineage: Bacteria > Acidobacteriota > Terriglobia > Terriglobales > Acidobacteriaceae > Granulicella. The sequence goes on from CAXSBL010000047.1 coordinate 4,184, forward strand.
CGCGATGCAGACCGCTGGCCGCCACGGCGATATCCAGCGTGGAGGGAAGGCT
>CAXSBL010000047.1:4335-22925 GCA_964235515.1 uncultured Bryocella sp.
GGGCCGGGCTCTGGGCTGAGGCAGCGCAAAGGGCAAAGCTGGTGGAAACGAGAAGCGAAGCGAGCTTGCGGAACATGGCTACCGTTTGACGTGCTGCGCGCGAGAAGGAATCTCACAGTCAGGACGGAGTCGCGACCCTTTGGAGGGAAGTGAGCAGGCGACGGTAGGCGTCGCGGGCTACATGTGGTCCGGGTGCGGTCCATCATGCAAAGCACAGGGGACGGAGCTGGCAGTCGGCTCAAAGTGCTGCGCCGGCTCGGAAAACACAAACGGCTGGCAGGCAAAGGAGCGCAGCCGCGTTAAACGGTAATTGCGCGAGCGTGTCAGCGGATCGAGGGCATCATGCGCTGAAAAGTGGCCGACACCCGTGATCAGGGTGAAATGGTGAGTCGGATCGGCGGGATCCGGCTCCAGCCAGCGTTGAATCAGCTCGCAGCTCTGGTGCGCCGGCCTGAACTGCCCGGCGTTGTCGCACTGCCGCGCACCGGAGACGAAATCCAGAATGATTACGGCACGGTTGTTGATGATGCGCAGGTCGGCTTCATTCTCCGTGAAGTCGCCCGTGGGGCCTGTGACGGAGCCGTGAAAGACCGCCCGGTAGCGCCCGGGCTGCAGCCAGGAGCGCAGCGGCCGCGCGAACGTGGCCGGCGTGGTGTTGGCTGCACTGAAGGCGTTGGGGAACGTCAGCGTGGCGATCTTGCGCCAGGTGTCGCCGTCCGGCACCAGCACGGCGCTGACGATGTGCTGATCCAGCTCGACGGTGAGCAGCGCGTCCAGCTCCTCGCCGGCGCTTAGCTGCATGAGGTCCAGCTGTACGGAGTGTGGAAATGGCACACGACCGTGGCCGAGGTACTGGCCGGGTGCACCCAGGGAAGAGAGCGCCCCGGAGCGGGTCCGTTCGTCATCCGCGCTCAGCTGGCGTGTCAAGGTTTGCGGTGCGGGCACTGTGAAGTTGGAAGGGAGAAACTGGATCGCCCCCAGCCCCGCACTCACCGGGGCGATGGGCCCAGCTACAACGGCAAACACCGGTGCTGGGGCCGACGTCGCGATGTGCAGGGGAGGCGTCGGCGGCGAGGAGCCAAAGGAGTGCCGCTGCGCTCGCGCAGAGGTGGCTCCTACCAATAGGAGCAGGGCAACGCCAAAAGGCACGGTTTGGCGTTGCCACCGCCGCACTACGGGCAAAGGCGTTAAGGAAGCAGGACCGTGGAGCAAGGAAATCATTTGCCGGAGCGACTCTGGCAATAGCCTATTCCAAGAGAATGTTCTGTTCATCCGCGGCGTTTGACGGCCTCACCAATCGGGCCGACGCACGACTCAAGAGTGTCGAAACCGGCGGTTTCTCAGGACAGCTCGTGAAAGCCGGCCTCCCGCAACTGATCCTGGCTGACCTCGAGCTTGCGATCGGCGCCGCGGTGGTCGCGAAGGGCTGCCAGCACCCCTTCCACGTCCAGGGGAGCGAAGCCGAGCTGCGGCAGCATGCCGGCAAGGTTCTCCTCCGTTCCGAACCAGCTGCGTTTGTAAGCATTTGGAGCGACCGACGGGTCCTGATCTTCCAGTTGGTCCACGAGAACCTCCGTCAGGGGTTCCCCGTGCGCCTCCCCGTTGCAGCGAAAGGTGAAGAGGAAGCGTTGCGTCTGTTCTGTTGATGGCATAGAACCACGCTACGCGGCTTCCTCTTCGCAGACAATGGAACCCGCGAGAAGATTGAACGATTTCCGGGAAACTGACCGAAAACAGGTCGCTTTTGGGGGAGACCTGACCAGATCGTGATATTCACCCCTCGGCCCGTTTGCGTCATGCTCCTAGCAGCGAGGAACACCGCATGACAAAGCCAATGGAATACCGCGAACAGCGGACGATTTTGCACGATACCCACTACCACGTCGACGGTCACTTCACCAAGGGGCCGCAGGCAGGTTCAGGTATTCTCACCACCGGTCGCGTCGTCTGGATCGAAGACGAAAAGGCCCTGCCGGCAGAGGCATCCACGGTTACGGCCTTTGCCGAAGGCATCGGCGTGGTCTCGGTAGAGGCCCGCAGCCTCAAATTCTGATCGCCCGGGGGATTGAGGCGGAATGCCGGATCGTTACCGCAGCAAACAACGCAGGTTCACTTCAGCGGCAGCGCTCAATCAGGGGTGGAGCCGCTCCCAAGCGGCGATCCACCGTGAAAGGAACTAGAACGGAATGTCTTCGTCCGTGATGCCCTGATCGGCGTAATCGTTTGCCGGCTGGGAGTAGCTGTTGCCGGACCCGGTGCTGGCCCGCGCTCCCGCATAGTTGCCACCCGAGCCATAGCCGCCGCCCTGGCTTCCACTGCCGCTATAGCCGCCGGCACGCTCTGAGGAGCCGGCGCCAGCACCAGCCGAGGCACCTGCGCTATCGCCGCGGCCGCCGAGCAGGCTCATGTCGTTTACCAGGATTTCCGTCCGGTACTTCTTCTGGCCGGACTCCTTGTCGTCCCAGGAGCGCGTCTGAATCTTGCCTTCGACGAAGATCTGCGTGCCTTTTTTCACGTAATCCCGCACAATCTCGGCGGTCCGGCCAAAGGCGACGAGGTTGTGCCACTCGGTCTTGTCCGTCCACTGACCGGTCTGATCCTTTTGGCGATCGGCGGTCGCCAGGGTGAAGCTGGCGATGGCCATGCCACCCTGCGAGGCGCGAATTTCCGGATCTTTGCCTACGTTGCCGAGAAGAAGAACTTTGTTAACGCCTTTGGCCATGATGTGCTCCGTCAGGGGGAAGAATAGCAGAGCGAGTTCTTTTTCTCCTGCTCTAGAACCCGGGAGGTGCAGGCACGTGGACCTGCTTTTCGGACGAGGGGGACGGTACGGTCAGGGGAAAGTTTTCTCCGACCCGGTGAATGGCCGAGTAAACCGCGCCGCCCTCGCTCAGCGCTTCGATGCCTACAGGCTGGACGACCCTGACGATGCCGCGAGCATCTGTCAGCAGGAGCAAGGGATAGATGGCTGAAGAAACCTCCGGCAGCGTGCCTGCCTCGACGGCGATCGTGGCTGTGCCGGCAAGTGCCGCAGCGGCGAAGGCCGGCGCAAAGGTGACGTCAGCGACTACGTCAGCATTTTTGGGAGGCGTGCGAGGCGGAACGGTCTCCAGAAGCAGGCCGTAGACGTAGGCGCTGTGGCCTTCCACCGCAAACACCGTTTCAGGCAGTTGCGGGCCCAGGCGCCGGCATTCGGCACAGGTGTCCGGGAATAGCAGCAGGCCGGTAATGGTGCGCAACGCCGGCAGTGGAGGCGGCTTGTGGCCCGCCTGTTGCAGCCAGGCCCGCGGCTTCAGGGCCGGCAAGGGCCGGCCCAGCAGGGCATAGCCGCGCAGGGCCGCCGCAATCGGCAGCGCCTCATCCGGCGGGAGCACCGAGGGCAACTCCTTCCTGGTTTGCTCCACGGTCTCGGCGGCGGCCTCCGGCTGTGCGGCGAGTTGTTGCAGCGCCGCCAGTTGCAAACCCTCCTCAAAGAGCTGATGTACAGGAACCGTGGGCTGCGTGGGGTCACTCGGATGAGATCCGCCGAACGGCGCCGGCGGGGCAGCGGCAGTTCCGGTCGCGAGTGGAGCCGCGCTCCCGGAGGCCTTGCGAAGAGCCGCCAGCAGCAGCGGCTGTCGCGCCCCGGCGAGCCGCAGGGCGTCCCGGGTATAGACAAAGCGCAGGTAGTCCAGCGTCTCGTCGATCGAATCCGCAACGTCCGGCGCGTAGGGTACGGCGGCCAGCAGGGCGAGGGCGTCGGCCAGCGCCGCGGGTTCATCGCGAAGATGCAGTTCGGCGTCGATGCGCGTCGCGTAGGCGTCGGTGAGCAGGGGTTTGGGCGCGGTTTTCTCGTTGATGTAGCGTCCTGCCGCCGTGGCCACGGGTCTCCATTGCTGGCCGAGGGCGCAGAGATGCGCCAAGTCGAGCAGTGCCGCCCCGCCATAGGCCTCCGCCGGACGCGCCAGGCAGGCCTCGCGTCCCTGCGCAATGGCCACCCGCATGGCCGCGAGCTCAATTTCAGACCAGTTCGCCACATTGTGCCGCGTCACGTTCAGCGGATGCATGGCCGCGTCCAGGGCGGCTGCCGGGGAGAGGCTGCCCTCGCTGGGCGCTTGCCTATCCTGCCCGGGAGCAGGGGTGGGCGGGGCACTTTGCCCCGTGGCGAAGGTCGTAAGCGCCAGGAGAAGCAGGACCGTCCGCGTGGGATGCAGCTTGTGAGCTTTTGTTCGCCAGGGCCGAAGCGCCATGGCGGGAAGGTAGCACGCGAGTTATTGCCGGGCCAAACGGGTCAGCGGCTTTTGTCGCCGATCAGCTTGGCGAGGCCCAGCCCGAGCGTCAAAATGCCGGTTGGGAGGCAGCCGAGCGCCAGGATCAGCGCCAGCCAGCCGCCATTGGTGTGCGGTCCCTGGTGGCCGGTGCCGCCGAGAACGGCAAAGAGCAGAAGGACGCACAGAATGCCAAAGCCGAGGATCCAGGAGCCGGCAATCAGCAGTTTGCGCGTATCGCCATGCATGGACGGGCGATCCCCGGTTGGATGTCCGGCAGAGTTCGGAGCGGGACTCATGGCGGCGCTCAGCGGTACGCCGCCAGCATGGCATAGACAACAACGCCCGAAACTGACACGTAGAGCCAGATCGGGAAGGTCCAGCGGGCCAGCTTCTTGTGGGCGGTAAAGCGGCCACTCAGGCTTAGAAAGAACGTAATCAGGATGAGCGGCAGCGCGATCACCGCGAGCAGAATGTGCGGGGTCAGCAGCACCCAGAGGTAGATATCGCGAGCCAGGGGATGGCTCTTCGGAAAGAGCATGTCGCCGTGGAGCACGTGGTTGGCGATGTAGGCCACCAGAAATACCGAGGAGACCACAAAAGCGCCAAACATGCTGTTGCGGTGCTTCGTAATTTCGCGACGGCGGATGTGCCAGAAGCCGATCAACAGGAAGACCGTACATATGGCATTCAGCACGGCGTTCAGGGCCGGCAGAAAGGCCAGGTGTGTGCCGGCGACGTCCGTCGGGGGATGGTAGTAGACCAGCCAAGCCAGAAACAGCGAAGCCACGGCGGAGATTCCCACGATCCCCCAGATGACCGACGGGGGCGTGCGGTAGTTCGGATTAGGGGCGGCGATCGTCGGCATGATGCTGTCTTTCAGTGTAGTTGCGCGTTCAGGTGTTTCGCAGAAGCGCAGTTCCTTGCGGGAGTGGCACAGGGGTGATTAGCTTTAAACGGGCTTCCTGCCCAATTTGCCTACTGCAGGAGCAGGTGCCCTTGCGCGTTTAGCGCCATGGCTATCAACAGCAAAGGCAAATAAATCACGGATACCTTCAGCAGGGTGCGTGCGAGCGTGCGGCTTTGGGCGGGAGGGATGTCCCTGCCGATTTGGGTAAAACGAATCGTGGCCCAAAGGTAGTAGGCGTCCAGCACCAGAGCGGCGGTGGCGTAGGGGCGGCCCGTGAGGTGCAGCCAGGTGGGCCAGAGGCTGACCGGAATCATCAGCACGGCATAGAACAGTGCCTGCAGGGCCGAGGAGCGCGCGGCGTCGTGGGAGTCAGCGCCGGTCGCGGTCAGGCGAATACCGGCCTGGGCGTAATCGGCACGGTAAAGCCAGCCGATAGCCATGAAATGAGGGAACTGCCACACAAAAAGGATCGCAAAGAGTGCAACCGCAGGCCATTCAATCAGGCCGCGGGCGGCGGTCCAGCCGAGCAGGGGCGGCAGTGCTCCTGGAAAGGCCCCGATAAAGGTGTTCAACGTGGTAATCCGCTTGAGTGGCGTGTAAATGGCCACGTAGGCTACGGCGGTGAGCAGCGTCAGGGTGCCGGTCACGACGTTGGTCGTCAACGAAAGATAGAGTGAGCCGCCGGCAATCAGTGCAAAGCCCAGCAAGAGCCCGTGCGTCAGCCCGATACGCCCCAGCGCCATCGGGCGAGAGGCCGTGCGCGGCATGCGGCGATCGGTCTTGCGCTCCAGCGCCTGGTTCAGCACGGAAGAGCCAGCTGTTACCAGCGCGATACCCAACAGGGCGCGCACCAGACCCATGTGAAAGGGGCTGATGCCCGAGGCGAGCGATCCCAGGTAGAAGCCGCCGGCGGCGGTCAGCAGCACCATGGCCGAGACGCGCGGCTTGGCCAGCGCGACGTAATCTGCCAGCAGCGAGCCGACCCGAAACCGGGGACGTACGCGGGCACGTCCGACGGCGACCGGCGATGAAGCAACGACTGGCATCTGTCCAAGAATAGCGCGTAAGGGGAGTTCCGGAAGCCCCGTAAACGTCGACGCGATTGCCTCATGCAAAAGGCCCGGCTATACTGCGGGCATTCGGCACGAAAGGGAACTCGACTGAGTTCTTCGGCTGCCGTAAGCGAGTGAGGTGCGTCTTCAGCGAGGGCAGAAGGCAATTCCGGCTCGGAGACGAAGGGTCTCAGGCCCTCCCTCCTGGACTGCGTCCCCGGCTGTTCGGTGCGCTTTCGCTCAGATCCCTCATGGCTGATCTGCTCCACGCCGTTCTGCCCTCTGATTGCCGGATTTGCGCCGGCCCCATGCTTGGGTTGAGCCCGGTCCGCGTCTGTGACGCCTGTACGGAGCTCGTTCGCACCCGGTCACAATCGGATGACCAGCTTTGCAGCCGCTGCGGCGACGCCCTGGGTATGGAATCGGCCCGCTTCGCCGCGTCGATGGGCATGGAGGAGTGCACGGCCTGTCGCATGAATCCGCCGGCCTACACCCGGGCCGTCGCCTTTGCCCCTTACGACAATGAGGTGCGCGAGATGCTGCACGCCTTCAAGTTCGGCGGGGTTCGGCGCATTGCGGAGAGCGTGCTGAGCGGATGGCTCGCGGAGGCCATCCTTCCATTACAGGCTGAGACGGCGCATGAGAGCGGAACCGGACTGATCGTCGTCCCCGTGCCGCTGTTTAGGCAGCGACAAAGGGAGCGGGGCTACAACCAGGCCGAGTTGCTGGCGCGTTCGGCCGTGCGTCGTCTTGGCAAGGCCTGCCCGGGGTGGCAGATGGAGCTCCGACCGGGGGTGCTGCGGCGTGTGCGTGACACCAAGGCCATGTTTCAGCTGCGGCCCGATCAGCGGCGTCGCAATCTAGTGGGTGCGTTTGAGGTGGCCGATCCAGGAAGCGTGCGCGGCCGAAACGTGCTGCTGATCGACGACATCCTGACGACAGGAGCAACGGCGAACCAGTGTGCGAAGGTTTTGCTGAAGGCTGGGGCGAGCGCGGTTTGGGTGGCCACGGTGGCCCGGGCGCGCCCGGAGAGCACCTTGGCCGTCGCGCAGGATGTCGCGCGCTGGGATGCGGCAACGGTCGCCGGTCTTCGCTCGGCATCCGTGGTTAACGCGGAGCAGGCAGCAGAGTTCGCGGAGCAGGCGGCAGATCTAAAGAGACGAAAGTTCGCGGGAAGGCAATAAACAGGGCGTTAACAACAGAGGTTGGAGGCGGCATGCAGGCTGGGCAAGCGCGAGGGCAGGCGAGAGCGAACAGAAGCGGCAAAGTACACCACACGACCCACCCGGTGCCGGGGACGGCGCGAATGGAAGCCATCGAAATTCGTGCAGGCGTCTTTCGACAACCGGCCATGCAGACCCCGGTACTGGTGCTGAATGCGAGCTATGAGCCGATCAACATCTGCGGCGCGCGACGCGCCCTGGTTCTGGTGCTGAAGGGCGTAGCGCGTACAGAAGAGGAGCAGGGCACCACGCTGCGTTCCCACCGTGCCAGCATGCAGATGCCTTCGGTGATCCGGTTGCTGGAGTACCGCCGCATCCCGCACCAGACGCGTGCGCTTAGCCGCAAGAACATCCTCCTGCGCGACCGCAACACCTGCCAGTACTGCCAAGTGGTGCTGCCAGCGGCCGAGCTAACGCTGGATCACGTGCTGCCGCGTTCGCGCGGAGGCCAGTCCACCTGGGAGAACCTGGTGGCCTGCTGCAAGGGCTGCAATCGCCGCAAGGGTAACCATCTGCTGCATGAACTGCAGGACATGCGTCTGCTGCGCGAACCGCGGCCGTTCACCCTGCACACCTCGCGGCACATCATGCGCATGATCGGCTCAGCGGATGCGAATTGGCGAAAGTACCTGTACTTTGAAAGCGAACCTGCCGCCTGAGAGAAGGGCGGCAGTGTAAGCGGGTAAGAAAAACCGTAGATCAACCGAAATTCCGGCTGGGGTGAGATGGGCCGCAGCCGGATTCGTGGACGCGTACCGTCTGGTTCTACGCCGCGTTCGCTAGGCGCTTAGCGTCTTCCAGCGATAGTGGCTGGCGTAAGGGCTCCATCAAGGCTGCCATGGCCGTATCGCGGCCACATTGCAGGACGGCAGCTACCTTGTCCTCATTTATGTAGAAGGCCATGAAGTCCAGCTGCAGGGGATCGCCCAAGTGCTCGATGCGGTCCCATGAGTCGGCGTGGCCAGCGTAGTTGAAGCGCTTGCCAAAGTGTGTGGTCCAGAACAACGGAACGCCGGTAAAGGGGTGCACCGGGCCGCGTGCGTTGCCGGTGATGCCGGCGAACATGGCCTCGGCGGCGGTACGGCCGTGCTGCTCGGCCAGACGCCAGTGCTCGATGCGCGTGCCTTCGACAGCGGCAATATCACCTGCCACCCACACCTGAGACGCCACGCACAGGTCGCGCCCGACCGCGAGACCTCCCTTTTCGGCGCGGGCGAGCTCGGGCAGGTTGTCGAGGTAAGCCATCGCCGGCTCGACGCCCACCGCCAGGATGACCAGGTCTGCCGGCAGGCGGTCTCCTCTCGGGCCGCCGTGGACGTCCTTCAGTTCAACATCCTTTTCCGTGATGGCGACCGCCTCCGTATTGGATAAAACCGTTACGCCCTTGGATTTATGCAAGCCGAGGAGTGCCTGCGCCACCACTGGGCCAAACTTCTTGGCAAACGGAAGCTCGCTCTGGGCCAGTACCGTCACCTCCAGCCCACGCTGTTTCAAGGCAGACGCCGCCTCAAAGGCGATAAAGCTGTCGCCGATCAGCACGGCATGCTTGCCCTTACCTTCGCCTTCGCCGCCGAGCAGCGGTGCCATGCGCTGCAGGTCCTCGCTGTGGCGGATGGTGAAGACGTGCGGCAGATCGGCGCCGGGAAGTGCCAGGCGCTTCGGCACACCGCCGGTGGCCAGCATCAGGGCATCGAACGGCTCCGTGCGATCGCCGACAGTGAATGTCCCGGCGTTGGGATCGAGACCGGTGAGGTGCGCCTTGACGCGCTGTACCTTTAACGGCTGCAGGGACTCCCGACCTTCAACAGTCTGCCCCGGGGGTGCAAAGATGGGCAGCTTCTCCAAGGGCGTTTTGCCGGTCAGCGCGGCTTTGGTCAGCTGCGTACGATCAATGGGTTCGTTCATGACCGGATCAAGCACTGTGACCGTACCGTCGAAGTTCGCGTCGCGCAGATAAGCCAGAGCGGCCGCCGTCGCCGCGCCACCACCGGCGAAGACGAGGTGCTTGCCTTCGCCCGCCGGCGCTGGCTTCGACGCTGGAATCGGCGTTGGGTCCACCAGGATGTCATCCCCGCTCAGCCGCACAGGGTAGCGCTTCAAATCACGCAGTGGAGGTGGTTCAAGAAGCGCGCCGGTTGCCAACTCAAAGGTACCCGCGTGAAACGGGCACACCAGCCGGCCGTTGCAGACGGCACCCTTCTCGAGCGGTGCCTTCGCATGGGGGCACTCCGCTTCCAGCGCGAAAAGCGCGGGCTGTCCCGATTGCAAATCCTCAGTCCGCACAAGAAGGATCTTTGTGTCGTCAAGCGTTACCGTTTTTTTTGTTCCAACGGGCAGGTCTGCGAGCTTCAAAGCGGGCTGTTCGGGCATGCGTGATCTCCATGCCATCCGATGCGCGGCGGCAGGGTGCGGTTGTGGTGTCCGCAGGTGCACGTAGACTGAGAAAAGCTTGGCGGCGGGTAGCCGGCGAGGTGTTCCTCTCCTTCCCATCTGCATCCATGCACAAAGGTGATGTCGGGATGAGTTTCGATGGGGAGACCGGGCGAAAATTTCTGCATTGGCTGGGCAGCTTGCCGAAGGCGAAGGAGTCGCGCCTGCACGTCGTCTGCGACTTTGACGGTGACGGCCTGCCCGCCGGCGCCTTACTGATGCGCTCCCTGCGCGAGGCCGGCTACACCGATGTGAGCGGGGAATGCCGGCGCAAAGGCGAGTCTGCCTGGGGTGACGAGATTGGTGCACGTCTGCGGGAACGCCAGGCCTCCCACGGCCTGGACGCGCTGATTGTGACCGATCTTGGCAGCCGTGATGGTGTAGTTCTGCGCGGCGCGGACGGCCAACCGGTGCCCTTGTTGCTGATCGATCACCATCGTCCCATCGGTCAGCCGGAGGGCTCCACCTTGATCACGGCCTACGGCACGGGCGATCCGGACGGCGACGGCAAGGATGTGGCTACGAGCGGCCTGCTCTGCTGGTGGTGCGCGCGGGCGCTCGTGGGTGAAGCGAAGGCGCAGGAATGGCTCTGGCTGGCGGGTATCTCCATCCAAAGCGATCTCGGCGACAAGGCTCCCTTCGTCGAGCTCGCGCAGGCAAAGAAGCTGTTCGGCGGCGGAGCCCTGCGCGACGCGACCAGTCTGCTGAACGCCCCGCGCCGCACCACGGAGGGTCGCGCCGATGCGGCGCTTGCTCTGTTGATGAAGGCCAGCGGTCCCAAGGAGGTTATCAGTGGCGCCTTTCCGGAGACGGCCGAGTTGCAGCGCGCCAAGGTAGAGGTAGGCGAGGCACTGGCCTCCGCGCGCAAGCAGCCGCCGCGCTTCTCCAAAGCCGTGCGTGAGGAGTTAGGGGCCGATCTGGTGGCAATCCGCATGCACACAGGTTGCCAGGTGCATCCGCTGATCGCGCAGCAGTGGCGCGGTCGCTTCCCCAAAAGCGTGGTGTTCGGTGTAAATACGGGGTACCGTCCCGGGTGGGTCACATTTTCAGGCCGGGCCCCTGCAGGGGTGAACCTGATCGAGTTTCTCGCCCGGCATCGCCCACCGGAGGCCGATATGAGCTACGGGCTCGGCCACAATCAGGCCAGCGGTGGAGCTCTGCCGGTGCCGGTCTGGAATCGCTGGATCCAGGAGATCGGCTTCGGCCCGGAGATGGTGGTGGACGAAGCGGAGATGACGACACTGCCGGATACCGTGCAGGATCGATCTATCGAATTGGAAGAGGCGGGAGAGTGATGGCGAAGAAGACGACGGAGCGAAAGGTAGCGGAACGGTCGGGAGAAGCAGCTCCCTCCGCCGTATCGCGGGACGGCAAAACAGGAGTGAGCGCGAAAAGCCTTGTCAGGAAGAGCACAAGCGCGACTGGCGAGAAGGCGGCGAAGAAGGCAGCCAAAAAGAAGAAGGCCAAAAAAACCGTGAAGCTCCCGACCAAGGCGGAGTTGGCCGAAGCCGATCTCGACCGCATGCTGCATCGCCCGATGGCGCAGTGCGCGACGCTTGAGGGTCTGCCACAGCTTACCTTTCCGGCGGAGTGCATGCGGCTCGGATTTCCGGTGAAGGTGATGGGCGCGGGCGGGATCAAGACCAGCGACACGCGCCGCTGGCAGGCAAATCCGCACCTGCGCGTCTCGCTTGGCTACCTTTGCGACGTGATCGGGTACCTGCGCAAGCACGGCATTCACATGTATCGCATGGGATCGGATCTGGCACCGTATGCCACGCATCCGGACATGCCGCAGTTCCACACCATGGTGAAAGAATCCGCCGGCGATCTTGCGCACTTCGGGCGTCTGGCGCGCGAGGCGGATGTGCGGCTCAGCTTTCATCCATCGCAGTTCATCGTGCTGAACTCGGAGAACGAAAAGCTGACGCTGAAGAGCATGTGGGATCTCGAATCACAGGCCGAAATCCTGGACCGTATGGAGTGCGGTCCGGAGGCGGTGATGGTAGTGCACGTGGGTGGCGCTTACGGTGATCGCGAGAGCGGATGGCGCCGCTGGGCGGAGACCTGGAAGCGGCTGAGCGAACCGGTGCAGCGACGGCTCGTGCTGGAAAATGACGATATTCGTTTTTCTGCCGGTGATGTGCTCAAAGTGCATGAGGCCACGGGTGTGAAGTGCGTCTTCGACTACCAGCATCACTGGTGTTTCAATCCGGAAGGTCTGCCGATGGTTGAAACGTTAGCCCGCTTTTGCAAGACATGGCCTGCCGGGGTTCGGCCCAAGATGCACTTCAGCTGCGCCCGTACCGAGATGCGCGAGATCAAGCGCAAAAACCGCAAGACCGGCAAAGCAGAGACCGTGTTGCAACCGCCCATCTGGACCGGACACGCGGACTACAACAATCCCTTCGAGACCATCACATTCTTGCGTTCGATTCAGGGCATCGACACTGACGTGATGCTGGAATCGAAGGCAAAGGATCTGTCACTCATCCGTCTTCGCAACGACATGGCGCGCTATGATCCGCAGCTCGCGGCGCGTTACGGCGTGGACGCGCAGCAGGCGAGTGAAGATGTTGGCGAGGTCGTGGAAGAAGACGAGGAGCAAGAGGTCGCCGCCGACTGAGGTGGTTGCCTCTTACGATCCTTGTTGTCCTGAGCAGTGCGAAGGACCTGCTGTTTGCCCGTGCTGCCTTTGCAGTTTAAGCAGAAAGCAGGTCCTTCACTTCGTTCAGGATGACAAGGGTAGTTGTGTTCAGAATGACGTTGAGGGTGTCGTAACCGCGCTAAACGCCGGTGATGTTTCCCTCGGCATCCACGTCGACGTCGAGCGCACGTGACAGCTTCGGCAGGCCGGGCATCAGCACCATGCTGCCGGAGGTGACAACAAGAAAACCCGCGCCGGCCGATAAGGAAATGTCACTCACGTGCAGCGTCCAACCGGTGGGCGCGCCCTTGCGCTTGGGATCGTCGGAGAGCGAGTATTGCGTTTTGGCGATGCAGACCGGCAGGTGACCATAGCCCCAGCGCTCGATCCGGGCCAGGCTTTCGTTAGCTTTGTCGCTTAGTTCCACGCCCTCGCCGCCGTAGATCTTCTTCACCACTTTGGCAATCTTTTCTACAACGGAGTCACTTGCTTCGTAGGTTGTCACAATCCCCGGGTCGGGGTTTGCCTGAATGACTTCGACCACCTTGCGTGCAAGCGCCGCCGCTCCTTCGCCGCCTTTGGCAAAGGCCTCTGAAAGCGCAAACTCCGCGCCTTGAGCCTTGCAGAAGGCCTCGATCTGCTGCAACTCCTCGTCGGTGTCTTTGGGGAAGCGATTGATCGCGACCACAGCCGGCAGGTGGAAGCCGCGCACGATCCCGATGTGCTTGGCGAGGTTGGCAAAGCCGCGTTCCAGGTCGCCGTCGCCCTGTGTGCGCACGCTTTGGACTGTGGTCACCAGCACCGCCAGGGCGGGTTTGATGCCGGCTGAAGGCATCACCAGATCCATGTATTTTTCAAAGCCAAGATCGGACGCAAAGCCGGTCTCATTCACGACGTAGTCGGCCAGCTGCACACCCATTTGCTGCGAGATTACGCTGCTGGTGCCGTGGGCGATGTTGGCGAACGGTCCACAGTGCACCGTGGCCGGCGTGCCTTCCGTGGTCTGCACGAGGTTGGGTTCGATGGCTTCGGTTAGCAGCGCCATCATTGCGCCGACCGCGCCGAGATCGCCGGCGCGCACCGGATCGCCGGAGCGATTGCTGCCGATAACAACCGCATGGAGACGCTTGCGCAGATCCTCACGATCCTTGCTCAGCGCCAGGATCGCCATAATCTCCGAAGCCGCCGTAATCACGAAGCCCGACGGCCGATTGCTGCCGTCCCGCTGTGGCTTGAGGGGGTCCACATTTGGTGCAGTTACGCTCACCAGGATGCGCCGCAGCGCGCGGTCGTTCATGTCCAGCGTGCGCGGCCACGTGATGCCTTCGGGATCAAGGTTCAGCTCGTTGCCGTGAAACAGGTGCGTGTCGATCAAAGCGGCCAGCAGATTGTGTGCCGACGTAATCGCATGCATGTCGCCGTGGAAGTGCAGATTGATTTTGGCCGCAGGTTCAATCTGCGATTGACCGCCGCCGGCCGCGCCGCCCTTCATGCCGAACACCGGCCCCAGCGAAGGTTCGCGCGAGGTGATGATCGCACGCTCGCCGATGTGCTCCAGGCCCTGCGCAAGACCGATGGACGTCACAGTCTTACCCTCGCCCGAGGTGGTGGGCGTGGTCGCGGTCACGAGAATCAGCTTGCCAAGCTTGCCCGCATCGCTTTTACCCCCGTTGCGGTTCAGCAGCTTCAAATTCAGCTTTGCGCTGATCGGGCTGCGGCGTTCGTAGGCAGACTCCAGAATGTTCAGCTTGGCGGCGATGGCTTCAATGGGCTGCAGTGTGGTCTTCAAAGACGTCTCCTTGGCAAGCGGGTTGAGTTGAGATCAAGGCGAGGAACAATGCCACTGCTGGCAACGTGATTCCTGTCTGCGGCAGTCTCGCAAAGGATCTACCGCGCCCGGTGAGTGACCGCCGGCTTTGCAACCACTTTGGCAACAGGCTTCGGGTGAACTGCCGCGCCGCCGCCGAGCGCTTTGCGGACACATACGGTGTAGGCGTTCAGAAAGCTTTCGCGCAGACCGTCGTACTCGTTCACTGAATCGAATTTGCGCTGACCGACTGGAGCGTTCAGAAAGTAAGTGGTTGTGGCCACGTGGTGCGCGTTGTCGAACAGCAGATAAATGCCGAGCACCTTGCCGTCGAGTGCAGTGCGGTCGAAGCCCTGAATCTCAAAGCCATTCAGTGTGGGCTTCATCTTATAGTTCCGCTGCGTGTCGTTGCCGGTGGCGTTGATCTTGTCGAATTCACTGATCAGATCGGTTTTTTCGGCGGCGTAGGTGGCCGCCGGCAACAACTCCACCTTTACATTGGCGAACGGCTGTTCCTGCGGAAAGGCGAAGGCCGCCATAACACCGTCAACCAGCTGAATCTTTTTGGGTCCGCTAAAGGTCTGGGCGGTGCGCGCCATAGGTGCCTGCGGCAAAAGCGTTTGCGCGGTAAGGTCCGGTCCACTCGGCAGCTTGCAGCCCAGATACGGCCGCAACGCCGCCGGCACCGGTCGCTCCGGATTGCTGGTGACGCGCCCGGCAGGGGTGGCCGCAGCGGGGCGCGCGGTTGCCGCCGGCCTGGTCGTCTGGGCTGCTGCCGGAAGCGCGGCGGCGGCGACAAAGAGCGAGGCGACAGAGAGCGAGGCGCGAAGGAGCGAGGCCAGAGGAGAGGGGCGGAACGAGGGCATACCCAAGGGTATCGCACCGCTGCCTAACAGCTTCGACGTCTACTTCCTAACAGCGTTAAACGCTAGCGTTGAAAGCTATTGCTGAGGCTTGGCCGTGGGTGCATCCGCGGCGGTTCCGGTGGAAGCCGGCGTTTCCGGCTCAGAATCGATCTTCTTGCCCGCGTATTCAATGGTGACCGTGGTGTGGTAACGCTTGTAGTCGGTGTACTTCACCGTGGCACGCATGTGAACATCCTGCGCCAGCACGCCGCTCTGCGCGGGAAAGTGCAAAACGCCCTCTGCGCGCGTGTAGGTCGGAAACCAGTATTTGCCGTCAATCTGCTGGTAGTAGGTGGTAAACGGCGGCGATAAATCCTCATGCCCGGAGCGCACATCCTGCGGCACGTTGAGACCGTTCACCATCACGATCTCGAGATCCTGCTTGTCCACCCAGACCTTGCCCTGAAAGTAGCGATGACCCTTGACCAGTTGCTTGGGTGCAACGTCCAGCACATACGTCTCGAGCGTATCGACGTGCTGCGTGCCGAGGTAAGTCAGGTTGTACTCCGGCAGCTGTGCGGTGGTCAGGATGAAGGGCAGACGGTCCTTGATGTCATTCACGTCATTGGCCGTGATGATGACGCGCTCGATCGTGTTTCCGGGCGCAAAGACCACGTGTTCGACACGATGGCCGGCGTTGTCATAGGTGATGTCTGTCACCTCCTGCCATTCGCCGTCGGGCCGGTTATTGTCATCGTTGATCGTGTCCATCTTCACGGACTGCCGAAAGGTGTACTGATCGCGCGCGTGTTCAAAGGCCGCTTCCCGCGCGCCCATCTTTTCCACGATCTGCGCTACCGTGATCCCCGTGGGCGGCGCCGGATCGAGCGGACCGAAGCCGGCGATGTTGGCGGGCGTCGGCGGGGTCTGTTGAGCGACCGAGGAAACGGCGGCCAGGGGCAGGCTGGCAAGAAGGGCGATAGGGAGCAGGCGGGCGCGCATGGCTACTCGAGTAGACGCTTTTCCCCGTGGAAAGGCTTCGCCGGCTGCCGGGCTGCAGCAAGCCGGGCTGCGATACTGCCAATATGAGCTTTGGACGACCCAAAACGGGCAAACCGCCGCTGGACGAGGCGGGGTTGCTGGACTACGCCGTCAAGAGCCTCGGCAGCCGCATGAAAAGCGAGCGCGATCTGCGCCGCCTGATGGCTGCCCGCGCGGAGCCCGGCGAGGAAGGCCGCGCGGTCATCGACGCGGTGGTAGGGAAACTGAAGGAACTTGGCTACCTCAGCGATGAGCGGTTCGCGGCCGATTTCACCCGCCTGCGCCAGGAAAACGATAAGTTCGGACGCCGCCGCGTGCAGCAGGGCCTGATGCAAAAGGGCGTCGCGCAGGCGACCGTGACCGAAGCCGTCGGCAAGGCTTATGACGAGGTGGATGAGGTCGCGCTGGCGCGGCAGTATACCGAGCGCAAACGCATGCGCAAGCCGGAGAACGACAAGGAAACCGCGCGTGCGATGCGACGGCTGATGGCTGCGGGGTTTTCCACCAAGGCCATCTGGGCCGTGCTGCGCAGCTGGGGATCCCCGGTGGAGGAGGCGGATATTGCCGAGCCGGACGACATCTAAATCCCCATGCCGCGCTTGAGACCGAATACGCCAACGCCCCCCGGGGGTGACCAGAAAAGGCATGCTGGCCGTGCGATCCGGACGGATGCGCAGCGCTTCGTCGGCGTCGACTGGTCCGGGCGCGTCGATGCCCCCGGCCAGCGCCGCCACATCTGGGCTGGGATCTGGACGCGTACCCCGGCCGGCAAAGTGAAGGTGGGGCTTGAAGCCGGGCGAACGCGCGAAGAAGTGGGGGATTGGCTGCTGAAGCTGGGGAGCGAGACGCCGCGCATGGTGGTCGGCATTGACTGCTGCTTTAGCTTTCCGGCGTGGTTTCTGCGGGAGCTTGGCTGCGCCACGGTCTTTGACTTCTGGCGGCTGGTCAACGACGGCGCCGGCGAACGCTGGCTGCGGCGCCACGCCGTTGATTCCGCGGAGCAGATAGCCCGCGATGAGCGATTCTGGGGCAGCCCCCACAAACGTCCCGCGCGTTTTGCCGGGGAGGGGTTTCGCAGCATGTTCCGCTATGCGGATTGGGACAATAAGATCGCCCAGGCGCTCGAAAACGGCGATCCTGAGCGTGCGGCCAAGATGAAGGGCATCACGCCGAAGTCGCCGTTTCAGATCGGCGGTTCGGGTTCGGTCGGCACGGGGTCGCTACGCGCGATGCCCACCCTGGCGCGGCTGCACGAGGCCGGATGGCGCGTGTGGCCGTTCGAGAGTGCGGCGTTGGCGGCGGAAGAACCGCAGCCGCGGCCCTTGCTCACGGAGATGTACACCCGCCTGATGACTGGGGCCGTAGCCAAAAGCAATGCCCTGGCGCGCAAGCGGTACCTGGCAGCGCGTTGCGCTGAAGATCCGGTCTTTGCTCCGGTTTCCCGTGCGGTTTTCAAAAAAGCGGAGGACTCGGAGGACGCTTTTGACGCGCTGGTGAGCACGCTGGAGATGGTGCGCCACCGGGAAGCCTTTTCGCGGCTGCGAGCGACAACCGAGCCGGACCTGCTGCTGGAGGGCAACACCTGGAGACCCGGAATCGGGGAGCAGGGTGAGGCGCAGGACGCCAGCCGGAGCCCTGAAAGCACAACGGTGCGCTGATAGACTTAGGCTCTATGCGCTCCTTGTCCGGCAACCAGATTCGTGAAGATTTTCTGCGGTTTTTTGAAGGCAAGGGGCACCGTCGGGTGCACTCCTCGTCGCTGATTCCGGCCAACGATCCGACCCTGCTGTTTACCAACGCGGGCATGAACCAGTTCAAGGATGTGTTCCTTGGCGCGGAACGGCGCGACTACACGCGCGCGGCGAGTTCGCAGAAATGCGTGCGCGCGGGCGGCAAGCACAACGATCTGGAAAATGTGGGATTCACGCGGCGTCACCACACGTTCTTTGAGATGCTCGGGAACTTCAGCTTTGGCGACTACTTCAAGCGCGAAGCGATCGCGTATGCGTGGGAGTTGCTGACCTCGCCGGACTGGTTTGGGATCGATACATCGCGCTTGTATGTGACGGTCTTTGAAGGCAACGAGAGCGTGCCTCGCGACGACGAAGCGGAGGGGTTCTGGATCGAAACCGGCGTGCCCAAGGAGCGCATCTTCGGCATGCCCGCCAAGGATAACTTCTGGCAGATGGGTGATACCGGGCCGTGTGGTCCATGCTCGGAGATCTTCTACGATTTGGGCGTTGCGGCTGCCGAAGTGCCCGGGGAAGACAAGCCGTTTCCACAGGACGATCAACGGTATGTGGAGATCTGGAACCTTGTGTTCATGCAATTTGATCGTGCCTCGGACGGCACGTTGACGCCGCTGCCGAAGCAGTCGGTTGATACGGG
>CAXSBL010000047.1:23025-24976 GCA_964235515.1 uncultured Bryocella sp.
CAAGACCGAATTCGTCGGTTATGGGGCCACGCGCATGGATGGGGCGCGGGTGCTGGCGTTGGTAAAGGACGGCATCGGCGTCAACGAACTTAAAGCCGGTGAGACGGGTGAGGTTGTGCTCGATGCAACGAGTTTTTATGCCGACTCCGGCGGGCAGGTGGGCGATGTGGGCTGGCTTTATGCGGCCGATCACCAGACCGCTGTGGCCGATGTAACTGGTTGCAAAAAACCGGTGCAGGGCGTGTTTGCGCATCAGGTTGTGGCGAAGCACAATATCGCTGTCGGCGACACGCTGGACACCGTGGTCAACGCCGGTGTGCGCCATGCGACGATGCGCAATCACACGGGAACGCACCTGCTGCAGGCGGCGTTGCGTGAGGTGCTGGGGCGGCATGTGAAGCAGGCCGGCAGCTTGAATGATGCGCAGCGGTTGCGGTTCGACTTCAACCACTTCACAGGCGTGGCGCCGGAGGAGATGGAAGAGATTGAGTCGCTGGTGAATGCACATGTGCTTCAGAACACGCCCGTGCAAACGATGGTGGATGTGCCGATCGACGTGGCCGTGCATGAGCTTGGCGCGACGGCGCTGTTTGGCGAGAAGTATGGCGAGTTCGTGCGCGTGGTGAAGATCGGTGACTTTTCTACCGAGCTTTGCGGCGGAACACACACGGGCGCCACCGGCGAGATCGGGCTGATGAAGCTGATTGGTGAGAGCTCCGTCAGCTCCGGCGTGCGGCGTGTCGAAGCGGTGACCGGGACAGGGTCGCTGCAGCTGTTCCGGCGCGATGCGGATGTGGCGCGTGTGGCGGGGCAGATTGTCGGCGGCGAGCTGAGCGCGGAGACGTTGCAGGCGAAGCTGGCGCAGAGCGATGAGGAGCTGAAAAAGATTCGCCGCGAGCTGGAAGGGATGCGCATGAAGTCGGCTTCGGCGGCAACGGCGGATGCAGCCGGGAGTGCGGTCGAGGTGAAGGGTGTGCGCGTGCTTGCGCAACGCGTAGACGCGCTGGATAAGAGCCAGATGCGCAACCTCGTCGACGAACTGCGCGGCAAGCTCGGCTCGGGCGTGGTGGTGCTGGGCGCGGCGACGGCGGAGGGCAAGGTGTCGCTGATCGCCGGCGTTACGAAGGACCTGACCGGGCGGGTGCAGGCGGGCAAGATCGTCGGGCAGATCGCGGCGAAGGTGGGCGGCAAGGGCGGTGGGCGGCCGGACCTGGCCGAGGCCGGTGGCAGCGACGCCGCGGCGCTCGATGCCGCACTGGCGGCGGTGCCTGAGGTCGTAGGAGATCTGCTGGGCTAGTTGTCGCCGGCGAGAAAAGCAGGTCCTTCGCGTTGCTCAGGATGACAAAGGGATGGCGCGGTAGATCGTTTGCGTTTGCTAGGAAGCAGAGTTAGGCGGCAAGGCCGGCTGCCCCGTTCAGGCAGGTGCATCCCTGAGTACCCGCGTTGGATTCACAGGGGACGCGCGCCTGGGGCCGCCTACACTTAAGGAGGTTATGGCAGGTCTGCGGTGGTTCCGTTCCGGATTTCGGCAGGGCAGGGTCCGGTACTGTGCGCTCGGGCTTTGCCTGTCTCTGCCGTGTGCCGGGCCAGTCGTGGGCGCGCAGGGCATTGCGGCCAGATCGGCGCGAAGTACCAGAGTGGTTGGGACTTCGAAGAGAATGAAAGACCCATGGCAGGCAGCCCTTGCCGCACGGCGGTCCTTTGAAGCGGAGCCCCGCGAAGAGCATACGCGCGACGAGTTCACGCAGGTGATGGACAACTTCCGGGCGATCTACCATGCCGATCCCGCGTCGCTGCATGCGCCCGGGGCCGTGGATCAGGTCGCGGAGCTGCTCGCGGAGCAGGGGCGTGCGTTGAACGATCGCAAGAGCCTCCGCGCGGCTGTCGGCCAGTATCAGTTTCTTGCCAAGGCGTATCCGGCGAGTTCCCTCGCAGCGCCGGCGCTGGTCCA
>CAXSBL010000048.1:0-8808 GCA_964235515.1 uncultured Bryocella sp.
AAGAAGAAGTTTTCTTCGGTGACGGTTTCGGTGGGGCGGCCGTCGGGGCCTAGTGTGCCTGGGGGGCCTTCGACGAACATCTCCTCGCCGATGGAGTATTGGCCGGTGTAGGAGCTGAGATAGATGGCGCCGCGATGGTAAAGGTCGCTGAAGAGTTTTTGGGCGCCGCGCTTGTGGGCGGGGTCGGTGGTGCGGATGTAGCGGTTGTAGGTCAGACCCATGCGGTCCCAGAGGGTGCGGAAGGCTTGCGAGACCTCGTCGGTGAACTGCTGGGGCGGGACCCCGGCGGCGGCGGCGGAGCGCTCGATCTTTTGGCCGTGCTCGTCGGTGCCGGTGAGGAAGAAGGTGTCGTCGCCCAGGAGGCGATGGCGGCGGGCGAGGACGTCGGCGACGATCGTGGTATAGGCGTGGCCGATGTGGGGGCGCGCGTTGACGTAGTAGATCGGGGTGGTGACGTAGAACTTTTTGGTGTCTGGGGAAGGCATCGGGTCAGGGTTAGTTTACCCGGTGGGTTTGTGGCGCCTCAACTGCAGATTTCGTTTAGGGTGAGGACCGGATGGGGAGCGGGGAAGCGGATTCCCCTCGGGAAATGGAAAGAAGGGCAGAAGCAGAAGCAACGGCAACGGCAACGGCAGATTCCCTTCGGGAATGACAACCAGAACAGCAAAGGCAAAAGCAGATCCCTGCGGGATGACAAGTTGGGGAGGATTGCGGGCTAGGGGGTGCTGAGGGGGATTTCGGCCGTTGAGGGTGGGCCCAGGCGGGGGACCAGCAGCTGGAAGATGCCGAGGGCGATCAGGTAGGAGCAGGCGGCGATGCCGAAGATCAGCAGCGGGTGGAGCGAAAAGTAGGAGCCCACTAGGCCGGTGAAGAAAACGGCCCCGAGCGAACCCATGGCACCGCCGAAGCCCACCACCGTCGAGATGGCGCGGGACGGGAACATATCCGTCGGGGTGGAAAAGATGTTGGCGGACCAGCCCTGGTGCGCGGCGGCGGCGAGGGCGATCAGCAGCGTAGCAGGCCACGCATTGTGCGGAAACAGGTGGCCCATGTGGGGCACGGTGACGACGGGGACGACGCAGACCGCCATCACCAGCATGGCTATCTTGCGGCCGTAGTTGACGGTGTGGCCGCGTCTGATGAGCCAGTCGGAGAGGCCGCCGCCGCCAATCGAGCCGAAGCTGGAGACGACGTAGACCGTAACGATCTCCCAGTAGGCGTGCTTGAGGTTCAGACCGTAGGTTTCGTTGAGGAATTTGGGGAGGTAGAAGAGGTAAAACCACCAGATGGGGTCGGTGAGGAATTTGCCGATCGAAAAGGCATAGAGGCCGGGGTTGCGCAGAAGCCGCTGGTAAAACGGCCAGCCGAAGGTGCCGGGTTGGAGGCTGGAACCAGGATCCCGGGCCGGGTTGGGCTGGGTGAGGGTGGCGTCTCCAGGGCGCTGCCCGCGGCGGAGGCGATCGTAAGGGAAGATGAGCCAGAGAACCAGCCAGACCAGGCCCATGGACCCGGTGGCGAGAAAGCCGGCCTGCCATCCGAAGTGACCAGTAGCCCAAATCACGATGGCCGGCGCCACGAAGAAGCTGACGTTGGAGCCGGAGTTGAAGAGACCGGTGGCAAGACCGCGCTCCTCGGAGGGGAACCACTCGGTGATGGCCTTGATGGCGGCGGGGAAGTTGCCGGCTTCGCCGATGCCGAGCATGAAACGGGCGATGCAGAAGCCGGCCACGGAGCCGACCAGGGCGTGGCCCATGGAGGACAGCGCCCAGACCCCGATCGCGATGGCATAGCCGAGCTTGGTGCCGAGCTTGTCGATGAGGCGGCCGGCGGTGAGCAGGCCAAGGCCGTAGGCCAGCTGAAAGCACTGCACGATGTGCTTGTAGTTGTTGTTGAAGACGGCCTGGTGGCGGTCGTCAAGGGCGTGATTCCAGCCCATAAAAGGAAGATTGTGGAGCTGGGGCTCGATCAGCGAGAGGACCGAGCGATCCATGTAATTGATGGTTGTGGCGAGGAAGAGCAGGAAGCAGACGGCCCACCTGCTATTGGCGCCCGTCTGCCGACCGGGTTCCGGGGCGTAGCGAGCGGGTGGGGTGAGATGAAGATCGGCCGCCGTGGACATCGGCTCTCCAGAGGGAGGGCCGTCGGCAGCCGCTCGCGCAAGACCTGCAGCATATCGAGCCGGAGCGACGGTGAGCAAACGCCAGATGCAGCCGGGCCACTATTCGGCGGCGTGAGGCTGCGCGTGCGGCAGGTCAAACACTATGCGAGGGCCGGGTAGACCAGAAGGAAGAGCACCAGAATAAAGACGAGCACATCCATGTAGACGCTTAGCAGAACGCCACCATGGTAAAAATCCCAGCGTTTGCGCATGCAGCGTGCGGTATCGGCCGTACCCGTGACGATCACGGCCAGGGGAACCAAAAGCCAGAGATTGGTCTGCAGGTGCGGGAAACCGGAGAGCCGCATGGCCGCGAACAGGCTGAGGAAAACGAGCAGGGTAGCGCGGGGCAGAGACCGGCAACGCGGGTCGATTAAGGCCCGGAGCAAAGCGGGAACGGGGGCGCGACCGTGAAACTCGGGTGGCGCCTGGGCGGCACTACGGTTCATGGCGGCTCTCCGGGAGATGGTTGCGCGCTCCATGCCCTTGCAGTCTACTGCTAGGCGAACAGGTCGGGCTCGGAAGAGCTCACGGCATGGTCGAGGTCCGGCGCGGCGTTTCACGGGATGAAGCTGCGGAGCGGGCTGGGTTTGCGGACCGCCCCGCAGCGGCTAGCTGGGGCTGGGAACGGCGTCGGCCGTGGCCGCGGCGGACATGGCGGCGATGCTCTCCGCAAAGGGGGCGCGCAGTACGCCGCGCTCGGTGATGATGGCGGCGATGTATCTGTGGGGCGTGACGTCGAAGGCGGGGTTTTCGATGCCGACGCCGTCGGGGGTCATCTGGATGCCGTTGGAGTGGGTGACCTCGCGGGGGTTGCGCTGTTCGATCGGAATACCGGCGCCGTTTGCGGTCTTCGGGTCGATGGTGTTGAAGGGCGCGGCGACGTAAAAGGGAATGCCGTGTTCTTTGGCAAGGATGGCGACGCCGTAGGTACCGATCTTGTTGGCGGTGTCGCCGTTGGCGGCGATGCGGTCGGCACCGACGACGACGGCCTGGACACGGCCCTGGCCCATGACGTGGGCGGTCATGTTGTCGCAGAGGACGGTTGTGGGGATGTTGTCCTTCATGAGCTCCCAGGCGGTGAGGCGGGCGCCCTGGAGATAGGGACGGGTCTCGTCGGCGAGGACGTCGATCTTGTGGCCGCGCTCGACCGCCGCCCGGATCACACCGAGCGCCGAGCCGTAGCCGCAGGCCGCCAGCGCGCCGGCGTTGCAATGGGTAAGCACAGTGCCTTCCTGCGGCATCAGTTCGGCACCGAAGGCACCCAGCTGCTTGCAGTTGGCGATGTCCTCGTCGTAAAGGCGCTCGGCGAGCGCGACGACGGCGGTTTTGATGTCGGGGATGGAGGCGTTGTCGGCGGCGAGGGTGTTGTACAGGTCGCGCACCTGGCCGATGCCCCAGAAAAGGTTGACGGCGGTGGGACGGGTCGCGGCGAGGTGGTCACAGATCGTGGCGACCTCGGCGGTGAGGGCCGGCAGGGTGGTCGCCGCGGAGCCTCGGATGCCGAGGGCCACGCCCATGGCGCCGGAGACGCCGATGGCCATGGCGCCGCGGACGATCATGTCGCGGATCACGGTCGCGACGTCCTCGTAGGTGCGCGCGAGGACGTAGGTTTCTTCGTGGGGGAGCTTGGTTTGATCGAGAAAGCTGACGCCTTCGGGCGTCCATTGCAGGGTGGGAATCATGTCGATTCCTATTCTACGTTTGGGGCGACTCCCTTATTTTGCCTGCCGGTCTGCGGCCGGCTCACGGGGGCTGAATCGTACGGTGGAGCGGGGCGGGGCGATGCTGAACATCAGAAAGCGGCGCTCACAGCTGTAGCAGCGGAACGGGCGGTAGAACGGAACAAGGTACTCCAGCGTCCGCCGGCGGGACCGGAAGACGTTCTCGGACTGGCATTTTGGACACAGGCGCGTTTCAGCCATCATCTCCTCGTTTTGTGATTGTAGGGCAGGTGAAGGCGTAGGTACCCGGACTTTTGGGTCATAGACGGTCGAGATGGCGGAAACCGCCGGTCGCAACGAGCGCCGCGACGAAGATGGTGAGGTTATACGTCAGGTGGACCAGGGTGGAACAGGCTACCGAATGGGTGCGGACGCGCACCACGGAAAGGACCAGACTGACGCCGAAGAGCAGGGCAACGGGACCCCAGGTGTACTCCAATTGCGGGGCGTGGATCAGGGCAAAGAGCAGACTTGAAAAGAAGGCTCCGAAGATGAGGCCGGCGTTCGAATTGCCGGAGGTCTGGTACCAGCGCCGCAGCGCCGCGGGAGTGCGATCCAGGCTGAGCCAGTCGTAGGTGATGGCGAGTGAGGGCAGCAGAAAGCCGCGAAAGGCGATCTCCTCCATCAGCGGCGCCAGCAGGGTACCGAGCAGCATGACGCTCCAGGCGCCCGCCGGGGTGTGCATCAGCCTTTCGATCTCCGGGCTTTTCGGCTCCTTCACGAAGCGTTCGCCGAACTGCGCCAGGGCGCTGAGCAGGATGCCCACGGCGACCAGGCGCGGCCAGTATCGCCCGGCGGCGAGGCCGTTCCAATGAATGCCCCGCAGAAACGATTTCTTCCAGAGCGGCGGGAAAACATAGAACGCCGCAAGGAGCGTGAGAACGTAGGTCAGCCCTTCCACACCGAGCGAAACCGCCGTGTCCAGACCTCCGCCGGCCTGGATTTTGCCGTGAAGTGAGACGGCCACGATCAGCAGGCAGGTGAAAAAAACGGTGACCGCGAGGGCAAAAAACAGCAGCGTGTGACCGAGATTAGGCGTCCGGCGTGACTGGCCCTCGTCCTGGCCGGGAAATGGGTCGTGCTGGATGTCGAGTGCCTCGTCCAGAGGACCGTCGAGCGCGGGTTCGGGGTTGGGCATCTCGCTCATGCCTTGGCGCCTGCTTTCGTCTTCTTGGCGGCTGCCTCTTTGGCGGGTTTGGCGGCCGTCTTCTTGGCGACGCGGCCTTCCGCAGGCTTCTCCGTGGACGCCGTGGGAACCCCGGTCTTCTTCTCGGGAGCGATAAACTTCGGCTTTGGCGGCTTCTTTTTGAAGTCGGGTAGCTCCAGCGGTGGCAGGACCATTGGCTGGCCGTCGTTTTTGGCGGCGTCGTAATAGCGGGCGAGGAAGTGGCCCGTGTGGGAGCCGGGCGCGTGGGCTACGAGCTCCGGCGGACCCTGCGCGACGATGCGGCCGCCGCCCTCGCCGCCCTCGGGACCCATGTCGAGCAGGAAGTCGGCATTGCGGATGATGTCGAGGTTGTGCTCGATGATGACGACGGTGTTGCCGAGGTCGGTGAGGCGGTGCAGGACCTCGAGCAGGCGGCGGACGTCGTCGAAGTGAAGGCCGGTGGTGGGTTCGTCGAGGAGGTAGAGGGTGCGGCCGGTCTGGCGCTTGCTGAGCTCTTTAGCAAGCTTCATGCGCTGGGCTTCACCGCCGGAGAGCGTGGTGGCCGACTGGCCCAGCTGAATGTAGCCAAGACCCACATCCACAAGGGTTTGCAGCTTCTGGTTGACGTTGGGAATGTCCTTCAGGATGGGGGCGGCGTCTTCGATGGGGAGCTCGAGCAAGTCTGCGATCGAGTAGCCGTTGAACTTGACGGCGAGCGTTTCCTGGTTGTACCGCCGGCCGTTGCAGATCTCGCACAGCACGTAGACATCGGGCAGGAAGTTCATTTCGATGCGGCGCTGGCCTTCGCCCTGGCAGGCCTCGCAGCGGCCGCCGGTGACGTTGAAGCTGAAACGGCCGGGCTTGTAGCCGCGCTCGCGCGAGTCCGGGAGCATGGCGAAGAGGTCGCGGATGGCGGTAAAGACGCCGGTGTAGGTGGCGGGGTTGGAGCGCGGGGTGCGACCGATGGGTGACTGGTCGATCTGGATTACCTTATCGAACTGGTCGGCGCCGTGGACTGCCTTGTGGGCGCCGGGCTCCTCGCGAGAGCCGTAGAGCTCTTTCGCGAGCGAACGGTACAGGATGTCGTTGACCAGCGTGGACTTACCGGAGCCGGAGACGCCGGTGACGACCGTCATGACGCCCAGCGGGAAGTGCGCGGTAACGTTCTGCAGATTGTGCGAGGTGGCGTCTTCGATCGAGAGCCAGCGGCCGTCAAGGGGGCGCGGCGCCTTGCCCGGCGTGGGGCGGGTGACGATATCGATCTCGCCGGAGAGGTATTTGCCGGTGACCGAGTTGGGATTGGCCATGATCTCGGCCGGGGTGCCGGCGGCCATGAGGAAGCCGCCGTTTTTGCCGGCGCCGGGGCCTAGATCGAGCACGTAGTCGGCCTTGCGGATCGTATCTTCGTCGTGTTCGACGACCAGGACAGTGTTGCCGAGGTTGCGCAGATTTTCGAGTGCCTGGATGAGGCGTTGGTTGTCGCGCTGATGGAGGCCGATGGACGGCTCGTCGAGCACGTACAGCACGCCGCGAAGACGCGAGCCGATCTGGGTGGCCAGGCGGATGCGCTGGCCTTCACCGCCGGAGAGCGTGGCGGCGGAGCGGTCGAGGGAGAGGTAGCCGAGGCCGACGGCGTTGAGAAATTCCAGCCGCTCGATGATCTCGCGCTGCAGGCGATCGGCGATAAGGCGGTCGCGGCCGGTGAAGTGCAGGGTGCGAGCGCCGGCGAGGGCGCGTTCGAGCGAGAGGGAGGTGAAGTCGGCGATAGAGACGTCTCGCCGGGCGCTGGGGGATTCGATCGCTTCGGTATCGTCGTCCTCTCTGCTGATCGCCGGATGGGCCGCGGCGGAGGCGATGGGTAATGTGACGGCGAGGGACTCGGGGCGCAGGCGGCGACCGTGGCAGCGCGGGCAGTTCGAGGCCGACATGAAGCCCATCATGTATTCGCGGTAGGCCTCGGATTTGGTCTCTTCCATGTTGTCGCGGAGGAAGCGGAAGATGCCGTGAAAGCCGAGGCGGGCGCCCTCCGCACGGGGCGGTCCATTGAGCAGGAGGTCCTGCTGAGCTTTTTCGAGAGCCTCGAATGGAAGCTTCAGGTTGATCTTGAACTTCTCGGCCGCAAGTTTCACGGCCCGCAGAAGATACTGCGAGGTGGAACCAGGCCCGAGGCCGCCGTCGAGGAGAGGTTTGCTCCAGTCGGAGACCACGCGGGCTGGGTCGAAGTCGAAGATGGAGCCCAGGCCGTGGCACTCGGGGCAGGCGCCGTAGTTGGAGTTGAAGCTGAAGGAGCGCGGCTCGAGCTTGGGGACGTTGATGCCGCAATCCGGGCAGGCCATGGAAGAGGAGTAGAGGGTTTCGGCCATTGCGCCGCCGCCGGGGGGCTGCAGGCCGATGAGAACCAGGCCGTTGCCGAGTGCGAGCGCTGTGGTGACCGCAGCCTGCAGGCGCTTGGTGTCGAAGAGGGGCCGGTCGCTCCCCTCAGGAGTTTCGGGGTCAGGCGGCAGCGGCTTCAAGATGATGCGGTCGACGACGGCTTCCAGGGTGTGGTTTTTGCGCTTTTCGAGGCGCATGCCCTCTTCGACTTCGGTCATTTCACCGTCGATGCGCAGGCGATAGCCCTTTTTGTCGAGAGCTTCGATCTCCTCGCGAAACTCGCCTTTGCGGCCGCGCACAATGGGGGCCAGCACGGTGATACGCTCGCCGGGCGATTCGGTCTGGTTGCGCTCCACGATCTGACCGATGATCTGGTCGGCGCTTTGGCGCGAGATCAACTGGTGGCAGTTGGGGCAGTGTGGCTGGCCAACAGAAGCCCACAAAAGCCGCAGATAGTCGTAGATTTCTGTGATTGTGCCGACGGTGGAGCGTGGCGAGCGCGAGGTGGTCTTCTGCTCGATGGAGATGGCGGGCGAAAGGCCGTCGATGGAGTCGACATCGGGCCGCTCCATCTGGTCGAGGAACTGGCGCGCGTAGGGGGAAAGCGTTTCAACATAGCGGCGCTGGCCTTCGGCGTAGATCGTGTCAAAGGCGAGTGAGCTCTTGCCGGAGCCGGACAAACCGGTGACGACGGTGAGCGAGTTACGCGGGATGGAGACCGAAATGTCGCGCAGGTTGTGTTGCCGTGCGCCGCGGACCTGGATATGTGTGAGGCTCATAGGGAAAATTCGGACGGGGTTGCCCCATCCGGTAGGATATACGGTGTTCGCGCAGGACATTCGGGAGAGCCGTGACGGAGCCAATACGCTTCGGGCGGGCCGGGTACCGGCCTGGATAACATTGCCCGACTTTACGGCACGACAAGCGCCGGATTTCAGGGCAAGATAAGCATGGGCTGCTTAATGCAGACCAAAGGTTCGTTGAAGCGTTCTATTGTTTAGATTTGTTGGGTCAGGGATGGTTTGGGATGGGGATGTTGCTGTTGGTACTTGCGGTTTCGGCATCGTTGGCGTTGGGTGTTCTGGTGTCCTATGCGATTTGCCAGGGTCTGTTTCAGGTCTTCAAGATGCACGCCATTTCAGCCGCACGCTCCCGCTCGCACTCCGCCTCCGTACAGGCTCTGCTGACGCAACGGAACTGAATATCTTCCGGACTGCACAATCCTGATCGCTGCTCACGCCGCCTCACTGCGGCTGCGGTGTACCGGTCGTGTTTTGGTTTTGCGATGAGCCGGCATTTCCAGATTGGGATTGCTGCTGCCGCATTCTTTGCAGCATGTCAACGACCTGCTGCGGGGTCAGACTTTGACCTGTCGGCGCTGCACTGCCTACGCCCGTCCCGCCCGC
>CAXSBL010000048.1:8908-24864 GCA_964235515.1 uncultured Bryocella sp.
CCCGTCCCGGCTGCGCCGTTGCTCTGGGTGTTTGTCGCGCCGGGTGAGGGTGCGGGCGTCGTGGGTCCGTCCGTAATCGTGAGATTGCCGGGTTGATTCGTTGTGCGTCCATTCAGCAACGCTGCCGTATCAGAACCGGCCGCCGGCGGGTTTGGCGCGCTCACGATTCCCGTCTGGTTGGGTGTAGTTGAAGGTGTGGGTAACGAATCCAGCGGCACGGAGTTCGTGGTGGGGTACGTCCCCGCGTTCGGCGAGGTGTTGTTCGGGCTCCCCAACACATTGTTGATCGGCTGCGGGATACTGACCGGCCCGGAGACAGCCCCGGGGCCGTTTGCATAGGCCGAGGATCCGGGCTGGGCCGCACCGCCTCCCTCCCTTCCATTCCCCCCTGGGTTGGGCGTCCTCGCGAAGTTGCCGGGCACAACCGGCGGTGCGACGGAGTCGTCCGCATCCTCTTCAGGGATCTGGGTGGGGCTGGGGGGCGTGGGACCGGCTGTCCGCGGGGTAAGAATGAGCTCGGCGGGTTGATCCTGCGCCGTCTCCTTGAGCAGGACGTTGGTCTCGGTCCCATCCAGCAGCGTGGCGATGACGGTGGCGGGCATGGCGGGACCGTAATTGCCGTAGACGCGCTGGTCGGCGACGCCGCCGATGATCTTCATGCCAGTGCATTGGGCCACGGCGCGCAAAATGCTGTTCAGGCTGGAGTTATCGGCGCGCACCTCAAGCTGTCCCCCGGTGCAGCTCACCTGGGCACGGTGGTGGCGCGAGCCCGGGCGATCGGCCGGCGTAGACGTTGCCGTCAACGGAGCGGAGGCCGCCGTAGGTGCGATCGGTGGGAGCGTGGAGCTGCCCGGCACCTGCGCATGGGCGCCGGCCAGAAGGGCAGACACAAGAGCGGCGATCGGAGCGAAGCGCAGGGAACTCATAAAGTTTCAGACGTGAGCAGGACGGGAAAGGGTACCTTTTTCTGCAAGGTTCTTGCGCTTCGGGGCGGGGCGATGACCCGTTTTGGATCACAATCGGCTCCCTATGACCCGAAGGGGGCTCGATGCGGTGAAGATAAGGACGGGAAGCGCTGGACGGCGGCGCGGACGATTCGTATGCTCAGCCCTATGTGGACTGCCTTGAAGTGGAGTGCCTCTAGGTCGAATGCCAAGTTGAATGCCAAGTCGAATGCGTCGCAGACCGGGCTCCCGCTGACCCGCTTTCTGGCAAGGAAACTCCCGGTGCGCGGACTGGCCTGCCTGCTGGTTGTGACGGCAGCCGTTCATGGTGGTGAGTGCGCCGCCTCCGCGCAGGTCTGCACGACCCAGGCCAAAGCGACGGTTGAGCAGCGAACGGCCACCGGCGCGGCGGCGTACCGGCTGGCAAGCGCGGTGCAGCGGGACGAGGTCGCGGAGGTAAAGGCGAACACCATCGCGCAGCTCACGGGGGATTTCGGCGGGACGGCCAACCTGATTCAGGCCACGTCGGCCGGGCTGACCGGCGATGCGCTGGCGGTCAAGCAGCTGTACCTGCTGGACGCCAGCACGCGTTCGGCGACGGACACCACCGATGCGGATTTCACCTGCGCCCTGGGAGGCAGTGCGGCGGAGACGGACTTTTCGATCGCCGGCCTGCCTCCGGGCAGGTACGCCTTCCTGATCGTCGCGGCAACCGGGCCGCAGCCCTGGACGTTGTCCTTTCTGCTGCAGGCGGACGCCGCCGGCTGGAAGATGGCGGGCTTCTACCCGCATCGGCTGGACGCTGCCGGACACGACGGCCTGTGGTATTGGACGGCGGCGCGCGCGGATGCCAAAGCCGGCAAGCCGTGGCTGGCCTACGTGCGTTACGGTGAGGCGGATCAGCTGCTGCGGCCGGCCAACTTCGTGGCGACGACCAACCTGTTCCGTTTGCGCTCGGAGCTGCGCTCGGCCACGCCGCCGGCGCTGGCCGACGGCCTCAGCGAGCAGACTCCTCTGGTTGTCGCGGGCGCAAATGGAACGGAATACCGGATCACGGGGCTGAACAGCGACAGCTCGTCCGATGGCAAGCAGCTGAATTTGCTGGTGCATCTGCGGGGCGAGGGAGGCAACGACGCCCAGGCCGCCGCCGTGCGCGGCGCCGCCGCCGGGAACGCTCTGCTACGGGCCCATCCGGAGTTGCGCACAGGCTTTGACAATCTCTGGGTCATCTCCGAGACGCCGGGATCCAATCCGGTGATCTCCGACCGCCCGATGGCGGAGGTCGGCGGGGCCAAATGACCCCATTCCAAATGACCGATTTCCAAATGACCTCTCTCAGGATGGGTTCAAAGGGTGGCAACGGATACCATCCAGTCATGGGGCTGCGGAGCGGTGTGCTGGCAGCAGGGCGAGGTAATCGATGGCGACCGTAACGAAATCCTTGGCGCAGGCGATTCGGGAGCGGCGCTCGACGCCGAGCTTTAACGGTGAACCATTGCAGGCGAGCGATCTCCGCCAGATTCTCGATGCAGGTCTGCAGGCGCCCAGCGGCTACAACCTGCAACCCTGGCGATTTGTAGTGGTGCAGCACCCCGAGGGCAAACGGCGACTGAGGACCGCAAGCTACAACCAGGCCAAGGTGGAGGAGGCTTCAGCCGTCATCGTGGCCTGCGGCGACCGCGATGCGTGGCGGCGCGACCTGGACGAGATGCTGCGCATGGGGCGGGCCGCGGGCATGCCGGAAAGCTATGCCGCACAGGCGGCGGAAAGCGTGCCCGCATACCTTTCCTCTTTTACGGAGGAACAGATGACCGGCTGGCTTACCCGGCAGGTGATGTTGGCGTACACGTCTATGATGCTGATGGCAGAGGTTTTAGGTTATGACACGGCGCCTCTGGAGGGATTCGAGCAACAGAAGGTCTGCGAGATGCTGCGGCTACCCCTGAGCTACCGCGTGGTGGCGCTGCTCGCTATCGGACACCTTCAGGGGACGGACAAGTTCGACGGCGGGCGCTTCGATCTGGCGCATACGATCTTTGGCGAGGAGTACGGCAAACCGCTCCGCTAGACACCACGGGTACCGGCGAGAGCCAGATCAACCAGGGGCTCAACTGGCAGGAAGCGCAACACAGCAGCACGCCCGGGAGGGCCCGGGCAGAAGGGAATAGATCGCTGCATGAGAGCGTTGGGCCGATTGTTTCTAGTTTTGGTGGTGCTGATCTTGGTGGGAGTGATCATCCTCCTCCGCAATCCATTCTGGCTGGAGCGGCAGGCCACCCATGCGAGCCTGTTCCTAGCGCACGTGCAAAGCAACTACGTGCTGACGCCCGAAGGCCGCGTTCATTACTACGAGGGCGAATCCAGCGTACCCGGCGGCGGCGTTCCCGTCGTTTTGATCCATGGGCTGGGCGACCGGGACGAGAGCTGGGCGCCCATGCTGAAGCGGCTGAAACGGGCCGGCTTCCACGTCTATGCGCCGGACCTGCTTGGGTACGGGCGGTCCCCGAAGCCGGCCGGTGGCGACTATTCGATTGCGGGTGAAAGCAAGTTCGTTTACGACTTCATTCAGTCGCTGGGTCTGCAGAAAACGGATGTCGGCGGCTGGTCGATGGGGGGCTGGATTGCGCTTGACCTCGCGCACACGCACCCCGAAATTACGGACCGGGTGGTGGTCTTTGACAGCGCGGGATTGAACTTCAAGCCAAGCTACTCCTTCAGCATCTTTCAGCCGCAGACCCCGGAGCAGGTGCAGGAGCTCTGGTCGCGGCTGGAGCCGGAGGCCAAGCCGCTGCCGGAGTACATACGCCGGGCAGCTGTCCGAAATCTGGCGGAGACGAGTGAGGTTGTCGGCAAGAACATGGCGTCCATGCGCTCGATCCCAACCCTGGAGAACGTCCTGCCGACGTTGCCGGAGCCCTTTCTGATCGTGTGGGGCAGTACCGACCACCTGATCCCTCTGGACGTAGGACAGAAAATGCATGCGCTCGACCCTCGGTCGGAATTGGACATTGTCGAAGGTTGCGGGCATGTGGAGCCATCGCTCTGCGCGGCGCGCGTGGCCCCAGCGGTTGCGGACTTCCTGAAGTCCAATCCTGCGCCCGGGGGTAGCGTGCGGACGCTGGCGAACATGCACCGTTAGTGCAGCGGAAACGCCCTGCTCCCTTCCGGTCCCAGCGGGGGAGCGTACTGGTCCGAAATTCCCTGATTCGCTGCAGAACTCTGATGATGGGGGATGCCTGGCTTGGCGCACCGCGGCCCCTACTCGGCGGTCACGCCCCACTGGAAGGCGCCGGGCTGCGGCAGGCCGATGTGTTGCAGCACCCGGCTCACGTAGGTCCCAACGACCTCTGACACCGTCTGCGGGCCGCTGTAGAAGGCGGGAATGACGGGAAATACGGTGGCGCCGGCTTCGGTGACGGCGGCCATGTTCCGCAGGTGGATCAGGTTTAGGGGCGTTTCGCGAACGCAGAGCACCAGCGGACGCCGCTCTTTCAGGCATACGTCCGCGGCGCGCTCGGTCAGATTTGCGGCAAGACCATGGGCGACGGCGGCCAGGGTGCCCATGGAGCAGGGGAGCACGAGCATGGCGTCGACCGGGTAGGAGCCACTCGCGATGGCCGCGCCGATATTTTCATGCGCTTCGGTGACGACCTTGGCGGAGGCGTGACCCAGCAGTTTTTCGACCAGCCCGGCGCGGCCGTTGATCTCAAGTTCTTCAGCAAGGACGCGCAGGGCGCTCGGGGAGGTGACAAGGTGTACCCGGCCGACCCGCTCGTCCGCCTCCAGCGCCCGCAGCATGGCAACCGCGCAAAGCGATCCGCTGGCCCCTGTGACGGCCAGCGTTACGGTCTTTAAGACGGTGGAGTTGGATGACGTCATCAACGGTGATTATCCGGCAAAACTTCGGGAGCTCGAGCATCATTTAGCAGCAGCGCCGGTGAAAAACTTCCGTGGAATTGCCGCATCGAATAGTTGTAGACAGGTAGTTGTAGACAGGTCGTCATGAGCACGGCGTGACCTTAGAGTAACCGTGAGAAGAAGAGAAACAATTCGGAGTTCGGGTAGCGTCACGCGCGTCGGTAAGCTGGGATTCGGTTCATTGGCGAGCGTGGTATTTTGTCTGATTTTGCTGGGTGGCTCCTTTGCGCACGCCTCGGTGGCCGTTCTCCTGGAGCAGCCGTTCGGCAGGATCGGAGCCATCAATCCCACCGGCCATTCGGCGCTTTACTTCGACGGTATCTGTGCGGACACGCCGGTTCATCTGCGGGCGTGCGGACCGGGCGAGACGGGCGTGGTGATCAGCCGCTACAACGGTATAGGCACGCTGGACTGGTTGGCCGTGCCGCTGGTGCCGTACCTGTACGGCGTGGAAAACGCGCGGGATATCCCCACGAGCATGGATCGCCTGACGGCCTTGCGCCTGCGGGACCTCTACCGGCGCGAGCACCTGGAGTCGATTGCGCCGGACACGGAGACGGGCGGCATCCCGCCAGGGAAATGGTATGAACTGATCGGCTCGGCCTTTGATCGGACCATCTATGGCTTTCAGGTGAACACCACGGCGGATCAGGATGCGCGGATCATCGCTATGTTCAACGACCGGCCAAACGTAACGCATTTCAACGGCGCGTTTCGCAACTGTGCGGATTTTGTACGGTTGACCATCAACCAGCTGTATCCGCATGCGATTCGCCGCAACTACGTGGCGGACTTAGGCCTGACGACGCCCAAAGCCGTCGCTCATAGCCTGAGCCGGTATGCAAGCAAGCACCCGGAGACAGGTTTTCAGGTCTTTCAGATCCGTCAGGTGCCCGGGGTGCTGCCGCGTTCGATCGAAGTGGAGGGGGTTACGGAAAGTATGCTGAAGCCCTACGGCGCTCCGATCGCCGTGCTTTCTCCACAATTCGCGGCGGTGGTTCTGGTGGCGTACCTGGGCCGCGGCAGGTTTGCCGTGCCCAAGGATGCGCCCGAGCTGAACATAGCGGCCTTGCAGCGTATGGAGGCTGGCGAGCCTACACCTCTTACGACGAGCGGACGTACGTGGAGCTTCGAGGAGACGGCGCGAGATGAGTCAGAAGGCTACTTCAGAGGCAAAGCCGTGGCTGAGACCGTGCCGGCGGTACCTGGAGGCAGCTTCCCGGCGCGGGTACCCGACGTGGACACGGAGTCCGCGTCCTTTGAACCGAGCTGTGCGGAATGCGGCGAGTTACCCTCGTTTCACTAGCGACCTATGGCAAGGAATGGCGGTTGCCGGCTCTATGCCGCTGGCTTTAGGTCACTAAATCGTCTGGCCAATGCACCTCCGGAAGTGTAGCTACGGCTGGCTTGGCAAAAAGGTAGCCCTGCATAAGGTGCACACCGCAGCTTCGCAGAATTTCGTACTCCTCGGCTGTTTCAACGCATTCGCCCAGGAGCAGAATGCCGAGTTCCGCGCACAACGCCGCAGTGGATCTGACGATAGCGGCGGCGCGGGACTGCCTGCCGGCGGCACGGACCAGGGTGCCGTCCAGCTTGACGAGCCCAATGCCGTCCAGGGTCGCCAGCAGGTTCAGCCCTGAGTAGCCGGCACCGAAATCGTCCAAAGCGAGGGTGAAGTTGTGGCGGGCGTACTCCCTGGCGATGCTCTGCAGGTGGGCGGTGTCAATCTCCTCGTTCTCCATGAGTTCGAAGATGATGTGGTCGAGCGGAAAACTATGCTCGCGGGCGGCGGCCAGGGTGCGCCGGATGCAGGCGGCGGGGCTATAGACGGCGCCGGGCATGAAATTCACCGCCAGTTTGGCTCCCTGGGTGGCCACCCCGAGCTGCGCTGCCATTTCTATGGCCTTTACGCGGCAGAGCTGGTCGAAGGTGTACCGGTTTTCGGGGGTGACAAGGGCAAGCACCTCGCCGGCGGAGGCGCCATCGGCGCCGCGGACCAGCGCCTCATAGGCGTATACCTTGCGGGACTCGACGTCTACGATGGGCTGAAAGGCCATGGTCAGCTCGATAGGGAAGCCGGCCGCGTCGTCGCGGCAGGAGTGGCAGGGGGCGGGTGCCGGCGCGAGGCGCGGAGCCACGCCGGCTCCGGCGTCAACGACGTCGATGGTGTGCACTTGCGACAACATGGCTCAAAACTCCTTCGTGCCGGCTCGCAATACCGTGCAGGGCCGAGTACCCCATTGTGCTTTTCCCCGCGTTGGATCGCAATGCACGGAAGGGACTCACCCTGCAACCTTTGGGGAGGACTAGAGCAGTTCTCCTGAAGGTGTAGAGCGAACAAAGGCTGCTCAAGCCTCTTCCTCCAGGAAAGGAGGCATCCTCCATACCTTCCGATGCCACGGTATCAGGGGAACTGCTCTAGAATGCTGGGAAGCGTATGATCAGCAGCCCTCTGCCCGAAGCCCTCACCTTTGACGATGTCCTCCTGATACCTGCGTTCTCCGAGGTGGTGCCGACGCAGGTGAGCACACAAACGCGGCTGACCCGGCGAATCACGCTGGCTACACCCCTGATGTCCGCCGCCATGGACACGGTAACCGAAAGCCGCATGGCGATCGCCATGGCGCAGCAGGGCGGTCTGGGTGTGGTGCACCGGAATCTGACGATCGAGGCGCAGGCCGGTGAGATCGACAAGGTCAAGCGCTCCGAGAGCGGCATGATCGTCGATCCGGTCACCATTGAGCCGGAACGGCTAATCGCCGAGGCGCTGGAGGTGATGCGGCGCTACAAGATCAGCGGCGTCCCCGTCACCAAAGCCGGCAAGCTGGTCGGCATTTTGACCAACCGGGATCTCCGCTTTGTGTCAAAAACGGACATTCCCATCGCGGACGTGATGACCAAGTCCAACCTGATCACGGTGCCGGTGGGAACCACGCTGGAGGAGGCCGAGCTGATCCTGCATGAACATCGCGTGGAGAAGCTGCTGGTCGTCAATGATGCCTATGAGCTAAAAGGCCTGATCACCGTCAAGGACATTCAGAAAAAGCTGAAGTATCCGAACGCCTGCAAAGATGAGCAGGGCCGCCTGCGGGTGGCGGGCGCGATCGGCGCGACCGGTGACTTTCTGGAACGGGCCGCCGCGCTGATTGAAAGCCGCGTGGACGCGCTGGCGATCGATTCCGCACATGGGCACTCGTCGCGGGTGCTTGAAGCGGTGCGGGAGTGCAAGGAGCGTTTTCCGGATGTGGATCTGCTGGCCGGCAACGTCGCCACCTACGAGGGCGCACTGGCGCTGATGGATGCCGGCGCGGACGCGGTGAAGGTGGGTATCGGGCCTGGCTCGATCTGCACGACGCGTATGGTGACCGGCGCCGGCATGCCGCAGATCACGGCCATCGCCGAGGCCGCGCGCGCGGGCCGGGAGCGCGGCATCTCCGTCATCGCGGATGGCGGCATCAAGTATTCCGGCGATATCACAAAGGCGATCGCGGCGGGTGCGGATGTCTGCATGATGGGGTCGCTGTTTGCGGGCGTGGATGAGTCTCCGGGCGAGACGATCCTGTACCAGGGCCGCTCCTTCAAGGCCTACCGCGGCATGGGTTCGCTGAGTGCAATGGCGCAGGGCTCGGGCGAGCGGTACTTCCAGAGCCGGGAAGACCTGACCGGCGACATGACGGAGCGGCTGGACCTGACCAAGCCGGAGAACGCCGGCGGCAATCGTCTGGCTAAGTTCGTTCCCGAGGGCATCGAGGGGCGCGTGCCGCATCGCGGACCTCTGCAGAACATGGTGTTTCAGCTGGTGGGTGGTCTGCGCTCCGGCATGGGCTACCTGGGCTGCGGGACAATTGAGGAGCTCAAGACGAACAGCCGGTTCATTCGCATCTCCGGCGCGGGTCTGCGGGAGAGTCATGTGCATGACGTGGTGATTACGCGTGAGGCGCCGAACTACCACGTGGAGTAGTGGTGCCTAGCCCTGTCGTAAGCGCCAAAAGCAGTTCCCTACGGGATGACAGTTTCGCAGGGGATGGTGACAGGGTTAGTGGTTGCCATGCACACCGTTTTTGTTCCAGACCCAGGCTTCGAAGCGGTGCTGCGTTTTGAAGCCGTGGTGTTCATATAAACGTCGCGCCCGCGTATTACTTTCGGTCACGGTGAGCGATACGGTCACGATGCCCGCCTGCTCCAGCTGACCGAGACAGTGGGCGAGCAGGAGAGCCCCAAATCCGCGGCCGCGCTGCCCCTGGCTGAGGCACAGCTGAGTAATGTGAACGGCGCGACCCTGCACGCGGGAACAGAGAATGGTGCCCAGCAGTTCGTTCGTCCGAGGATTACGCAGGATCCAGGAGTGGGCGGGGTCAAAGACGCCGCAGCCGGGAAAGTGCACGATGTTGTGCAGAAATCGTTTGGCGCCGGTGAGCGTGCGGTACTGGTCGTTGATTTCGCTGTCCGGATGCCCGGTGTAGGCCTCATAGATCAGCGCGGCCACGGCGTCATACCACTCCGGCTGCCAGCGCTCTGGAAAGGAGCCGGCGGCCGTAACGGGCATGGCATCTGACGGCGGCAGCAGACCCTGGGCGCGGGCGGCTTTCAGGTCGCACATCATGTAATGGCGCGGAAAGGCCTGCATGTCATAGGAGCGGAACTGGGCGGCGAGGGCACCGTCGGGAAACAGCAGCAGCTGCGACTCGATGCGGTCGATGCCGGGCGTCGCCTGCATGGTTTCGAGCATGTGTTCAAGCAGCTGCGCGCAGACGGGATTGGTGCGTTGCTCGGCTTCGCCAAAGGCGTACACGTCGCCCAAAACGGCCTTGCTCGCTTCGCAGACCCCGAAGACGTAGCCCGTGACCCGGCCGGCGCGCTGCGCAACGTAGCCGGTGAGCGAGCGGTTGTCGAGGTACTCCTGCAGCAGTGCGATGGACTGGCGATAGTCCCAGGACAGACGGCGTTCCCAGATTGAGGCTTCCTCTTCCAGCAGCGGACGCAACGCCGGCCCGGAGAAGTGGCGGAGGTCAAGGATCTCGAGTTGCCGGGCGGGTGATGCCATCTGCGTGAATGCCTCGCGAAGTGGGGAACGGCCAAAGACGTTGTACGCAGGGCGACGACGTTGGGCAGGAATCTAGGGCTCGGGATCTAGGGCTCGGGATCAGGCTCGGCATCCGGGGAAACGTCGGATGGCGGACTGGGTTGGGTATCAGGATTCGGCACCGGTTGCACGGAGGGCACGGTTCGCGGCAGCACCCGGTAGACGGACAGGCCCTGCGTCGGATAAAGGAAGAGCTGCTGGTAAACACGATGCGGGAGAAGCGAAGGCAGCAGCTGCGACTCGCGCGTCGGAATCATCAGAACGTGTTCTTCCTCCGGGACGCCGTCCTCACGGTATTGCGCAACTTCCTGGTTCCGGTAGAAAGCAACGCCGTAGCGAAGATCACGGCGAACGTCCAGCGTGGCAACCTCTTTCACACGCGGGGCGGTAGCGGCGATCTCCCGTGCCAGCGGCCGGGCGGAGTAGTTGAGGTCCAGCAGGTTTCCATTGATCCCGAGAAGAAAGAAGAGGCAGAAGGCAAGAGGGACGAGCGTGACCGTGCGCAGATGCCGCACACCAAACAGACGAACGACGGCGATCACGGCGGCTGTAGACAAGATGCCGACGGCAGCGGTCCAGGCAAAGGTCTTTGCCGCCGGAACAATGCGCTCATACACCATGTACTGCGGGCAGAGCAGCAGCACAAAGGTAAGAAACCCCGTCATTAGGGCATGTGTGTAGAGAAGGCCGCCGGAGAGCCCGCGACGGCGCACCCGAAAGAGCCAGTCGCCCGTGAGGATGGCCAGGGGCGGAATGGACGGCAGGATGTAGCCGGGTAGCTTGGAGCCGGAGAACGAGAAGAAGACGATGGGGAAGGCCGCCCAGAGCACGAGGAACTCGGGAAAGGCATCGCCGGCGCGGGTATGGCCGATGTAGCGTCGCGGCTGGCGGCGCGCCTTCCATTCGGCAACGGAAGCGAGCACCGCATCCCAGAGCGCGCGAATGGCGAGAGCCGTCCAGGGCATCATGCCGAGCACAAGAACAATCCCGTAAAAGTACGGGGGCTGGTGGTGCTGGTAGAGGTTAGTGGTGAAACGTTTTACGTTGTGATCAAGGAAAAATTCACGAAAGAAGCTGGGGTTGCGGCGCTGTACCGCGATATACCAGGGCAACACCATTGCCAGGTAGAGCAGAATGCCCGGCAGCCAGATGGTGCGGCGCAGCGCGGACCATTCTTTGCGCAGGCCGAGAAATGCAATGATGATCGCCAGCGCCATGAAGGGCGCGACTGGTCCTTTGGCGAGGGTCGCAAAGGCCCCGAAGAAATAGAGATCGAACAGCCAGAACTTCTTGCCGGTCTCATACCAGGCGTACCAGCCGAGCATGCCCACGCAGAACGGCGCCGCGAGCTGCATATCCGTGGAAGCGCCGCGGGCGAAACCGACGATGGCCACCGAGGACGCCATGATGAGCGCAGCGTCGAGATGCCCTCCGGGGCGGAAACGGCGCAGGTGCAAAAACGCAAGCAGGATCAGAAATCCGGCACCGCTGGCCGAAGGCAGGCGCGCCGACCAGTCGGAGACGCCGAACTCCTTAAAGAAACCCATGGCGCGCCAGTAGTAAAGAGCCGGCTTTTCCAGCCACGGCTGGCCATACAGGATCGGCGTCACGGTACCGCCGACCAGGCACTCATAGGAGGCATGCAGATCGCGGGGACGCAGGCTGTGCGGGGTCACGCGGGCGTGCACTTCATGGCAATCCGAGGAGTGGGCGGCGAGCATCTCGCGGGCGATCTGGGCGTAACGGGGCTCATCGGCGCCGACGAGACCCAGGCGATCGCCGCCGAAGTAGGGCACCAGGCCGAAGAGCAGAAAGTAGGCCGCGACAACGAGGAGGACCGCAAACTCCAGCAACGCGCAAACGCTTTCCGTGCGGCGCAGTTCGCGCAACCAGCCCGGCAGCAGGCCGGACCGTTCCCGAACCGGGACCGGCATCACGATGGCGGATTGGGAGAAAGGCGTCAAAGTGCCGTTAGTTCCTCAAAGATCGAGAGCGGAACAGGGAGGAGGTCCCGAGCGACCCAGCCTACCAGAGCCGGTCACCTCAGCCACCCTGCCGTTCGGGGAAGGCCGATACCCCGGCCTTGGCGCACGCCGAGGCCAACGTTGTGCTGAGTTGCGCCGTGATTTCGGGCAGGCGACCCGCAATCGTGCAACCGCTGGCATTTTGATGTCCGCCACCCCCCAGACGTTCCGCGACCTCGGCCACGTCAACCCGGCCCTTGCTGCGCAGACTCACACGGTAGCGGCCGTCGGCCGTCTCGCGAAGAAAGGCTCCGGCGCACACGCCTTCGATCCCGATGACGTGGTTGACGATGTCTTCGCAGTCCTCCACCTCGGCCTCCGCGGCCTGGATCTCGCCGAGGGTGACGGCGCTCCAGGCGATGGGGCCTTCGATCTTCAGGTGAGTGAGCGCAACGGCCAGAACGCGCAGGCGGGCAGGGCGAACGGAGTGGTACACGGCTTCGGCCACCCCTGCCGCGTCGGCCCCGAGGCTCACGAGCTGGTGAGCGAGGGCAAACGTTTCAGCGGTCAGGGAAGGGGCGGTGAAACGAACGGTATCGGTGAGTAAAGCCGCGTAAAGGCAGGTGGCAAAGTGGGGTGAGATGGCGACCCCGGCGGCGACCGCCAGCTCATACAGCATGGCGCCGACAGCGGCCGCGGAGGGATCAATCCAGTTCACCGTGGCGAAGTGAGCGCCACTGCGGTGGTGGTCGATATTGACCGTGACCGGGGCAGCGAGATGGTCAT
The DNA here is from genome assembly GCA_964235515.1 of uncultured Bryocella sp. Classification (GTDB taxonomy): domain Bacteria; phylum Acidobacteriota; class Terriglobia; order Terriglobales; family Acidobacteriaceae; genus Granulicella. The sequence goes on from CAXSBL010000048.1 coordinate 21,604, forward strand.
AGCCGGTGCGGGCCACGGAGTCACATTCAAGCACCAGGGCGACCTCGGCGGCCATCACAGGCTGGGTCTGCACAATGCGGTTGGCCCCCGGCAGGCCGGCAAAGGAGCGGGGCACCGGGTCGGCCAGCGCCACAACGGCCTGCTTGCCCATGGTCTGCAGCAGGTACATCGCCGCGAGCGAGGAACCGATCGCGTCGCCATCCGGCCGCGCGTGCGAGGTGATCAGAAAATGGTTATGAGCGCGAAACACCTCGAGAATCGCCGCTATGGCGCTGTCGCGGTGGCTGGAAACAGAGGAAGTGGCCATGGGTCGCGTCAGCTCGCCCTTTCCGGGGTCGCTGGACTGGCCGGATTAGCTGGATTAGCCGGACTGGTCGCGGTCGCCGCGGCTTCCGGAGTCGCCGGGGGAGTCTGGCGGTCTACCTTGCGCTGCAGCTTTTCCTTGCGCTTCTGAATGCGGCCGAGCAGCTCGTCCATGCGGGCGCCGAGGCGTTCGGAGCGGTCGATCACAAAGGTGAGCTCCGGGACATGGCGAACGCCCATGCGGTCCCGGATCTCGGTACGGATGTAGGCGCGCGCCGCCGTTAGCCCATCCAGGGTCTCCGCTTCGGCTTCCTCGCCACCCTGCACGGCGATCAGGACGCGGCAGCTCTTGCCGCCAGGCGTGAGGATGACCTCGGTCACGTAGCAGGGGGCAATGCGCGGGTCGGACAGTTCACCCTCCAGCATGGCGGTGATCTCTTCCCCAAAGGTACTGGCGACTCGGTTTCGGTGGTAGGTGCGGGCTCTTTGTTCAGGCATGTCGCTAACAGCTTAGGTTAGCATTTTCTGGCTCGCGATGAGGCGAACGCTGCCCGCTCCACCGGTGACAACGTGTCGTTTCGCTGCGGTTCACTCCGGCAGAATGACATCCGCTTCGATGAAGCTGTCCAGAATGTCGCAGCCAAGCCCGTTGGCGATGCGACGGGCCGCGGCTTCCACCTCCCGCAGCTGCCCGGCGAGGTACGCCGCGGAGCCGGAGATGGCTGCCACCCCGATCGTGGCGCGATTCCAGACAACTGTTTCATCCAGCTCGGCCACGGAAATATTGAAGCCGTGGCGGAGCTTGTCCTTCAGCGAACGCACCGCTTGCCGCCTGTCCTTGAGCGACTGTGCGTGCTCGATGGCGATCTCCAGGGTGAGTGTGGCTACCGGCATGGTCGTCTCTGTCGTATCTTTCCGATCTGTCGAGGGTATCAGCGCCGCACTGCTTACCGCTATCCCGTGCCGGTCCACCTCCTGTTACGTTCAAGGACACACGTTCAAGAACACGTTGGGACATCTGGGAAGAAGCAGGAGGACTTTGTGGCCAAAACGCGCAGGGAGTTTCTGGTAAAGGCATCGATGGGAGCGGTGGCAACGGCCATCGCCGGTGGAGGCGAGGTCGCCGCGGCCCGGGAGCAGGTGCCGGCGACACCCGGAGCTCCGCCGGCCTTTGGCACTGCCCCGGCCGCGGGGCCTGCGGTCTCGGTGGAGACCTTTCGTGAGGCGGAAAAGCTGGTGCGCGTGACGGACAGCGAAGCGCATCTGGCCGAGGCGGCAGGGAACTGGGCGCAGGCCATGGCGCCCGTCTATGAGCGGCGCACCGGGCCGCGCAAGCTGGAGCCAGGCTACGACGTCGCACCCGCCACCGTGTGGAACCCGGAGATGACGCCGGTGGACCAGGCTGCTAGTCAGACCCAGCCGTCCGGGGAGGTGAACTTCGAGCCCAGCCTGCCCGATCCTGGCCCCTTGCCAACAAAGGACGAGGACATCGCCTTCAGCACGGTAGTGCAGCTTGCGGGTTGGCTCCGCACGCGGAAGATCACCTCCGAACGCCTGACGCGGATCTATTTGTCACGCCTGAAACGCTTCAATCCGACGCTGAATTGTGTGATCACGCTCACGGAAGAGCATGCGCTGGGCCAGGCGCGCGCGGCGGATGCGGAGATCGCCGCCGGCCACTACCGTGGTCCGCTGCACGGCATGCCGTGGGGTGCCAAGGACCTGCTCGATACCGCCGGCATCCCGACCACATGGGGTGCGGAGCCGTTCCGCGATCGTGTTCCGGCCAAAGACGCCGCCGTGACCCGCATGCTGAATGAAGCTGGCGCCGTTCTGGTGGCCAAGCTCAGTCTGGGCGCGCTGGCGCTCAACGATGTGTGGTTCGGCGGCGAGACGAAAAATCCATGGGTACTGGAGGAAGGCTCTTCCGGGTCCAGCGCGGGGCCGGGAGCCGCGGTGGCGGCGGGCCTGGTCGGCTTTGCCATCGGGTCGGAGACGCAGGGCTCAATCGTGTCGCCTTCCATGCGCTGCGGCGTCGAAGGCCTGCGCCCCACCTACGGCCGTGTGCCGCGCACCGGCGCCATGACGCTGAGCTGGACCTGCGACAAGCTGGGCGCCATGGCGCGTGGCGTCGAGGACACGATCCTGGTGCTCCATGCGATCTCCGGCTTCGACCCCGGCGACACCGCCAGCGTCTCCCGGCCGCTGCGCTTTGAGGCCAAAGCGAGCGTCGCCGGGCTCAAGGTGGGTTACTTTCCGAAGTGGATGCACGAAACCCCCGCCACCGACGTCGATCGCCATGCTCTCGACGTCGTTCGCAGCTTGGGCATGACGCCGGTTGAGGTTTCGCTGCCGGACTGGCCCTACGATTCGCTGAACATCATCCTTTTTGCTGAAGCGGCAGCGGCCTTCGAGCAGATCACGCTGGATCACCGCATCGATAGCCTGAAGATGCAGGTACCGGATGCTTGGCCAAACACCTTCCGGCAGTCCCGTTTTCTGAGCGCCGTCGACTTCGTACAGGCTGACCGCATGCGGCGGATGGTCGCCGGGGAGATGCGGCGCGTGATGGGTGAGGTAGACCTGCTGCTGGTGCCCTCGTTGCGCGATGAGTTCCTGGTGATCACCAACTTCACGGGCCACCCGTCACTGACGCTGCGGGCCGGCTTCGTCGAAATTAACGAAGCCCGCAGCGACTGGGCGCCCGATCCAACCAGGCCCCTGCCGAAGTTCAATCCGCCGCGCCGTGTGCCCTACGGTGTCACCTTGGTGGGCAAGCTGTTTGACGAGGGAACGATCGTGCAGGCGGGGATGGCCCTGGAAGCAGCGTTTGGCGTACAAAAGGCGCGGCCGGCCGGATTCTAGGTTTGGCTGGACGCGGGTGCCAGTCCCTGCGACGCCCTGGCTTTGAAGGGGGAACGGGGACAAGACTTCTACTTGCCGCTATCTAGGCCTGCT
>CAXSBL010000049.1:0-22987 GCA_964235515.1 uncultured Bryocella sp.
GAAGCGGGTTCTTCGCTGCGTTCGAGATGCAGATGGATCGGTTTGGATCGATCGTGCCAGATCGGATCGCTATCGCTGAGCGGCTTCGAGCCACCGCCTGAGATCGTCCGGAGTGTGCAACTTGCCTGAGATGATGCCGTCGATGAGGGCGCGGGTGCGGTAGGCGGCGAAAGGGGCGTCGAGGCGCGCGGGGGTTCGCTGGCCGGGAAGTTTGATGAAGACCGCCGGGCGGTCGGCGAGGGTGCCGCCGTGGCTGGCACGCTCCTCTTCTGCGGTCCAGAAGCTGGATGGACGCCAGACGGCAGCGGTGCGCCAACCATGATCACCCATGAGGATCAGCGTGCTGCGGTCCCAGGTGCCGTCGGCTTCCATGAGCTGACGGAGGTGGCCGAGGTAGAGATCGGCGAGGACGAGATTGTCCAGGTACGAGGTGCGGTGCGGGGGAAAGCTGGCATTGCGGCGGTCGTAGAAGCCCCAGGGGTGCGGGATGGGCATGTGGAGCAGAAGGAGGCCGGCAGGTTGCGCGTGAAGCAGGCGGTCGCCGGCGGCGTAGAGGTCGCGGTAGTCGGCGGCGTGGCGTGCGACGTCGAGTTGGCCGGCTTCGTCCGACGGTGGCGCCGGCCGCACCAGGTTTCCGAGGAGGCGGACGGTTTCTGCGACGGTGCGCAGCGGGGCAAGTGCGTTGGTGGCGAGCGAGGCGTTGGCGGAGAGGCCTTTAGGAAGATCGTCGCGGTAGGTCCAGAAGCAGCGGTTGAGGATCTGCGGAAGGAGGCGGCAATAGGGTTCGTACCATCCGGCTACGCCGGTCGGCAAACCTGTTTTTGCGATGTCGGAGAAGACTGTATTGCCCGGATCGAATCGCTGCCAATGGCGAGCATCGCGCACGTGGAGGAGTAGCTGCTGGCCGTTCGCGGTGGGCGCGGTGGAGGTGAGCGGAAGGCCGGTGAGCAGGGACGGAACGGCGATGCGGGTGTAGTCGGCGGCGGCTTGGGTATCGGTAAGGACGGTGGAGCCGATGGCGAGGCGGTCGAAGTTGGGCAGGGCTAGACCGGGTTGGCGGTCGGTGAAGATCTGGCGATAGGAGAGCTCGTCCAAGATGACCCAAACGAGGCGGGGTTGGCTTTGCTGTTGGGCGGCGTTGCCGGTTCCGGTTGGGCCTGGCGCGCGGGCGAGGAACCGTGGGTTGAGATGGCGGGCTGCCCAGCCGTTGCAGAGTAGTTGGCCGAAGAGGAGCAGGCCGGCGAAGGAGACGAGGGTGAAACATGTGGTGAGCGCGGGTTCCGAGCGGCGCAAAAGCGGTGCCAGCGCACCAAGGCGGGCGAGTGTGAAGGAAAAGGCCGCGGCGGACAAGAAGATGAAGGCCGTCAACAGCCAGACGTTCGCTGGACGACCGGAGAAGGTGGCCACGGTGGCTAGTACGACCGCCGGGAGCGGCAGGAGGAGCACGGCCCAGAGCAGAAGCCGGCTGCGCGGGTGCGCCTGCGTCCAGAACAGGAGCAGCGTGAGCAGAAGACTGAGAGCGAGGAGGTCAAGGATCGCTGCGGCGAAGAGCGTGTTCGCGGAGCCCGGCAGGTGAAAGATCAACTGGTGGCTCGGCGAGACCAAGGGTCCTGTGAGGTACAGGAGGTAGAGGTTGGCGATCGCGAAGGCGACGGCGGCTTTGGAGAGGATTGCCTTCACGCCTCCGGGCTCTCGCGGTAGGCGATGCTGGCGCGGCGTTCGAAGTTGAAGATGATGCGGCCGTTGGCGAGTGACTGCTCGGCGACGGTGTGGAAGTGCGCGGAGAAGGTGGCGCGGAAGTTGTTTTCGGTGATGCCAGCGAAGACGGCGTCGCGTCCACGGACGAGCCCGCGGAACATCGTGTCGGTGGGCGGCACCCATTCCAGGACGAGCGTGGCGGTGGTGAGCGAGGCGCAGAGTTCGGCGATCTCGGCGAGCGGCACCTGATCGTGCAGAAGCAGGTGGTGGAGGACGGCGAGCATCAGGACGGCGTCGAACTGGCCCTTGCAGCGGTCGAGAAAACCGCGGCTCTCCCGATTGCGCCAGCCGGCGGCGGGGGTGGGGTTGGCGAGGTCGGCGACGAGCGGGAGGATTGATTTGCCGGTACCGGCGAGGCGGCGGCAGAGCGCGTCCACGGTGTGCTGGTCGGTGTCAATGGCGATGACCTCGGCACCGGCATCGGCGGCGAGGTCGGAGTAGACGCCGCTATTGCAGCCGACGTCCAGGACGCGTGTGGGGCGGCTGCGGGCGAGGGCGGCGGAGACGAAGGCCTGCTTGGCGGCGTGGTCGGCCTCGGTGTAGTGCGTGGCGGTGCCGGTGTAGGCGGTCCACCGCGAGGGACGCGGCGGGGGAACGGCACGGCGCATCTGGCGAGTGAGGCTGCGCAGGGTTTTGCGGAGGATGTGGTCTACGAGCTCAGGGTCGCTTTCGCGGCGGGTGGGTGCGGTCCCCTGCCCTGCGGCGGAGGGGCGCAGGCGGCCAAGCAGCGCCGGAAGCGTGATGGCGGAGAGCGCTGGCGGACGCAGGCGCGCGGCCCAGGACAACAGGGGGTAGAGATCTTCGGGCTCAGGGCCGTCGCGGCGGAGGATGGCGGTGCGCAGGGGCCAGCCAAGGTGCGTGTTGGCGATCACCGGCAATAGGAAGGTGCGGATGAACTGGCCATAGGCAAACCAGATGGGCTGGCTGGGATCGAGGCGAGCGACGGAGAGGACGTCGACGAAGACGGGCTGCGTGCCGCGAAAGAGGATGTTGAGCGGCGTGGCGTCCTTGAGGATCCAGCCGTCGGCGAGGAGGTCGCGGCAGAGGGTGAGGGTGAGTTCGGCGGCGGCGAGCCAGAGGGCCGGCGACCACTCCCAGGGGTAGGACGGAAAGGCGATGAGTGGGTGGCGCAGAACGAGCGGTTCGCGGTCTGTGGGCTCGGACGGGATCCTGGCGCCGGCCTGGCTGAGGGTGAGGACCTCGCTGGAGACGAGGCGCCCTTCGGCGACAAGGCTAGTGGCCAGGGGTGAGGTCAGGAATTCGAGTAACTCGGCCTCAAAGGCGGGTTGGACGAAGCGGTAGGCGCCATCGGATCTGAGTTCAACGCTGCCGGCGGGGTCGCGAAAGGTACGAGGAGCGGCCGGCGGGTACAGATCGGTGTGCATAGGGACTCCGATTTAAGAGTCCGCCCGGGACGCCATGACTTGAGTGGGGAGGGGCTTCTTGGATTCGGATCGCGTGAAGATGCGTTTCACGCTCCGGCGGAAGTAGAAGAGCGCGCCCGAGGCGACCGCGCCCAGACTTTGAAAGAGCAGCAGGCAGGAACCTGGGTCGGTGTAGGCGTAGGCCCGGCGTTCGAGGCACAACCCAAGGGAAAGGATGAACAGCAGGGTAACCGACCGATACATCCATTTAAGCGCCATTGTGATCCTTGTCTCTGATCGAACCTTGCGTTTAAGACGGGAGCCTGACGCAGGAAGTTGCGGTTTGATAAGAGGTTTTCAGAAGACTTTTTTAACAAGGTGTTCACAGTTCAGAGACCTGCCCCGGCGAGAGAGATGGGGGGTACTCCTTGAAAAATTTCCCGTGCGGATCAGATGTCTGCGCCACCTCCCGGAGGACGGCGGCGTACTTGTCCTGCCCGGCGCGGGCCGTGGTGGGCTGCACCGCTTAGCGGGTGGAGCCTGGTGATGACCAGGGTGGCGGAGCTTTTCAGGTTAAGCGGTGACCAGCTTACCCGCGATCGCTGTGTCTAGTTCATGAAGGATGTCGGGATCCCAGGCGAACTTGCGGGCGAAGTGCTTGGGCGAGGCGAGTAAGCGCGGGAAGTCCTCTCGGCCCAGGGTGCGCGGATGGGCGTAACAGCCCTTCCAATCGGTGTAGCGGAGGTTTTCCGGCGAGAGGCGGAAGCCGGGCGTATTGCCGAGGAGGGTATGGTAGAAGGCCTCTTCGGGGATCGAGCGATTTTCGAAATGTTTGTGAAGGCGCCCCCAGAGGGGTGTTTCCTCGAGGATGAAGCGGGCGATGCGGCGGTTGGCGGTGAACCAGGAGTCGCCACCATAGCATTGCAGCGTGCCGTCAAACGGGGTGAAGCGGCGGATCAGGGTTTTGTTCTTCCAGACCCAGGCCTCGTTGGGCTGACGGATACGGCGGGCCATTTTTACGCTGATGACCGGGAGCGCGACGTAGCGGTTGAAGGCGCCTTGGGAGTAGCGGGGGTGGTTGAAGGCGAGTTCGCCGAGACCTTCATTGACGTAGCGCTGGCCGAGATCATGGACGGGGCGCAGATCGAAGAAGGCGTCGACGTCGGCGGTGCGCAGGTCCTCAAGGATGCGGTCGGCGGTCTGGATGGGGTAGTCGAAGGTGCTCAGGGGGACGAACCAGTCGGGGTCGGCGGTGTCGTAGAGCTGGCGGATGGCGGAGAGCTGGGCGTCGACGACCGCGAGGGAGCCCCAGCCGGTGCCGCGCCACTTTTCGACGAAGCTCACGTTGCCGGGCAGGGCGGAGCGGTCGAGGTCGCATTGGCCGTAATCGTGATGGATGACGATGGGGGGGGCGCCGAACATGTCGTTGAGGCGCCGGCAGAGATGGATGGTCTGCTCCGGCCGGTTGTAGGTGACGATGACGAATCCGATGGGCGGCTTCATGGGGCTTGCAGGTTCCTGTGGGGGCGTGCGTTGATGCCGAACCCTTCGCTTCATTTTACCGGCCTGTGACGGCCGGCTCCCTCCCCCGAACGGGACAGATTGCAGGGGAATAAAAGGGGAGGTGACCCAATTTGCGACAGAAATGGTTTTTGTGTGCCTGGGGCGAAAGGCTTGCTTCGCTGTTGGCAGCGCCAGAAACGCAGATTTCCTTCGGGAATGACAAGCAAAGAAGGCCGACTGACAGTTACAGCTATCTAATTTCAGGTGCCGAGGAGCTGCCGGCAGTGATAGGCGATTTCGAGCTCTTCCTGCGCGGGCAGCACGCGTGTGGGGGGCGGGCCGCCGGTGCCCTGAGACAGGCGACCGAGGACACGGTTGCGGATATCCTCGCTGTGTTCGCCGATGCCGCCGGTAAAGACGAGCAGGTCGAGGCCGCCGAGCAGGGCCGTGTAGGCGCCGATGGCTTTGAGGACGCCGGTGGTGAAGGCATCGACGGCCAGGGTGGCTACGGGATCGTTCGAGGCGACCCGTTTCAGGAGCTGCTGCATGTCGCTTTCGCCGCCGGAGAGACCGGCGAGCCCGGAGTCGTGATCGAGGAGGTGCTCGAGAGCTTCGGGGGTGAGTTTTTGGGTGCGGAGCAGGTAAAGGAGGACGCCGGGGTCGAGGTCGCCGGAGCGGCTGCTCATGGGGATACCGCCGGTGGGGCTTAGGCCCATGGAGGTGTCGATGGATTTTCCGTTTTCAACCGCTGTCACGCTGGAGCCGTTACCGAGGTGCGCGATGACCACGCGGGCGGGCTGCTGGGCGCCTTCTTTGTTTAAGCGGCGCATAACGGATTCGCAGGAGAGGCCGTGGAAGCCGTAGCGCTGTACACCCTGGGCGAAGAAGCGCCGTGGGATGGGTAGATGTGTGGCGACGGGCGGCATGGTGCGGTGAAAGGTGGTGTCAAAGCAGGCGAACTGCGGGATGCCGGGATAGAGCTGCTCGGCCTTTTTGATCAGTTTGAGCGCTTGTGGAATGTGAAGGGGGGCGAGGTCTTCGGCGGCCTTGAGTTCGTCGAGTACGGCGGGCGTGATGCGCTGGTGCTCGCGAAGTTCCGGACCGCCGTGCACAATGCGGTGACCGATGGCTGCAATCGGTGCGGGCAGGTGTCGCGCGAGGGCGGCGTTGAGGCGATCGAGGGCCTCGTCCTGTGACTCGCAGAGGTGCAATTGGTCGAGGAGTGCCGTGCCGTTGGCGGCGCGGAGGATGAGCTTGCCTTCAGGGCGGCCGATGCCTTCGGCCGCCCCGGTGAGGATAAGTTGTTGCTCCCCAGGATTTGCCGGGGAGGGTTGGTAGCAGCCGAGTTTAAGCGACGAGGAGCCGCTGTTGAGGGCAAGAACGACACCTGCGTCTGGCATGGCTACTCGCGCGGGCTCGTAGAGCTTTGACCCCCTTGGACCTCCGGCTTGTTGCCGGGCCAGGTCCAGTGGGCGATTTCGGGGCGGTCGATGCCTTCGCCGTAAGCGAAGTCGAGGCTTTCGATGACCTGATCGCGGAGCCACTCCTGCACGTGCGCGCCGATGCGCTGGAGATGAGGGACGCGTTCGATGACATCCATGCAGAGATGGTAGCGATCGATCTTATTCAGGATGGCGAGTTCCATCGGCGTATCGATGTTGCCCTTTTCGCGGTAGCCGTGAACGTGCATGCGTTGGTGATTGCGGCGTTTGTAGCAGAGCTTGTGGATGAGGGTGGGGTAAGCGTGGAAGTTGAAGATGACGGGCTTATCGACGGTGAAGAGCGAGTCAAAGTCGGCGTCGGAGAGGCCGTGCGGATGCGCGGTTTCGGGAAGGAGTTTAAAGAGATCGACCACGTTGACAAAGCGAATTTTGAGCTCGGGAAACCAGTCTTTGAGGATGGCGACGGCGGCGACGGCTTCCATGGTGGGGATATCCCCGGCACAGGCCATGACGACGTCTGGATCGACGCACTTATCCGTGGAGGCGAAGTCCCAAATGCCGATGCCTTTGATGCAGTGCTTGACGGCTTCTTCCATGTCCAGGAAGACGAGGTGCGGTTGCTTGTCAGAGACGATCACATTGATGTAGTCGCGGGAGCGGAGGCAGTGATCGGCTACCGAGAGAAGGCAATTGGCATCGGGCGGCAGATAGATGCGCGTGATTTCGGGACTTTTGTTGGTGACGATATCGAGGAAGCCGGGATCCTGGTGGGAGAAGCCGTTGTGATCCTGACGCCAGACGAGCGAGCTGATGAGAATGTTCAGCGAGGGAACGGGAGCGCGCCAGCCGACCTCTTTCTTAGATTTTTCCAGCCATTTGGCGTGCTGGTTGAACATGGAATCGATGATGTGGATGAAGGCTTCGTAGGAGTTGATGAGGCCGTGACGGCCGGTGAGGGTGTAGCCCTCGAGCCAGCCTTCGAGGGTGTGCTCGGAGAGCATTTCCATGACGCGGCCGTCGCGGGAGATTTCGGTGCCGTCTAGGTCTTCTGGGAGCTCGAGTTCGAGCCAGGTTTTTTTCGAGGCTTCGTAGATTTCCTCGAGCTTATTGGAGGCGGTCTCGTCGGGGCCGAAGACGCGGAAGTTTTTCATGTTGCGGCTCATGACGTCGCGCAGGAATTTGGCGAGGGTGCCTGTGGGGGATTCGTACTTCGCGGCGGGTGCTTCGATCTCGATGCCATAGTTCTTGAAAGGTGGGAGATCGAGCGGCACGGTGAGATAACCGCCGTTGGCATGGGGATTGGCGCTGATGCGGCGGTTGCCTTCCGGGGCCATCTCCTGGAGTTCGGGGATGAGGGTGCCGTGCTCGTCGAAGAGTTCTTCCGGCTTGTAGCTGCGTAGCCAGCTTTCCACGAGAGCGAGCGAAGTCGGGTCGGTGAGCGGATCGGTGATGGGCACCTGGTGGGCGCGCCAGAAGTTTTCGAGCTTGTGTCCGTGCACGGATTGGGGGCAGGTCCAGCCCTTGGGGGAGCGCAAGACGATCATGGGCCAGCGCGGGCGCTCTGCGTTTGCGGCGCCTTCGGTGCGGGCCTTGGTTTGGATGTCGCGGATGGCAAGGATGCACTGCTCCATGACCGCAGCCATCTGCTGGTGCATCGGCTCGGGTTCGTGGCCCTCGACGAAGTAGGGCGTGTAGCCGTAGCCGCGGAAGAGTTGCTCGAGTTCATCGTCTTCGAGGCGGGCGAGGATGGTGGGGTTGGCGATCTTGTAGCCGTTTAGGTGAAGAATGGGGAGAACGGCGCCGTCGCGTGCGGCGTTGAGGAATTTGTTGGAGTGCCAGGAGGTGGCGAGCGGGCCGGTTTCGGCTTCGCCGTCGCCGATGACCACGGCGACGATGAGATCGGGGTTGTCAAAGGCGGCACCGAAGCCGTGGGAGAGACTGTAACCGAGTTCCCCGCCCTCATGAATGGAGCCGGGTGTTTCAGGGGTGCAGTGGCTTCCGAGGGCACCGGGGAAGCTGAACATCTGGAAGAGGCGGAGCATGCCGGCCTCGTCACGGCCGCGGTCTGGGTAGATTTCGGAGTAGTGGCCTTCGAGGTAGCCATTGGAGAGGGTTGCCGGGGCGCCGTGGCCGGGGCCGGCGACATAGAGAACGCTGAGGTCGTACTTTTTGATGAGCCGGTTGAGATGGACCCAGACGAAGGACTGGCCGGGATCGGTGCCCCAGTGGCCGAGCAGGCGACGCTTGAGGTGTTCGGGTTTCAGCGGCTCGCGCAGCAGTGGGTTGGCCCGGAGATAGAGCATGCAGGCCGACATGTAGTTGCAGGCGCTCCAGTAGGCGTTCATCTTGCGCAGTTCATCGGGGGCAAGCAGGTGTGGCTGCACTGGGGAGGTCGGCATGGGGCCAGACTAGGCCTCAAGCGGCTGCCCCGCAAGCGGCAGATCCGGGCTTGTTTGAGCAAATCGATCTTTTCTCGGGATGTTCATGGATAGTGGCGAACCGCGTTTAGGCGAAATAGCAGCCCGGCGCTGATGCCGTAGGGGCTGAGGGAACCGTAGGGGAAGCTGGGCCAGCGCTGGTATTCGATGTCGAGGGCGCGAATACTCAAGCGGTCGGTGAGGGCGACGTCCAGACCTGCGCCGGGAGCGTAGGCGAGGAAGGAGCCGTGTGCATAGCCGTAGGGCAAGGTGATTTTGCCGACGCCGGCGAGGAATTTGGCGTAGGGCTGGAGCTTGCGGGGGCGAAGGATGGCGATCCGGACGCCGCCGAGGTAGTTGGCCTCGGTGACGTCTTGGGCGGTGCGGGCGTGGAGGAAGCGGGCTTCGCCTTCGAGGCCGAAGCGCCATTGCGGGTTGACCTCGGCGTAGAGGATGCCGCCGCCGATGTCGCGGTGGCCATAGTCAGCCTGGAACCAGGAGAAGCCGCCGCCTACGGCGACGTAGCTACCTGGACCCGAGGCCGTGGGTACAGCCTGTGCGTGGAGTTGGATTGCGAACAGAGCGCGGACGAGGAGCGCGGCGAAGAGGAGCAGACGTTGTGTGAGCCTCACTGGGTCACCACCAGCGTGACGGTTTGCGCCTGGGTGGTGCCGGAGCCCTCCCCTGTGCCGACAACCTTGAAGCTATAGGTGCCAGGCGGTGTACCGCTGACGCTGAGACCGCTGCAGCCGGTGGCGCCCATGGCCAGGGTGAGGGTGAAGGCGAGGAGGAGCAGCGCTGAGAGCTTGCCGCGGTTTGCGGTTCGGGTGCGACGACCGAACAGGAGCAGAAGAAGGCTGGCGGGTGTGAAGCAGAGTAAGGTAGTGGCCCGGGGATGGTTTAGCGAGGCGGTTGTCGCTGAGCCTGCGCCGAGTGGATTGCCGGTGTCGATGACGAGTGTTGCCGAGACGGAGCCGTTGGCGTTGAGGATTAGTTGCGACTTGCTAAAGGTGCAGGTGGCGGCGTAGGGCAGGCCTTCGCAACCAAGGACGATGTTGTCAGTGAATCCTTTGACAGAGGCCAGGTTGAGATCAACGGTGGCATGCTGTTTGGTCACGAGGGTCATACTTTGCGAACTGAGATTAAGAGTGAACTGGGCTGCCTGGCCCGCGGTGATGGGAGTGACCGTCGATTGGGAAGCGGCGTAGGAAGCATCTCCCGTGTAGCTGGCCTGCACTTGCTGCGCGGTGGTTTCAAAGATGACTGTGATTGTAGCCACGCCTGTTTTATCCACGGTGGCGACACCCAGCGTTAGCGTGCCCGCGGTGAAGCTCACGGTGCCGGAAGGAGGAACGCTGCCCTCCCCTTTGACAACGGCAATTAGGGTGACCTGTTGGGGATTGGCGGGGTCGGTCGCGGAGCCGGTGACCGTTGCCGCGGTCTGCCGCAACTGGATGAGCTCTGTCAGTGGCGCGGAGTTGCTGGGAAGATCGGCGACGTCGCCGTTGTAAGCCGCAGTGATGACGTGGTTGCCGGCGGCAAGCTGCGGTACGGAGAGCGAAGCGTGGCCGGAGGCGTCGAGCGCGGCCGAGCCGATGTTTGTGACACCGTCGAAGAAGTTAATCGGGCCGGTAGCGGTGGCGACTCCTGCGTCCGTCAGGGTAGCCGTGAAGGTGATGGCGTTCAGGGTCGGCGAGGGATTGCTGCTGGAGACCACGGCAAGGGACGTGGTTTGTTTGACGGAGACGGCCAAGGGCGTTGTGACTGAAGCGTTGGCTGAACCATTGCCGAGGTAGTGCGCGGTGATGGCGTGGTTTCCCGGGGAGAGTTTATCTGTGGTGAAGGTGGCAACCTGGTTGGCGTTGAGTTGCGCGGAACCGAGATTTACCCCGCCATCGAGGAAGGCGACGGTTCCGGTAGCGGCTCCACCATCGCTGGTCACCGAAGCCGTAAAGGTGAGTGACTGGCCATAGACTGACGAGCTGGAGCTTGCAGACAAGATGACCTGTGTGGTGTCACTGACGACAGTCTGGGTGAGCTGTGCGGTGGTGACGGCATAGTTGGAATCGCCGCTGTAGGTCACCGTGATCAGGTGTGTGCCGACGGCGAGAGCGGGTGTGGCATAGGTAGCCGTACCAGTCGGGGTAAGAGGCACGGTCGCCAGGAGTGTTCCGCCGTCACGAAAGATCGCCGTGCCGGAGGCTGAAACGCCGTTGCCAGCAAAGGATGCGGTGAAGACGATGTTTCCGCCACTGGGAGAAGGGTTACTGCTGGAACTGAGGGCTGAGGCGATGGCCTGGACGACGAGCTCGGGCAGCGCCGTAGACGTGGAGGTCGTATGGTTGACGTCGCCGTTATAGGTGGCGGTGAGCAGGTGCTGGCCGAGGCTGAGGCTCGTTGTGAGGTTGAGCGAGGCCGTTCCATTCCCTGCCAGCGTCGCGGTGCCGAGGCGGTTTGCGCCGTCGAAGAAGGTCACCGTGCCGCCGAGGTTGGGGCTGTCACTGCTCACCACGACGTTGAGGGCGAGAGCGGAGCTCTGCGTGAGCGGGTTTACGGAGCTGGTGAGAGCGGTGGTGGTTGGAGCCTGTCCTACGACGAGGGTGACGGCCGAGGACACGGCGTTGGCGTTATCCGCGTCTCCGCTGTAGGTAGAGGTGAGGGTATGCGTACCCAGAGAAAGAGTGTTGGTGGAGAAGGTGTAGCTGCTAGTCGCAGAAAGATGGAGCGTGACGAGGGTGGTGTTTCCCTCCTGCAAGGAGAGCGTCCCAGTTGGAGTTATGCCTGGGCTGGTGAGGGTTACCGGAAACTGGACTGCCGTACCTACCTGAACGGAGTTGGCCGGGGTGCTGAGAGTGAGAACGGGGTTCGCGAGCTGCACGGTCTGCTGCAGGGCGGCAGAGGTGGACGGAGCGAAGTTGGCGTCGCCGCTATAGGAGACGGTGAGGTTGTGGGTACCGGCCGTGAGCGAGGCCAGGGTGAGACTGGCATTGCCTTTGGCGTCGAGACTGGCAATGCCGAGCTGGGTAGAGCCGTCATGGAAGCTTACGGAGCCGGTGGGGGTACCCGTGGCGCCCGTTACGATGGTCTGCAGGGTGATGGACTTGCCGGCGAGGCTTGTTGTGCTGCTGGAAGAAAGGCTGGTCTGCGAAGCTGTTAGCTGGACGGTCTGGTTCACGACGGGCGAGGTGCTGACGGCGTAGTTGGTGCTGCCGGTGAAAGCGGCCGTGATGGGGTGAATGCCTACGCTGAGTGTGGACACCGCGAGCGTGGCGCTACCAGCGGCATTAATGGCCACCGTGCCGAGTTGGGTTCCTCCGTCAAAGAAACTGATGCTGCCGCTTAGCGAGCCGTCTGAGATGGCGCCCGGGGCGAGAGCGACCGTTGCGGAAAGGTGCAGGGTAGCCTTCGCATTGAGCGGATTTACATCCGTGGCGACGGTGGTGACAGTGGCAATTTGCTGAACCGTCTCCACCATGGGAGCCGACGTGCTGGTAGCGTTATCGGCATCGCCGCTGTAGATAGCAGTAATGTTGTGCGTGCCGGGCGTGAGGCCGGCCGTGGAGAAGCTCGCGGTGCCGGTATTTGTCAGCGGAACGCTGCCAAGAGCTGCGGCGTTCGGGCCGGTGCCGTCGGTGAACTGCACTGTCCCGGTCGGAGCCGGACCATTGGTGCTGGACACGGCGGCGTTGAAGGTGATGCTGCTGCCCACCGTGGGGCTCCCATTGGAGCTGGCCAGGGTTGTGGAGGTGTTTGCCTGGGTTACCTGCTGAGCGACGGTGTTGGAGGTGCCGCTGACGTTGGTGGCGTCGCCGGAGTACTGGGCGGAGAGCAGATGCGTGCCGATGGCCAGAGAGCTCGTGTGCCAGGTGGCGGCACCGTTGCTGTCAAGCGTCACGGAAGCTAGAGCGGTTGTGCCGTCGTAGAAGACAATCGTGCCGGTCGGCGTGCCGGTTTGGTCGGCAGCGCTGAGGTTGAGCGTGACGGTGCCGGTAACGACTGATTGCACCGGGGAAACGGCGAACGCCAGCGCGGCTTGCTGTTTGATGGTTTCGTTGTAGGGAGCCGAGTTGCTGGCGGCGTTGTTGTCATCGCCGGAGTAGTTGGCGGTGAAGGTGTGGGTGCCGAGTGAAAGGCTGGGGATTGTGCAGGCTGCAGTGCCGTCGGCGGCGAGTGGGACGGCGTTGCACCAGGTGCTGGAACCTTCGACGAAGGTCACGGTACCGGAGCGGCTCGTGTCGGCGCTGGTGACGGTGGCGGTGAGGGTAAGCGGCTTGCCGAGGAGGCCGGGATTGGCATTGGCGACGAGGGCGACGCTTGTGGGCTCTACGCTGAGCACCTGGCCGGTGAGACTGTCGACGGGTGTGACGTTGGGGGCATCGGAGGGCCACTGAACGGAGCCGCTGATGCTCTTTCCGACCTCGGTTGGAGCGAACTCGACGCCCATGTTGCAGAAGAGCGTGGGGGACATCGCGGCGGTGTTGCAGGTGGTGATGTTGGGATCGAGGGCGGCTTCCTTGAGCACGGGCGCGGCGAGCGTGAGATTGCCGTTGCCGGCGTTGTAGAGCGTTTCCAGAACCGGTGCGGACCTTTTGCTGACGCGCATCGCGCTGTAGGCGATTCCCAGCGACGAACCGCTGATTTTGCGGACGCGGTTATGGAACATGTCAGAGATCCAGATGTTGCCCATCGGATCGAAGAGCAGCGCATAGGGACCGTAGAGGCTGGCCTGATCGGCGGGGCCGGCGTCGCCGGCGAACTCTTCGCTGGCAGTGCCGGTGAGGGTGGTGATAATGCCGGGAGAGCCGTAGATGCCGCGCACGCGGTTGTTGCCGGCGTCGGCGATGAGGAGGTCGCCGGCGGGATCGAAGGCGATGGCGGCGGGGCTGTTGAGTTGCGCGGTTGCCGCGGTGGAACTGTCGCCGGAGAAGCCGCGCACCCCGGTGCCGGCGACGGTGGAGATGACGCCGGCGGTGCTCACGAGGCGGACGCGGTGATTGTTGAGATCGGCGATGGCGACCGCGCCGTCGGAGCGAGTGGCTACACCCCAGGGCTCGTTGAGTTGAGCGGTCGTGGCGCTGATGCCATCGCCGTTGTAGCCCTGCGTGCCCGTGCCCGCGACGGTGGAGATGCGTTTGGAGGCGAAAGTGAGGAGGCGAACGGCGGCGTTGCCGCTGTCGGCGATAAGCAGGTCACCGGACGGGGTAAGCGCGAGGCCCTGCGGACCGGTGAGGGTGGCGTTTGCGGCGAGGCCGCCGTCGCCGGTGTAGCCGGTGGTGCCGGGCGTGCCCGCGACGGTGGTGATTGCGCCCGTGACGGCGTCGACGCGGCGGATGAGGTTATTGGCGCTATCGGCTATGTAGAGGTTGCCGGCGCCGTCGAGGACGAGGCCGGTAGGGCTGTTGACTTCGGCTTGCGTAGCGAGGCCGTTATCGCCGGAGTAACCAGCGTTGCCATTGCCGGCTACGGTGGAGATGAGGCCGGTTTTGGCGTCGACGCGGCGGACGCGATTATTGCTGGAGTCGGAGAAGAAGAGATTGGCGGCGCCGTCGACGGCGAGGCCGTTGGGAAGAAAGACGGGGGCGGAGGTCGCGAGCACGCCATCGCCGTGATAAATCCATTGTCCGTCGCCAGCGACAGTATTGATGGTGCCGGGGACGAGGACAGGCAGGCCGCCCTGACCGATGCCGCTGAGAGGCGTGCTGGCTAGTACCGTTTGCCCGTCCGATGAGAGCAGTTGAGCCGCGCCCTGCCGGACGCCGGGGTACAAAGGCGTGAAGATCACGTTCAAAGTGCAGGTCTGGCCGATGCTGACAGGCAGGCCGGCGGCGCAGGTGCCGGGACCGGAGACGGCGAAGTCGAGCCCGGTGATTCCACCGCTAAGCGCGAGGGGGCTGGCGGCCCGACCACTGGCGCGCATCACCAGCGTGACCGCCACGGGCTGCGAAGCCGTGCCGACCGGGGTGGAAGCAAACGTTAGGCCCGGTCCCTGCCCCACCGCTGCAAGGCCGAAGAGCAGAAAGAGGAAAAGACCACCGGCGAAACGCAGGGACCGCCGGGCTACGGCTGTTTTCCGAAACCAGTGCGGCGCAATGAAAGCTGTTGATCGAGACACGTATTCTCCTTACCCCTGTAAGCCCGGACGCAGTGCCGCGGAGGCTTCAAAGAGCGAAGGCCTGCGCCGAAGACCGGTCTGAGATCAAGCCCGAAGCACACCTTTCAAGGTGCGTAGCGGGATTACTTAGATCATCGGCAGGATCGGTGAAATGTTTAGGGGTATTGGCGAAGAAAAGGCGGCAACCGCTACGCCCTTTGGGGGATGCTTCGCCCTGAAACAGGACGTTCGCTCAGGCGGATTTCGTGCGTTTATAGAGAGCAAGCATTCGATCTGCGTGAAGTGGCAGAGCGAGCGAAGGAGGACGACAATGAGCACAGACGCCAGCACCCACGGAAAGAGACGGCCAGGAGGCCGTCCGCTGTTCGGTCCATCTTTTGGGCACGTGCAGTTGCCCGGTTGCCGACTTGCAGGAACCAGATTTGGAGGGCGACAGCTACGTCGTTGCCGACTGGGTCTGGCTGGGGCTGAACTGGCTGCTGTTGCTTTGCGTGGGAGTGCTGGAGTCGCTGGTCGCCACAGGCACCACGGGAAGTGTGGAGGGTCGTGCGATCTTCTGACCGGCGGCGTCGATCTCGTTGGATTCGACGTAGAACCAGGTGAGGTAGGCGGCACCGAAGCTGGTGGTGAGGGCGACATCGGCGGCGTCGCGGCCGGTGGCCATCAGGATGCGGCCGAGGCGCGGGTAGTTGTGGCGGGCGTCGAGGTCAATCCACTTGCCGTCGAGCCAGACCTGGTACCAGGCGCTGAAGTCGCCGGGGCCGGAGAAAGGGCGGCGGATGTCGCCGATGTAGCCGGTGACGTAGCGGGCGGGGATGTTCATGCAGCGGGTGAGGGTGAGGGCGAGGTGCTGAAAGTCGCGGCAGACGCCAATGCGCTCGGTGAATACATCCATGGCGGTCTTGGTGGGACGCGCGGCGTTGTAGTTGAAGATGACTTTTTCGTGTACCCAGTCGCGGATGGCCGTGGCCCGATCCCATCCAGGGCTGAAATGTCCGAAGAGGTCATGCGCGATGGCGCCGAAGCGGTCTGTTTCGCAGTAGCGGCTGGGGAGAAGGAAGCGGAGGGTTTCGGAGGGCAGGTCTTCGATGGGCGATTGTTGTGCGCCGGCGTAGATGGGGTCGGGGTTGTCGTCGACGGTTTCGATGACGTTATTGCCGGTGAGGCGAATGTGTCCGGCAGGGGCGACGAAGCGGGCGCAGCGGTTACCGAAGGCGTCGAGGTAGTCGGTAGAGGGGACGATCTGGTTGTCGGCGGGGTTTGCGCCGATGAGCTGCTCGATTTTGAGTTCATTGCCGGATTTGAGCCGCGGTTCGAGCGAAGGGTGGAGATGCAGAACGGCCACCATGGGGGTGGGGAATGGCAGCTGGAACTGGATGTCGAACTCAGAGAGGATGAGCATGGCGTCCTTGCATTTTGAATTTCGCGCGGCGGGTCCCGGAGAGCGTTTAGTGTAGCGCACGGCTGGGGGTTGGCCGGAGTGCAGGAAGGAGGGGGGAATGGGCGGTAAAGGACGGGATCGATCGCGCGCGGATTGGGTAGGATAGCCTGAAACGACACGAGACAATGCACCGGACAAAAGAAACGAGATGCCTGTCAGGCGACCGTGGGGATTACGGGACGGCGGGCAGTCGTGAGGACGTATGGGATTGCAAGTCGCACTGACGCACCGCACGGAGTACCGCTACGAGAGAGCTGTCGCGCTGGGACCGCAGACGGTACAGTTGCGCCCCGCCCCGCATTGCCGTACGCCGGTGCTGAGTTATGCGATGGAGGTGGAGCCGAGGGAGCACACGTTGCGGTGGGGTTTCGACGCGCTGGGAAATCACGTGGCGCGGGTGGCGATTGCGGAACGGACCGAGGTGTTCGGGGTGTCTGTGGAACTGCTGGCCGACATGACGCCGCAGAATCCGTTTGATTTTGTGGTGGAGCCGGGGTTTGAGAGCTTTCCGCTGCGGTACTCGGCGGAGTTGGCGGCTGATCTTGCGCCGTACATGGCACCAAGTAGCGGAGCCGGATTCGCGGGGCCCGGGCTGCGTGGGTTTCTGGGTGGGGTCTCGCGGGAAAAGCAGTCGGTGGTGAGCTTTCTGGTGGGATTGAACCAGCGGCTGCAGGCAGAGATCGGCTACAACGTGCGGATGGAGCACGGGGTGCAAAGCCCGGAGGAGACACTGGGGCTGCGATGCGGATCCTGCCGGGATTCGGCGTGGCTGATGGTGGAGATCTGCCGGCAGGTAGGGCTGGCGGCACGGTTTGTTTCGGGGTACCTGGTCCAGTTGGCGGAGGACGAGGTGCCGGGAGTGGAAAGGACGGGCCCGGCGGTGGATTCGGCGGATCTGCACGCATGGGCGGAGGTGTACCTGCCGGGGGCGGGGTGGATCGGGTTTGATCCGACCTCGGGACTGCTGACGGCGGAGGGGCACATTCCGCTGGCGTGCGCGCCCACGCCAGCCCAGGCTGCGCCAATCAGCGGCACGGTGGAGCCGGCGGGGGTGACCTTCAGCCACAGCATGACGGTGCGGCGGGTGAACGAGCCGGCACGGCTGGCGAAGCCCTACAGCGAGGCGGAGTGGGAGCGGATGCGCGCGGTGGCGCATGCGGTGGATCGTGATCTGCGGGCGCAGGACGTGCGGTTGACGATGGGAGGCGAGCCTACGTTTGTCGGGATCGACGATCCGGACAGCCTGCAGTGGAACTTTGAGGCGCTGGGGCCGGCGAAGCGCACGCGCGGTCTGGAGTTGATCTGGGCGCTGCGGGAGCGGACGGCGCCGGGCGGGTTGCTGCACCTGGGCCAGGGCAAGTGGTACCCGAACGAGGTGCTGCCGCGGTGGGCCTTCATGTGTCTTTCGCGGGTGGATGGGGTGCCGGTCTGGGAGGACGGCTCGCTATTTGCGCTGCATTCGAAGGAATACGGGTTTGGCGATGCGGAGGCGAAGCGGTTTGGGGAGGCGCTGACACGGCGGCTGGGAGTGAGCGTTGAAAACCTGCTGCCGGCTTTCAACCTCGAGCGCGGGGAAGGGCCGGAGGAGCCGGTCGGGTACGTATTGCCGTTGCGGCGGCGGCAGCCCGGGGGAGCCCTGGCGTGGTCCAGTCAGTTGTGGTTCGAGCGGCCTGAGCGGCTGGTGCTTTCGCCGGGAGACTCGCCGATCGGGTACCGGATTCCGGTGCCGGCCATGCCGTGGGTGGCACCGGACGAGCTGGTGTATGAGAAAGACGCGGCGGGTGAGGTAAGGCTGCCTTTGCGGCCGGCGAGGCGGCCGGAGCTGTTTGCGAGGGAGCCGGTGGCGGATAGCCTGCCGGCTGCACCGGAGAACCCGGAGTCGGCCCCCCTGCTGATTCGGCCATCGCTTTGCGTGGAGGTGCGTGAGGGGCGGCTGCACGTATTTCTGCCATTTGTCCCGGTGCTAGCGGACTACCTGGATTTGGTGGCGGCGGTGGAGGACACGAGTCGGCACCTTCATTTGCCGATCTGGGTGGAGGGGTATCCGCCGAATTTTGATCCGCGGATGCGCTCTTTCGGGCTGACGCCGGATCCCGGCGTGCTGGAGGTGAACCTGCCGCCGACGAGCGAGTGGGATGATCTGGAGGCGCTGAACGAGCTGCTGGCGGAGGAGGCTCACCGGTTCCGGTTGATCGAGGGCAAATTTGGGTACGACGGCAGCCATACGGCGACGGGCGGGGGCAGCCACATTGTGCTGGGCGGGGCTACGGTGGCGGACAGCCCTATGCTGCGGCGGCCGGACCTGCTGCGGTCGATGCTGACGTTCTGGCAGAACCATCCTTCGCTTTCCTACCTGTTTGCGGGGATGTATGTGGGGCCGACGAGCCAGTATCCGCGGATCGATGAGGCTCGGACGGATGCACTATACGAGGCAGAGTTGAGCTTCAGCCACCTGCCCGCCGAGGGTTGCGAACCGGCGACGCTGGACGGGCTTTTCCGAAATTTGCTGGTGGATGTGACGGGCAATACGCACCGGGCGGAGTTCTGCATTGACAAAATGTACCCGCCGGAGGGTACAGGTTTGCGGGCGGGGCTGCTAGAACTGCGGGCGTTCGAGATGGCGCCGCACTTCCGCATGGGGTTGCTGCAGACCCTGCTGGTGCGGGCGCTGGTGGCGGTGTTCTGGCGAGAGCCGTTCACGGGCGGGCTTACCCGCTGGGGGTCTGCGCTGCATGACCGGTTTATGCTGCCGTACTTTGTCGAGCGGGATTTCGCCGAGGTGTTGGGACGGCTGCGGGGAGCGGGATTTGCGTTTGAGGACAGCTGGTTTCAGTTGCAGGCAGAGTTTCGTTTTCCGACCATCGGGAGCCTGCAGGTGGAAGGGGTGACGGTGGAGCTGCGGCAGGCGCTGGAGCCCTGGAATGTGCTGGCCGAGGAGACGACGGCGGGGGGCACGGGGCGAAGTGTGGACTCGTCGCTGGAGCGGGTGCAGGTGCGGGTGAACGGCCTGGCGGTGGACGGGCGGTATGCCCTCGCGTGCAATGGGCGGCGCGTGCCGTTGACGCCGACGGGGGTGCCGGGAGAGGCGATTGCGGGCATCCGGTACCGTGCACGGCGATTGAATGCGACGCTGCATCCAACGATTCCTGTGCACACCCCTTTACAGTTTGACTTGATCGACACGTGGAAGAGCCGGGTTGCGGGGCGGTGTACGTACTTTGCGGGCCGGCCGGACGGCAGTCTCTACGAGACGCGGCCTGCGACGGCGGAGGAGGCACGGCAACGGCGCTCGGAAAGATTTCAGGTGGCTGCGATGGTGGCGGAGGCGGTTAAGATTCCGGCGGCGGAGCAGAATCCGGTGTTTCCGATGACGCTGGACATGCGCTGGCCCCCTCCGGCGGCGCAGCCCGGTGCGGGGAGCGACGGAGCCTCGTGATAACCGGCGATCTGTACCAATCTCCCCTGCTGTATGGCGCGACCTTTGACGAATCGACGGGTGATGGCACTACGCCGCGGCCGCACTGGGACCGGCTATTGGACGCCCTGCGGGAGCTGGGGCCTGAGGAGATCGAGGGACGCTGGGCGCGGGCGGAACGACGGATTCGCGACAACGGGATTACCTATAACGTCTATGGTGATCCGCTGGGAGCGAACCGGCCGTGGAAGATCGACATTGTGCCGCTGCTGATTTCGGCGGAGGAGTGGCGGTTTATTGAAGCGGGCGTGAAGCAGCGGGCTCAGCTGTTGAACTGCCTGCTGGAGGACCTGTACGGTCCGCAGCGGCTGCTGGCGGAGGGACGGTTTCCGGCGGCGCTGCTGTATGCGAACCCGGCGTTTTTGCGGCCGCTGGCGGGGGTGCCGGTGCCGGCGCACAGCTATCTGCACATGCTGGCCATTGACCTGGCGCGGTCGCCGGATGGGCGTTGGTGGGTGCTGGCGGACCGGACGCAGGCGCCTTCGGGCTCGGGATATGCGCTGGAAAACCGGCTGATTGTGAGCGATGTGCTGCCGGAGCTGTACAACGAAGCCAATGTGCTGCGGCTGGCGCCGTTCTTCCGGGCGCAGCGTGAGGCGCTGCTGGGGCTTGCTGCGTGCGCGGATCCACGGGTCGTGCTGCTGACGCCGGGGCCGCACAACGAGACCTATTTTGAGCACAGCTATCTGGCGAAGTATCTGGATTTGACCCTGGTGGAGGGTGCGGACCTGACGGTTCGCGACCGTTGCGTTTACCTGAAGACCGTGGGCGGGCTGGAGAAGGTGGATGTAATTCTGCGGCGCGTGGATGACAACTTCTGTGATCCGCTGGAGCTGCGCAGCGATTCCCTGCTGGGCGTGGCGGGGCTGGTGGATGCGGTGGTCGCGGGCAATGTGCGCGTGGCGAATGCGCTGGGCAGCGGGCTGATCGAATCGGCCGCGATTATGCCGTTTTTGCCGGGATTGTCGAAGCATTTGCTGGGGCAGGAGCTGCTGTTGCCTTCGGTCGCGACGTGGTGGTGCGGGCAGCGGAGCGCGCTGGACTGGGTTGTCGAGCACCTCCACAAGGTCGTGGTGAAGCCGGCGTTTCCGGCGCTGGGGATGGAGCCGGTATTTGGTGCTGAACTCCACGGACAAGAGCGCGAGGCCTTTCTCGCGCGGTTGAAAGCGCGGCCGCATGAGTATGTGGCACAGGAGCAGGTGGCGCTTTCCACGGCCCCGGTGTGGGAGGGTGGGCAGGGCGGCCTGAACTCCCGCAGTGTGGTGCTGCGGACCTATGTGTTGAATACGGGCAAGGGATGGATGGCGATTGCGGGCGGGCTGGTGCGGGTGGCGGAGGCGCATGGCTCGGTTGTGTCGATGCAGCGCGGCGGCCATAGCAAGGACGCCTGGGTGTTGAGCGACAAGCCTGTGGACCCGGTGAGCCTGTTGCCAGCGCGGGACCAGCCGGTGAAGCTGCGGCGGGTGCCTTCGGTGGTGCCGAGCCGGGTGGCGGACAACACGTTCTGGCTGGGGCGGTATGTGGAACGGGCAGAGGGTACGGCGCGGATTCTGCGGTCGATGGTGCCGCGGGTGCGGCGGGCGAACGAAGAGGAGTTGGGAAGCCTGCTGCGATTGCATGGCTGCCTGGGGTCGCGCAACAGCAAGCTGCCGAAGCGGAAGAGACCCACATTTGCGATGCTGGAAAAGGAGATGTTTTCGCTGCTGAGTGACACGAAGCGGTGGGACAGTCTGCCGGCGACGCTGGCGCAGGTGACGCGGACGGGCGGCAATGTGCGCGAGCGGCTTTCGGCGGATATGATGCTGCTGATCAACCAGCTGCGGGACTCGATGCAGCTGGATCCGAAGGCGAAGCTCTCGGATGCGTCGGCGAAGCTGACCGGAGGTTTGGAGTTGCTGTCCACGTTCAGTGGGATGGAGCGGGAGAACCTGATCCGGGGGTCGGGGTGGCTGTTTTTGAGCCTGGGCCGGCGCATGGAGCGGGCAATCACACTGACGCGGGCGCTGCGGGAGATCACGCGGCCGCTGGAGGCGGAGAACTGGGCGTATATGCAATGGCTGCTGGAGGTTGCGGACAGCTCCATGACCTATCGGCAGCGTTACTACACGACGCTGCAGCCGCTGCCGGTGCTGGATGTGCTGATGATGGATGAGACCAATCCGCGCTCGCTGCACTTCCAGCTTGAACACATTGTTGACCTGTATGCGAAGTTGCCGCGGGGTGAGGCGGAGGAGCTGGGCCAGATGCAACGGGCGCTGGAGGCTTTACGGGGGATCGATCTGCAGGCGTTGCAGTTCCCTGCCGGCGGCAAGGCTTCGGCACAGGATCCGTTTACGCTGCTGGACCGCTCGCTGGGAGAGCTGACCGAGCTGCTGTTTACGTGGTCGAACAATCTTTCGATCCGGTATTTCAGCCACGCGCGCACTTTGCCGAGCAGGATGGGGTAGGCCAGCGATGCTTTACAGGATCAGTCACCGTACGACGTACAAATACCAGCATTCTGTTTCGTTCGGCGACCATGTGGCTTGTTTGAAGCCGCGGTCGTTTGCGGGCAGCCGGCTGCTGGTGAACTCGCTGGAGATTTCACCGAAGCCGGCGACCTACACGGAACGGGTGGATTATTTCGGCAACACGCAGTGTTTTTTCACGGTGCAGGCCTCACATAAAGAGCTGGTGGTGGAGTCGCGCAGCGAGGTGACGGTGGAAGACGTGCTGGAAAAGCCGGTGTCGCTGCCGTGGGAAGAATCTGCCGAGCCGCTAGCGCGGGATTACACGCCGGAGGGTTTGGCGGCGTTTCAGTTTCAGTTCGAGTCGCCGCGAGTGCGGCGGCGTCCGGAGTTTGCGGCGTATGCGCTGGAGTCGTTTACGCCGGGGCGTCCGATGCGCGACGCCCTAATGGAGCTGACGACGCGAATTTACCGGGAGTTCCGGTTTGATTCCAAGGCGACGGATGTGCGAACGCCGACGGAAGAGGTTTTCACGAAGCGGCGGGGCGTGTGTCAGGATTTTGCGCATGTGCAGATTGCGTGTCTGCGGTCGATCGGCCTGGCGGCGCGGTATGTGAGTGGGTATCTGCGGACGTATCCGCCGCCGGGGCGGCCGCGGCTGATCGGGGCGGATGCTTCCCATGCGTGGTTGTCGGCGTATTGCCGTGGGGCGGGGTGGATCGACATGGACCCGACGAACAATGTGTCGCCGACGGACGGGCATGTAACCGTGGCTTGGGGCCGGGATTATGGGGATGTGAGTCCGCTGCGGGGGTTGATTTTGGGGGGTGGGGGTGGCAGTTTGAAGGTGGAAGTGGATATGGAGCCGGTGGGGTAGTTTGGCGTGCGTCCGGGTGATTTCCCGGTTCGGGGAACGCCGCAAACGCAGATTCCCTTCGGGAATGACAACCAAAGAGCAGGTGCTTCCCTGTGCCGATGAATTGCTGCGGACGAACAGCAGGTCCTTCACTTCGTTCAGGATGACAAGA
>CAXSBL010000050.1:0-6030 GCA_964235515.1 uncultured Bryocella sp.
AACCAACAACCAACAACCAACAACCAACAACCAACAACCAACAACCAACAACCAATCAACGCGATACCTTAGACCTATGGCCTTTGGCATCTCCAGCCACCTCTTCTTCGCCGACCGTCTCACCCCCGGCACCCTCGATCTCCTCCGCGACGCCGGCGCCGAAGCCATCGAGGTCTTCGCCGCCCGCCACCACTTCGACTACACCGACCGCGGCACCGTCCGCGAAACAGCCAACTGGTTCCGCGCCAACCCCATCGCCGCCTCCATGCACATGCCGCTCTTCACCGACGAAGAAGAGTCTCGCTGGAGCCGCCACACCCAGCCCACACTCAACCTCATCAGCCGCGCCAAGGGCGAACGCATCCTTGCCATGGACGAAGTCAAACGCGCGTTCGAAGCCGCCGAACAGATCCCCTTCCGCTCCTGCGTTCTCCACCTCGGCCTCAAAGACGACCGCTGGTCCACCGAAACTCTCGACCTCTCCCTCACAGCCATCGAACATCTGAAGGCCTTCGCCACTCCGCTCGGCGTCCAGCTCCTGCTCGAAAATCTCAACAACGACCTCGCCACCCCGGCGCACCTCGTCGAAATCGCCCGCATCGGCCACTTCGACACGGTCGGTTTCTGCCTCGACACCGGCCACGCCCACATCGCGCCGCCGCTCGCCACCGACGACCCCCATTTCAACCGCGCAGCCCGCGAACAGCTGCGCGAAGACTTCGGCGACGCCGTCCTCAAGACCGCCCTGCCCGAATCCTTCGGCATCTTCGGCACCCGGCTCGCCGAAATCCACCTCCACGACAACAACGGCACCCGTGATGAACATTGCTGGCCCGGCGAAGGCTCCGGGGACCAAAAGCACGCCGCCAAATCCATCGACTGGGGCATCGTCCGCGAAAGCATCGCCCGCATCAAGCACCCCGTCCTCGGCATGCTAGAAATCGCCTACGACCCCGCCACCCCGCCACGCGACATCACCCGCAAAGCCGCCACCGCCCGCCGCCTGCTCGAGACAACCTCATAGCTCAATAAGTCGCAGTTCAGCAACTCGCAGCTCCTAACTTAGGGCAAACCTGTCTCCTGTCTTGGCTAAGCCACCTAGACGTCAGTTCCGAACCTGGACGACGCCGTTGCTTTCGTCAACGGCATCGCCCAGGACCCAACTTCACCTCCTTGACTGAAAGCGATGCAGCCCAGGCGAGCTTTCGAGTTCGCACCTGCTCTGCCTGCCAATGAGCCCCGGCATCCTCACCTGGCCGCCGAATCCGCCGCAAGCCCACGACTCTTCAACAACGGCCCCACATTCGGCTTCGCTCCCAGCCACTTTTCATACATGGTCTCCAGGTCCTCCGTGTTTCCACGCGAAAGGATCATCTTGCGGAACCGGTCGCCATTCTCCCGCGTCAGCCCGCCATGGTCTTCGAAGTACTGGAACGCGTCATCATCCAGCATCTCGGCCCACGCATACGCGTAGTACCCCGCCGCATACCCATTACCCCAGATATGCAGGAAGTAGCTCGACCGATACCGTGGCGGCACCGTCTTCATCGCCGTCCCGGTCTTCTCGAGCGCGGCCTTTTCAAAGGCGTCCACATCCTGCAAAGGTGCATCCGCAGGCAGCAGGTGCCACTGCATGTCTAACTCCTGCGCGGCCAACGCCTCGGTCGAGTGATACCCCATGTTGAACGTAGCTGCCCGCTTCAGCTTCTGGAATAACTCGTCAGGCATAGGCTGCCCAGTCTTGTAGTTGAGCGCGTAATGATGAAAAACCTTCGGGTCCGAAGCCCAGTGCTCGTTGAACTGCGACGGAAACTCCACAAAATCCCGCGCCGTGTTCGCTCCCGACAAACTCGGATAAATCGTATCCGCGAAGATTCCGTTCAGCCCATGGCCGAACTCATGGAACATCGTCACCACATCTTCAAAGCTGATCAGCGCAGGCTGCCCTGGCGCCGGTTTCTGAAAGTTACCGACGTTATAGATCACCGGTAACTGCTTCAACAGCGTCGACTGCGTCACGAAGTTACTCATCCACGCGCCGCCGTCCTTGTTATCGCGCTTCCAGTAATCGAAATAGATCAGCGCCAGCGGCTTGCCATCGTGGTCGAAGCACTCAAACGTCCGCACATCCGCCTGATACACCGGGATGTCATGCCGCTCTTTGAACGTCACCCCATACAGCTGGTTCGCCGCATAAAACAGCCCGTCCTGCAGCACCTTGTTGATCTCAAAGTATGGCTTCAACTCCGCCATGTTCAGGTCGTAGCGCGCCTTGCGCACCTGCTCGGAATAGAAATTCCAATCCCACGGCTCCAGCTGAAATCCACCATGCTGCGAATCAATCAATTTCTGAATATCCGCAGCCTCACCCCGTGCCTTTGCCGTGGAAGCCGGCACCAGCGCGTTCATAAACTCCAGCGCCGTCTTTGGGTTCTTCGCCATCTGGTCCTGCAGTGCCCAGCTCGCATAGTTCGGGAAACCCAGCAGCGCCGCCTTTTGCGCTCGCACCTGCGCCAGCCGGCTGATCGTGGCGCGCGTATCGTTCTCGCCGCCGCGCTCCGCCCGGGTCCACCCGTCGTTGAACAATGCCTCCCGCGCCGAGCGGTCCGTCATCTCTGCCAGATCCGGCTGCTGCGTCGTGTTCTGCAGCGGCACCACGTAGCCCGCCACCTTGCGCTCCTTGCCCATGTCGGTCGCACCCTGCACCTGCGCCGCCGTCAAACCTGCCAGCTTCGTCTTGTCCGTCGTCACGTACGCCGCCGCCTTGGTCGCCGCCAGCAGCTTCGTTCCGAACGCCGTCGAAAGCACTGATTCCTCTTCGTTCAGCTTCCGCAGCTCCGCCTTGTCCGCGTCATTCAGCTTAGCGCCCGCCTTTACGAACTGCAGGTAGTCCCAATCCAGCAGCCGCTCGCTCTCCGGGTCCAGCCCCAGCGTCCCCCGCTTGTCGTACACCGCCTCGACTCGCGCAAACAGCTTCTGGTTCAGGTAAATGTAGTCATTCTGCGCCGCCAGCTTCGGCGCCTCCGCCTCCTGCACCTTCTCGAGCACCGGGTTCGTATTGGCCTGCGCCACCGCTCCAAACACCAGCGTGACGCGGTTCAATAACTGCCCCGAACGCTCCAGCGCCACCAGCGTGTTCTCAAACGTGGGCGCCTCGCTGCTATTCGCAATCGCGTCGATCTCCGCCCGCTGCGCTGCCATCCCCGCTTCGATCGCCGGCTGGTAATCCGCATCCTTGATGCGGTCAAACGGTGGCGCCCCATACGGCAAAGAACTCGGCGCATAGAACGGATTTGAAGCAGCGAGCCCCGTTGTTGCCGTCTGCGCCCCAGCGTCCATCAACGCTCCCTCTGAAACCATCAATCCAACCCCCAACACAGCTATCCCCACCAAGCTTCGCGCCTTGCCCAATTTGAGCCTCCATACCCTATGCTACGCACGAGCGAGGCCAGCAGGACGCAATCTTCCTCCCCGCCCTGAAAGCCTCCGTTTTGGGCCCGGCTGCCCACCGCTGCGCTACAGAAAAACGATCTCCGGCTGCAGACAAGGCAAACTCGCAGACAGAAAAAGGCGGCATCCCTTTTGTGCTTTCGCAAGGGACACCGCCTCTCACCGCCAACTTAGTTTGAAACGGAGAACGTCACCAGATTGGAAAGGTAAGTGCCATTGTTAATGTCATGCGCCCAGACCTGAACCGTGTGGGTGCCGGAACTGAGCTGCGTGGTATCGACATAATAGACATAGGGCGGTCCGGTGACCCTGTGAGCATCCTGCGCCCCGCCATCCAGAATCAGGAAAGATCCAGCGGCATCCAGGTTGACGCCGATCTTTGCCGTAACCGCGAGCACGCCACTAACGGTCTGGCTGCTTGTCGGATTCACAATCACCACAGGACCGGCCGGTGCTACCGGAGCCACCGGGTTCACGTTGATCCCAGCAGATGTACTGGTTAGAAAATTCGCATCCCCGCTGTAAACCGCTGTTAACGTGTGAGCCTTGGTTGTATCCAGTGAGGCCACAAGGCTTGCCGTGCCGTTCGTAAGCACCGCCGGACCGAGCAGCGTGGTCCCGTCATAGAAGTTGACAGAACCGCTGGGCGAGCCGGAACCGGATTTCGAGACCACTTGCGCCACCAGCATGCCGTTGTTCTGGCTCAGCGTCGTCGTCGTGGCCACCGCCTGCACCACGGCCACGCTGCCCGTGGATTCAAAGGCACCGATATCAAAAGCGTTGCCCTGCAGGCGAGCATTGCCGGCAAAATCCGTGGGAATGGAAGACAGCAGAGACGAGGGCAGCGGAGCCGCATCGATCAACGGGGAGCCCGGTGCCAAACGGAAATCTCCACCGGTTGCATTCACAAACAACGGATTGCCCTGCTTGGAATTGTTGTCAAAATCCAGGGTCTGCCACTGCAGCAACGGCAGATCCACCCAGTTGAAGGCGCCTCCGACAAACGACGCAAACGTCGTGTTCGGAGCATAGAAGTTGTAGGCCGCCTGCTGAATGGTACCTGCGCCCAGGTTGAAATCCCACAGCGCAAATACCCGCTGCGGAGCGATCAACGCATTGCCGTACATATTGAACCGCGCATTGGCCGTCGTCAGTGCAACAGCGGTATTTGTGCCCGCCGCAGGGTCCATGGAGATCGTGCTGAAGCGCAGGGTGTTATTCGTGCCGCGGGATAGCAGCGCCGTCTGGTACCAGGCACTTCCCAGGTTGGTGCCGTACATCACCAGGTTCTGCAGCGTCGTGTCGCTGCTGGTCACATCGACCGTGGCCTGTGGCCCCGTCAACTCCGTACCATCCACCAGCAGGTTGTCGCCGTCGAGCTCCAGACGGGCGTTCTGGATAACGCCGCCGGTCATCTTCATCGTCGCCGCGGTGTTATCCGAGTTCGAAAGCACCACCGGGGCGCCGGACGATTGCAGACCATCCACCCACAGCGAGCTGAGCGTGCTGCCGTGGTCCAGAAAGGCCTGGTACACCGTATTGTCCTGCCCATCACCCATGTTGCTGGCGCTGATGTTGTGCCACTCCGATGTCTGCGAGAACATGCCCGTGCTGCTGTCGCCATAGGAGACATAGGCGGAGGCGCCGCCGCTGTACTGTTGTCCCGGTGCGGCGTAGGCAGCGGTCAGGTCGCGGCCAACGAACTGCGTGCTGTTGATCACGCCGAAGTGATGCTTCCCGGCGTGGTAAGCCTCACAGCCCAGCAGCTGCACGTCGGTGCTGCCCATGATGCGAACGCCATAGCCGCCGTTGTCGTCATACCGGGCGCTCTCATCCGTGACTAGATTTTGAAAGACGAGGTGGCTCTGGTAGTTGCTGTAAATCACATCATCCCGGACCACGGCCGTATATACCAGGCCATCCGTGCGGGGATCCGCGTTCGGCGAGTTGATGGCAAGCTGACCATTGTCAAACGACCAGGAATTTGGGACATCTCCCGCGTACCGGCCTAAGCTGACATCGAAAAAGCTGTGGTTCACCAGCGCCGCATAGAGCGGAATGTTTGAGGTGTAGATATACACCCCGTTCCCGGCAGGATAAAAATGGGAGTTATCCAGCACAATGCTGCCCCAGAACTTTGGCTTGGCACCGCTGCCATAGTCGGCAAAGGTAATCGGATTGCCGGCCGCTCCGCTTGAAGGGGCTATCAGCGATTCATGCCATTGCCCGCCGCGCTGGAACAGGATCTGGTCGCCGGGCTGAAAACTGGAACCGTTCACCTTCGCAACCGTCTGCCATGAGCTGTTCGGCGACAGGCCGTCGTTGCCGTCACTTCCAGAGGGGCTGACGTAGTAGGTGGCACCAGCCGCCGTCGCCGTACCTACGAGGGCCAAAATCAGAGGAGCTGAGAAGGTAGCCAGTCTTCGGCTAACCTCCTGGATTGTCTTGTTCATAAACTTGGAGAAAACCTTTCAAGAAAGTGGGCGTACTTCTTCGCCAGGCAGAGATCGGCGATGTATCGAGGCGTCCAGTGAGCAGATAAGGTGGCGTGTCTCCCAGAACCCACGCGTCTTGTTCTTT
>CAXSBL010000050.1:6130-20279 GCA_964235515.1 uncultured Bryocella sp.
GTCCAGTGAGCAGATAAGGTGGCGTGTCTCCCAGAACCCACGCGTCTTGTTCTTTATAGGATGCGTCGAAAATGGCACCCCGCGGGGAGTCCGGCTAAGCCTCGGGTATGAGGGTAGGGAGTTTCCACGTCCGCCTTCGCCAGCACGGAGCTACTCTGGCGTGCCGGACGAACCCACGGTAGCACCTTTGGGTAAAGCTTTGCCTGGGGCGGACCTCCAACAGGTACCATCCCGCTACGGCAGGCGGCCATGGCGTGCACCGCGCCAGTCTGTATGTTCGCGTCACGGTAAAGCAGGTGTCAGTAGCCACCGGACAAAATACTCCGAGCTGCCAGCTTTAAGAAACCACAAACAGCACCAAGGCAAGCTTTGAAGTGTCGACCACCGCATAGATTCACCTCCCGCGCAGGGCAGCACCATTCCGCCACGTCCACCAACGACACCCCACCACGCACAGGCCTATAATTCCCCCGCCGCGCCCCAGGCTCCTCCCCGGGCCCCAACCGCGCGCACCAGCCTCGACCAGCCGTCACAGGAGCGCACCCATGGCCACCATCCCCGCCCTCACTCCCAGCCGCGAACACCCCATCGCCCTCCGCAAGCAGTACGACAACTACATCGGCGGCCGCTGGATCGCCCCGCTCTCCGGCGAGTACTTCGACAACATCACCCCCGTCACCGGCGAGCTCCTCTGCCAGGTTGCCCGCTCCAAGGCCGCCGACGTCGAAGCCGCCCTCGATGCCGCGCACGCCGCCCGCGCCGCCTGGGGCCGCACCAGCCCCGCCGAGCGTGCCAACATGCTGAATCGGATAGCCCAACGCCTCGAAGACAACCTCGAACTCCTCGCCACGGTCGAAACCCTCGACAACGGCAAGCCCCTGCGCGAAACCATGGCCGCCGATCTTCCGCTCGCCATCGATCACTTCCGCTACTTCGCCGGCTGCATCCGCGCCCAGGAAGGCGGCATCTCGCAGCTTGACGACACCACCGTCGCCTACCACTACCACGAGCCCCTGGGCGTCGTCGGCCAGATCATCCCGTGGAACTTCCCCATCCTGATGGCTACCTGGAAGCTCGCCCCCGCCCTCGCCGCCGGCAACTGCGTCGTGCTCAAACCCGCCGAACAGACCCCGCTCTCCATCCTCATCCTCATGGGCCTCATCGAGGACATCCTCCCCGCCGGCGTGCTCAACATCGTCAACGGCTTCGGCCTCGAGGCCGGCAAACCACTCGCCTCCAGCCCCCGCATCAAGAAGATCGCCTTCACCGGCGAAACCACCACCGGCCGCCTCATCATGCAGTACGCCTCGCAGAACCTGATCCCCGTCACGCTCGAACTAGGCGGCAAAAGCCCCAACATCTTCTTCGACGACGTCCTCCGCGAAGATGACGCCTTCTTCGACAAGGCCCTCGAAGGCTTCGCGATGTTCGCCCTCAACCAGGGCGAGGTCTGCACCTGCCCCTCCCGCGCCCTCGTGCAGCAATCGATCTACGACCGCTTCATGGAGAAGGCCATCAAGCGCGTCGAAGCCATCAAGCAGGGTAATCCGCTCGATAAATCCACGATGATCGGTGCCCAGGCGTCCGGCGAACAGCTCGAAAAGATCCTCAGCTACATCGACATCGGCAAACAGGAAGGCGCAAAAATCCTCACGGGCGGCCACCGCGCCGACGTGGGCGAGCAGCTCAAAGGCGGCTTCTACATGCAGCCCACGATCTTTGAAGGCACCAACCGCATGCGCGTCTTCCAGGAAGAAATCTTCGGCCCCGTCGTCTCCGTCACCACCTTCAAGGATGAAGACGAGGCCCTCGCGCTAGCCAACGACACGCTCTACGGCCTCGGCGCCGGCGTCTGGACCCGCGACATGAACCGCGCCTACCGCTTCGGCCGAGGCATCGAAGCCGGCCGCGTCTGGACCAACTGCTACCACCTCTACCCCGCCCACGCCGCCTTCGGTGGCTACAAGCAATCCGGCATAGGCCGAGAAAATCACCGCATGATGCTCGACCACTACCAGCAAACCAAAAACGTCCTCGTAAGCTACAGCCCCGACAAGCTAGGCTTCTTCTAAACCCGGCTGGCAGACGGGATGCTCCGCCTGCCGCCCCGCCCCCTTTTGGTTGTCATTCCCGAAGGGAATCTGCGTTTGCCGTTGCCGTTCTTTCTGTCATTCCCGAAGGGAACCTGCTTCTCGCCTTCGCATTCGCCGTTGCTTTTCTAGCTGTCATTCCCGCAGGGAATCCGCGTTACCCCGCCCCGACACTCGAAGCCCCCACGAGGCACAATTGACCACCGACCCCGCCACAGCCCCACCGCAAGTCCAACAAACCCCCGCCGCCGCCGCCCTCATCGCCAAACTCGCCGCCGCCCACGGCCCGCTCATGTTCCACCAAAGCGGGGGCTGCTGCGACGGCAGCTCCCCCATGTGCTACCCCCGCGCCGAGTTCCTTACCGGCGACAACGACGTCCAGCTGGGCACCGTCGGCGACCAACAAAACCCCACCCCGTTCTTCATCAGCCGCCCGCAATTCGAATACTGGAAGCACACCGAACTTACCCTCGACGTCGTTCCCGGCCGCGGCGGCATGTTTTCCCTCGAAGGCCCCGAAGGCGTCCGCTTCCACATCCGCTCCCGCCTCTTCACCCCTGCGGAACTTGCCGCCCTCACCGCCGCCAGCCGCCTCTAGCGCACCACGTGAACTCACCGCAGAAGCATGAAAACACTCAAAGCTAAAACACTCGCAACTCAAAACTGAACAAGAACCCAAGCCATACTAGACTCACCGCACCAACGAACACTCGAAGCTCAAACACTCGCAACTCATAGCTGAACAAGAACTCAAAACTGAACAAGAACCCCGCCCCGCACAGGCTCACGGAGAAGCCACGCCCGCATGCACGCCGACGAACAAGCCATCGCCGAGGTCCTCAAACAATACGAAGCCGCCCTCAACGCCTCCTCGACCAACGCCGTCCTCCCGCTCTACGCCCCCGAAGGCGTCTTCATGCCGCAGGGCAGTCCCTCCGCCGCCGGCACCGTAGCCCTCCGCATCGCCTATAACGCCGTCTTCGCCGCCATCACCCTCAAAGTCACCTTCACCATCGTGGAAATCCAGCAGGTAGCCGCAGACTGGGCCTTCGCCCGCACCAACTCCGCCGGCGTCAACACCGTCCACGCCACCGGCGCCAGCGGCCCCGAAGCCAACCAGGAACTCTTCGTCTTCCAACGCATCGCCGGCGACTGGAAAATAGCCCGCTACTGCTTCAGCACCACCAACCCACCAAAAGATTAGTTACAAGTGTTACGTTTTACGTTCTAAGTGGCAAGATTTTCGAAGCTTATTTCGAAAGTCACAGTCCACACACATGGGAACCTACAACGCACAACGCACAACGTACAACCTAGAACCTAGAACCCACGACGTAGAACGTACAACCTACAACGTAGAACCTACAACGCCCCACCCCCGAAAGGCCACCCATGCCCACCATGAAAGCCGCCGTCATGCACGCTCCCGGCGGCCCGGAAGTCCTGCAACTCGAAACCCTCCCCATCCCCACGCCCCAACCCGGCTGGGTCCTCATCCGCGTCCGCGCTTTCGGCCTGAACCGCTCCGAGCTTTTCACCCGCCAGGGCCACTCCCCCAACGTGAAGTTCCCGCGCATCCTCGGCATCGAAGCCACAGGCGAGGTCGTCTCCGCCCCCGGCGGCGAGTTCCAACCCGGCCAAATCGTCGCCACCGTCATGGGCGGCATGGGCCGCGACTTCGACGGCGGCTACGCCGAATACACCTGCGTTCCGGCCAAACAGGTCCAGTCCACCGCCGTGAAACTCCCGTGGGAAACCCTCGGCGCCGTCCCCGAAATGCTGCAAACCGCCTGGGGCTCCCTCTTCAGCGCCCTGCAGCTCAAAAGGGACGAGCACCTCCTTATCCGCGGCGGCACCACCTCCGTCGGCCTCGCTGCCGCCGCCATCGCCAAAAATCTCGGCGCCCGCGTCGCCTCCACCACCCGCAACCCCGCCAGCGAAGACCTCCTCAAAAAGAACGGCGCCGGCAAAGTCTTCATTGACGACGGCGAGATCGCCCCAGCCGTCCGGAAAGATCTCCCCGAAGGCGCGCACAAGGTCCTCGAACTCGTCGGCGTCACCACCGTCAAGGACTCCCTCCGCTGCGCCCGAAAAGGCGGGATCGTCTGCATGACCGGCCTCGTCGGCAACAAGTGGTCCTTCGACGACTTCGCCCCCATGGAAGCCATCCCCTCCACCGTAGGCCTCACCGTCTACACCGGCGAGTACACCGACTTCATGGCCATGCCCTTCGACGACCTGCTCGGGCAAGTCGCCGCCGGCACCCTCCCCGTCCCTATCGGCAAAATCTTCCACCTCGACGACATCGTCGAAGCCCACCGCACCATGGAAGAAAACAAGGCCGGCGGCAAGATCGTCGTCCTCACCTAAATCGATTCGCAACAAACAGGAGTTGTCATCCTGAGCAAAGCGAAGGACCCGCTGTTTGCAGCTGCAGACCCCAAACCTGTCTCAAGCCGGAAGGGCACGGCTTCAGCCGTGTCGCCAACCAAACCTCACAGAAGGGGCTTCAGCCCCTGAGGTCCGTCAACCCCTAAAGCGAATCCAACAACCATGACCAAGCGAGACTCCTCCCGAAACGTCAGCCCCCGAACCCTGCGCCGGCTCCTTCCCGTCCTCGCCCTCGCCCTCGCCACCCTGCTGGGCCCGCAGCCCGCAATGCGCACCGCACAGGCACAGGCCTCCGTCTCCACCGACGTAGCCATCCCGCAAACCGCCCTGCTCCAACCGGCTCGACTCAACGCCATGCTCGTCGCCGGCAAGAAGCCGGTAGTGCTACAGGTCGGCTCCCACACCCTCTTCACCGAATCCCACATCTCCGGCTCCCAATACGCCGGTGCCGCCGCCACTCCGGAAGGCCTCACCACCCTGCGCACCCGCGTAGCGAAGCTGCCCAAAGATGCGGAAATCGTGCTCTATTGCGGCTGCTGCCCCTGGGGACGCTGCCCCAACATTCGCCCTGCCTACCGGCAGCTCACCGGCCTCGGCTACACCGACGTCAAGGTGCTCTACCTCGCCCAGGACTTCGGCACCGACTGGGTGAAGGAGGGCTTCCCCACAGAAAGAGCAAACTAAACCCATGCCCACCACACGCCATCGCAGCCTTTTCACTGCCACCGCCATGCTCCTGGCCTTGCCTTGTTTGCAATTACACGCCCAGTCACCCGAAGACCACTCGATCGTCTCCCGCACCGCCCCCAACTTCACCCGCCCCGACTTGCAAAAACACCCGGTAAACCTCAGTGCCTACCGCGGAAAGGTCGTCCTGCTCAACTTCTGGGCCACCTGGTGCGGTCCCTGCAAGGTAGAAATTCCCGAATTCATGCAGTGGGAAAAGATCTATGGTCCCAAAGGCCTGAAAGTTCTCGGTATCTCCATGGACGACGGCCTACCCGAAGTCATCTCGACCGTCGCCAAGATGAAGATCGACTACCCCGTCCTCATGGGCGACGGCAAACTCGGCAACCAGTACGGCGGCGTCGAAGGCCTGCCCGTCACCTTCCTCCTCGACCGCAACGGCACCGTCTACGGCCGCTACGGCAGCACCGATCTGCCAAAACTGCAGGCCGACATCAGCAAACTGCTGCAAAAGCACTAAACCCGTCGCTTATCACCGCTCACGGAATCCGGCTAGGGCGGCAGCGGACTACTTCACGCTGAGTGACCGCAGCTCCGCCAGCAGCTTTGGAGCGAGTTCCGCCTGCACGGCGCGCGACTCGCCATTGGGCAGCTGCTGAATCTGCTGGACCGTCTCCCGGTTCGAAGAGACACCCAGAATGCGCAGCGCTTCCTCCAAGTCGTCTGCCCGCAACATGACCGCGGGCTGATCTTCGATTGAAATTTCCCAGTGGTACTCCGGCTTCTGCAAGTGGTGCGTAATCGTGACCGTCTCTGTCATAGCCCATAGGACGCATTCTCGCTCGCAGACGTCGTCGTGACCCTCCGCCATCCCCAAGCAGCCGGGGACGGCGTCACCTCACTTCCATTGAGCTGCCTATTGAGGTCCCTGTCCTCAGTGGTCAACTTAGGACCATGCGAACTTCCTCATCTTCTCTTGTGTGATCTGCTCATGACTGGCTTCAAGATAAGCCACATGAGCCCGTCGCCCAAAAGGGCGAGACAACTTGACGCTCGCAGGCGTGCTTCGTAAGCTCGCGGTGGAGAGAACTGCATGACTGAATACACTCGTCGCAGCTTAATCAAGGCTGGTTTAGCAGCATCAGCGGGAGCTTTGACCGGAGCTGGTGCCATGGCCCATGCTGAAGGCTTCCGGGAGCCGTTAGTAGAATTCAGCGCGCAGGAGGCCGCCGCTAGTGGAGGGTCCATGCCTTCGCGGCAACGGCTTCTTCTGGACTTTGATTGGCGATTCCATTTCGGCAATGCGGCCGAGCAGGCGCACGATTTCGGCTACGGCGCGCCAAGCCGTGAGGGCACCTTTGCCAAGGCCAGCTTTGTCGCAGAGGCAGGAGAGGAGGACTTCGACGACAGCTCGTGGCGCGTGCTGGATTTGCCGCATGACTGGGCCGTCGAACTCCCCTTCATCACCAGCGACGCGACGTATATGGAAGGCTCTGAGCCGAAGCTTATAAACTACGGAGAGGGCCGGAAGCCGATCGGGCGGGAGTTCCCGGCAACCAGCGTCGGCTGGTACCGGCGGAAGATCGTGTTGCCCGCCGGTTCCGAAGGCAAGCGCGTTCACCTGGAGTTCGACGGCGTCTTTCGCGATGCGATTGTGCTCTTCAACAACCACTATCTTGGCCGCAACTTCAGTGGGTACGCTCCCTTTTCCTTCGATGTCACCGACTACCTGGTTCCTGGCAAGCCCAATCAGCTGACGGTCCGGGTCGACGCGACCCTTTCGGAAGGGTGGTTTTATGAGGGCACAGGGATCTACCGGCACGTTTGGCTCACAATGGCGGACCCGCTGCATGTGCCGCAATGGGGAAACTTTGTCACTGCCATCCCTGGAGCGGCAGGAACTCAGGTGAGAGTGGAAACCGAGGTCGCTAACCACTCGGACCAGCCCAGAAATGTCTCCCTCTCTACGGTCATCACTGATCCGTCGGGTGCCTCAGTTCTCACCCTTCGGAGCGAGCCCCAAACGATCGACCCGTGGGAGAGCGCGGTCATGCTGAGCCAGGGCATCCTGCGCTCTCCGGCACTGTGGTCTTGCGAGCAGCCTCACCTGTACCGCGCGAACACGGCAGTGCAGGCCGGCACTGCCATCATCGACCAGGTGGAAACCCCCTTCGGCATTCGCACGATTCGCTTCGACGCGGACAGGGGATTTTTCCTCAACGACAAGCCGGTCAAAATTAAAGGAACCTGCAACCATCAGGATCATGCAGGGGTCGGCTCGGCCGTACCCGATCAGCTGCAGCAGGATCGGGTTGCCCTGCTCAAAGCGAGCGGTTCCAATGCTTGCCGCACGTCGCACAACCCACCCGCTCCGGAGTTTCTGGACGCCTGTGATCGTCTCGGTATGCTGGTCATGGATGAAACACGGATGATGGCTTCTACACCCGAGGGTCTAAGTCAGCTGGAGCGCATGGTCAAGCGCGACCGCAATCATCCGAGCATCATCCTCTGGTCGCTTGCAAATGAGGAGCCTGACCAGGGCTCGCAGGTGGGTGCCCATATCGTCGCCTCCATGAAGCGAACGGCCAACCGTCTCGACCCGACCCGGCCGGTTACAGCCGCAATGAATGGCGGTTGGGGCCGCGGCATCTCCCACATCGTCGATGTGCAGGGCTTCAACTATGCCGGCGCAGGTGGCGGAGGTGGGGCCGGGACCGGCAGGAACATCGACGCGTTCCACAAGAAATTTCCTGCCATGCCGACCATCGGCACCGAAACGGCGAGCGACTGGACTACCCGCGGCATCTACAAAAAGGATCCGGCCAAGGCCTTCGCCACCGGCTATGACACCGACTACCCGGGCTACACCATGAGCGCGGAGGGTTGGTGGTCTGTTTATGACGCACGGGAGTACCTTGCCGGCGGCTTTGCTTGGACAGGTTTCGACTACCGCGGCGAGCCTAGCCCGTTCGACGACACCGGCATCAGCTCACCGATGGGCATGCTCGACCTGTGTGGCTTTCCAAAGGACAGCTATTTCTTCTACCGGTCGTCTTGGCAGGTGGAGCCCGTGGTGCACCTGTTCCCTCACTGGGACTGGGCCGGGCAGGAGGGACAAGACATCGATGTCTGGTGTTATTCCAACCTCGACGAGATCGAGCTCTTTGTGAATGGGAAGTCCGCCGGAAAACAGGCCATGCCCCGCAACGGCCACGTGCAATGGAAGGTTCCCTACCATCCCGGCAGGATTGAGGCGCGTGGCTCCCGTGGCGGCAAGGTAGTCTTGTCATCCATCCGCGAGACGACAGGACCCGCC
Source organism: uncultured Bryocella sp. (assembly GCA_964235515.1). Taxonomy (GTDB): domain Bacteria; phylum Acidobacteriota; class Terriglobia; order Terriglobales; family Acidobacteriaceae; genus Granulicella. The sequence goes on from CAXSBL010000050.1 coordinate 14,615, forward strand.
GCCAAGCTGAAGCTCAGCCCAAATCGCCCGGCCATGCGGGCTAATCGCGAAGACCTGGTCAGCGTACAGGTGGAGGCCCTGGACAGCAAAGGTCGTTCAATACCGATCGCGGCCAACCTCGTCCGCTTCAAACTGCAGGGCGCAGGCCGCCTCATTGGATTTGGTAATGGAGACCCAAGCTGCCGCGAGGCGGACAAGCCAGAAACCGCGCAAAGCGGGAGCCGCAGCCTGTTCTGTGGTCTCGCCATGGCCTATGTGCAAGCGCTCGATCAACCTGGCGAGGTTGTGTTGCAGGCCACCGCAGACGGCCTTGCCCCAGCGACGCTGACCCTCGTATCACAGGCCGCCACGGCGCGACCGCGACTTGCCTAGCAGCCGCACACGGCATGGCCCAAGAGCTAAAGGCGCCTCCCCTGCGGGGGCGCATTTAGCCTTTGTGCTGGCGGCCCATGTGTCGCACAGTCATTTGCGTGATGCGCAGGTTGGGTGGTTGAGCGCAGGCAAAGAGCACCGCTGCCGCCGTTTCTTCAGGGTCCATCATGGTGGAATCTGCAACGCTCTCCGGTGTTCTTCCCTGCCCTAGAGCAAATTCGGTCTTCATGCCTCCTGGGCAGAGAACGCAGACTTTCACTCCAAAAGGATGGAGTTCCTCGGCAAGGGCCTGCGCCAGCCCGACCTGGGCAAACTTGCTTGTGCAATACACAGACTCGTTCGATGTGCCGACGAGCCCGGCCACAGAGGACACAAAGACGATGTCCCCTGAGCGCTGTGCGACAAAATGCGGCGCGACGCAACGGGAGAATACAAAGCCGCTGCGAACATTCGAGCGCATCATTCCATCGAAGTCCTCGAGGCTGGAATCGAGGAATGGCTTATACATTCCAGCGCCGGCATTGTTAATCAACACGTCCACACGCCCAAACTGCGACATTGCGAGTTCGAGGCACTCTGCAGCAACAAGAGGGTCCGCAGCATCGCCGGCCACCCTGAGGCATGTGCCACCGGAGGCCTCGATGTCGCCTGCCAGCTCTGCTAGCCTGTCTGCTCGCCGCGCAGTAATCACTAAGTTCATCTGCGCATCCGCAAGCCGGCGAGCCGTCGCTCTTCCCAGGCCGGAGCTCGCTCCCGTAATGATGGCCACCCTACCCGCCTGTGAGGCATCGCTCGTGTTGAACATAGATCATCCAAGGTTCATATTGCAGTCAATACGCTCGGGCCTCTGTTGACCCTAACTGTCACGCCGGCCGAGCGGGGACGATCGCGAGCAGGTGGCAGCCTTGGCCGAACATGTGCGGGAGCCGGGGTGGAGCGGTTCCTTAGCCCAGAATCGGCCTGTGTGCGCCCGCCTGCCACGGAAGGAAGGACCTCCTGAGACAGGCGGGCGCACTCGGTAATGTTTCATCTCCGCGCGGTTAGTACGTGTACTTGAGCGAAAACTGGAAGAACCTTGAGTTCGGTGTGTTGTTCTGGAAAAAACGATAACTGCCCGGGGAGATCACTCCGCCGTTCGGGCCATCGTTCCCTCCGGTCAAGACGAACGCGGGCGAGTTAAGCACATTGAAAATATCAGCGCGTACCTGCAGTTGCGATTCGCGGTAGACGGGGAATGATTTGAAGACAGACATATTTGTCCGGTTATACCCAGGGCCTGCGATCTCGTTGTTGTGGTCTCCCAAGAAGGGGGCGGCCTGGGAAGCCGTGGTGATCGCGCCGGTCACGGCAGTTCCCGGGAGCGGATTCTTGAAGGCGCACGGATTGAACCAAGCCGCAAGGGTGCGCACCTTCGTGGGACAGGTAGCGCCGGCAGGAAAGTTAAGACTGGGATCGGGTGTACCTCCGCCTGCAAAGGGGTTGCCGATACGAATTGCATTCTGGCCAAGATTGTTGACGCCTACAAAATTGGCCGTGCCCACCGTGAACGGTTCACCATCCTGAATCTGTTCGGTCAGACTTACCTGCCACCCTCCCAAAGCCTGGGTGCCGATACCTCCACCGTTCAGAAAACGTTGTCCCCTGCCCACGGGCAGAATGTAGTTGCCATTCAGGGTGAAGCGGTTACGGACATCCTCCGGTCCGTTCGCATAGCCTTGACGCGATCCAAAAATGTAATAGTTGGCCGTGTATCCTGCCCCCTGGTAGTTATCCCCCTGCGCGATCGAGGTGTAGGCATCGGTCATCTGGTGCGACCAGGTGTAGGTCGCAAGGAAGCCGAGGTTCTTACCAAGCTGCTTTTCGAGTTTGGTCTGCAAAGAATGGTATGCCGACTCACCATCATTCAACTGCACGCCGGCGTTGACATGGCTGAAGGGATTCTGTGAGTTACCTGTGCCGCAGGGCAGGTTGGTCGGCGCGCCATTCAGGCCAGCGCTGTTGCAATAAGGCGTAAGCACCGGAGAACTGTTGATGCCTGGAAAATTCGAGGAGTGCCGGCTCAAGGATCCAACATAGCTGATGGTCGCCGTCAGGCTTCGGATGAGCTGCCGTTGAAAACTCACGTTGAACTGCTGCGTGTAGGGCGTGTGCAGGTTGTTGGCGATACCGTTCAAATTGGGTGTTCCAACGAAATTGGATAGACCCCCATTCGCAAGAAACGTAGTGTACCCATTGGCCAGCGTGATCCCGTCGGTCTCACAGCCATTGCTGTAAATACAGGAAAGTCTGCCCGGATTTGTAAGGGTGACCACATCGGTGAAAGGGTAGTTCAAGCCAAGATTGGGAGCAAAGCCCACGCTCTCCAGGCCGCCATAAAAAAGACCATAGCCGGCGCGAAGAACGGTCTGGTCATCCAGCTTGTACGCGATGCCCACCCTGGGTCCCCAGTTAAACAGCGGATAGTCAATGAGGTACTTGTTGTCAGAGTACTGGACGCTGATGTTGTCCTGCGTAAGTGCCGTGAGAAAGGCCGCTGGCAGCGCAACGTTCTGGCTCGCGCTGGGCAGGACGTATACGCCTCCGCTCCTGGACTGTCCCTGCTGTCCCTGCGTCGGATCAAAAGTGACAGGCTGCGTGGGATAAAAGTTAGCCTGTCCCCCGTGGCGCTCATAGTAGGGCGTCTGGTTTTCGGCTCGAATGCCGGCGTTAACGGTAAGGCGTGGCGTGACCTTCCAGTCGTCCTGGATGTAGGCTGCTCGGTCCCAACGCACGTCATCGACGACGTTGGTAGAGGTAAGCGCTCCGTTGTTCTGATTGTCCGATAAGAAATCAGCAACGCTGAATCCCGTGTTGGCAATACCGTAGGCGCTTGAGTAGCTTCCGTTGTAGTTGTAGTCGCCACGCCCCTGCGGGGGTTGCAGCGTGCTGAACCGGATGCGCTGAATACTGACACCGGTTCGGACGGCGTGACTTCCCAGCTGTAAGGAAACGTTGTCCAGAGCTTGCCAGACGTTTTCGTGCTCATCAGAAGGGTAGTAATTGGGCGCGCCGAAGCCACTGATCTGACCGTTGAAATAAAAATTTGGCAGACCTCCATTGAGCGGCCCGGACGGGATGCCGCCCAGCCCCAGAGAGGCGGGCAGGTCAGGGTTGTTCGCGTTGGGCTGAGTAAAGTAAAAATGGCCGTAGTTGTAGCCGAAGCGAAACTCGTTGAGCAGCCGCGGCGTGAACACGTGCGTCTCGCTTAAAGCGAAGTTCTCACCAATATTTACCTGGTTGCCGTCGGTGCCGAAGCCACCTCCATCCAGGATCGGTCCCAGGGGTGGCGGATAAAAGCTGTACTCATGCTGGTAGCTGTAGCGTACGAAGGCCTGATCTGCCGCGCTGGCGTTGTAATCGACACGCGCGTCCCACTGCACCGTATTATCCGTGTTGTTGATAGGCTGCGTGTAATTGCTGTTCAGCAAACCGCCGCCCGAGGTGTTCACGCGATTGGGCAAAGGGTACAGGTTGAGTAGCTTCTGAGCTATAGGATTAACAGCCGCGGGGCATATCACGTTCAGCTGTCCGTTGCAGCTTTGCTGATATGCATTTGCCGTGGCAAAGGTTGAACCGGGCGGTTTGGGGTTGGGACCGCCTCCGGAGCGCTGCTGATACAGGTAAATGGGAGCGCCGCCGGTTTGGAGAGGGTCCAATAGTTCACTAAAGTTGCCCTGACGTTCCAGAGCTGTGGGTACGGTCAGAATCTCATTGTTGCCGTTTACCACCCGATTCCCTTGCACGTCACCGAAGAAAAAGAGGTGGTTCTTCAAAAGAGGGCCGCCCAGCGTGCCGCCAAAGATATTCTGCCGGTATTCCGGGATGCGGTCGTTGGGCTGATCGAAGTATTGGTGCGTGTTGAAAGCGTCGTTGCGCAGATACTCCCAAAGAGCACCGTGGAAGCTGTTTGTGCCCGACTTGATGCTGGCGTTCACCACCGCGCCGGAGGAATGTCCAAACTCGGCGCTATAGCTGCTGGTCTGGATTTTCACTTCAGCCATAGCTTCCGGCGGTGGCTGTACCGTGTACGACGCGCCGTTAAGGAAGTCGACCACATTTACGTTGTTGTCGACTCCATCAAGAATAAAGTTGTTTTCGTCCGAGCGCGATCCGGAAGAGCTGAAATCGCCCGAACCGGCACCGCGAGACCCGGACGGCGGTGCCGTTCCCGCAGCCAGCTGCGCGATGAATAACCAGTTGCGGCCATTCAGGGGAGTTTCGTCCAAGCTCTTGGAACTGAAGACCTGACCTACGGACGCCTCTTCCGTCTGCAAGACGGGTTCCGCCGCACTCACCGTGATGTTATCCGCTTGCGCTCCGGCCGTGAGAGCCAGGTCGACATTTAGGCGCTGCTGCACGTCCACATGCAGGTCCTGCCGTAGCGTGGTCCCGAAGCCGGTAGCGGTTGCGGAAACCTGGTAGTCGCCGATCTTTACGGGAGAAAACAGGTACACACCATGACCGTCCGTGGTGGTCTTCAAGGTGAGGCCCTGATCGGTGTTGCTGAGGGTCACCTGCGCATGTGCAATCAGCGCACCTGTGGCGTCTTTCACCACGCCCCCCACAGCACCCTGGTCCTGCTGGGCGTGCATCAGGGAGGCTCCAGACAGCATGACAATTGCGAAAGCTGCGCTCACGCAACCTTGTCTTGTTCGAACGAGCTTCATCAGCTACGCCCTCCTCTATACGCTGCGCGCATACACGCGTTTTGTTCAGCAGTGATTGCTAACCCGATTGGAATTCAGCGATTGTATACATACAACTCGCTGTAGAGCTAGCCCTTGTTGGCGACCGTACCTCTTTGGGGACCTCATTGCGCAGAGAGGGTGATCGGAGATGCGACTCAACCCTGGCGGCGCAGCAGCGGTGCCCAGATTGGAAGAACGGACCAAGTCACGCTTGCGGGCCAGGGTCGAGCATCTGTTCCGCATCCCCGATCCCTACTCAAAGACGCTGACGCGCAAGAGCGTCTTTGCGCGGCTCGGCACGGTGGGCCGCGACAAGCTCTACGGTCCGGCCCAGAGGACGGGTGATGTGTCTTTGCGGAAGAAATTTGCGCCTCGCGGAGGGCTATGTTCTGGAACTCCACGGAGATGCGTTCAACGTTTCCAATACGCCGCAACTCACTAATCCCGACGCGTCCTTGGCGGATCCCAATTACCGAAAGGTCAGCGGCATCCAGCTCGACTCCCAGCGCGGAATCCCAGCGCGAAATCCAGCTAGCCGCCCACTTTACCTTCTAAGCTGGTCGTCA
>CAXSBL010000050.1:20379-22958 GCA_964235515.1 uncultured Bryocella sp.
AATCCCAGCGCGAAATCCAGCTAGCCGCCCACTTTACCTTCTAAGCTGGTCGTCACATCTCCCGGGCCGCCTCGAAGGTCTATCTTTGGGGGCGGCCCGCTATCTCGAACCGAGATCAAGTTGCCCGGCTACCGCTGAGCGAACGACCTTCGTATTGCCGCGCACAAAGGTTCGTTCAAGCCTCCGTGGAGTTCTGTCCTGATCGAGGCAGACGGTCCTACCCCAGCGAGCAGTCACGTTACAAGCGCCCGGTCGCTCACTCCCTTTGCCAACAACATCTTCGGCGTAGCAATCACGGTCCCGGATGCGGGCAAACCGCAAACCATTGTCTTTGCGCCAGGAAGTAACGACACGGCGAAGACATCTAGACATTACATTGGAGAGACGTTCTCACGTGGTAAATACTGCAATCCGACTCGAAAGGCGAGGGATCGGAACCGGCCGGCCCTGAACAAAACCATGGCGCCCGTTGCGAATAAGAAGCACTCGACGGTCCGGTGTAGCAGCAACGGCGGCGTAGTCAAACACTATCGCGTATGTACCCGCAGCGCGGCAGCCGGCAAAATTCACCGTCAGCACCTCGCCGGAAAAGCGATAGATGAACCCTGATTGACCGGTCAGTTGCGAGAACCCGTGAAAGCCAGATCAGTGGACACCACGATGAAAGGCAATGCATTAACGGCAACAGATGAAGCTCACCGATCACTCATAACGCACGCGTGAAGTCTTGACGACCGGCACCGCTCCAGAGCCTGTTATGGACTTGTAACCCTGTTTCATTCTTTGCTGTGACGGATCTTGTTTTCAGCATGGAGACATGGGTGCGGTTTGCCGGGGATATCCGACCGATGTGACGGACGAGAAAGAGGAGGAATGGTGGTTTGTGCTGCCCTCTCTGCTGCTGTGCCGTCAGGACGCAGGGCAGCGGGCGCACGATTTGCGGTAGGTCTTCCATGCTGTCCGGTATGTGGCGCAGCGGATGCGCGTAGCGACTGGTTCCGGGCGATTTTTGGCCCTGGGCTGCGGTGTATCAGCAGTTTCGCCGCTGGCTGGATGCGGGTGTGTTTGAGGCGCTTGTGACCGATGTGCAGTCGGTCGTGCGCACGCAGGGGGGGGGGGGCGCAAGGGCCAACCGACGGCGGTGTGCCTCAGCAGTCCAACGCTGCAGAAGCCGCGCTGCCACACGGTACCGGCCTGCAAGTGGTCAAGCATCCGTTGGCAAAGCGCGGTTTCGTGCTGCTGTCACAAGCTGGGCGGTGGAGCGCAGCTTCACCTTGGGCGGCACGCTTTTGTCGTTTAGCCCGAGACGACGAGCGGCTGATTGCCACTCTCAAAGGCATCTACTCCCTAGCCTTTGCCATACTCATGACCAGCAAACTCATCCAACTCGCAACTTCATAACAGGCGCTAGGCGGAACTCACATATCGGTCAAGGTGCACCCCAGGCGCCGGCGGGGGCGACGTTGGCCCGGAAGGCAGATCGGCACTTGCGGACTGGGTGGCGAGTCTGCGCAATTGCCTGAGCCGGTCCAAGCACCGCTCGATGCGGTAGCGCAGCTTGCGGGGGGGGGGGATGCGGTCGTGCGGGCGCTCAATCTTGCGGCCGATCTTTTGACGGCTTGACGGCTTCCGCGCCGTTGCCTTCGATTGCGGCAACAATCGCGTTGGAGCCGCGGTCAGCCACTTGCGCCTCCTTGTCCGCCTCGGCCTTATACATGCCAGGCTTCTCGCCCAGCCTGCCGCCTCCGCACAAGACACCCCAAACTCCATTCCCCTACACTGAAAGCGCACCACAGCGCTCACCCAACGCGCATCAACCCAGCACATAGCAAGCAAAGGACTCCTGAACCATGGCCGCATTGATGGACGCCATCAACCTCAAGCGCAAGATCTATTTTGAATACGAGGGCATTCCCTGGCGCTGCCTCGATAAAGACATCTCCACGCCTACCGCACGCGGCGGCCAGACCCTCGTTCGCATAAAAATGCGCAATATGCTCAATGGAGCCGTGCTCGACAAGACCTTCAAGGCCGAAGACAAATTTGCCGAACCCGACCTCGAATCCGTCGACGCCTCCTACCTCTACTCCGACGCCGACGGCTCCTACTTCCTCGACCAATCCAGCTTTGAAACCCTGCAGCTCGACGCCGGCAAGGTAGGCGACGCCACGGAACTCATGCTCGAAGGCCTCATCGTCCAGATCCAGAAATATAACGGCAACCCCATTGGCCTCGAGCTGCCCATGCACGTGGAACTCGTCGTCAAATACACCGAACCCGCGGTCCGCGGCGACACCTCCTCCGGCTCCGTCACCAAGGCCGCGGAGATGGAAAGCGGCGCCACCATCCGCGTCCCTCTCTTCGTCAAGGAAGGCGAAAAAATCAAAATCGCCACCGAGGACCGCAGCTTCACCGGCCGCGTCTAGCAGGAGGACAGGCCGTGTCTAGCAGAAGACAGGTCGTCTCTCTAGCAGGAACACCGCCACAAACGGGCAGCCACAACAGGCTGCCCGTTTGGTCATTCCGAGGAGCAACTGCGTTACCGTTGCAATTTAGTTGTCATTCCCGAAGGGAATCTG
>CAXSBL010000051.1:0-21192 GCA_964235515.1 uncultured Bryocella sp.
CCATCCCTGCTTCGTCCACAAACCCGCCCACCCCCTTCTCCAGCGCCCTTTCCGCCAGCAGCGCCGCCGCTGCCTCCGGCTCCGGCCGCCCATGCCGCGACTCCTCGATCACCAGCGCGTCATACCGCAGACTGCTCACCGCCTCCACCCGCTCCCCCGCCCGGTTCCACTCGGCGCCGCTCTCCTCCCGCACCCGCTCCGGAAAAAGGTCCAGCAACCACTCCGGCTCAATCCGCGACGTCACCCGCACCACCGGCAGCGGACGATCCGAACGGTCCTCCGCATCCAGCACCACCATGAACTCATAGCCCGGCCGCTCCTCTGCCAGCTCCGCCGTCACCCCGGTCGAAAGCAGCACCTGCCGGTCCGCCCGCAACCGCGCCACCCGGTCCGGAAACCCCGCCAACACCGCCAGCAACAGCGCCTCATCTCCGCCCTGCTCACCTTTTCCGGGCCGCACCAGCCGCCGCAACTGCCGCTCCCCCTGCTCAACCCGAGGCTCCGGCGGTGCATCCAGCGCACCCAACAGATCCTGCCGAGCCGGCCGCATCCCCGCACCCAGCAGCGCCGCCGCCCGCACCCCGGCTTCACCCGCCCCGCGTTCGGTTGCCTCCACCAGCATGCGCGCCAGCCGCGGCGGCAGTGGAAACCGCGTGAGCCGCTCAGCGATCTCCCCTCGAGCTCCCAATCGATCCAACAGGTCTTCCGCCGCACACACCGCAGCTTCAGGCGGAAGATCCAGCCAGCGGAGTCCCCGCACTCCGTCCAGACCCATCGCCCGAAGCGATAAACACAACCCCGCCAGATCACTCCGCAGGATCTCCGGCACGTCATGCTCCGGCCTTTGCCCAAAATCCTCCGCCGAATACAGCCGCAGCACCCGACCCGGCCCCGTCCGTCCCGCGCGCCCCGCCCGCTGCGTCGCCGACGCCCGGCTCACCCTCTGCACCTCCAGCGTCGGCAGCCCCGTCCACGGCGAAAACGAGGCAAACCGCGCCAGCCCGCTGTCCACCACCGCCCGCACGCCCTCGATTGTCACCGAACTCTCCGCCACGTTCGTCGCCAGAATCACTTTGCGCTCACCACCCGGCACAGGCCCCACCGCCCGGTCCTGCTCCGCTGGCGTCAGCTCCCCATACAGGGGCAAAACCACCGCCCCAAACCGCGCCTCCATCCCCTCGCACGCCCGCTGCGCCCGCCGGATCTCCGCCGCACCGGGCAGAAATACCAGCACGTGCCCATCCCGCTCCTCACGCAGGGCCGTCTCCACCGCCGCCCGCACCTGCTGCTCCAGCGGCTGCGGCGAGTACGGCAGATGCTCCACCCGCAAAGGAAACGCCCGCCCCTCCGATCGCAGCACCGGACAGGCAGCCGACGCCGGCGCGCCAAAACTCTCAACCGAGCCGACTTGCCCCCCCGCCGGAAACGCGGAGTTCCCAACCGAGCCGACTTGTGCCCCGTCGCCACCGCCGGCCAATACCTCAACCGAGCCGACTCGTTCCCCATCGCCCAAAAACTGCGCCACCGGCCCCGCATCCAACGTCGCCGACATCACCACCAGCCGCAGCTCCGGTCTTCGCTCCTGCTGCAACCTCTTCAACAAAGCCAATGCCAGATCCGTATCCAGGTGCCGCTCATGGAACTCATCCAGCACCACGGCATCCACGCCCCGCAGCTCCGCGTCGCGCAACAACCGCCGTGTCAGCACACCTTCAGTGACAAAGCGCAGCCGCGTCGTCGGCCCCGAAGCCTCTTCAAACCGCACCTGGTAGCCGACGGTCCCGCCGACCCCTTCGCCTAGCTCTGCCGCCACGCGCCGCGCCGCCAACCGCGCCGCAATCCGCCGTGGCTCCAGCACGATCACCTCGCCAGCCACCAGATCCAGCAGCGCCGGAGGCACCCTCGTCGTCTTGCCCGCCCCTGGCGCGGCTTCAATCACCAGATTGGGACAGTTCCGCAGCGACGCAACGATCTCCGGCAGAAGACCGTCAATCGGCAGCCGAAACTGCCTCTCCCCCGCATCGCTCATCGCCTCACTCTCAGCTCAAAACCACATTGCTCGCAGCTGAACGGGACCCGCTTCCGAAGCTTCCGAAAGCGCCAAGGAGCCACATCGGCTTAAACCCGCGCAATCTCCGCCACATCCCCTTCACCCGGGGCCAGAAATAGATTCCGCTCCAGCCCATGCTGCCGGTCGTACAGGTCCCGGTATCGGCCGCCCATCGCATACAGCTCCGCATGCGTTCCGCGTTCTGCAATGCGTCCTGCCTCGATCACCAGGATCTGGTCCGCCTGTCGGATCGTCGAAAGCCGGTGCGCAATCACAAAGGTCGTCCGTCCCTCCATCAGGAAGTTCAACCCATGCTGAATCATGGCCTCGCTCTCGGAATCGAGCGAACTCGTGGCCTCATCCAGGATCAAAATGCGCGGGTCTGCCAAAATCGCCCGCGCAATCGACAGCCGTTGCCGCTGCCCACCCGACAACTTCACCCCACGCTCGCCGACGATCGTCTCAAAGCCCTCCGGAAACCGCTCCGCGAACTCATCCACCCGCGCAATCCGGCAAGCCTCCAGAAACTCCGCCTCCGTCGCCACCGGTCGAGAAAACAGCACATTCTGCCGGATCGTTCCATCAAACAAGAACGTCTCCTGCAGTACAACGCCCAGCTGTTCCCGGTAGCTCCCTAGCCGAACCGACCCCAGGTCCACGCCATCCACCAGCACCCGTCCGCTATTTGCCGTGTGGAACGCACAAACCAGCGAGATGATCGTCGACTTCCCTGACCCGCTTGACCCTACCAGCGCCGTCACCGTACCCGGCCTGGCTTCGAAGCTGATGTCGTGCAGCACCGGCTTGCCTTCGACATAGCTGAAGCCCACATCGTCAAACCGGACCTCACCCACAATCTCACCCAGCTCCACCGTGCGCCCCGGCTCCGCGTCTTCATCTTTTTCACCCAGCACCTCGCGCGTGCGGTCCATCCCCGCCAGCGCCTCGGTCAACTGCGTCCCGATCGACACAAGTTGCACGATCGGCGCGGTCATAAACGCCAGCACCATCACGTAGCTGAAGTACCCGCCCGTCGAAAGCTTGCCGACAGCACTCAACCGCGCGCCCATGTACATCGTGACCGCGCCCACCACACCCAGAATCACCGTCGAGGAGAGCGTCATCAGGGACTGCGCCGTGAGTGAACTGATCACATTTTTCAGCAGCCGGTCCACGCCCTCTGAAAACACCCGCGATTCGCTCTCCTCCGCACGGTATCCCTTCACCACCCGCACGCCGCCCAGCGACTCCGTCAGCCGCCCCGTCACCTCGGCGTTGATCTTCGAGCGCTCCCGGAAGATCGGCCGGATCACCTTGAACGCCCGCTGCACCACCGCCGCAAATGCCACCATGATCACAAAGGTCAGCAGCGTCATCGGCACACTCGCGTGCAGCAGGTACGCAAAGGCAAACAGCGCCGTCAACACCCCGCCGATAAAGTCCACAACCCCCGTGCCGATGATGTTGCGCACGCCTTCCACGTCGCTCATGATCCGCGACACCAGCGTGCCCGTCCGGTTCTCGTCGTAAAAGCTCACCGGCAGACGCCCGATGTGCCCCTGCACCTTCACCCGCAGCTCCGCAATCAGCTTCTGGCCTGACTTGCTCAGCGTCTGCGTCAGTGCGTAGGAGCTCAGCCCCTGCAAAATCGTCGCGCCCAGCACCGCGCCCACAATCGGCACCAGCAGATCCAGCCGCTTGTGGTTGAACACCTGGTCAATCAGCGGCTTGAACGAGATCGGCAGCACCAGCGACGCCGCCCGGTTCACGATCATCAACAAAAACGCCAGTGCCAGAATGCCCCGCCGCGGCCGAATCAGTTCCTTGATCTCCGGCCACAACTCCTTCAGCTTCGGCTTCGGCCGTTTCGCATTCTCGCCGGCGGCGGCGCGCGCGCCGCCCCGCGTCGGTGAATCCACCGCACGCATCTGCGGTGCACCCGCACCGGCACTCATTCGGGAGGGTCCAAAACTACTCATATCTTCCCAGTCTACCCATCCGTTCCCGTCGAAACCTCAGCCCAGCCGCGCTCGCCGGTTCGCAATGAAATTGCGCACACAAAGCGCTGTAAACACAAAACAGATCGCGGCCATGATCAGTTCCTCCTGCGCCGCGGTCCGCTGCACTACCGTCAGCGTCGCCGCGTGCGCATAGGATTTGCCTCCGCGAATGGCCGTTGACAGAAAGCCCAGCAACCCGACCGTGACAGCGATATGCATCCACAACATCACTCGTTTCGGATCTTCCGAGCTCGCCAACACACCACAGATCAGCAGGATCAGCCCAAAGGCACTCGGAATCAGCGCCGTCGGATGCGCCGATCCGGTCACCACGAAATACACCAACCCAAGCACGATTAACACAATGCCCGTCACCCGCGTCAACCTGACCATTACTCCTCTTTCTGAACTCTTTATCGGCAGAACCGCTGAAATGTTTAGCCCATTGTGCAAACAACTTCAGGGTCGCGCGGCGGCATCGTGAATCGACTGCAACGCCTCGGTCACGGTCCACTCATTCGTAGGATAGAACGCGATCACCCGCCCATCCGCCCCCATAATCACCGTTGACAGCGAATGCTGTAGATTGCCGCTCGCAACGGGTGTAATCCCCACACCAAACCAGTGCTGCATGGCCGGCAACTCCTTCGCACTCGGAGCCGCAAAACTCCAGTGGCTGAAATTCTCGCGAGTATACCGTCCCGTATACGCTCCACCATAGCTACGCAGCACCGCCGGCGTGTCATACTCCGGATCAAAACTGACAGACAGCAGATGCGTCTTGGCGTACAAAGCCGGGTCCGCCGCCAGCGCTTGGTCGATCTGCGCAAAATTCCGACTCATTCGCGGGCAGTAGTCGGCCACCGGGCAGCGCGTATAAATAAACGTCATCGCTACAACCTTCCCGCGCAGATCCCGCAAACGCAGGCGCCGGTCCGACTGATCCAACAGCACGAAATCAGGCACGGTTTCGCCCACCTGCGGCAGGTGAAACTGCCCGGCAGGCACCGACTCATCCGGCTTCGCCTGCCCGACCACGTCCAACTCAGTCAGCCGAAGGTGATGCGGCCCGTTTGGGCCCGGATCCGCCAGCAGTGTCGCCGTGATGCGATCTCCGGCGTGCAACTCGGACAGCTCCGAAGGATTCTCCAGCGGGTACTCCATAGTCATAGCCGGCATGAACCCAGGAATCGCTTCATGCTTCAACAACACGCCCCCGGACGGCGGCTCTACTTTCTCCACGACGCCCCGAATGGCATACTCCAGCGAGGACTTCGGTCCTGCCGGGCTCACTTGACCCGAGCGGCAGCCCACAGCAGATACTGCCACCACCGACAAAAGCAGCCTTAGACCTGTCCTCAACTCACACATGCCTCGGCACATTGCTTCCCAAAATGACTGCCTTCGCCTCGAAATCGGAGCGTCTCTCGCGCCGATTTCCCATTCTGGGCTCACCATAGCAGGAATTTGTCTGCTCCGGCGAACAAAAGGTGAACGGCAGCGTTATAACAAAATCAGCATGGAGACAGCCCTCCAACTCGACGCTGTACTGGATCTTTTACAATCCGGCCAAACGGTCGTCGTGCCCGGCCAAGCCGCCGCCGAGGACCTGCGCCGGCACTTCAACCTGCGTCAGCAGGCCTCGGGACGCAGGGCCTGGGAGCCACCTCGCCTATTTTCCTGGGTGCAGTGGCTGGATTCCCTTTGGAACGTCCTTACGCTCGAAGGCATTGACTCACGCGTCGTTCTCAACCGTTTGCAGGAGGAGTCCCTCTGGGCAGAGCTCGCACCGCTCGCCGGCTTGGCAGCGCTACCCTCTTCCACGCTGCGGGCGCTCGCCCGCCAGGCCTCCTCCGGCCTGGCGCTGGCCGCCTCATTTCACGCTGTCGATCGCCTTGGCTCGACTGCCGATAGCCCGGACTCGCGCGTCTTTGCGGCCTGGTACCGAGTCTTCGCGTCCCACTGCCAGGCCCACCACCTGCTCCCACGCGCTCTGCTCGCCTCCGTTCTGACCGAACACCTCCGTGCCGGCCGCCTCGCCGCGCCTTCCGTTCTCAACTTCGTTGCCTTTGAGCACTGGAACTTAGCGCAAACCACCCTATTGGAGGCCCTGCAACAGAGCGGAACAACGGTTCACCTCGGTGGTTTGCGGCGGGCAGAGACTCAAGGCCTGCAGGGCTCATGTGTGATTGCCGGCGATCCGCAAGCCGAACTACGGTGGGCAGTGCTCTGGCTTCGTCAACACCTCACGGCGAATCCGGATCCGCTTTACCCGGTTGCTCTGGTTTTGCCGAACCCGGGGAAGGAGCGTGCCCAGTTGGAGCCTTTGCTGCGCGAACTTCTCGCCCCCGAACTTGAGCCCGTTGCTCAGGACCTATCGTCCACTCCTTGGCACTTCAGCAGCGGTCCTACGCTGGCATCGCAAACCATGATCGCGCATGCCCTCCAACTATTGCGCTGGACGCAGGGTGAGCTCCTCACAGACGACATCGGTGCCCTTCTGCTCTCCCCGTACCTCGCGCATGCCGATCCGTTTGAACAAAGAGCTCGTTTTGAGACGCAAAGCTTGCGCAAAGTCGCCCTTCTTCGGCCGGAGATGACGCTGACAGCCTTTCTGAAGTTCGCGGCGAAGACTGTCGCGGCCAAAGACCAGAGCTACACGGGCGCTTTTAACCTGCCGGAGTGGCGGACGCTGGAGACTTTGCTGGCAAAGAACCCACGCTCGGTCGCGAGCCACGGCGAATGGGCGGAACATTTCCGCAAACTTCTGCACACGGCGGGCTGGCCCGGTTACCGATCCCTGTCGCCTGCGGAGTTCCGCCTGAACGAGGCCTGGAACAGCGCACTCGACCTGCTTACCACCCTCGATCTGTTCGGAAAACGCGTGGACCGCGCAGAGTTTTTGACCTTGTTGACCGCCGAGGTGCAGCGGATCGAGGCGCACGGTGCCAACCCCGGAGCTGTCGTGCAGATCCTTCGCCCGTCCGAGACCGAAGGCCGTCTCTTCGGGGCCACTCTCGTCCTGCGTGCCACCGACGACCTGTGGCCGGCTCCCGAATCGGCACATCCATTCCTGGGCTGGGCGCTCCAGAAGAGCCTGGGTATGCCCGGTACCGACGCCGGCCGGGCGCAGCAGCAGAGTTCAGCTTTGCTCGGCGGCTTGGCAGCTCGCTGCGCAACGCTGCTGCTTACCGCAGCGGATCACGATACGAGCGGCCCCTTGCGCCTCACCGAACTGGCCAGGACACTCTCTTTTTCTTTGGTGGGAGCAGAAACCCTGCTCCCACCAGCGCCGTCGCTTGTGACGGTCAGTCCGGAGACGGCCTTCGATGAGGCCCCCTTGCCCCCCCTGCCCTCCAACCGCATCGCCGGAGGCGCTCGCGTGCTGGAGCTGCAGGCAAACTGCGGCTTTCGCGCCTTCGCCAGCCTCCGTCTGAACGCCGCCGTCCCGGAATCACGCAATCTTGGCGGGGACGCCCGGGACGCTGGCCAGGATTTGCACAAAACGCTCGAGATCTTCTGGCAAAAAGTAGGTTCTCAGCGTGCTCTGCGCGCGCTCTCCCCAGCCGAACGCCATGCTGCTGTCGCGACGGCTGTCGGAGCCGCCCTCGAATTTCGCAAACGAGCTCAGCCTGATGCAGACGGGTGGACGGAGGCCTATTTTGACGTCGCAAAACGCCGACTGGTGCACCTTACGCTGCGTTGGCTCGAAACCGAACTCCTCCGCGGCGACTTCACCGTCCTGCAGCAGGAAGAAAAGCAGCTCATCTCCGTCGGTCCTCTCGAGCTCAGCGTGCGCCCCGATCGCATCGACGAGGTGGACGGCGGACTTGTCTTTGTGGACTACAAGACGTCACAGGCCCTAAGCGCCGAGAACTGGCTCGGCGAACGTCCACTAGCCCCGCAACTGCCCCTTTATGCCCTACTCGCTCAGCCCGAAGAGGTGCGCGGTCTGGCCTTTGGCAGGGTCCGGGCGGGCGCGGATATGGGCTGGATCAGCCTGCAATCCGAGGCCGGGCTCTTTCCCAAAAAGGGCAGCGCGAACGCCGCCGACCTTGCCGAGCAGGTCGGCCTCTGGCGAACGGAGCTGATGCGGCTTGCAGAGGAATTCGCCGCCGGAGTCGTCAGCGTCGATCCGAAATCCTACCCAAAGACCTGCGAGTTCTGTCAGCAACGGCTGCTCTGCCGGCTCAATCCCGAAACTCTCCTCATGACGACAACCAAAGAGTGCGACTCGCCAGAGCAGGAGGACGACCCTGCCCGCTGAAATCTTGCAGTTTCCCCTGTTCCAGGACCTCGTTAAGCCTGAGCAGCCCGACGAGCTTTCGCCGCCCTATCCAGCGGTCCACGCCGTGTTATCCGACGAAAACGCCCGCGCCGCCGCGCTGGATATCCGTCGCTCATGGATCGTCGAAGCGCCTGCGGGCTCCGGCAAAACGGGCCTTCTGATCCAAAGATTTCTGCGGCTTCTCGGCGAAAGCGAGATCACGTCCCCCGCAGAGGTTCTCGCGATCACCTTCACCCGCAAGGCCGCGCAGGAACTGCGCAACCGTGTGATTGAACAACTCAGCGCTGCTGTCGAAGATGCCCCCTTGAGCTCGGCTGCAAGCGCCTTTGACCATCGCAGCCGAAGTCTCGCCCAAGCCGTCCTGCAGCGTGATCGAGCTCTGGGCTGGCATCTCCTGGAAGGCCCGCAGCATTTAAACATCCGCACCATTGACTCGTTCTGCGGTGAGCTGGCTCGGAGCACGCCTGTGCTCGCCGGTGGCGTCGGCCAGCGCCAACCCGTGGACGACGCCTCTCTCCTCTATGAGGAGGCTGCCGAGCGGGTGCTGCTCGACCTAGGCGGCCCCGACCCCGTTCTTGACGAAGCTCTGCGCTGCCTTCTGCTCCACCGTGATGCTCGTGTAGCCGACTGCATTGCCCTGATCGCCGGCATGCTGGCGGCACGCGAGCAGTGGGGCGAACTCGTCCCGCTCGCCGCTAGCGAACTCACCGAAGAGCGCCTGGACGGCCCGGTCCGGCGCCAGTTGGAACAGACCTTGGAACTCATCGTCAGCGAGGGCCTGAGTCGTGCGGAGGCCTCTCTACCCGCCGGCTGGCTCGCAGACCTTTCCGCCTTCGCCGCCCGGGTGAGCGCCGAACCTGGCTCTAGAAGCCAGCCCTCACCACTCGGCCCCTGTGCAGGACTGCCGGCGCCACCCGGAACCCAGGCCGCGGACCATGAGCGCTGGCTCATCTTGGTCAACCTCGTGCTGACCAAGGAAGGAGCCCCGCGCGCAGGTTTGAATAGCAATCTGCTCGGCTTCGAGCTGCCAAAGACCGCTAAACCGGAGCTGCAGCAACTCATCGCTCGCCTGAGAGCAACCGACGAACTCGGCTCCGGCTCTGTCGATGCACTGTGCAGTCTTCGCGACCTTCCCGCAACCACCCTCTCGGAAGACGCATGGGTCGTCCTTAAGGCGGCCTTCCATGTGCTGCGCCGCGCTCTCGTCGAGTTGGAAATCCTGTTTGCCGCAAATGGGGTATGCGATTTCACCTCTCTGTCCCTCACCGCCCGCCAGCTGCTGGACGCGGATCTCAACCCATCGGCAGATTTTCAACAGCCTGGCCTTCGGCTTCAGCATCTGCTCGTCGACGAGATGCAGGACACCTCCGTCGGGCAGTATCAACTATTTGAGAGGCTCACCCGCAGCTGGGACGGCTTCTCGCAAACCGTCTTCCTGGTCGGTGATCCGAAACAGTCCATCTACGCCTTCCGCCAGGCCCGGGTGGAGCGCTTCCTGCGGACGCAGCGAGCCGAACGTCTCGGCGACGTTCCCCTGGGCGCTCTCCGGCTCACCGCGAACTTCCGTTCGCAGGCGGAGCTTGTGCACGCCTTCAATCACGCATTCTCCTCCATCCTGCCGCCACCGGAGGAACTCGCCGCAACCGCCGGCAACGCCATCCAAACAGTGGAGGTTCCGTTCACCGCGGCCGTTCCAGTTCGCTCGGCGGCCGGGTCGCCGGCACTTCATTGGCACGCCCGCATCAGCGATCCTGATTTCTCCGCTGCCTCCAGCGAAAGCTCAAGCGAAACTGCCGCGGAAGCCGACGCACGGTCAATGCGGCTGTCTATCGAAGCATTTCTGGAGCGCTGGCAACGAAACAACACTGGCGATTCCCGTTCCCGGCCCCCGCGGATCGCTGTCCTCGCGCGCAACCGTGCCCACCTTGGCCCGGCCATCACGGAGCTCAAGCGCAACCACGGGAAGGGTCCGCTGCGCTTTCGCGCCGTAGAGGTCGAGGTTCTCAACGAGCGTCCCGAGGTGCTCGACCTAATGGCCCTCACCCGCGCGCTGCTTCATCCCGGCGACCGGGTCGCCTGGCTCGCCATTCTTCGCTCGCCGGTCTGCGGACTGAGTTTGGCCGATCTGCTTACCCTCACTGGAGAAGGCCCAGACGCGGAAACCACCGCCACAGTTGCCCATCTCGTGCGGCAACGACACGGGTCTCTCAGTGTGGAGGGGCAGCGCCTTCTGGAACGTGCCTGGCCCATCCTGCAAAGCGCCCTGGACACGCTGGGAACGAGTTCCCTCCCGACCCACGTTGAGCGAACCTGGCGTTCACTCGGTGCCGACGCAATCCTGGACGCCAACAGCCTAGCGAATGCCAGGCGCTTTCTTCTGCTGCTTCACGATCTGGAAGCCAGTCAATCCCTCGATCTGGGGAACCTGGAACGTCGCCTTCGTAAGCTCTACGCCGAGGACTCGGACCCCGCTGCCGTCGTCGAGTTAATGACCATTCACAAATCCAAGGGGCTGGAATGGGATCTCGTCCTGGTGCCTGCCCTGGAACGCGGCTCAGGACGCCCTGATACGGAACTTCTACGCTGGTTTGAGCTGGACGTCGCTGATGGCGGCGGTTCATCCATTCTGCTCGCGCCGATATCTGCGAAGGGAGAGGAAGGTTCCCGGCTTTGGCGGTGGCTGGGCCGGCTCAAAATCGAACGCGAACTCGCCGAATCCAAGCGCCTGCTCTACGTAGCGTGTACCCGGGCTCGGGAGGAGCTTCACCTTTTCGGCACCGTGAAGCTCACCAAAACCGGCGCCCTCCAAACCCCTGTATCGGCCAGCCTGTTGCGTGCCGCCTGGCCCGCCGCCATGCCTGCTTTTCAACGCGCTCTGGAAGACTTTCACGCAGATACGACAGCCTCACCCGACAACATCGTGCAGACACAACCCGACGGTTCCCTGTTGGCCTTCCCCTCTCCCGAGGTCGAGTTCATGCCTCCGCTCTCCCTTGCCGCAGCTGCGGACGGCCCCGCCGTGGCGACTCAGGATCCTCTTCGTTCAACAACCCGAGCCCGCCAGCCTATCGAGCGTCTCCCCAGCGGCTGGGATCCCCTTGCGCGTTTTCACGCGGACAACGGCCCTCACCTGAGCTATCCACCCGCCTCCAGCATGCGCAGCGCTGCACCCTTCTCGCGGCCGGAGGGCTCCTTCGCGGCTCGGGCTTTTGGCAACGTCGTGCACAGATTTCTTGATCTGATCGCTCGCAAACTGGAGGCAGGGGAAACTCTTGATGCCCTTTCGGCAGACCTGCCGCAGTGGTCTCACCGGATTTATCAGGCGTTTCGAGCAGAAGGACTGGCCTCCTCACTTTGCGAACGGGAGACCGCCCGCGCCGTTCGCGGTCTCAGGGCAACCATTGGGGATTCTACCGGGTCTTGGCTCCTTGCTCCTCACCAGGCAGCCTGGACCGAACGGACCCTGCAATTTGGCACCGGGGACGCACAGGGTGGCCCGCCCGCCCTTCGTGCCGACCGCGTCTTTCTCGCCGGCGCAGAGCCCTTGTCCCGTGCCGCTACCCATCTTTGGATTGTTGACTTTAAAACCACAGAGCAGGGTGGCCGCCTCGACGAGGCTTTTTTTGCCGGTGAACGGCAGAAATACACCGACCAGCTCCAAACCTATGCGCACGCCTGCCTCGCGGCAGGAGAGGCGGAGCACTCCGTGGTTCTGGCACTTTTTTACCCCCTTCTTACCCGGATGGTGTACTGGCCTTTTTCGCCAAAAGTTGCATCGGAAGTAGGGTGAGTTCGGCACTCGACGTACTGAGTTGAGGACGGGAAGCGTCGGGAGCCGGTGGTATGCTCTGGGCAGCAGGCCGCGTCTATAGGAGGAAATACGGCATGCCAGGAAATCACCTTGTTCTCTGCGTGGACGACGAACATGTCGGACTGCAGGTAAGGCGATTGCTCCTGGAACGCTCCGGGTATAAGGTCATCACGGCGCGCGACGGGGTCTCCGGTCTTAACCTTTTTCGTAAAGAACCCGTCGAAGCCGTTGTGCTCGACTACGCCATGCCCGGCATGCATGGGGGCGAGATAGCGGCTCAGATGCGCGCCGAAAAGCCTAATGTGCCCATACTCCTGCTCTCCGCCTATGTTGGCCTGCCCGCCGAGGTCACCAGCGTCGTGGACATCTATATGACCAAAGGTGAAGGTGCGCCTGCCCTTCTCGATAAGCTCCAAAGCCTGTTTGGCTGCTAGTTCCTCTCGCTCGTTGTGAATATTCGTCAGCTCAAACGCGTTCTCCTGCAAACGTTGCTGCTGCCTGTGCTGGCTGCGGCGCTTGTAGCTGGGGCGCTTGCCTGGCAGCTGTTGAATGCGCAGCGAGCCGTCACGGCCATAGAGCGGATTGACGCCAACATCGCGACGACGACGCAGATCACCGCATTGGTGCTGGACGAAAATACCGGCCTGCGTTCCTACCAGATCACAGGCAATGAGATCTTTTTGCAGCCGTACGACCTCGCCCGAAAACCTCTGGCCGAAGCTATAGATCATCTGCGGACCGGCCTCGACGGGCAGGGAGACGCGATTGGCAAGCTTGCGGCGTTCCGGGAGATACACACGCGCTGGGTTGTGACCACCGCTGAGCCGCTCGTTGCGGCTATCGCTTCAGGCCAGGACACCCGCAACTCGGGCCTCAATCTGCGGGCGAAGGCGCAGGCTGACGCCACGCAGCGCTTGCTTGACTCCATCGTGGGCCTCCAACAGAAGCGCCGGGTGGATGCCATCCAGAAGTGGGAGTTTGAGCTTCGGCGCACGGTCATCAGCCTCATAGGTTCCGTGCTGGTCGGGGGTCTGCTCTTCGGGGTTTTCGCTCGTAGCAGACTGCATCTGGTCAGCCAAGCGTTTCAGACCACCTTGGCCTCGCTTCGCCGCCAGGCCCAGGCCACCTACGACTCCGAACAGCGCCTGCGCACCATCCTTGTCTCCCTCGCGGACGCTGTCGTCGTCTGCGACCTCGACGGCTGCATCGCCCATATGAATCCCGCAGCCGAACACCTTAGCGGGTGGTCCGAGCAGGGCGCTCAGAGACAGCCGTTCGATCGCGTATTCCCTCTGCATCCCACCGAAAGCCACCCTCCGCCCCCATCACTCCGTGACGCGCTGAACAGTAAGGCGATCTCCCTCCTTTCAGCTGAGTCGCTCTCCCTGACCCGCCCTGACGGCACCGAACTCCTCGTAGACCAGAATGGTGCGCCGCTACAGGAAGCCGCGGATACCATCAGTGGCGTGGTGCTTGTCTTACGCGATGTGACTCAGCAACGCCGCACGCAGGCGGCACTGCTCGCGTCGGAAAAGCTGGCCACCGCTGGCCGCCTTGCCGCCACCATCGCTCATGAAATTCACAATCCGCTCGACTCCGTATCCAACCTGCTCTACCTTATCCAGACCGGGGACGATGCCCGGGAGAACGCCGAGTTCATCGCGCTCGCCCGCACGGAGTTGGACCGCGCCACCCAGATCAGCCGCTCCCTGCTCGGCATGTATCGCGAATCCCGCACCGCCGTCGCGCTGGACCTCTCCGAACTGATCGAAAGCGTTCTTCTGCTGCTGCAGCGGCGGTTCATTCAGAGCGGCGTTACGCTGCACAAGCAATTTGGAACGCCCGCCATGGTGACAGGGTTCCCCGTTGAACTTCGCCAGGTGTTCACCAACCTCATCGCCAACGCGGCGGATGCCTCCCCCGCTGGCACGACGGTTACCCTCACGACCACGGTCGTGCCCGGCTTCGCTGGACAGGACGGCGGGCTGCCCCACCGTCCCGGGGTTCTGGCTACGGTTCAGGACCAGGGCATCGGCATCCCGCCGCAGGTACAGGCTCGGCTCTTCGAGCCATTTTTCAGCACCAAAGGGGAGGCCGGCACGGGCCTGGGGCTTTGGGTTAGCAAAGGGATCGTCCTCCGCCATGAGGGCACCATCGAACTGGAATCCAGCAGCGCCGCCGAGGACCACGGAACCACCATCTCCGTCTTCATCCCCTTCAGCGACTTCGCCCCTCCCGAGGCTGAAATCTCCGCGAATCCGGCAGAGATCATCCTGCCAGAGCACGTGCGCACAGGGCCGGACCGCGGTGCTTAAGCCCCTTGAGACCACTGACGGACTGCGACGTCATCAGGTTCCGTGTCCACGTAGGCAGTAGCGCTGATTTCTAGACCCTGGCTGGTTGCCCAGACGTTGGTTGCACAGATGTTGGTGTCTTAGATCTAGACCGGCACCCGTTCCAGCAAGCCGGCCAGAACTTCAGCAGCCCGCTCGCAATCTGCCCGGTTGACATCGAAGTGCGTGACCAGCCGAACACTGTGCGGCCCCAGGGCGCTGGCCAGCACACCCCTCTCCTTCAATGCCGCGACAAATTCGGCAGCATTGCCTTCTTCTTTCAGCCGGAAGATCACAATGTTGGTCTGCACGCCTCGCAGGTCGATCTCCGCCGCCTCGCAGCCTGCGATCGACTCCGCCAGCAGCCTTGCGTTGGCATGATCTTCCGGCAAACGAGCTGGCATCTGCTCGAGAGCGATCAGCCCTGCGGCCGCCAGCACGCCCGCCTGCCGCATGCCGCCGCCCAGCGCCTTACGCACGGCCCGGGCCTCCGCGATCGCCGCCCGCGGTCCCGTCAACATGGACCCGACCGGCGCTCCCAAACCCTTGCTCAGGCAGAACATAACGGTATCGAAGCCGCGCGTCGCCTCTATCACACTCATGCCCATGGCCGCGGCCGCATTGAAGACGCGCGCTCCATCCAGGTGCGTCGGCAGACCCGCCCGCTCGGCACCCTCCCAGATTTCGATCAGCACCTCCAGCGGCGTCACCGTCCCCCCGGCAAGGTTATGCGAATTTTCGAGCCACACCAGCCCGGTCGGCGCCTTGTAGTAGATGGCCGGTGCAACGGCAGCCTGGATCTCCTTCCATCGCAGGATTCCCCGCTCTCCGGTGATCGCGCGGGGCATCACGCCGGAAAACTGTGCCATGGTGGCCATCTCCCAATCCAGAACATGAGCGTGCGATTCGCAGATCACCTCCTGCCCGGGCTGTGTGTGCAATTTGACCGCAATCTGGTTCCCCATGGATCCGGTCGGCACAAAGATCGCCGCCTCGCGCCCAAACACCTCGGCGGCCCGCTCCTCCAGCCGGTTAATCGTCGGATCCTCACCGTACACGTCATCGCCGACTTCGGCTTCGGCCATTGCCCGGCGCATCTCCGGCGTGGGCCGGGTTACGGTATCGCTGCGCAGATCGATCCACTGGTTCGTCATCGAAACATCTCTCCTTTAAATCCAAGCACTTACGCCTCTGAACAAACCGGTTCTCTAAAGCACCGGCCGTCGCGCACGCTTCTCGCAAATCAGGCGGCCACTCCCGCCAACAACTCGCCAAAGACCTCGCCGGAGATCATCCGTCCACGCCCGGTCAGCCGCCATCCACAATCATCTGCCTGCAGCAAACCGGCCTCTTCCAGATACGCCACGCCGCCCGCGAACTCCTGCCGCCAATCCGCTGGAAACTGTGTCAAAGCCTCTCGCCCGAGCCCCTCAATCATTCTCAAACCCAGAAATACGGTCTCTTCAAACGCCTGCCGCTGCGTCACCGTCTCAGCGGCAGCCAACGCAGGCACACCTCTGTAGTCGCTCAACTCGTCCACGTTTGCCCACCGGCACGCGCCGGTTTGCCCCTCGGCCATGGAATGTGCATCCAGACCCAGCCCAAGATACGACTCCCGCTGCCAATACTTCACGTTGTGCCGCGATCGGGCACCATCCTGTGCAAAGTTGGAAATCTCATACTGTGCAAAGCCCGCCGCTGGCAGCCGCTCGCAGGCGGCCTCATACATCGCCGCAATCGCATCGTCGGGCGGCACCGCCGGCGCATGCAGTCTGGCTCCCCCGCCCAGCACCTCGCGTCCGAGGCGCGACTCCTCATCAATCTCCAACATGTACACGCTCAGGTGGTCGAGCCCACACGTCGATGCCACGGCCACCGACCGCGCCCAACTCTGCTCCGTCTGCAGCGGCAACCCGGCAATCAGGTCCACCCCCAGGTTGGCCACCCCTGCCCGGCGCAGGCGGCCGAACTCGGCCACGCAGCTGCGCTCCGTATGCGATCGCCCCACGGCCTGCGCCTCCGCGTCGACAAACGTCTGCACCCCCAGGCTCACGCGATTGATGCCCAGCCGCAACGCCGTCTCCAGCAAAGCCTCCTCGATCTGCCCCGGAGCCGCCTCCAGCGTCATCTCCGCTCCCTCATCCACGCGAAACTCGCTCCGCAACGCCGCAAAGATGGCCTCCAGCTGCCGCGAGGTAAGCAAACTTGGCGTTCCGCCGCCGAAGTAGACCGTATCCACACGCTCCGGCAACACCAGTCCCTCAGCCTCTGCCACCCTGCGCACCTCACGGATCTCCCGGCAAAGCAGCGCCACGTAGCGCTCGGTTGCCTCGGGCGTCCCCACCCCGGAGGCAAAGTTGCAAAACGAACACTTAGCCCGGCAGAATGGCACCGAAAGGTACACCCCAAGCGTCTCCGAAGGCCTCCGCATCCCTCCATTCTCCCATGGCGCGGACCTCGTTTCTGGCCTGTTCCACGACACTTTCCGGAACGGCGCACTCGCTCTGCAGGGTCCGCCCCCACCTCCGCCAGAACCGCGGGTTGCTGTTCCAAGACTCCAGCGCCGTTCCGCAACACCGCACGCATACAATCGAGGCAATGGCACCGGCGGATCAGAAGGCCCACACAAACGGCAAGAACGGCAACAACGACGCACACCCCAGCTCTGGCCCGGAAAAACTCTCCGGAGCTTCTGTTCCGGACAGCCAGGAGAAGACCGGCGCAGAGAAAACTGGCGCAGCCGCCGGCAAGACCGAACCCACCACCGCCAATCGTCCCGGCATCGACGACGACGTCGTCGGCAAGGCCTACGACAGCCGCATCATGCGCCGCCTGCTCCGCTACCTGGCCCCCTACAAGCTTCAGGCCGGCGTCTCTGCCCTCGCCATCCTCATTAAATCCGGCTCCGACATCCTCGGCCCCTACCTCGTCAAGGTCGCCGTCGACACCTACATGGCGCCCACCGCCGGCAAGCACTCCTGGCTCTCGAGCCATCTAAGCCCCGTGCCCATGACGGGCATCACCCAGCTCGCCGGCCTCTACCTCGGCGCCCTGGTTCTCAGCTTCCTGCTGGAATTCGTCCAGACCTACCTTATGCAGTGGACCGGCCAGAAGATCATGTTCGATCTCCGCGCCCAGATCTTTCGCCACCTCCAAAGCATGCACGTCGCCTTCTTCGATCGCAATCCCGTAGGCCGCCTCGTCACCCGCGTCACCTCGGACGTCGACGCCCTCAACGAGATGTTCACCTCCGGCGTGCTCGCCATCTTTGAAGACGTCTTCGCGCTCGCCTACATCATCGCCATCATGCTCTCCATGAGCTGGCCGCTCGCCCTGCTCACCCTCGCCGTCCTTCCGCTCATCGTCATCGCCACCAACATCTTCCGCAAGTTCGTCCGCGACAGCTACCGTCGCCAGCGCGCCGCCACCGCCCGCCTCAACGCCTTCACCCAGGAGTACGTCTCCGGCATGAGCGTCGTGCAGCTCTTCAACCGCGAAGCCCGCGCCTTTGCGGACTACAAGGGCATCAACGACGAAAACAAGCTCGCCTGGACCGATGCCATCTTCGCCTACGCCCTCTACTACCCCGTCGTCGAACTCCTCAGCTCGGTTGCCATCGCCTTGGTCCTCTGGTTCGGTGGACGCGCCGTGCTGCAAAGCGAAAACGTCCATTTCCTCTCCGCGCACCACTGGATCCCGCTCGGCCCCGCCCCCTTTGCCGGTCCCTGGCTCCCGCGTTTCTCGCTTTTCGGTTCCGTCTCACTCGGCGTCCTGATCGCCTTCATTCAGTACGCCCAGCGCTTCTTCCGCCCCATCCAGGACCTCTCCGACAAATACAACATCCTACAGGCCGCCATGGCCGCCGCCGAGCGCGTCTTCAAGCTCCTCGACACCGAACCCGAACTCGCCGCCCCCACCCACCCCGTCGCCGGCGACAAATCCGGCCGCATCGAGTTCCGCAACGTCTGGTTCACCTACGCCACCCTCACCGAGGAACAACAAACCGCGCTGGCCCGCAACACCAATCCGTCGGACGTCCCCGATGCAGAGTTGTCATCCCGCAGCGCAGCGGAGGGACCTGCTTCTGCCCCCGCCCATCTCCCCGGACAAGCCAACCCCCTCGACTCCGTCGAATGGATCCTCCGCGGCGTCAGCTTCACCCTCGAACCCAACTCCACCGCCGCCATCGTCGGCCACACCGGGGCCGGCAAAACCACCATCACCGCCCTGATGATGCGCTTCTACGACGTCCAGTCCGGCCAGGTGCTCATCGATGGCGTAGACGTCCGCGACCAGGACCTGAACGCCCTCCGCCGCCGCTTCGGCGTAGTCCTCCAGGACCCGTTCCTCTTCTCCGGCACCGTCGCCCAAAACATCCGCCTCGGCTCCTCCTGGATCACCGATGACGAGGTAGCCAACGCCGCCGAAGAGGTCAACGTCGGCGACTTCATCCGCACCCTTCCCGGCGGCTTCGCCGAACCCGTGCTCGAACGCGGTTCAAGCTTTTCAACAGGGCAAAAACAGCTCATCAGCTTCGCCCGCGCCCTCGCCCACCGCCCCGGCATCCTCATTCTCGACGAGGCCACCAGCTCCGTAGACACCGACACCGAGCTCCGCGTCCGTGCCGCCCTCGAAAACATGATCACCGGCCGCACCAGCGTCCTCATCGCCCATCGACTCTCGACCGTCCAGCGCGCCGACCTCATCCTCGTCATGCACAAGGGCCAACTCCGTGAACAGGGTTCCCACCAGGAACTCCTCGCCCTCCACGGACTCTACTGGCGCCTCTACCGCCTCCAGTACAAGGACCAGGAGCTAGGCACTCCACTGCCCGAAACTCTCACAGCCTGATTACAAAGCGGAGCCTTCCGCCGTCATAAACTGTAGAAAAGGAACGACCACCCATGGCTGACCAGAATCCCAACATCGGCGGCGGCAAGATCGGCAGTGCTTCGCCGCTCGGCTCCGGCTCCAAGGGCCCCGGCGAAAAGGACTCAGGCGCCACCCACATCAATCCCATGCTGACCACCAACGCAGGCCGCCCCATCGGCGACAACCAGAACTCCGTGCAGGCCGGCCGCCGCGGCCCCATCACCCTCGACGACTTCCAACTCTTCGAGAAGATGGCCCAGTTCAACCGCGAACGCACCCCGGAACGTGTCGTCCACGCAAAAGGCACCGGTGCCCACGGCCACTTCACTGTCACCCATGACATCACGCAGTACACCAAGGCGGCGATGTTTCTCCGAGATTGGTAAAACCTGCGAGCTCCTCGCCCGCTTTAGCACCGTCGGCGGCGAAAAAGGCTCGGCCGACACCGCTCGTGATCCCCGCGGCTTCTCCGTGAAGTTTTACACCGAAGAAGGCAACTGGGACATGGTCGGCAACAACACCCCCATCTTCTTCATCCGCGACGGCATCAAGTTCGGCGACTTCATCCACACCCAAAAGCGCGAACCCGGCTCCAACCTCAAGTCCGCCACGATGATGTGGGACTTCTGGAGCCTGTCCCCGGAATCGCTCCACCAGGTCACCATCCTCTTCTCCGACCGTGGTATCCCCGACGGCTATCGCCACATGCACGGTTACAGCTCGCACACCTTCTCGCTGATCAATGCGAAAGACGAGCTCTTCTACTGCAAATGGCACCTCATCTCGAATCAGGGCATCAAGAACATCGATGCCGACACCGCCGAAAAGCTCGCCGGCTCTGACCCCGACTACTCGCAGCGCGACATGCACCACGCCATCGACGGCCACAACTTTCCGTCCTGGACGATGAAGCTGCAGATCATGCCCGAGTCGCAGGTCAACTCCACCCCCTACGACCCCTTCGACCTGACCAAGGTCTGGCCGCACGCGGACTTCCCGCTGGTCGACGTCGGGGTCATGACGCTCGACCGCATGCCCTCCAACTACTTCGCCGAGACTGAACATGTCGCCTTCAACCCCTCCAGCATCGTCCCGGGTATGGGCTACTCGCCGGATCGCATGCTGCAGGCCCGTCTGATCAGCTACCCCGACGCCCATCGTTACCGCGTCGGCACCAACTACGATCTCCTCCCCATCAACGCCAAGCGCAACAACGGCTTCACCTACAACCGTGACGGCTCCATGCGCTTTGACGGTAACGGCGGCGATCTTCCCAACTACGAGCCCAACAGCTTCGGCGGTCCGAAAGAGGACCCCAGGTACCGTGAACGCCCTTACAAAAAACACCGCCACCACGGACATGGTCGGCCGTTATGACCACCGCGAAGGCAACGACGACTACATCCAGACCGGCAACCTGTGGCGCCTCTTATCCCAGGGAGAAAAAGAACGCACCGCCATGGCCATCGGCAACTCCCTCGGCCAGGTGCCGCTCCATATCCAGAAGCTGCAGCTCTCGCACTTCAAAATGGCGACCCGAAATACGCCAGCATGGTTGCGAAGGTCATCAGCATGGATCAGCACCCCGAGTACCTCCACGGTCCCGACGCCGCCGAACTGACCGCCGCAGCCCGCATGCCCGAAAAATAACCCGACAGAACATAGCCGGTGAAGCAGAAAGGGGGGCGATCCGAAGATCGCCCCCTTCTGCTTCCTACAAGCACTACAAAGACTTCATTCCGTCTCAAAGGAACTGAACTTCCGAGAACGGCGTTTGAACTGAGCCGGTGGAACCGGGAAGAAGCCGAGGCACAAGGCACGCGCATGAGGAGTTGTAC
>CAXSBL010000052.1:0-20984 GCA_964235515.1 uncultured Bryocella sp.
ACCAGACGTCCCAAAACAGGGCACAATTACCGTCATCGTGAAACTTGCGTGGGAGTGCTCTGAGGGACCGAGGCTGCTAGCTTCTGTCCATGTCTGGTTTCACGTCGCCAGCCCGCGCCCCCGAAGCTGTCGCGGAATCTTCCGTGGCCGCCACGCCACCCACACCCGAAGAGCTTGCCAGCGTCATCCGGCAGTTCCTTGCCGAGCATCCTGCCGCCACGGTTCTCGAAGACGGAAAGATCACCTTCGATCTCGCCTCGGCGCAGTACACCGTCTCCACCGAGGCAAATCGCTGCACGCTGCAGCTCTGGAGCGGTGAGCGCAACCTCGTCCGCACCGTGATTGCAGCCGAACTCCGTCGGGAGGCTCTGCGGCTGAACACAAAGCGATTCGGCCACCCTGGAACCAGGCTCCTGCAATTGCGTGCCGACACGCAGCCGCGTTCGCCCTCTGCCCGCGAGCCCACCCGCAAGGCCTACCAGCGTCTCCTTGAGCGTGTCCTACTCCGCGAATTTCCGGATTGGCAACCGGACGGCTTTCGCACCTCCATGGACCTTGAACGCTCCTTCGGGCCGGCGTACGCTCGGGGCTCCCTCGTGCGGGGCTCGGAAGCCTGGGCCGTGATCGGCGGGGGTGCCGCCGAATCACAGGCCTTGATTGACGGCATCCTGACCTTTGGCATTCTTTGGCTGCACAGCTGCCGCGAACGCGGCGACGGCCGCCGGCTTTACAAAGGTCTTCGGGTAATCGTCCCGCGCGGAACCGGCGCCCTCACCCAGGCCCGGCTGGTGTGGCTCAACGCCGCCGCAGCCCAATGGCAGTTATGGGAGCTGAACGAAGCCACCGAAGAGTTGACGGAGCTCGACCCGGCCGACCATGGAAACCTTCGCACCCGTCTGATTCACCTTCCCGACGAAACCGCAGCGCGTGAACGCTTCGCTCCTGCCATCGCACAGGTGATGGATCTGGTGCCTGGGGGCGAAGAGCAGCGTGTAGAGCAAAGACTGCGTTCCCCTGCCGAGTTGGCATTTCTGCTGCATGGGTTGGAATTCGCACGGGTTCGCCTCACGCACCAGCCCGGCAGCTTCCGGCAGAAGCTGGAAATCACCTGCGGAGCAGGACCGTCGCAGACAGCGCTCACAGGGGCAAGCGCCCCGGCAATCCGAAACCACATCGCCGAGCTATTCCGCCGGCGAAACGCCTCGGTGATGGCGGGCGCCAGAGTGCTCCGGCCGCAGTCGCCCGCGCGCAGCATCGGCGCCTTCACTGGCAGGGCCGTCCACGGCAGAAGCACCGGCTTTGCCCCCGCCCAGCAGGCTTCCGGAACTCCGCTCAGCCGGCTGGAAGGACGCGAACAACGCTTGCAATCGCAAAGCGATCCGCTCTTCCGCGCGGCCCCGGAACGCTGGCTTGAGTCCATGCTGCGGGAAAACCTCGCCCCACTCACACGGTCGCTTGCAGGACCGTCCCCCATGCACTCAACAGCACAGGGGCCGCAGCACGGAGCCTTTGCGAACGACCCTGATCCGGACACACGCGGCAACCGTGCGGAGCCGGCGTGGGCGTCCCCCGCGGAGACCCATCTGCCCCGCGAACAGGTCATCCCTCGCTTCAACCCAAGGCATGTCTACACCCAGGTGCCCGCGATCGCCGGCGCCAGCGATCGCGGCATGCTGGATCTCCTCGGGGTAACCGCAGACGGCCGCCTCGCCGTCATCGAACTGAAAGCCTCGGACGACATTCAGCTCCCGCTCCAGGGACTGGACTACTGGATCCGCGTCCTGCATCACCATCACCAGTCCCCGGACGGGAACGGAAGCGCCAGCGGCAATAATTTACAGCGGCATGGGTATTTTCGCGACGTCCCACTTTCGCCTGACCCGCCCCGTCTCTACCTTGTGGCCCCGGCGCTGCAAATTCACCCGGCCACGGAGACGGTACTGCGCTATCTCTCACCCAAGGTGGAGTGGACGCTGATTGCACTCGACGAGCGCTGGCGCCACGGCATCCGGGTGATCTGGCGCAAAAGCGGAGGCCGCCGCGAAAAGGTCTAGCCCGCTATCGCTAAAAGCCAATTTAGGGCTGCAGAACACGAATCACCTGGGCTGTTTCGTTCTCGGACAGAAGCTCATAGGCCATGTCAACGGCTGGCAGCACCACAGCCTGTCCATAGGCGAGCGGATAGGCCACACCCTCCTCCGTGACCGCCGCACAGCCGCTGCTGAGAGCGATCAAAATCTGCAGGCGGCCGGTCTCACCCAGGGCGGTGGCCGTGCCCCCGGCAAGCTCAAATCGGTCTACCCGAAAGTACTCGGACGAGACCAGCCGCGTGAACTGGCTGTGCTTTTCCCCGGACACCAGACCCGCCTTCGTATCGGTGCGCGTAACGGCCATACCCGCCTCGACATGCAGTTCGCGGGGGCGGCCATAATCCCATAGACGATAGGTGGTATCGCTATACTGTTGGGTTTCCAGCACCACCATCCCGGGTCCAATCGCGTGCACCGTGCCCGCGTCCACAAAGACCATGTCGCCGGCCTTCACCGGAAGCATGCGCAGCTTGCCCTCGATACTTCCGTCCTGGATGGAGGCGGCAATCTGCTCAGTCGACAGCGGCTCACGAAACCCGACGGCCACCTCGGCGCCGGGCTGCGCCTCCAACACATACCAGCACTCCGTCTTGCCGCGCGGCATACCGAGCGCTTGCGCCTGCGCATCGTCCGGATGCACCTGCACGGACAATTTTTCCCGCGGAAACAGCAGCTTGATCAGCAGCGGAAAGCCCTCGCTGCGTGGATCGCCAAAGGCGACGGGAGCAGCGGCGGTCAGCTCGGCCAGGGTGTGGCCCTTCCCCGCGCCGGCCTCCGCGACACAGGTCTCGGCGGTAAGCCAGATCTCGCCGATGGAGGCGTTGGCGCCCCCGCTGTGCCAGGGAGCCAGAGAATCGACGCCCCAGATGCGTTCGACAAGGATCGGGGCAAGCGTCACCGGTTCGGCAACAGCAGGTGCGGGCTGGGCGGTGGAGGAGGCGGGCTGTGCGGCGGCAATTTCCATCGGAAGGGTCTCGTGGCGGTCTGACTTGGTTCTGCCCAAGTGTACCTGCCTCAAGGCGGGCAGCGACCTCCGCCGTTGCACTCACGCAGCTGTCATCTCGCCCAGGCTGTGTCCAGGTGTTCCGGGCAAAGATCAGGTTTTCGCGAAACTAAGATGAAGCTCGAAAGCTTTAAGGAGCACGCGGCAGAACAGAAAAGCTCACCCATGCACGACAGGCCATGGATGAGCTTAGGGTCAGGCAAGGAGATTAGCGGTGCCCGCCGCCGCCATGAAATCCACCGCCGCCACCGTGAAAGCCACCGCCGCCGCCGTGGAATCCACCGCCACCGGCGAATCCGCGGCTACCGGAAAATCCACCGCCTGTAAATCCGCGACCACCACCGGCGTAGCCACCCCGGGCATAGCCGCCGCCATAGCCATATCCACCGCGACCGTAGCCACCGTAACCGATCCCACGGCCGTAGCCATAGCCGCCGCGATAGCCGTAACCGTATCCTCCACGGTAGCCATAGCCACCACGGAACCAGGGGCCTGCACCGATGAAGATGCCGTTGCTGAACCAGCTGGGGCCGTAGTAGCCGTAGGGAGCACAGGCATACGGCGCGTAGTCGTAGTAACCGTAGCTGCAAGCTGGCGCGGCATAGCCGTAACCACCATAGCCGTAGCCGCCGCCAACCCCGATGCCAACCGCAAACTGGGCGCGTGCAAACGTCACGGGAACAAACAAGATGGAGAGAAGAAGGAAATACCGAAGTAGTCGCATTGTCGTCCTCCTGGACCAGCAGTTCAGCCGCTGGTCCGGGGACCCATCCATGCCCGGAGATCCCGGCATCGTGAGCCCTACGTACAGTAGAAACCCCTATCCCGGAAAATGTTGCTCCGCCCTTCGGCTCTCTCAGGCCGCTTGCTCAGGTTGCGCCGGCAGGTAATTTACACCTTGGAAAGCTGGATCAGGCTGCCGTCGCCGCGCGCGGTGCCGTCTCGCTCCTGAAGGTAAATCGCCCAATCATTCTCGCTGCGGGCGTTCACCCAGTTCGTCTGCCAGCCCATCTCGCTCAGCGTGGGCCGCATCATGTCGGCGACCTTGGCCTGCAGCCGCTGCGTGTTCATCATGACCCACTCTGTGGCTTCCTTCAGCGAATGCACATCGCAGTCCAGCAACAGAAAGTTGGCCTGTTCGTTCAACGTGAACTGCTGGCCGGGTTGAAAGATCTCATTATGGAAAAGCAGTTCCCGTGTCGCGACGACGATCACTTCAAACTGGGCAGCGCGCACGATGATGTCGCAGATCAAAGAAGTTTCCTTTCGGCTTCGATCTCGATCATATCGTGGCGGCTGGACAAGCTCTCCCCGGCACCCTCCACCCCGCGCAATCCCCCTATACTGGCCCCATGATCATGCACATCTTCGGTCTGCGCTGGAAACCGGAAGCCTCGCCCGAGCAGAAGGAACGCGCGCTCGCCGAGGTGCGCGGCTTCCCAGCGAGCATTCCCGGCGTGCTGGAGCTCCTGGCTGGCACCAACCTCTCCCCGCACTCGGGGGGCTACGAGACGGTGGGCGTCATGCGCTTTGCCGACAAGAACGCCCTTCAAACCTACCTCGAGCATCCCGTCCACCAGGAATTTGTCGCCTGGGTCGCCCCGCTCGTCGAAGCCGTCGACCTCGATCTCGATCTCGAGGCCTGACTCTCCAGCCTCCGGCTTCCGCACCCGACACGCCACATCTGAGCCACAGGGGAGACAAATTTGCTGCGGTTGCTGTGGAACGCCTTTCTCATCGCCTTCAGCGCGCTTCTGCCGCTGATCAACCCGCTAGGCTCGGCTCTGGTCTTCCTCGGTCTCGTGGGCGAGGCGCCCCCGGCCGTCTACCGTTCCCTCGCCCGGCGCATCGCCTTGAACAACATCGCCTTCCTGGCCGTGATCGAGCTGCTGGGCTCGGCAATCCTGAACTTCTTCGGGGTCTCGCTGCCGATCGTGCAGGTCTCGGGCGGCATCGTCATCGCCTCCATCGGCTGGTCCGTGCTCAATGAAAAAGACGCCTCCGCCAACACCCGCGAGAGACAGGAAGAGCTCGCGCTCGAGGCCGCCAGCACGAAGAACGAGCGCCTGGAACCCGTCTACGGCTCGCTGGAGCAGAAGGCCTTTTACCCCTTCACCTTCCCGGTCACCTCCGGCCCCGGCACCCTCGTCGTCATGCTGACGCTGAGCGCGCGTTACTCCGGTGGTCCTCTGGCGCAAAACTTGGTCGGCCACCTGGGCCTGTTTCTGGCCGTGATCCTGCTCAGCGCGCTGGTCTACGTCTGCTACGCCTATGCTCCGCGCATCACCCGCGCGATCCCGGCCTCAACAGCCCACGGCATACTTCGGGTCATCGCCTTTATCCTGCTGTGCATCGGCGTGCAGATCGCCTGGAACGGGATTTCCGTGCTGGTAGGTGGCCTGCTGCGGCATTAGGATCCGCCCGCAAGCAGCCGCCCAGCAGCCCAGCAGCAACTGCACACCGTCCACGTCTCGCCTACCAGCCCTGCAGCGCGCGCAGGTGCGTAATGTGCGCCACATGGTGCCGCGAGTGCCACGCATACAGCAGCGTCGCCTGATCCAGCCGCATCGGCCCCCGCTCCGCATGCCGGAATCCCCGTGCCCACTGTTCGTCCTTCAGCGATTGCAACAGCATCACCCAGCGCGCATGCACGCTCTCAATCATCTCCAGCGACCACTCCAGCGGCGCCTGCACATCGGCCAGCAGCGCAAAGGCCTTCTCGTTGTACGGCTTGATCTCCGGCCAGTCCTCTGTCAGCGCCAGCCGCGCCCGCGTAAACGCGATGCTGTGCGAATCCGCCACATGGTGCACCACCTGCCGCACCGTCCAGCCCTCCGGACGGTATGGCGCATTGCGCTGGTCCTCATCGAGCGATCGCACCGCCTCGCGCATCTGCTCGGGCAGCTCCGCCAGCGTCAAAATCGCAAATCGGCGATCCTCCACGGAAACCAGATTCGGCATCTCGAAGCGGCCAACAGGGTAGCGGGGATCGCTGAGCGTATGTGCGGGCGGAACGGCAGTCGACATAATTTTCCTATAACTTCTGAAGTTGGCTGTATTCGGCTGGCTCGTCGCCGGGCCGGTCCATGAGCAGAGCTCCCCTACATACCGCAGGGGGGCTCCGTGGGCTAAAGTCTAACCCGAGGGACACCCATGGAAGATCACGGCCACCAACGCGCCTCGCGAATCTCGTTTCTGCTGGCGGCACCCTGCCTGCTGGCGGCCGTTGCCGTCGCCCACAGCCAGACGGCTGGCACCGTCGCCAAGCCGCGGTCCACTCAGGCCATCGGCTTCGACCGCAATGACTACCCCGGTGACGCGAACATGGCCAAACTACGCCGCGATTTCGCCTTCACCGGCTACTGGCTCACAAATCCTCCCGGCGAAACCGCAAACACCTGGATCGGCAAACGCCGCCAACTCCGCGACACCGGCTGGGGCTTCCTCGTGCTCGCCAACGGCCGCCTTGACGCCGAAATCCTCAAAGCCGCCAAACACGGGGTCACGCCCTCCGCCCAGGGCCGCGCCGACGCCGCCGTCGCCATCGCCGGCGCCCAGCATGAGGGCTTCCCCCCGCACACCATCCTCTTTCTTGACCAGGAAGAAGGCGGCCGCCTGCTCCCCGAACAGGCCGGCTATCTGCTCGGCTGGACCGAGGCCGTCGCCGCCACCGGCTTCCGTCCCGGCGTCTACACCAGCGGCCAGCCCGTCCCCGACGACCCCGGCACCGTCATCGACACCATTCGCGACATCCGCGCCCACGTCGCCGCCGGCCACCTCCACGAGGTCGCCATCTTCGACGCCCTCGACCAATGCCCACCCGCCCCCGGCTGCACCGTCCACGCCAAACCCCTCACGGCGGCGCTGGACCCGGACCTCGTCGCCTGGCAGTACGCCCAATCCCCCCGCCGCCCCGAGATCACCCGGGCCTGCGCCGCCACCTACGCCACCGACGGCAACTGCTACGCCCCCGGCGTTCCCGGCATTTTCCTGGACATGGACACCGCCCGCAGCGCCGATCCCTCCGAAGGCCGCTAGATCAAACGCGCCCTTCTCCCAACCTTGTCATCCTGAGCAAAGCGAAGGACCCGCTGTTGTGCCACCAGCCCCCCAACTTCTCATCCTGAGCGAAGCGAAGGACCCGCTTTCCAAGCGTCGGCAGCAACGCAGGATTTCGCCCGCTACAATAGAGACATGGCAGCTCTTCCCACCCTGCTGCACCCCGCGTACGATCACAAGCGGTATTTCTTCGGTACGCTCGGCCTCTCGGAACGCCTGCTCGAGCGCTGCCTCGGCGAAGCGCTCTCTGCCGGCGGCGAATTTGCCGATCTCTACTTCGAGGCTGTCACCTCCAGCTCTCTCGGCATGGACGAGGGAATCGTCAAAACGGCCTCAGAAGGCATCAGCGTCGGCTGCGGCATCCGCGTGCTCTCCGGCGAGCGCACCGGCTTTGCCTACACCGACGACCTCAGCCCCGAGCGCCTCCTCAAAGCCGCCCGCACCGCCGCCCTCATCGCCAACGGCACCCAGAAAGAGCGCGTACAAGGGTTCGCTGAACGCCCGAATCCACAGCTCTACCCCGTAGCCGGTGCCACCGTCGACGCTGAAATCGCCGCCAAGCTGGAACTCATCGCCCGCGCCGATCGCCGCGCCCGCGCCTATGACCCCCGCATCGTGCAGGTCCGCGCCGGCCTCAACGACGAGCTGCGCCGCATCCTTATCGCCGGCTCCGACGGCACCTTCGCCTCCGACACCCAGCCGCTCGCCCGTTTCAACGTCATGGTCATCGCCAAGGACGCGAACGGCGAGGTCAGCCGTGGCAGCTCCGGCGGCGGCGGCCGCGTTACCCTCGACTTCTTCACCGACACGCACAGCCCCGAGCACTTCGCCGAAGAGGCCGCCCGTACCGCGATCCTGCAGCTCGGCGCCGTCGCCGCCCCCGCGGGCGAGATGGAAGTCGTCCTCGGCCCCGGCTGGCCCGGCGTTCTGCTCCATGAAGCCGTCGGCCATGGCCTCGAAGCCGACTTCAACCGCAAAAAGACCTCCGCCTTCGCCGGCCTCATCGGCCAGCAGGTCGCCTCCAGCAAGGTCACCGTCGTCGACAACGGCACCATGCCCGGCCGCCGCGGCTCGCTCAACATCGATGACGAAGGCAACCAGACGCAGGAAACCGTGCTCATCGAAAACGGCATCCTGCGCACCTACCTCTCCGATAAACTCAGCTCCCGCCTCATGGGCATGCCCAACACCGGCTCCGGCCGCCGTGAAAGCTACCAGGCCATCCCCATGCCGCGCATGACCAACACCTACATGCTCAACGGCGACGACGACCCCGCCGATATCCTCAAAAGCGTGAAGCGCGGCCTCTACGCCGTCAACTTCGGCGGCGGCCAGGTCGATATCACCACCGGAAAATTCGTCTTTTCGGCCTCGGAGGCCTACCTGATCGAAGACGGCGTCGTCACCGCGCCCGTCAAAGGCGCCACCCTTATCGGCAACGGCCCGGAAAGCCTGAAACACGTCTCCATGGTCGGCAACGACCTGGCCCTGGACGAGGGCATCGGCACCTGCGGCAAGGCAGGGCAAAGCGTACCGGTAGGCGTGGGCATGCCCACCATCAAGTTGGATCGCATGACCGTGGGCGGCACGGGACGTTAACCGCCAAACATTACGGGAGAACGATGGCCACCAAAGAACGCGAAAAAATCTACGAGTGCGAAGTAAGACGTCGTCGTCGCAACACCAACAGCAACGGGTATGAGTCCTTCTGGAAGGTAAAAACCGTCCAGGAAGCGCTCGAAGACAACGACACCGAGTTTCGCTGCAAGGACTGCCACGGTGCCGTCAAGCTCTTCAAAAAGCGCGTCCCCAACGGCCCCGCCTCGCACGTCGAGCACATCCATAGGCCGGACTCCGAGTACTGCCCCGGCAGTATTTTCTTCCAGCAGGCCACCGACGGCCGCGAGCCCCGGCTCTCCGAAGCGCCCATCGCATGAGCTCCACGCCGCACGCCGAAATGCCCTCCCTCGCGGCTCCCCTGCACCTGAAGGCCACGGTCGAGCAGGCACTCGATCGCGCAATGCGGGCCGGCGCCACCGATGCCGAAGTCGTCGCCTATGAAGGCGATGAGTTCGGCGTCCGCGTTCGTCTCGGCGAGGTAGAAGAGCTCACCGAGGCCGGCTCCCGCGCCCTCGGCCTGCGCGTCTTCTTCGCCGCGGAAGGCGGCGGGCGCACCGCGACCACCTCCACGTCGGACCTATCCGACGCCGGGATCGCCCGCCTCGTCTCCGGCGCCGTCGGACTCGCAAAGGTTACCGGCGTCGATCCCTTCGCCGGCCTGCCCGACCGCGAAGCCTTCGGTTCCCACGACCCGCTCGCCCAGGGTTTATTCTTCGAGGACGCAAACGCCATCCCTCCGCCCGAGCGCATCGAAATCGCCCGCCGCGCCGAAGCCGCCGCCCTCGCCCACGACACCCGCATCCAGAACTCCAAGGGCGGCAGCTTCGACTGCAGCTATACCCGCCGCGTCATGGCGAACTCCCGCGGCTTCACCGGCGACTATCGCCGCTCCTACTGCGGCTTCTCCGCCTCACCCATCGCCGGCGACGCCAAGGGCATGCAGGGTGGCTACTGGTACTCCACCGCCCGCACCGCGCGCCTGCTTGAAGACCCCGAAACCATCGGCCGCATCGCCGCCCAGCGCGCCTTACGTCTCCTCGGCGCCCGCCGCGTGCCCACCCAGCAGTGCCCGGTCATCTTTCCGCCCGAATCCGCCCGGGGCCTCATGGGCAACCTGCTCGGCGCCGCCAACGGGGATGCCATCTACCGCAACGCCAGCATGTTCGCCGGCAAGCTCGGCGAACAGGTCGCCGGCGAAAACATTACGATGATTGACGACGGCACCCTCGTCTTCGACCACACCCTCGCCGACGGCACGGCGCTCCAGGTCGGCGGCTTCGGCACCTCGCCCTTTGACGGCGACGGCCTCCCCACTCGCCGCACCGTGGTCATCGAGCGCGGTGTCCTGAAATCGCTCATGCTCAACACCTACACCGGCCGCAAACTCGGCATGGCCTCCAACGCCAAGGCCACCCGCGGCCTCGCCGGCACCCCCGGCATCGGCGGCGGCAACTACTTCCTCGAACCCGGCACCCAGACCCACGAACAAATCGTCAGCGACGTGAAACAGGGCCTCCTCGTGCTCAGCACCATGGGCTTCGGCGTCAACCTCGTCACCGGCGACTACTCCCAGGGCGCGACCGGCCTTTGGATCGAAAACGGCGAGATCGCTTTCCCCGTCGAAGAAATCACCATCGCCGGCAATCTCAAGCAGATGTTCCGCAACGTTTCGGCCATCGGCAACGACCTCGAGTGGCGCGGCTCCGGCGCCGTCCCCACCGTCCGGATCGAAGGCATGACCGTCGCCGGCAGCTAAATCCTTACCGGAACGGTAGTCGCACAGCCACAACAAACCAAAGGAACAACTCCCATACACTGAATCCTGAAGCGATTCGCAAACAACAGCGACCAAACAGCTGTCCGCAATTTTGGGGGGTAAGGTGGAGCACACGGTTTCAGACGCACTTGTCTTCTTCGGAGCCACCGGAGATCTTGCCTACAAAAAGATCTTTCCGGCACTGCAGGCCATGGTGCGCCGCGGCACGTTAAAGGTGCCCATTATCGGCGTCGCCAAGGCCGGCTGGAATCTCGATCAATTCAAAGAGCGCGCTCACGCCAGCATCGCCTCCCACGGCGGCGTCGATACCGACGCCTGGGCCAGGCTCAGCGACCTGCTGCGCTACGTCGACGGCGACTACGCCGACAGTGCCACCTTCGACGCCATCCGCCGCGAACTCGGGGACGCCAAACACCCCGCGCACTACCTCGCCATCCCGCCCTCCCTCTTCGGCACCGTCGTCCAAAAGCTCGTCAGCTCCGGCTCCGCCGAGGGCGCCCGCATCATCGTCGAAAAACCCTTCGGCCATGACCTCGCCTCCGCCCAGGAACTCAATCGCATCCTGCTCTCCGCCTTCCCGGAGTCCTCCATCTTTCGCATCGATCACTACCTGGCCAAAAATCCGGTGCGCAACATGGTGAGCTTCCGCTTCGCCAACCTCCTCTATGAGCCGCTCTGGAACCGCAACTACATCGAAAGCGTCCAGATCACCATGAGCGAGGACTTCGGCATCCAGGGTCGCGGCCTCTTTTACGACGCCACCGGCACCATTCGCGACGTGATCCAAAACCACGTCTTCCAGGTCATGTGCAACCTCGCCATGGAGGCCCCCGCGCGGCTCGACGCCGAATCCCTGCGCGACGAAAAAGCCAAGGTCCTCAAGTGCATCCCCTCCATCCAGCCCGGGGATCTCGTGCGCGGCCAGTTCCGCGGCTACCTCGAGGAAAAAGGCGTCGCGCCCGGCTCCAAAACGGAAACTTTCGCCGCTCTCCGCCTCGACGTCAACTCCTGGCGCTGGCAGGGCGTTCCCTTCTATATCCGCGCCGGCAAAGAACTCCCGATCACCTGCCTCGAGATCGTCGCCCGCCTCCGTAAACCGCCGCAAACCAACATCACGGAGCCGGACGTCCCACAAAACTACATCCGCTTTCGCCTCAGCCCCGAGATCACCATCGCCACCGCCGTCGCCGTTATCTCCATCGCCGGCCCCCGTCGGGCCGTCGAGATGGTCGCCACCCGCCACGCCCGTCCCGAGGAGATGGACGCCTACGCCCGCGTCCTCACTGACGCCATGGCCGGCGACGCCTCCCTCTTCGCCCGCCAGGACTACGTCGAAGAGGCCTGGCGCATCGTCGACCCCATTCTCAAAACCGAAACCCCGCTCTACCCCTACGATCCCCACACCTGGGGCCCCACAAACTGCGGCGACTGCCCCGCGCCCCCAGGCGGCTGGCACGAACCCATTCCCGAAGACTCGCCCGGCGACTTCCGCATCGTCGGCAGCTGACCTCTCACAACCGCACCCGAAACACCCGTCATGCGACTCACCGCCCGATAGATCCGCTCGGTGGTTACGATCGAACTTCTGTGAAAGCATCATCGTGACAAAACACTCACTGTGACTCGCACGTGAGAAGGACAGGCATGAACGCTCCAAACATCTGGTCCAGGACAGCGGTACACGGCCTGATCGGTTTTCTTCTCGCTTTTCCGTGTATCGCGGCAGCTGGATACCTCTACCTCCGGTATGGCCATCCACCTGTGGCCACGGCGGACAAACCTTTTCCGGATGAAAAGAAAATCGTTCACATTCCGCTCAATGCCCGGATTGATCGAGAGCTTGTGACACCGCCGTTTGTCCCAACATCGAGTGACTTAACCGCCGGAGCCGAGGTCTACGTCTCACACTGTGCTGTCTGCCACGGTCTTCCGCAACATGACAGCTCCTTTGGAAAATGGGAGTACCCCACCTCCCCCCAACTCTGGACGAAGCATGCCAACGGTGTAGTCGGGGTAAGCGATGATGCGCCGAATGTTTCCTATTGGAAGGTTGACAACGGCATCCGTCTTACAGGCATGCCCTCCTTCAAGCACATCCTGACAACCGGTCAGATGTGGCAGGTGTCGTTTCTCGTCTCCCGGGCAGATCAACCGTTGTCTCCGGCCATTGCCTCGATCTTCGCCGCAGCCGACGCCCGCCCTGGCAGCGGAAGCCCCTCGGCAACGCACTAAAAAGAAGCAGGGCATTAGAAGAATTACGGCGTTCTCGCTCAGGCGTGAACCTGCACAGCCACCGTCAGGCTCTCCTCAAAGACACACGGTGACGAAGATCCACGAGACCTGAACATGACGCTGGCACGAACTCTCCTTCTTTCCTTTCTTCCTCTTTTGTTAAACGCGGCCGGATCGGCCCAGGTTGCTTCAGCCTCATCCCCTTTGCCTGGTCCAACTTCGCCGCAACTGGAGGTGGATCAGGTGTCAGACCTGCTCGGTTTAACCGACAGCGTGCGCCAACTGAAGTCGCTTCGGGCCCGGGCCGGATGCGGATCTGTGGCCGCTTCGCCCGAGGAACTGACCCTCCGCCAATTTATGTCGGAGTCCGTTCAGGCCGCCAGCCTGGATCTCGATGGCGCCATGGGCACAATCGCCAACGAGCGCGGCGAACTCGCAAACCTGCAAATATCGCTCAAGGCAAGCCGGGACAAAACGGTTGCCAAACTGAATGCAACCGCGCTCATCACTGGATCAGGTATCGGAGCGGCGGTAAGTGCAACCCAGTTCACAACCCTGGGAAGCAGAACCAACAACGTCGGGGACGGCATCGGCATAGGCTCCGGAGCGGCCTCCACCCTGCTCGCTTACCTGGCTGTGCGAAAGCAGCATGGTCCCGCGGGAACGGTTGGGAATGTTCCCAACATGCTGGCGCCTCTGTTTGACCGGCCGCCCGTGCTCAACGCGAACTACCCTCCCGTCATTCTGCAGTACCTTCAAAGCGTTCCTCCCGGTGAACCGGCAGAGCGCGGAACTCGGCTCGAACAACTCAAGGCGGAGTGGGGCGCGTCGGGCCGTCTGGACTCGTCAAATCCTCTGAAAGAGCAAAAGAAGATCACCGTCTTGACCGCCAGCGCAGAGGAGGAGGTAAAAATCTCCATAGACGATCTGACGGACCGCATGGCAATGCTTGGGGATGTCAGCGGACGGATGGCCCTGATGAAGCGCGACCTCGCCCTCCTGGTGCACTCCTACAGCGCCAAAACCGCCTGTTCGACGCCTCCACACCAGCAATAACGAGGGAAAACTTCTCTCCATCAAAACTGAAGAAACCGCCGAGTCGCACGCATCACTCCCAACGATTAGCTCCTCTTTCAGAAACTCTGGCCCCAGAAGCAGCGTCTCACCCCTAACCTTCTTTGGAGTCTGCCTTTTGCAAAGCACATCGCTCGCACGCGCGCTGCGTCCCTGTCGTTCGGTCGTCAAACTGGTAGCGACTTGTCTGGTGGCCACGAGCCCGGCCCTCGCCCAAAGCAACGTCCCGCAAAGCAACGTCCCGCAAAGCGCAACACCCGCAAGCTCCTACGACCCCCGCCTCACCTTCGCTCCCCTCACCTTGCCCGACCCGGTAAACACGTACCGCTCCTCGGACGGCGCACCCGGCCCCGGCTACTGGCAAAACCGCGCCGACTACGAGCTTCACGCCAACCTCAACACGGCACAGAAATCCCTGGCAGCCACAGAAACCATCACCTATACCAACAACAGCCCCGACACCCTCACCGAACTTTGGGTGCAGCTCGACCAGAACATCTACCGCAAAGATTCACGCGCCCACCTGGCCAGCGGCGGCGTCCGCCGAGGCCGCCCCGGCGCCGCCCAGCCCTCCGGCCCCGCACCCTCGACAGAGGGCTTCATCCTCGACGACGTAGAAGTAGAAGCCGGCAAACAAACCTCAAAATCCGAAACCCTAGTCTCCGACACCCGCCTCCAGGTCCGTCTCTCCACCCCGCTCGCCCCCAAAGGCGGCCAGCTCAAGCTCCACATCCGTTACCACTACACCATCCCCGGCCCCTGGGGCGGCCGCACCTCGTGGGGCACCTCCAAGCATGGCGACATCTACGACATCGCCCAGTGGTACCCGCGAATGGCCGTCTATGACGACCTCCGCGGCTGGGACACCCTGCCCTACATCGGCTCCGAGTTCTATCTCGAATACGGCCACTTCGACTACTTCCTCACCGTCCCCGCGAACATGATCGTCGCCGGCTCCGGCGAGCTCGTGAACCCGAAAGACGTCCTCACAAAAACCGAACTAGCCCGCCTCGACCAGGCCCGCACCAGCGACACCACCGTTTACATCCGCAAACCCTCTGAAGTGAACGACCCCGCCTCGCGACCAAAATCCAACAGCCCCGACGGCACCCTAACCTGGCACTTTGCCATGGACCACACCCGCGACATCAGCTGGAGCGCCTCGCCCACCTTCGTCTGG
This sequence comes from uncultured Bryocella sp., assembly GCA_964235515.1. GTDB lineage: Bacteria > Acidobacteriota > Terriglobia > Terriglobales > Acidobacteriaceae > Granulicella. The sequence continues at coordinate 15,036 of CAXSBL010000052.1, forward strand.
GACGCCGCCCGCATGGATCTCCCCGACGGCAAATCCGCTCTCGCCGAAAGCGTCTACCCGCCCGAGTCCGTAGGCCCCGACGCTTGGGACAAGTCCACCGAATACGTCAAAAACACCGTAGAAAACTTCTCAAAACACTGGTATCCCTACGAGTGGCCCACCGCGATCAGCGTAGCCGGCTTCTCTACAGGAATGGAGTACCCCGGCATCGTCTTCGACGGCATCGACGACAAGGGCAGCTTCCTCTTCTGGGTCACCGCCCACGAAATCGGCCACGACTGGTTCCCCATGATCGTCGGCTCCAACGAACGCCGCCACGCCTTCATGGATGAAGGCTTCAACACCTTCATCGACATAGAAGAATCCGACCTCTACGACCACGGCAAATACGGTCCCAAGCGCGATTCCGAATACTCCGCCGGCGGCGAACCCCCGGACACCATTCTCAAAGTCCTCGACAACCCCGAAGCCCCCACCCTCATGGCCCCCGCCGATGACTACCTCCCGCAGATCGGCCACCCCGTCAGCTACTTCAAAGGCGCCTACGGCATGGTCCTGCTGCGCGAACAGATCCTCGGCCCCGAACGCTTCGACTTCGCCTTCCGCAAATACATCCGCGACTGGGCCTACAAACACCCCAGCCCCTCCGACTTCTTCCGCGAAATGGCCTCCGCCGGCGGCGAAGATCTCGACTGGTTCTGGCGCGGCTGGTACCTGAACAACTGGCGCTACGATGTAGCCGTCACGGAAGTCGAAGGCACCAGCTTCACCCTGACCAACCTGGGCCAGCTGGTCCTCCCAACCCCCGTAGAAATCACCTTCAAGGACGGCACAAAAACCGAACTCACCCTCCCCGTAGAAACATGGCAAAGCAAGGCCACCTACACCTGGACCAACCCCACTCCCAACAACCCCATCGCCACCGTAACCACAGACCCCCACCACAAACTCCCCGACGACAACCGCAGCAACAACAAAAAAACCGCCCCATAACCTGATCCGTTGATGAATCGACACGGGCGGTCTCTGTTATCGCCCGTCGTTAGGCTGTTCAGGAATCGTGTGCTCGAGTGGTAAGTTTGGAAGCGATGAGCGTTCCGATTTTTCACGAGATGTTGCTTCCGATACTTCGGTTCGCTGGTGACGATCAAAACCACAAAGCGGCCGACGCACTCGAGTACGTCAAAGCTCAGTTCCCGTTAAGCGAGCAGGATACCGCTGAACGCTTGGCCAATGGACGAACGAAGGTCATGGATCGCGTGCTCTGGGCAATGACCTATCTGCGCAAAGCAGGCCTTATCGAATCAGTTTCTTGGGGCGTCTTCCGTATCTCTGGCCGTGGTCGCGAATTACTCAACGACAAGCCCAAGAAGCTCAGCCTGAAAGATCTTGAGCGCTATCCTGAATACCTTGAATTCAAAGGATTAGGTCCCAAGTTGCCTGGAGTCGCACAATCCACTCCGGCTCCGTCCCATGAGGAGACTCCTGAAGATGGACTCGACCGCCTCTTCCGTCTTCTAAGAAGTCAACTAGAGGGTGAATTGCTTGACGCGTTGAAAACTGCTTCTCCAATCTTTTTCGAAAAGATAGTTTTGAATCTGCTAGTCGCCATGGGCTACGGCGGCTCAATTCAGGATGCCGCAGGCACCACTAAGCGAACAGGAGACGACGGCATAGATGGGGTGATCAAAGAAGACCGACTCGGGCTAGACCTGATTCATATCCAAGCCAAACGCTGGAAGGATACCGTGGTGGGTCGGCCTGATATCCAAAACTTCGCTGGCAGCCTTGAGGGGCAGCGAGGTCGGAAAGGAGTCTTCATTACGACAAGCAGCTTCTCTTCTGAAGCTCGGGATTACGTTTCTCGGATCGAAAAGAAAATCATTCTCATCGACGGCAAGGAGCTGACGAGATTGTGTGTTGACTTCGGTATCGGAGTGCTGCCCCAAACGCCTTACGTGGTGAAGAAGCTCGATCCAGACTTCTTTATTGAGGGATAACCAGCCTAAGGTTTGTAATTTGAAGCGGCGACCTCTAACTCTGACGTTGAGTCATGTTCGAATCGGAGGCGGTCCAGATACTTGCAGGCTTTCTCGTTTAGGTGTGAAACGGGCGGTGAGCCGCTCGCTCCAATGTCGGATCAGCAGCGAAATACTGAATTGTTGCTACGCCAGCGGTAGGAATACCGCACAGAAGAACTGCCTAAAAACTAACCCGCGCCCCCAACTCCACCTGCCGCTCCCGGCTCAGCGCCGAAGTCGACGACAGCGGCGTCCCAAATGCCGGCGTACTGATGCCCTCGCTCGCCACTGCCGCCGCATCCTGAAACACCAGCGGCGTCGGCGCGCCCGCGCTCGCCGGCGTCCCGGTCAGAAACGCCCGCGTCTCCACTCGCGACAGGCTCACCGAATTCAGCAAATTAAACGCATCCGCCCGCAACTCCAGCCGCCACCGCCCGCCCAGCGGCAACTCCCGCGCCACCCGCAGATCCACCTTGCCCCGCGGCGGCAGTCGCAGCGTATTCCTTCCCACGGTCGGCAGATACGTCGCCCCACCCGAGCCGTTGATCGACTCATGCCCGCCCGCTAGCCGCGTTCCGCCAAAGATCACATAGCTGTACGGCGCTCCGCTACCCGCCGTCCCGATCGCCCCCAGCCGCCACCCCGAAAGCAGCCCCCGCACAGCCCGCGGCCCCGATCGCAACTCACTCCGCACCGTCAACGCCCCTGCAAAATGGTGCGCGAACTGCAAGCTCGACAACCCTTTGTCATACCCGTTCGTAAACGGATCGAACTGCCCATTCTGCCGCGGCGTTGGCGAACTGCCCGGCCCATTATCGATCGCCCGTGCAAACTGATAATTCCCGCGCACTCCAAACCCATGCCACTCCCGCACCGCGACCGTCGCCGTTCCACTGTGAAACGTCGCATTCGCATTCGACTCGATCGCCGTCACTGGACCATACAGCGCCGTCCGCCGCGCCGTGTACAACGGCACTTGGAACGTCTCACCCATGCGGAGCCCCGGATGCCCGTCTCCGCCCTGGATCACATAGCTCGCCATTGACGTACTCGGCGCCACATTCACATCCACGCTCGCCGGCAACTGCGTGGCCCAGGCCATCAGGTACTCGGCCTGCACAAACACATGCCGCCCCAGGCTCTCCTGCACCGAAAAGCTCCCCCGCTGCACCGCGGGCAGCCGGAACCCGTTCGAAAACACCGCCGCCGACCCCGTCCGCGTCACCACCCCCGCCGGCTCCGTCAAAAACGCACACGGATACCCGAATCCCTGATTCGCCACCTGCGGACAATTCGTCTCCACCGTCGGCAAAATCCGCACACTGTTCGTCGAGTTAGCCGCTCCCGGCAACCCCGTGTCTGCCAGCGCCGCCTGGATCGTCGCCCCCGGCAGCCGCCCATAAAACATCCCGTACCCCGCCCGCACCGCGAATCCCCGCCCAGCACCGCGATCGCGTCCACCGCGCCCATGCCGCCCAACACCACCCGGCGACCAAGCCACCGACACCCGCGGCGCAAAGTTATTCCGGTCCTCCGGAAAGCTCGACGTCAAACCCACCGTCCCACCAGCGCCACCCCCGCCCATCCCTCGCAAAACTGCATCCAGCGCCGGATTCACCGCCTGCGGAAACGGCAGGAGCAGATAGTCGTACCGCGCCCCAAATGTCACCAGCAGATTCGACCCCACTCGCACCGAATCCTCCGCAAATCCGGCCGCGTTATGCGTCACAAACTCCGTCGCCCCCGCATTCGCAAAGCTCTGCGAGTAACTCCGAAAACAAAAGTAGTGCACCTTCGCATACACACTCGGACAACCGCCGTTCGGATACGCATGAACGTTAAAGGTGTAATCCGTAATCCAGTCCACCAACCCACCCGCATGCCCGCCCGTGGTGTCGCTGTCGTACAAAAATGTCCCCTCCAAATTCGTCGCCGACAAAACCCGGTCATGCAACCGGCTCCAATCGCCGCCCATCGTGATCAGGTGCCGCCCCGCCCGCAGTTCAAACCCCTCCACCGCCTGCAGCCTGTGCTCGTCCGGGTACGCCACCCTCCCCAAACTCGCCGGCGTCCCATACCGGAAACCCTCCGGCTCAATCAGCACCTCCGGCGCGTACCCTCCCGGCCCAATCGCCGGCACCGCCGCATCCGCCGCCGCCGGCGTCTCAAACTCCAGGTCATGCGCCACCTGCACCCGTGCGCTGTTTACCGCCCTCGACCCAAACCTGTGTTCCCACCCCACATTGGCCGCCTCCGCCTCTACCCGGCTGCTCCCGATCGACGAGATCGCCTCGCTCACCACACCCTCGGCGATCCCAGCGCCGCTGATCGCCGGTGCCGACAACCGCTGCACCTGCCCTCCTAAACTCACCCGGTCCGATCGTCCCAACCCCGCATCCAGCCGCGCAAATCCCAATGTCCGCGGCGAATCCACCGTCGTCACCCCACCCAGCCCGTCCAGATACTCCAGCGCTCCCTGCCGCGCCGCCGCGCCCACGCCCCGGTTCGCCAGCAGCGCCGTCTGCGTCGCCGAAAGCTGAAAGAATCCAGCAGTCTGCGGCGAAGACACGAGCGTCTGGTCCCGCCGCTGCCCCTCATACGCCGCAAACACCCCTAGCCGTCCTCGTCGCAGCAAGGGCAAACCCAACGCCCCGCCAAACTGCCGATCCGCCTCCCCCGGCCGCTCCAGTACGTTGCTCACCACCCCACCCTGATATCGGCTCACCACCGCAAACGGATTCACCGCCGCCCACGCACTCTCCCGGTCCTGAACAAACGCGCTGCCGTGCACCACCGCCCCCGCCGATCGCGCACTCACCGCCACCAGCGCCCCCGCAGCCCCGCCATACTGCGCCGAAAACGTCCCCGGCATCACCCGTACCGACCGCACCGCTCCCTGCGCAAACCCCGACCCCAGCCGAGGTCCCCCCACCGCCGACCCGCGCGGCCCACTTCGAAACTCCTGATCCGCCGACAACCCGTCCACCGTCTCCGCATCCTGCGTCACCGGCAACCCGGCTACACTTAGCCCCGTAGCCGCCGACCCAGTCTCCCGCTCCGCCCGCGCCGAAGCCGTATCGTCCTCCGTAGCCTCCTGCGCTGACCCCGCACCCGCCAACGTCGCCTCATGAGCAGCCGCACTCGCGGCCTCCACGGCCTCCCACTGCCGGTCTTCCAGAGGCAATTCACCCAGGCTTTCGGAGGCCCGCACCGGCGCAACCGACGCACCTTTCTGCCCGGACACACGGCCCGCAAGCGGCAAACTCCGCAACGCCGGATCGTCTCTCCCACCGGCCTCGGCAGGCGACCCAGCCGATATCGCAGTCGTTAACACGGCCCGCACCGCAAAACCCACGCCATCCGGCTTCAACCGCAGTTCCACCTCCGCGGATTCACCTCCCTGCACCTCCAGGCGGTCTCCCGCGGTGCCAAGCCAAGGAGCCGGCCATCCCACCTCGACCCGGTACTCCCCCGGTAACAGTCCCAGAACCGTAAATTCGCCCCGCCGACTCGTCAGCACGGTAACGGCATCCCCATGACGGGAGCCGCCTTCGCCCTCCAACGGTCGCAGCACCAGCCGCATCGCAGCCAGGGGCGAACCGTCTGCCCGCACCACGCGTCCGCGCACCGCCGCCGTCTCTATGACCTGGGCTGAAGCCGAAAGCGGCACCGCCACGCAACACAACGGCAGGCCCGCCACGAACAGCAGCCTCAGCAGGCAAAACCCGCACCACACGGAAAACAGCCTTCGTCGGCAGGGAACAGCACAGGGACGCCACATCAAAACCCGCCCCGGGAAGCCGGGGACTCACCACTCCACAACAGGCAATCACCCCGGCAAACCGGCACCGAAGCGTACACCCGTAGCGTAAAGCGGAGCCCCGAAACACACCATGCCCCCTTGGCACCAGCCCTACCCCCAACGGGG
>CAXSBL010000053.1:0-19998 GCA_964235515.1 uncultured Bryocella sp.
GCGCAGAAGATTCTGCATCCCCGAAGCCCTGCGGCAGCGTTTAGGAAGAGGAAGAGCAAAAAGATTCGGCGGCGCACGATTTCTCGCAAAAACGGGAACCAGTCGGCTCCCTCTGCCGTATCTTGGGTGAACACACAGGCGATCCACACTTCAGGAGTGACGATGAACAAAGCATCCGCCGCCTTTCTTGCCTTGTCGCTGGTCCCCACGCTCGCCGGAGCGCAACAGTTCACCACCGCTCCCTGCCCGAGTGGCAGCGGTGACGGAGGCTCGAACTGGCTCTTTGGGCATCAGGAGCACGCCTGCGAGGTCCGCAAGTACACCCTGCCGCTCGAAGGTGGACAGGTACGGGTACAGGGAGAAAACGGCGCCCTTCAGGTCTACGGTGAGGATCGTCACGACGTGTATCTGGAGGCCCGCGTCACCGCCCAGGGGTCCACGCCGGAGGAAGCACAGAAGCTCATGCATCAGGTGGAGATCCTGACCCACGGCACCATCGAGGCCAAGGGACCGAACATCAGCGGATGGCCCGGCCGAGGTTGGTCCGTGAGCTTTGCCCTGCGTGTGCCGCGTCAACTGACGGCAGGGAGCTTTCAAACCTCGAACGGCGGCGTAGCGGTCACGGATGTGGAAGGCAGGGTCGATATCGGTTCGACCAACGGAGCGCTCAGCCTGCGCTCGGTGGCCGGCGAGGTCCACGCCCATACGACCAACGGCGGCATCAGCATCGCGCTCACCGGCAACCGGCTGCGCGGGCAGGGCCTGGACGCCCGCACAACCAACGGCGGCATCAACGTGAAGGCCTCGCCGAATCTAGGTGCACACCTGGTGGCGGAGACGACCAATGGCGGCATCCACGTGGGTTACCCGAACGTGCAGGAATCCAGCCACAACAGCGTCGACACAAACATCGGCGCGGGCGGCGGGACGCTGCGCCTGGAGACGACCAACGGTGGCATCAACGTGAATCCTGACTAGGCTCGACCCAGCTTGGGCGGAATGAAACGCAAGATGTCCTCAAAGCGGGAAAAGAAAGCCGTCCGCTCCGATCGAGATCCCAGATTCAGTCATTACGCCCTTCCAGCCAGCGGTGCAGGGCGCTGATGTGCAGATCAAGCGCCACAGAGGTGTAACTGAGCATCTCGTGCCCGATCCGCTGCGCCCTGTCCAGGCCGTCAATGTGTCCCAGCACCGCCCGTGGCGAGGTATACACCGCGAGACCGGCGCGCCGGCAAAGCAGCTGGATGCGAAACAGGTGAGTTCCGTCCGAGACCACGTCCATGGTGCGAAAGCCGTTGGCCCGCGCCAGCGTCGCCAGCCGCCGCACCTGCTGCTCGGTATCCACGGAGCTCGTCTCGGCGATGATGTGGTTCAGCGGAACTCCGTTGGCGAGCAGGTAGTCACGGCCCGCACCGCCCTCCGTGTTGCCGTGGTCGCCGGACGCCCCGCCGCCAAGCGTGATCAGCACCGGGGCCAGGTGCCGCTGGTACAGCGAAAGCGCCTTGTCCAGCCGCGCATGCAGCACCGGCGAGGGATGGCCGGCATACTCCGCAGCCCCGAATATGGCAATCGCGTCGGCCTTCTGGGCGTTGTCAATATCGGCTGTGAGCGAGATCTCGCGGTACAGCCAGATGAACCACACCAGCACCCCCAGCAGCACAATGCCCAGTACCGTGGTGAACACGTGGCGCGAAAAGCGCGAGGCGGGGCTTTCGGCGTCTGTCCCGTCCGGCTCCCGTCCAGCCCGCGCTCGGCGGAACGCGCGCGGCACAGCCATGCGACGAAGACGGCCGGATTTGCGGAGACCTCTGGCGGGGGAAGACATAAGAACGCTGTGCAGACCTCCCGTAGGGCAAGACGCCTGCGCCCTGGCCGACTGGATACTGACTTGATTGCCAGGCGAAGACTATCGATTCAGGGTGAGGGCGATCTCATGTGTGGGAATGGCTCCCTCCCGGAGGATCATCCACGAGTTCTCCCCACCGCTCAGGTCCACAATCGTCGTTGCGACCGAACGCGCCGTCGGTCCACCGTCCACAATCAGCGGAATCTTGTCCCCAAACTGCGACTGCACACAACCGGCCCAGGTGCACTCCGGCAATCCACGCAGATTCGCCGAGGTCGCCGTGATCGGCAGCCCGAGCTTGCGCACCACCGCCCGGCAGATCGGCGCCTCCGGCACCCGCAACGCCACGTTGCCGGTGTTGGCCGTCACCCGCAGCGGCAGCTTGGAGCCGGCGCGGACGATGATCGTCAAAGGCCCCGGCCAGAACCTCTCTGCCAGGCGATCGAAGCCGCCATCAATACCCCGCGCGAGCTGGTAGGCCTGCGCGACATCCGCGATCAGCAAGGAAAGCGGCTTGTGCCGGGCCCTTGTCTTCAGGTCGTAAATGCGCTCCACCGCGCGCAAATTCACCGGATCCACCGCCAGGCCGTAAAACGTATCGGTGGGCAGCGCCACAACGGCGCCCGTGTCGAGCGCCTGGGCCACGCGGTTGACGTGTTCCGGTTCCGGCTCGTCCGGATGTATGCGAAGAACCTCTGCGTCCAACGTGAGCTTGATCTCCTTCCTTGCACTTTACCGCATCCCGGCGCGGGTTCCGTGTCTCAAGATAGAACGCCGCGTACCCCACTCGTGGCAGATAAACTTGAAACCGTATGCCCGCCCTGCCGCCACCCATCACCAGCCGCACCAACACGCGCGTCAAGGCGCTGCGATCGTCGCTGAGCGGTGAGGCGTCCGGCCCCGGCGATCTCCTCGGCCTCGAGGGACTTCACCTATTGCAGGAGGCCCATCGCGCTGGGCTCGTTCTGGACACGGTGTATCTTCGGGACGGCGATGAGGCCCTCTTCGAGCGCGAACCCTGGCTCTCTGGCGTACGCGCCGCGCACTGGGCCGTGCTCAGCCGCGAGGTCTTCGAAAGCGCCGTAAGCACCGCCGCCCCGCAGGGCATCGCCGCGACCTGGACTATCGGCGAACTCCCTCCATTTTCGCCGGGGCCGGCCGGCTGCGTGCTGATCCTCGAAAATCTTCAGGATCCCGGCAATCTGGGCACGCTGCTGCGTTCCGCCGAAGCCTTCGGGGCTGCCGGCATCCACCTCACCTCCGGAACGGTCAACCAGTGGAACCCCAAGGTGGTACGTTCCTCTGCCGGTGCTTCATTTCGCGTCCCCGTCCAGCGCTGGACACTGCCGGAACTTGGGGAACGGCTTCGGGCGGAAGGCGTACGCCTCTTCGCCGCCGTCGCTCCCTCCTCCGAACCAGGCAAAACACTCTCCTCGGTTGACGCCGATCTCTCCGGTCCCTGCGCCCTCCTCATCGGCAATGAAGGCGCCGGCCTTTCCCCCCAAGCCCTGCATCTGGCCGACGAACGCATCGCCATTCCCTGCAAAACCGAGTCGCTGAACGCCGCCGTAGCCGGTTCCGTGCTGCTGTACGAAGCAATGCGGCAAAGAAGTCAAGTTGGAGGCTCATCCCGGTGAGCCTCTTTGACACCGCCCCGCCGCAGGGCACCGACCCAAAGCCACGGCAGGCCGCACCTCTCGCCGAGCGCATGCGCCCCCGCTCGCTCGACGAGTACTTCGGCCAGGAGCACCTGCTCGGCCCCGGCAAACCCTTGCGTCTGCAAATCCAAAGCGACGACAGCACCTCGCTGATCTTCTGGGGACCGCCGGGCGTTGGTAAAACCACCCTCGCCAAGATCATCGCCCGCACCACCGAGGCCAGCTTCATCGAATTTTCTGCCGTCCTCGCCGGCATAAAAGAGATTAAGCAGGTCATGGTCGACGCTGAAAAGGCCGCCGGCTTCGGCTCCCGCACCGTGCTCTTCGTCGACGAAATCCATCGCTTCAACAAGGCGCAGCAGGACGCCTTTCTCCCCTATGTCGAGCGCGGTTCCATCCGCCTCATCGGCGCCACCACCGAAAACCCCAGCTTCGAAATCAACGCCGCGCTGCTCAGCCGCTGCCGCGTTTACACCCTCCGCGGCCTCGACGGGAACGACATTTTGAAGCTGCTCGAACGAGCCCTCGCCGACGGACAACGCGGTCTCGGCTCATCCGGTCTCGAGGCCGACCCAGAAGCCCTCGACGCCATCGCGAGCTACGCCTCCGGCGACGCCCGTTCCGCGCTCAACGCCCTCGAGGTCGCCGCGCAACTCGCCTCCGGTCGCGGCGAAACGAAGATCACCCGAGAACTCGCCGCCGAGGCCCTGCAGCAGCGCGTTCTGCTCTACGACAAAAAGGGCGAGCAGCACTACGATCTCATCTCCGCCCTGCACAAGAGCGTGCGTAACTCCGATGCCGACGCCGCCCTCTACTGGCTTGGCCGCATGCTCCGCGCCGGCGAAGACCCGGTGTACGTCGCCCGCCGCGTGGTGCGCATGGCCGTTGAAGACATCGGTCTGGCCGCGCCCGAGGCCCTGAACCTCTGCCTCTCCGCCCGCGACGCCATGCACTTCCTGGGCTCGCCCGAAGGCGATCTCGCCTTGGCGCAGGCGGTCGTCTATCTCGCCCTTGCACCCAAATCGAACGCCGTCTATACGGCCTACAACGCCGTCTTAGCCGACATAGAATCCCGCCCGGCCGAACCCGTCCCCCTGCACCTGCGCAACGCCCCGACGAAGCTCATGAAAGAGCTCGACTACGGTAAGAATTACCAGTACGCCCACGATCTCGACGCCAAAGTCGCCGCCATGGACTGCCTTCCGCCCTCGCTCGCCGACCGCCGCTACTACCAGCCCACGCAGGAGGGCAGGGAACGCCTGCTCGCGCAGCGCATGGACGAAATCGCCCGCCTGAAAGCGACGGAGCCAGGCTAGTGGGCAGCTCAGCCCGGCAGAAACGGCAACCGCTCACCAGGCCCGGCTCATAACTCGTCATAAGTCGTGACTTACAAAGAGGTCAGCGCTTCATTACCGCTGACCTCTCCTATCCAGGTGTCTAAAACTGCAATAGACCCGCAGACGCGGGTCTATTGCAGGCGTACAGTGCTTTGAATCTACGCGGCATCGAGTCCGGAACGGCGGCGGCGCAACAGGGTAGACACCCCGCCCACCAGTCCGGTACCGAGCAGCACAAGGCTGCTGGGCTCGGGGGCTGCCGCCGCAGGGATGAACCCGTCTTCGGTATCGCTGGAGCTGTCAATGACCGACAGGTTTCCGAGAGCGAAGTTGGTGGCGGCCGTTTGAATCACCAGGTACTCCGTGCCCGTGCCGCCGAGAATTGCATCCGGCCCGCCAAAGTTGAACTCCACCGTGCCGAAAGCGGTTTCATCGACCGAGACGGGCACGACGGTGCCGTCATCGCCGGCACCGTCGTAGTAGCCCACGTTGACCATGGGAAACAGCCCGAACGCCGCCCCGCCATCTCCATTGGAGATATGCTCGATGCCGTTGGGGCTGCCCGTATTGTTGCTAACGGCAATCACAAAGGTGAGATCGTTGACGCCGTACGGATTGCTGCCGTCCTTGATCACGGACTCTGTGTAACTGCCCGTGAAGGTTTTGGCTGTGAGATTGCCGGAGATCGTACCAACGACACCATTGTTGGTGACCATGACGGGGTTGGCGGTGACGGTAGGGCCTCCCGGGGTCACCGGGGTTGCGAGGGCAAACGGAGCGCTGACTACAGCCGTAGCGCCAAGAGCTAGCAATCTCTGAAAGCTTGTCATTCCGGTCTCCTCCGTGCCGCAACGCGGACGGCTTTTCGGTCGTTGATCGTCCTTGCCCGCCTTCCCCTCAGCCTCGAACACGCACCGGTGACTCTCGAACCCGCACCCTGAGGGTGCTACCGGAGTCCTGGTTCCATGCTCACAGCCTTGAAGAAGCGATGCGCCGATAGTAGCTGAAGAGAGGTGATACACAAGGCACTTAGTGACAATTCTTTAGTAACCCCCAAAAGACACCATGCGACCGCGAACCACAAAGCACCTGCCGTGCTCTGTTTCGCGCGTTGGATTAGCCAGAGCGTGACGCAGACCTATTCGGGATAGCGTTTGCACCACCACGACACCGCTCCGTGCGCTGCTCACACAAACGATTGGGCTTAAAGCAGCAGCTAAGTGGAGATTAGGTGTCAGCAGGTGTAGATTTTTGCGATCGATCCACACCCGTCTCTCTATGTTTCGGACCTAGTCAGTGGGAGCAGCGCCCGAAGCCGTTCCGACCAGCAGGTCTTTCTGAATCGCTTCGGAGACCAGATCCTTGGTGAGTAGTTCAGGCAGAACATCGGGGTTGGACGCCTTGCCCGCAGGATAGATGATGTAGGTCGGGACACCGGAGCGATGAACACTGGCCAGCTGCGCCGTAATTTTGGGGTCATACTGCGTCCAGTCGGCCTTAAGCAGCTGAAAATGTCCTTTGGCCAGCTTGCCTTCGATATCACCCGAGTGCAGCACGGCAGCCTCGTTCACCTTGCAGCTAAGGCACCACGCCGCCGTAAAGTCGATGAAGACAGGGTTACCCGAGGCACGAGCGGCGGCAAACGACTCCGGCGTCCAGGGCTGCCAGCTTTCCGCCTCCACCGGCTGAGGCCGTAGCGGAACGATCAGGGCAACCGCGATCAGCACGATGGCGGCGATGCCCGAGCCCCAGCGTGCGGGCCACCGGCCCAAAGCCCATCCCGCAATCGCCAGCACCAGAAAGCTCAGCAGCAGCAGAGCCATCCGGTTCAGGCCATCGGCACTCGTCGTCCCGGTATAAAGCTGCCCGTAGACCCACGTCAGCCAGATCGCGGTGGCAAACAGGGGCACGGAAGTCAGCTGCTTCAGCACCTCCATCCAAGCGCCCGGCCGCGGCAAAATGGCCGTCCATCGCGGCTGCAACGTCAGCAGTAGATAAGGCAGCGCCAGTCCCAGGGCCAGTGCCGTAAAGATCAAAAACGTCGTCAGGATTGACTGCGCAAGCGCAAACCCGATAGCCGCCCCCAGAAACGGTCCCATGCAGGGCGTCGCAACGACCGTGGCGAGCACACCGGTAAAGAAACTGCCGGCAAGTCCTTGCTTCTGCGCCAGGCTCCCCCCCGCGCTTGTGAGCGAGAGACCAATCTCAAATTGTCCGGCCAGCGATAGCGCCAGGAAAAACACCAACGCCGCCAGGATCGCCACAAAACCGGGTGACTGCAGCTGAAATCCCCAGCCAATCTGACGTCCCCCCGCCCGCAACACCAGCAGCACACCCACCACAGCCCAGAACGAAACGAGAATGCCGGCGGTGTAGATCAACCCATGCAAGCGTTGGTGCTGCTTGGTCTCACCGGACGAATTCACCAGTGCCAATCCCTTAAGAAACAGCACCGGAAAAACACAGGGCATCAGATTCAGCAGCAGCCCGCCAACGAACGCCAGGGCCAATTCACCCAGCAGTGTGGCATCGGAACCGCCGGAAGTACCGGGGTGCGATACGCTTTTGGAGGCCGCCGTCACGGGGGCTACCGTGCCCGGCACCACCGGAACAGTGAACTCATAGGCCTTTCCACCGTCGAGTTCCAGCAGTCCGTGCAGTGACTTGGGTAGCTCCGTGGAGTCGCTCGCACGGGTGAGTACCACCCTCACCCCGTCCCTGGTCTGCTCAACGCCCTGCGGCGCCGCATTCTCGATCTGGTCCTGATCAAACGGGTAAAACTCGACATCCGTCTGCCCGGCCCCGGTAGCCACCATGACTGAAATCGCCTTCGCCCCGCCTGTAGCCGTGATGCCCATGCTGGCCGGCAGCGGCTTCGGCAGGCTTTTGATCGCAGCGCCGAGCGCGCCCACCAGCGCCGGATCGGGGAGGGGACCAGGCACAACCTCCAGATCCAGCCCAAGATGCGCCTTGCCCGGCAGGCACTGTGCCGCGCACACCAGCCAACTCACCTTCGCGTCCAGATGCACCTTGCCGGGCTTCATGCCAGCCGCGGCGTGCAGTAACACCGGAAACGCAACCTGCGTCTCGTACCCGAAATCCATCAAAGGGCCCAGCGGCAGCCGTTGCGGTGGAGGAAACTGCATGGGATCGGCTGTAATGCCGGCGGGCAGCGTCCAGGTGATCTTAGGCGGCTCACCCGAATCACCGGCATTTTTCCAGTACACGTGCCAGTGCTCTTCCATCGCCAGCACCAGACCGGCTTCCACCGTGCCCCCTGCGGCGATTTGGGGCCTGAGCGACGTCATCTCCGCAGTGAGGTGCTCCGCCTTTACGGGCCCCGGGCCGCCGTCGCCCACCTCCACCAACTGCGCCCGCGCGGGAAAGCTCAAAAGCAAGGTGAAGAGCAGCAGCAACAGGCCGGGGAGGAAATTCATGTCCCCCGACACGACTTGGCGATCGCGTGAGGAAGAAGCTGTTGCAGGGGCGCAGGGCGGTCGGCCGTTCATACGGATCAGATTCCATTGATCACGCTCAGGCGCAAAGAACCGCTCGCTTTTCATCAGGCGCCCAGCTCGGCCCGGATGGCAGCGGCAATCGCCTCAGCATGGTGTCGCATACGGCTTTCATCCTCTGCCTCAATCATCACGCGGGCGAGCGCTTCCGTGCCGCTGTAACGGATCACCACACGCCCGGTGCCGTGCAACTCTGTCTCCGCGGCCTGAATAGCCTTCACCACTGCCGCGAATCCGTCCAGCGGCCTCTTCTCACGAACGCGCACATTCAGAATGACTTGCGGAAAATTCTTCAGGTCCGCCACCAGTTCCCCCAGCGTTTTGCCGGACCGATGCACGACATCCAGCACCATGAGCGCCGTCAACAGACCGTCGCCGGTGGTGGCTTTGGCAGGCATCAGGATGTGCCCGGACTGCTCGCCACCCAGCGAAGCACCCGACTTCTGCATTTCCTCCAGTACATATTTATCTCCGACTGGCGCACGCAGCATGCGAATGCCGGAGCGGCCTAGTGCGGCCTCGAAACCCATATTGCTCATCGTCGTCGCCACCACAACATCGCCGGCCAGCTCTCCGCGCGCATGCAGGTCGCGAGCGCAGGCCAGCATAACGGCGTCGCCGTTGATCACGCGACCATGCTCATCGGCAAACAGCGCACGGTCGGCATCGCCGTCAAAGGTGAAGCCCATCACCGCCCCACGCTGCTTCACCTCGGCCGCTACGATCTCCGGATGCAGCGCACCGCAGTCTTGATTGATATTGCGTCCGTCGGGAGACGCGTGGGTGACCTCGACCGTACCCCGCAACTCGCCGAACAGCTGCGGCGCCACCGCGGAAGCCGCGCCATTCGCGCAGTCGATCACCACACAGCGGTTGTCGAGCGAGACGCCGGGAACCGCCTCCCGCAAAAACTGCACATACTCCGCCCGCAGACTCTCCTGCACCGCAGGCAGCGTCGAGGGGTCTGCTGCCTGGGCCGCTTCGCCCCCATTCGCCGCCAGGTCCGCCGCCAGTTCCGCCTCGATCAGGCTCTCAATCGCAAGCTCAACCGCGTCCGGCAGCTTGTAGCCGTCGCCGCCAAAGATCTTGATCCCATTGTCCTGCCAGGGGTTATGCGAAGCGGAGATCACAATCCCCGCCGCGTACGCATGCTTGCGTGCAAGGAACGCGATGGCCGGCGTGGTCAACACACCGGCAAAGACCACCTCGGCCCCGGCAGAGCGCAGACCCGACGTCAGCGTGGCCGCAATCCAGGGACCCGACTCGCGCGTATCCATGCCGAGCACCACCTGTACGGGCGCCCCGGAGACCGCGAGCCGCTTGCCTAGCGCCACCCCTACGGCCACGATCGTGCGCGGATCAAGTGGGGCTTCCCCGGCGACAGCACGGATGCCGTCGGTTCCAAACAACTTACGCATGCCAAACAATCTCCGTCGCTATCTTACCGACTGAACGCACGGCAGCCGAATTCCTCTTTGCGGGTAGACGTTCGGTAACTCTGTCGCAAACTGGGACACTGCTTACGGCAGCACACGCGCCTTCAGCACACCCCTGGCCAGCCTTGCGGTAATTTCCTGTCCGGCCTGAGCCTTTTCGGCATCGCGCAGCAGCTGGCCATTCCCGCCATACACCAGGGCGTACCCCCGTTCCAGCACGCGCAGCGGGCTCATTGCCAGCATCTGGTGCGAAGCCCGCTCGAGCCGCCGGGCGGCCCCCTCCATTCGTCGCTGCATCGCGCCGGTGAGCCGCGCCGAGAGTGTCTCCAGCCGCCGCTGCGTCAGCCCCAGCTGCACGGCCGGACTGCGCCCCTCCAGCCGCTGCGCCAGCCCGCGCAGGCGGACCTCCTCGCGAATCAACCGCGTACGCTGGGCGGAGCTGTTGCGGAACAGGAGGTCATCGATCCTCTGCGCGCGCCGGTCGAGCCGGTCTTCCAACCGCCGCAGCACCGCATTTGCCCCCAACCGCTCCAGTCGCTGTCGCGCCCGCAGCAGCTCAAACGAGCTCGCCCGCCGCAGCCGCCCGTACAACCGCTCCACGTGTTCCTCCACTTTGTGTTGCCCGGCAGTGAGCAGCTCCGCAGCGGCCGAAGGCGTCGGTGCGCATTGATCGGCGGCCAAATCGGCCAGCGTCGAATCCGTCGCATGACCCAGCCCGGTGATCACCGGCAAGGTGCAGCCAGCAATCGCGCGCACTACGCCCTCATCGTCAAAGCCGTGCAGATCTTCCCAGCTGCCGCCGCCGCGCGCCACCAGCACTACTTCCGCGTGGTCGGGGTGCGCGTTGAACCAGCGCAGACCCGCGGCGACCTCCGCCGCACAGTTGGGCCCCTGCACCGCCGCCGGATAGATCAGCAGCTGCACGGAGGCATGCCGCCGCCGGCAGACCTTCACAATGTCCCGCAGCGCCGCTCCCTGCAGGCTGGTCACCACGCCGATGCAGCGCGGAAAGGCTGGCAGCGGCCGTTTGCGATCAAACAGCCCCTCACCCCGCAACCGCTCCTTCAGTCGCTGCAGCGCCGCCAGCAGCGCCCCAAAGCCGATCTGCTCGATCCACTCCACGATCAGCTGCATCTGCCCGCGGCTTTCGTAGACGCTCAGCTGCCCGCGCAGCCGGACGGCATCCCCGTCGTTCGGCTGAAAGCGCAGCAGCGAGGCCTGCCGCCGGAAAATCACGGCGGAAAGCTGTGCCTCGGCGTCCTTCACCGTGAAGTAGCAGTGACCACTGCCTGCCGGCCGCCAGTTGCTGATCTCCCCCTCGACCGTCACCTGCCCATAGCCGCGCTCGACCAGCCCACGCACATGCCGTACCAGGCCGGAGACGGTCCAGTGGCGCACCTGCGGCTCTGGACCGGAAAGCTCCTCTGTTGCGGAAGGAACGTCCTGTGCAAGAGCAGGGGTTTCAGTGGCCGAGACACGGGCCGGCACCATCGGCATCGCGACAACGTCTGGCAACGTCTCCCGACGCGCTCCCCCGGCCAAAGCGGCGACGGCTATCCCCGTCGTCACATCGCCGGGAGGTATGCTGGGGACGTCCGTGGTGGAGTCCACCTGCACCTCTCCCAGGGACGCAAACAGGTCAGGTTGGAACGGACCCTTCGTCTCCGGCGAGGAACGCCGCTGGGACCCGCGCCGCCGAAGGCTTGCCAGGCTGGGCTCCGGTTGTTTCGGGTCTGGCATGCTGAGGTCGAGTCTACGCCGGTACCGTGGTCAGGGAGGCGAGAAGCCACCGCCGGAAGTGACAGCTCAGGCGATCTGCAACAGGGCGCGCGTTTCACGCAGCAGGTCATCCGGGCGGCAGGGCTTGTTGAGCAGCTTCAGCGGCAACCGTGGCATTTCTGCCGGATCCTGTACCTCGAACGCCGTACTTGGGTACGCTGTCAGTAAGAGCAGCTGGGTTCCGGGCATGGTTTCGCGCACGCGCCGGGCCAGTTGCAAACCGGACTCCTCGGGCATGATCACATCGCAAAGCATCAGAGACGGGGCATAGCTTTGGGCGTACGCAAAGCCCGTGGCAGCGGAGTAACGTGCCTCCGACTCGAAACCATTTGCCCGAAAGATCAAGCAAAGTGTGTCGGCAACCAACCGATCATCATCAACAACAAGAACGCGAGCCTTCATGGTCGACACCTCCTCCGCGCCGTGCGCGGCTTTTAGGCGTTCGTTGGCAGAATGGAGACAGCGGACGCGATGGCTTTGGGGGCCCGATGGAAAGTGTAAGAGAAAGTAACCGGGGCGTGCATACAAAGTTGTGTATGTTGATCAGATTTCCAGCCCCGCGATTCCATATTGGTATGGACGTACCAGAAGAGGAGATCGTGTGCGTTTCCTAGCCCTGATCTCAGGCTTTTTGCTGTTGGCGGTCGTGCTCCTGGACGCCTTTCAGACGATCATTCTGCCACGCCGCCCGGTCGGGTACCTGCGGATTACTCACCTGTTCTTTATCCTCACCTGGAGTCCCTGGCGAGCCGCCGTTTCTCTGCTGCGGAGCCGCGCCCATCGCGAGCATCTCTTCAGTGTTTACGGGCCGCTTTCGCTTCTCATCCTTTTTCTCCTCTGGGCCCTCCTGCTGACGGCTGGCTTCGCCTTTGTGTTCTTTGGCCTTCGCATCCCCTTTCACGACGCCATGCTGACCAGCCACAGCGAATGGGCAAGGCTGCGCTCCTGCCTCTACGTGAGTGGTACGACCCTGTTCACGCTGGGCCTCGGCGATGTCACGCCTCAATCCCACGTGGCGCGTTTCTTGACGGTTCTGGAAGCCGGCACAGGGCTCGGCTTTGTTGCCCTGGTCATCGGCTATGTTCCCGTTCTCTACAGTTCCTTTTCGCAACGCGAGATCCTTGTCGCCCTGCTCGACGCCCGCGCTGGTTCGCCTCCCGCGGCCGGGGAGCTGCTTTTGCGGCACAACTTCCAGGGCGGGGGACAGGCCTTGCGCAGGCTTCTAGCGGAGTGGGAGCGCTGGTGCGCGGAGATGCTTGAAACCCACATCTCCTACCCCATCCTTTGTTACTACCGCTCCCAGCACGACAACCAGAGCTGGCTTGCCTCGCTGACCACCATCCTCGACACCTGTGTTCTCCTGATCGCGTTGCTGGACGGGGAAGAGACGCGGCAGGCGCAGCTCACCTTTGCTATCGGACGCCACATTCTGGTCGATCTTGGCCACGTCTTCAGCCGGGAGGCCGAAGAGGCCCGTCTGCGCGAAGCTCCCCTGGTCCGTTTGGAGGAGGGCGAGTTCGGCCGGCTTTGCAGCGCCCTGCGCGAGACCGGGTACACGCCCAGCGCCGACCGCGAGGCGAGCCGCCGCCTCAACGCCTTGCGCAAACTCTACGAACCCAACGCCTGCGCCCTTGCCGACTACCTGTGTGTGGCCTTGCCCCAATGGCTGCCACCACCGGCGGCGGAGACGCGCAAAACCGACGCCTGGACCGTGATGGACGGTCTGCGCTCGCCCGAAGCCTTGGCCAGCCGTATGTCACGCCACGTCAGTCAACAGGCCACCGCCGTAAACCTGGAAGCCCACGACAAAGAAGACGTGGCGGAGGAGACGGCCTAGAGTTGCTGGTATCAGTCTTGTAACCGATCTTTACCTAAGATCTACTGACATCCACCCATGAGCTGAAAAGGGCCAGCGACTCCGCTAGGGAGCCGCTGGCCCTTTATTCAGGAGTCGTTATCGTGGTCCCAGCGCTGCCGCCGGTTGCGGGTTCAGCTTCTCCGTGGCGACCTGGGCCGCCACGCCCGGCTTGCCCTTGGCATCCTTGTCATGATCCTTCAGCTCGGCATAGACGTGCCGTGCCTCTTCGGTCCGGCCCATCGAGGTATACAGCGCCGCCAATTGCAGCTGCGCCAGCCCCGGGGGAACTGTGCTCGCATGGCCCTTGGCCAGTTCCTGATACAGCGTCACCGCCTGATCATTCTGTCCGGTCTGCCCGTAGATCTGCGCGAGCGCCATCTTGCCCAGCGCCGCGGTGTCTCCGTTCCACCCCTTGGCCACCTGCTTCAGCGCGTCTTCCGCCTGCGCGGTCTGCCCGGCCTCCTGGTAGGTTACCCCGGCAAAGTACTTCGCCAGCTTGCCGGGCTCAGTCAGTCCGAACTGGCTGGCCACCTGGACAAACTGCGCATTGGCCAGCGTCGCCCGTTCCTTGGCGGTGTTGTAGGCCTTCATGCCCGGGGGGAGCGGCTGGTCCGGTTTTACCAGCGGGGTCTGATAGATCTGCATGGCCTGGCCGAAGGCGGTCTGCGCCTCGGCGGTGCGGTGCTGAAAGATGGAGTAGGCCACGCTCAGCGCCAGGATCAGCAGCAGGGCTACCCCGACCAGAAGCAGGGTCGACCGCCGGTTCTTGTTCGCCCACGGCACGCTATTTTCCGTCGCCAGCACGTATCCATCCGGCTGCCGGCCGTCACGCTTGATTGCGGTATTCACTCGGGTTCCATCCTTCAGGCGGGGTAAAACAGGCACCGAATAGACCGGTGCCGGACATCGTTTCAGTCTAGCAGGACACCCGGCGGCGACGTTCCGTCTGCGCCGAAGTGACCTGGCAACGATGCAATCTCTAACGATTCTGTATTAAGCACAAACCTCTTGCCAATGGTGTAACCCCTGACATAGTATCTGCTCGCCATCGGTACAGTGCTCTTTTTCGCTGCACGCGCCAGGTCGGCGCTCGTCCTTTTTGTCCTTTGTTTTCTTCGCGCTAACACCCCCGGCACAACCCGGGCCACAGGAGCACCACCGTCATGGCTTGGTACGCGTACTGCATCGCCGAACGATCAGCCTTTCCCGAGCTTGCCCATCATCGCCGCCCCGTTCCCCTGGAAGGCGTGCACGGCATGTTCGGCAGCCAGACCTTTCTCTTTCCCGCAGCCGAGCTCACCGTCATCGTCTCGGAGCACCTGCCCGAGGACGCCGCCCGCATGACCGGGCCGGATGCCTCGACGGCCGCCCGCGAGCACGCCCGCGTCATCGCCGCCGGTTTCAGCCGCTCCACCGTGCTCCCTTTCCGCTTCGGCACCTGCTTTGACGACGACGACTCCCTGCGCCGCTCCGTTCGCTCCAATCAGCGCCATTTCCTCGCCAACGTCGAGCGCCTGCGCGGCAAAGCCGAGATGCACCTCAAGGTCCTCGTCGACGACACCTGCCCGGAAAAGGACGATCGCTCCGCCCGGGCCGCCGGTCAGGCCTACCTTTCGCAGCTCCACCAGTCCGCCACCCGCCAGCGCGAGCGCCAGTCCCGCGCCCGGGCGCTCTCCGTGCAGATGCACCGCATGTTCCTTCCGCTCGAAGAAGAGATCACCTGCAAGCGCACGGACTCCGGCAAGATGCTGCTGGATATTGCCCACCTCGTCGACAAAAAAACCGTCGAGCGCTACCAAAACAAGTACAGCAGCGCGACCCTGCAGCTGAAAGACTGCGCCATGCAGCTCTCCGGCCCCTGGCCGCCCTACCACTTTGTCCACGGGCACACTCCCCGAGCCCACGCCTGAACCACTCCGACAGCTATGTGACCTAGCCGGAGAACAACCGCGCCGCGCCATCGGTCCAATCGCCTTTCCGGAATGCCCACTCGTGCTGACTGAGGCGAAAGCGACTTGGGAAACAAAAGCCCCATCCCCGCACGTCATGGGGATGGGGCTCGTCTTGCGTATAACTTTACGGCTTGGTATCGGCCACAACCGCCGCGCTCAGCTGCGGAGTGATCGGCTTGATGATCTCATCCAGGTAATCCTTCTGCGTCTCATCCCGCACCAGCGCGGGGTAACGCATGCCGTCGTGATACGCCACATCCACCGGCCTCACATACGTCTCCGTCTGCATCAGAAGGTGAATCGGCTCGCTGTTCCCCTTCGCCGCCGTTACTGCCGCAATCAGCGTATCCGGGCTGAACACGCGTCCGTTCACGGCGATCAGCTGCTGTCCCGGTGCCAGCTTCGCCTTGTCCGCCGGGCTGCCCCAGCGCACATCCGCGATCTGCCCCGTCGGACTGATGCGCAGACCCAGCGAGTACCAAACATCCACGCCTGCTCCGCGCCGCGTGCCTGCGATGGTCTTCTCCGCATCCGACGGGTGATCCTGGTACACCAGCTTGTACCCGCCCCGCGTAATGCCGTCGAGGTCCACATGCGGGTCTACATCATCCACCCGGTCATGCAGGAACTTCGCCCAGTCATATGCCACCACCTGGTTCAGGTCGTGGATTAGCTCCTCGCGGTTATAGGTGACGATCAGCGGTCCCGTGTTGCCGCCCTTGCCCAGAAAGATCCGCTGAAAGTCCGTCAACGACTTCTGCCCGTTCGTCATCTGCCGGATCAACGTATCTGCATCCAGCCACAACAGCTCGCCTTCCTGGTAGTAGTCCTGCCCGCGCTTCCAGTTCGACCACGCCGGATTGCCGCCGCGCAGGATGCTCGCCGCAGTCGCCGTGTCATCGGTAGACCGCCACGCACGGCCCGACTTATAGTCCAGCTGCGCCGCCGAAATCGCCAGCATCTCGTGGTAATCCTTCGGCGACCACATCCCATCGCGCGCCGCCAGCACATTGCCCATGTACTGCGTCATGCCCTCATACACCCAAAGCAGCTCACCCACCTCGGGCTTGGAGAAATCCGTCTGGTACAGGTTGAACGGCCGCCGGTACTTGCCATTCCAGGAGTGCGTGTACTCATGCGAGAGCAGCTCCGCGTTGCCCAGCAGGTGCTTTGAATCGGCAAAACCCAACTCCTCCACACCGTTATCCGAACTTTGCCCGTGCTCCAGGCCTTCACCACCCGCCACATCAGAAAGCGTCAGCAGAAAGTTGTAATGGTCATAGTGGTGCGACCCATACGCCGCATCCGCCTCACGCACCAGGGTGTTCAAGCTCTTCAACACCTCCGGCCGCAGTTTGGAATCATCGGGCTCATCGGAAACCACATCGATAAAGCGCTCCGGCTTCATCTCCGTCGCCAGCGGAAACTCACGGAAGTACTCACCCGCAATCACCGGCGAATCCTGCAACTGTTCCACGGTCGTCGGCTGGTACAGCACCGTTCCACCCGGCTTCGTGTTCGCGTCAAACGCCGTCACCGGCCGCAGCGCCGTGCCGATACCCCACCCAGCCGGCACCATCACACTCGGCTGCACGGGAATGTTCTTCACCGGCACATGCGAGGGGTACAGCAGCAGCTTCTCCCATTCCAGCACCGCCATCTTGTCATCCGCACGCGACAACACGATGCAATCAAGGTGCGCATGCAGCGTGGTCACGCCCTTCGGCACATTCACGTGAAACTCGTACAGGTCCACATCGTCGCGCCGCCAGGGCAGCACCTTGCCGTCGGCCGTAAACACCACGCCCGTGATGTCCTCCACCGGCCCGGTCGGGCGATGGTTGCCCGGAATCCATTCCGGCGTCGTGAAGCTGTTCGGCCCCGCCTTCACCGGCAGATCGATCTCCGCGTGATACAGCTTGCGTGAGGCCTCCGTTAGGTCAGCCGTGATCTTGATCGGCTGCTGCCCGGCAACAGGCAGAGCGAGCGCCAGCGTAGAAGCCGCAACGATGGGGGCAAAGAAGAACTTCGAGCGATTGGCAAAGGCTCGTGAAAGTCCGGCAACAGGCAGCTTGGGCATCGGCAAACTAGGTCCCCTGTACGTCAAATGGTTTCAATTGCGAAGAGCAGATGAAAAAAAGCATACGCGACCGGAAGCCGAAGCTCACGGCCGCGTTGCGGTGTTCAGCCCGGCAACTACGCCAGCGCCGCTTCGATCGCCTCCACCAGCTTCGGGTCGTCCGGCACCAGATCCGGCGCAAACCGTCCACGCACCTCGCCGTCCCGGCCCACCAGGAACTTTTCGAAGTTCCAAAGCAGCTCCGGCGGCGCGTTCGGCGGCGGAAACCCGTTCGCGGACGCATACTCCGCCAGGTGGTTATACAGCTCATCGCCGTTGCTGGTCCGCTCCGGCTGCGCGGCGATCAACGCCCGGTACAGCGGATGCTTCTCCGGCCCGGTCACCGCCGCCTTGCTGAACAGCGGAAACGTCACTGGGTACTCCGTGGAGCAGAACTTGGCGATCTCCGCATCCGTACCTGGCTCCTGGCCGGCAAAATCATTCGCCGGAAACCCCAGAATCACCAGGCCTCGGTCCTTATAGCGGCCATACAGCGCTTCAAGCGCGGTGTACTGCGGCGTCAGCCCGCATCTGGACGCCACATTCACAATCAGCAAAACCTTGTCCGCAAACTGCGCCAGGGTCGCCGGCTTGCCGTCCAGAGTCGTCAAAGGGATCTCTTGCAATGCATTCATAGGTCATTATCGCGTGGAGGGACGCCGTTTTGCATCCCGCCGAACGGCCCCAGGCTCCAATGTCCGTGCGCAGCGTGAGACCATAAAAGGGAAGGGGTGCACCCATGTTTGAGGCCAAGGATCTGGAGAACATACCGGTGATGCGCTGCCTGTCCGAACGCCAGCGCGCTCACTTTGCCGACGTCGCCGCCGACGTCAAAGTCTGCCCCGGCGACTGGCTCCTCCGCGAAGGCGAGTCCCCCTCCTTCTTTGTCATCGTCAGCGGATCCTTCGATGTGCTCCGTGAGATGAACGGTCAGCAGGAGATCCTCAAACGCTACAACGCGGGGGACTTCGTCGGCGAGTTGTTTCTGCTGCTCTCCGCGCCCTCCACGGCCTCGTTCCGCGCTCGCGAAGCCTCCCGCGTCATGCGCCTCGACCGCCTGCAGTTCAAAGACCTCATCGATTGCTCGGCCGAGTGCAGCGCCCTCATCATGAAGACCATGTCCGACCGCGTCTCCATGATCCAGGAGTACGTGCTCGAACGACCCGCCTCCCGCGTGCTCGTCATCGGCTCGCAGTATGACGTTGACTGCCGTGACATTCGCTCCTTTCTCTCCATCAATCGCATCCCGTTCGAGTGGGTCGACCGCGCCCGCGAGCCCGACCGCGTCCCCTCCTGCATGCCCGCCGACATGAACGGACCGGCCGTGGTCATCGACGGCAACACCTGCGTCGGCCAGCCGCCCACCGTCCGCAAGGTCGCTGAAGCCCTCGGTTTCTGCACCACGCCCGCAAAGCAGCACTATGACGTGGTCGTCGTCGGTGCCGGACCCGCCGGTCTCGCCGCCGCCGTCTACGGCTCCTCCGAAGGACTTAACGTTCTGCTCATCGAACGTTCCACCGTAGGCGGCCAGGCTGGCACCTCTTCGCGGATCGAAAATTACCTCGGCTTTCCCGCCGGCATCTCCGGCGATGAACTCAGCGAACGCGCCGTCAAGCAGGCCACCCGCTTCGGCACCGAAATCGTCATGACCCGCGAGGTCCGCAACGTCTATCCGCTCAACGGCACAGCCAACGGCGGCTATTGCGTCGAGCTCGACGAAGGGGAGCGCGTCACCGCCACCTGCGTGGTGCTCGCCACCGGCGTCGACTGGCGCCGCCTCCACGCCGAAGGCGTCGAACGTCTGCAGGGCCGCGGCGTGCTCTACGGCGCCTCGCGTACGGAATCCTCTACCGTCAACGGCAAAAACATCTTCATCGTCGGCGGCGGCAACTCCGCCGGGCAGGCCGCGATGTTTTTCTCCAGCTACGCCCGTTCCGTCACGGTTCTCGTCCGCGGCGCCGGCCTCAATCTCACCATGAGCCAGTACCTCATCGAGCAGCTCGAACGTCGTGCCAACGTCAAAATCGAGCCCTTCACCGAGGTCGTCTCCGTCGACGGTGAAAGCAATCTCGAGTCCATCTGCACCAGCACCCACGGGGAAGCGCCCGTGCAACGCCCGGCCGACGCCCTCTTCATCATGATCGGCGCCGACGCCAACACCGATTGGCTCCCCGGCCAACTCCAGCGTGACGAAAAAGGCTACGTCTGCACCGGCCGCGACCTCCCCGAGGGCTCCTGCGGCAACCGCCAGCCCTACCTGCTCGAAACCAACCTGCCCGGCTTCTTCTGCGTCGGCGACGTCCGCCACGACTCCATCAAGCGCGTCAGCTCCAGCGTCGGCGAAGGCAGCATGGCCATCGCCTTCGTCCACCAATACCTCGCCATGAAGGACCAGCCCGCATCCGCGCAGCCCATCCTCGTATAAAGCCCGCGCCTTCCCGCGAACTTATCGTCCTGAACAAGCGAGGGTCTTGCTCCAAAGATTCTTGTCATCCTGA
>CAXSBL010000054.1:0-8478 GCA_964235515.1 uncultured Bryocella sp.
AAGTTCTGGATCGTATTTGCCGTGAAGGTGCCGCTGAGCGTGGCATCCGTGGTGTCCAGGATGGGCGCGGCGTCGGAGACGGTGACCGTTTCTGATGCGCCGCCAACCTTGAGCTTCACGTTGAAGTTGGCCGTCTGCAACGCCTCAAGAGCAAACGGCGGGATGGTCGCGGCGCCGAAGCCGTTGGCATCGACAGTGACCTGGTAACGGCCAATCGGCAGGTTGGCGATGCGATAGATACCGTCATTATTAGCGAGCGCGCTGGACTCCACGCCGGTATCCACGTTGTGCGCCACGACGTGCGCTCCGGGAATGACGGAGCCGCCCGGATCCGTGACCGTTCCTGTGACCGTGGCCGTCACCGTTTGCGCGTAGCTTACCGACGCGGAAACCAGAAAGACGACTGAAGCGAGCGGTACGTGGCGGAACGGGTGTTTTCTCATGGGCGATCTCCTAAAAAGCTGCCGTGGTCCTGGTCTCAAACACAATCACGCGCCGGCTGACCAGCTGCACATTATGAACCTGACATGAAACGGCTGAGGCAACCATACCCAGAAAGTGCGCGTTTCGTCCAGAGAAATGCGCGTTTCACGCAAATTCCGAGCTTTCGGAATGGCCGCCGGCTCTGCCGTAACAAAACGATGGTTACGAAGGATTAGCGCCTGACTCGCTGACGAGGCCTGCCGTTCACAACCGCACCGTATGCTTAAGGCAGATCTCGTGCGCACCTTAGACAGAACCAGGCAATCGCCTCAGCCATCGGAACACAAGGACGGATCGGCCGCGTCCCAGGGCAGCAACTGGGTGCTCTGGGCCTCAATCCTGGCCTCAAGCATGGCCTTCATTGACGGAACCGCGGTTACGGTCGCGCTGCCCGCTCTGCAGGATGCCTTTCACGCGACCGCGAATCAGATTCAGTGGATCATCGAGGCGTACTCGCTGTTTCTCGCGTCCCTGCTGCTGGCGGGCGGGTCTCTGGGCGACCTCTACGGCCGGCGGCTTGTGTTCACGGTTGGCGTCATCATCTTTGCCGCCGGTTCCGCGCTGTGCGGATTGGGTCAGTCGATTTCGTTCCTTATCGCCGCACGCGCCCTGCAGGGCCTGGGCGCCGCGCTGCTGTTGCCGGGCAGCCTGTCGCTGATCAGCGCCTCGTTCCCCCAGGAGACGCGCGGCACGGCAATCGGGATCTGGTCCGGCGCCAGCGCGATGACCGCGGCGATCGGACCGGTGATGGGCGGCTGGCTCGTGGATCACGCCTCCTGGCGGTGGGTGTTCTTCATCAATGTCCCGATCGCCGTGGCCATCCTGGCCATCACAGTCTTCCGTGTGCCGGAGAGCCGTAACGAAGGCATGAGCCGCAGGCTGGACTGGGGCGGTGCTCTGCTGGCAACCATCGCCTTTGCGGGCATCACCTTCGCGCTCATCGAAGGCCGCCGGCCCAACCTGGTTGTAAGCCTCACTGCCGTCGTGGGAGGCCTGGCACTGCTGGGCCTGCTGTTTCTTGAGAGCCGGGTTGAGTCGCCAATGCTGCCGCTTGGGCTCTTCCGCTCGCCGACCTTTACCGGAGCGAACCTGATTACGCTCTTTCTTTACACGGCGCTGAGCGGTCTGCTTTTCTTCTTTCCGCTGGATCTGATTCAGGTGCAGCATTACTCGGCGACGGGAGCAGGGGCCGCGCTGCTGCCGTTGATCCTCGTCATGTTTGCGCTATCGCGCTGGTCCGGGGGGTTGATCGAGCGCTACGGCGCTCGGTTGCCATTGTCGATCGGTCCACTGGTGGCGGCGGTCGGGTTTGCGCTAGCGGCGCGGCCGGGCGTCGGTGGGTCCTACTGGACGACATTCTTTCCCGCGGTGACGGTGCTGGGACTGGGCATGGCGATCAGCGTGGCACCCCTCACAACGGCGGTGTTGAACTCTGTCGCCGTGGCGCAGGCCGGTGTCGCTTCGGGCATCAACAACGCGATCTCCCGGCTGGCGGGGCTGCTTTCCGTGGCGGTGTTTGGTGTTGTGTTGCTGACGGCCTTCCAGGGCAACCTGAGCCCGCGGCTGAAGCAGCTCGCGCTGCCCCCCGCACAGCTGCAGGCGGTGGAAGCGCAACGGTCCCAACTGGCAGCCGTGCAAACCAAGGATCCGCGCATTCAGCATGCTGTAGCGGAGGCATTTGTATTTGGCTTCCGCCGCATCCTGTGGCTTGCTGTCGGACTGTGCCTGGCAAGTTCGGTGAGCGCGCAGATGCTGAGCAACAAGCCTGGCTCCACCGGCCAGAAGGCCGACCAAGAGGCAACGCAGCGTGAGCCCGCGGTCGCCAAGTAGTTCGGCTCGCGAGTCCTTCTGCTAGCAATGGCTGCAGAACGCGAGAGACGCTCCAGCCAGGCTACGCCGGTTGTGACTCCCTCCCTGCGGACCTTTCAGCTGCATCGGCCGCCACCTTCGTCTCCACCGTAGTACACAGGCGTTGCCACAGAATGCGCAGGGTAGCGAGCACCGGAACGGAGACCAGCGCACCCACAACGCCGCCGATCTCCCCGCCGGCAAGCACAGCGAAGATTTCGACCAGGGGAGAGATCTCGAGCGAACGGCCCATGATGCGCGGAGCGTTGACATAGTCCTGAATGATGCGCCACGTGCCGAGCACAAGAAACAGGGCCAGCAGGTGGTTATAGCCGATGACGAGGGCGATGCCAAAGATCAAGGCACAGGCAATGGCCGGACCCACCACCGGAATGAATTCGAAAAAGCCGGCGAGCGGTCCAAGCACAAATGCAAACGGCACATGCATCAAGCCGATCGCCAGCGTGAGCACAACACCCGTCAAAGCGGCCAGGATCATCTGCGCGCGGATGTAGCTGCCGAGCATGACATTTACGTCGCCGACAATGCCACGGAGCACACTTCGGCCACTCCGGCCGTCACCAAGGCCGATCAAGCTTCCCGCGATGGTCTGTGCGTCCTTCAAAAAGAAGACACTGAGGATAGGAATCAGAATGATCCACCAGGCATGAGTCAAGGGCGCTTCGAGGCGGCTAACAACGTCTTCGCCATAGCCGAGGATCACGTTGCGATGACTCATAAAAAAGCCCTGGATCTGCAGCGCATGTGCGTGAGTCCAGCCCTGGCTCTGACTCATGGAAAGAATGAACTGGCCGGAGGCCAGGCGGTCTGCAATCGCCGGCAGGCTCTGCAGCAGAGAGCGGCCCTCATTCGCAATGCGTGGCCCGAGCAGAAAACCCAAACCCGTGAGCACACCGCCGATCAGAAGGTAGGAGGCGATGATCGCCCTGGTGCGGCCGTGCAGGCGCCTGGAGAGAAAACCCACCAACGGGTCCACGAAGTAAGCGAACAGGACGGCGAAGAGGAACAGGGTAAGCGTCTCGCGGGCGCCGTGCAGAAACGCAAGAACCACGACGAAGATAAGAATGGTGGAGAGAACCCGGGCCGTCCTGGCGTCCCAGAAATTAGAAATCATCGCGAAACCTGCTTGAAAAGAGGATTCGCTTAGGATCATCCAAAAGCAGGGGAATCACAACGTTCTGCCGCTAGGTACCGCAGAAGGTCGCATGCACGTATTGCTCCGGGGTTGCCGGTGTGGTGTAGAACTGCCGGTCTTCGAAGTTCTCGAGATCTTCAAAGGGTTTTGCCAGTACTCGCAGAAGGCCCTCGAAGGGCTGCAGATTGCCTTCGGCGACGGCGGCGTCGAGAGCCGCCTGCACCACATGATTACGTGGAATGGTGGCGGGATTCACCTGCCGCATCGATGCCGCTCGCGCCTGTGGCGTGAGCAAATCTTCCAGCAGGCGCAGCCGCCAACGGACGGCCCACGCATCATAGGCGAGCGGATCGGCGAAGAGCTCACGCACCGCGGCATCAGCCGCAGGATCTGCAGCGGCCTCGCATAAACGTCGGAAGGTCAGCGTGAAATCGGCGTGGTTGGCCTCCATGCGCTCCAGCAGGTCCGCGATGAGTTCGGCATCGCCGCTGCGCTCAGTGGACAGGCCGAGCTTACGGCGAAAGCCGGCTTCGCGTGCGGCTTCAAAGACGCTGCCGAAGTTGGCGAGAGCCCCCTGCGCGGAGGTAACCGCCGCTTCCTCACTTCCCTCCTCGGTCGTAAGCAAGGGCAGCATGGCTTCGGCCAGGCGGGTCAGGTTCCAGTGTGCGGCGTGCGGCTGGTTCGCGTAAGCGTAGCGGCCGTTACTATCGATGGAGCTGAAGACGGTCGCGGGATCATAAGCTTCCATGAAGGCGCAGGGCCCATAATCGATGGTCTCCCCTGAGATCGACATGTTATCGGTGTTCATCACTCCGTGGATGAAGCCGATCAGCATCCATTGCGCGATAAGCCTCGCCTGTCGTGTGATCACCGCCTCCAGCAGAGCGCGGTAGGGACGTGGCTCGCCGGCAGCCTCGGTTGTGTGAGCGATCTCGGGATAGTGCCGCGCGATGGCATAGTCCGCGAGAATACGCAGGGCCTCGGTGTCCCCGCGTGCGGCAAAGTACTGGAACGTGCCCACGCGCAGATGACTTGCCGCGACGCGAGTGAACACCGCACCCGGCACGGCGGTCTCGCGAAAGACCCTTTCGCCGGTGGTGACGGCAGCGAGGGCGCGCGTGGTCGGCACACCGAGCGAATACATCGCCTCACTCACGATGTATTCGCGCAACACCGGACCCAGCGCCGCGCGGCCATCGCCACGGCGCGAGAACGGCGTTGGACCGGAGCCCTTCAGCTGCAGGTCATAGCGCAGACCGTCAGGGGCGATCACTTCCCCGAGCAGATTCGCACGGCCATCGCCGAGCTGTGGCACGAAGTGACCGAACTGGTGACCGGCATAGGCGATGGCCAGCGGCTCGGAACCCGGGGCTACGCGATTGCCCGCGAGTACCTCCACACCCTCCTCACTCGCCAACGCCACAGGATCCAGGCCAAGAGCTTCCGCCAGTGCCACATTCAGCTTCACCAGGCGTGGAGCGGCAACGTGGGTGGGGTTCACACGCGCATGGAACTGCACAGGCAGACGAGCGTAGGTGTTCTGAAAGGGGATACGAAGGCGCTCACGCGATGCTTCGGTCTCATCGAGGGACTGCGGCGATGCCATCGCGGGAACAAGTGGTGCACTCATGCGTGTTGGATGTCCGGGCGCGGGTTTGGGTTAGCAAGGGCAACGCGAGTGCGTTGCCCTTACGCCTGCTGCCATGCTCTA
Organism: uncultured Bryocella sp.; assembly: GCA_964235515.1. Lineage (GTDB taxonomy): Bacteria > Acidobacteriota > Terriglobia > Terriglobales > Acidobacteriaceae > Granulicella. The sequence goes on from CAXSBL010000054.1 coordinate 5,199, forward strand.
CGGTGGCCCTTCGGTTTAGGAGGCGAGCCGTTACGCTTCGACGATGTCCAACCTCAGATCGCGCTTCAGGCGAGCGGCGTTGGCGCAAAGGATCACACGCAAGGCCCGTGCCGTTCTTCCGCTCGCACCGATGAGCTTGCCCACATCCGCCGCATCGGCGTGCACGCGGAACGTGGTACTGGCCCCCTCCGGCACCAGCTGTACACGAACCCCTTCGGGCCTATCGACAAGCGACTGCACCACACGCAGAAGCATTTCATAAACGTCGTCCACTGATCCATCGGGCATACACTTCAACCCCAAATCACACCTTGGCGCAATGTTCAAGAGAATAAACCGCCTGTTGCGTAGACGCAACTTCTCACAAGCTAGGCTTCAGTATTTGCAGGTTGCGTGGAGTTTCTCGATTGAAAGCACTTCAGGGCAGCGACCCCGCAGAAAGTTGTGGAAGCGCACGCAGCGCCTTCGTTTCGTATTTTTCTTCGACCGCCCTTCGTAGTCTCCGGCTAGCGCAAGAGGCGCTCAAGGAGATACACCGTGTCCAAGCATTCCGCAAAGAAAACAGCCTTGCTTCTGGCCTTCCTGGCCGTTACCCCTGTCTGCAGCGGCGCCTTTGCGCAGACCGTCACCGGCGGCGATCCCGTACCCGGACCATATCGCCCGTCGTCGACCGTTACCGGCGGTGATCCCGTACCCGGACCGTACCGTCCGTCGTCGTCCCGCACTTCGGTGAGCTCCAACAGCTCAATCACAGCTATGCGCATGGATTTTCTGCTTGCACTCTAGGAGCCTGACTGCAAGGCTTAAGATGGTGCGGTAACCATGCCTGAAGTCCATGCCCAGAGCCGGAGTCCGAGATGCATCTGAGCGGTCTCGACTTCGTGTTCTGGGTGTGTGCCTTTGCCGGGCACCTCGCTTTGTTTTCCGTTCTTCTGTATCGCCACCGGATCAGGCAATACCCTTTCTTCAGTGCCCTGATCCTTTCGAACCTTGCCAGAACAGCGATACTTTACGAGGTCTATCGGTCTGGCTTAGCGCAGACGTATTACCTGTGGTACTGGTCGATGGCCATTCTGGATACGGCTCTGCAGTTTGGCGTGCTGTACGAGGTAGCCTCCATCGTGTTTCGACCGGCGGGGCCGTGGGCGCGGGATGTCCGGCGCGGCTGGCTTTGGCTGATCGGCGGAGCCGTTCTGGTGGCGTCCTTTCTGACCTGGCTGGCCGCACCGGTGGCTTCCTCCTGGCAGGGAATGCTGGTGGTCAAGGGGAGCTTCTTCTTCACCGTCCTGATGAGCGAGTTATTTGTGGGCATGGTGTCGCTTTCGGTCACTGCCGGCCTGCCGTGGAAGACACACGTCGCGCGCATCGCGCAGGGTTTGGGAACCTACTCGCTGATCGATATTCTGATCGAGGCCGCACACACCCTCTTTGGCCGGGGATACACCTCGCACACGGACACTACTCTGTCGCATGTTCGCGTGGCCGTGTACCTGGGCTGCCTGCTGTATTGGATTGTTACGCTGTGGCAGGAGGCTCCAACCCCCCGGGTCCTGCCCTCCTGGATGAGTGAAAGGCTGCCGCGGCTGCAGACGCGCACGGCGGCGGATTTAGCCTTGGTACGCAGGATGGAGAAATGATGCGAACGGCCTTATTTGTTGCCGGTACTTCAGTGCTTCTCGTGGTGTTGCTTTATTGGGCGATGCGCTCTTACCTGCGAGCGCGGGCAGCGGCGGCGACCACGCTTGAGGAACTGATCCAACGATTGAAGCGGCTGGACCGGGAGCGCATCGCCCAGATTGCGGCAGGAGCCCTGCAGCTCTCCGGGCTGGATCCAGAGGCGGAGTACGAGCTCGATCCGGAGGATCTTTGGGAGTGGACCGGCGGGTTGGCAGGTTTGAGAAATCTGGGCTGGAACTGCGAGGTGCTGATCGATTTGGCGTGCCATGTGCAGCGTTGGTATCCCGAAGCGGTGGTCGTCGCCGAACAGCTTCGCCTGAACGCGCGCGAGATTCAGTGGCACATCGCCCGCCTGCAGGGAGCCGAAGAGGCAGGTCACCTGGAGGCAGCGTTTCCGGACTATGCAGAACGCGCGGTGACGATCTACTACACCATGACGCGCGATCTGCTTGACCTGTTTGCGGAAGCCGATCGCCCTGGCTTCGCCGTGCTGCAGGGTGTGCTTTGATGTGTTGCTCAGGCGGCTCTGTGTTTACGCTACACGCCGCAAGAAGACCCCGGCGACCGTGCCGATAACTTCGATCTCTTTCTTGTAACGCCAGCGCCGGTTGCTCTCATGCGAAAGGGCGTGGGGCACGAGCGTGAGCCACTGCGCGTCCTTGTCGAGCTCGCAAAAGCCGGAGACGTAGCCTGTGTGCGTCAGCAGGAAATAGATGGGCCGGTCGAACTCATGGGTCCACTCCTTGCGGCCGGCGATGGCACGCTTTTGCGTGTCGATCAGCACAATGGAGCCGGCACGGATCATCGGCTCCATGGTGCGGTCCAGCCTGCCGATGATGCCGCGGCGGTAATGCGTGGGCAGAACACCCTCTGTCGACGGCAGAAGCGTGGTCTCCTCCGGCGGAGGATCGGTGACCAGCCGCTCGGGCAGCCAAAGCTTCGCGTGTTCCTCAAGCGGCCCTTCGGTGAGCAGCAGGGTCTTGTTGGGACCGGAGACCTGCTCCAACTGCGCCACGTGGGCGCTCGCCGGCGGGCACAGGGCGAGCAGTTCTTCGGCGGTCAGACCATAGATCACCGCGAGAACGATCAGCTTGCTGGCGGAAAGACCGCCCTCGTGCCGTTCGACACGGTCCAGCCAGCTGGCGGAGATGCGATACGCCGGATTTTGCCACTGCTGTGCCAGAATCGCGCTGCGGTCTTCCACCTGCCTGAGCGTGAGCTGCCAGCGAAGCCGAGCGGCTCGAAGTTTGGCGCCAATGCCTTCCATGCAAATCACTCCCCCGTAAGGGTATGCCTCGCCCTCTTCGAGCGTTCAACCGCCCAACTCCAACAGCAGTTCAGCGGCGGTTTAGATCATGCTATCGCAGCAGGAACCGGAGACACTGCCCTATGCTATCCTCCCGAGCATGTCTCTTATTCTGATTCTGGTCGTTCTTCTCCTCCTGTTCGGAGGGGGCGGTTTTTACATGGGTCCCGGCGCGGGTTATTACGGTGGCGGCGGAATCAGTCTGATCCTTCTCCTGGTCATTCTCTACCTCCTCTTCGGGCGGGGCCGCCGGTCGCTGTAGGCAGCCGCTTCCGTTTTAGGCAAGCATGTACAACA
>CAXSBL010000054.1:8578-13023 GCA_964235515.1 uncultured Bryocella sp.
GGGGCCGCCGGTCGCTGTAGGCAGCCGCTTCCGTTTTAGGCAAGCATGTACAACATGGCTGCACACCCGCAGCTCGTGGGTGTGCAGCCATGTTGCAGAAACCTTGCATGATTTCCGGCGAGGCCCGCAAATGGTGGAGGTGCATCTCCTTCGGGGAGCCAAAGCTGATTCGCGACCTCTGCACAGTGCAAGGGAAATCGCGGTGCCACGGTAGTTGCGAAACAACAGCAGTTAGAGGAGATGGTGGATGCGAATCAACCGGGTGGGCGCAAACGCTTCAAAGCCGGGGCCGGCGGACTGGTTCACCGGCGCGGTGCGCATTGACTCTCCGTTTGGGGGAGAAGAGCCTTCCCGCGTCAACGGGGCGACGGTGACGTTTGAACCGGGAGCGCGGACCGCGTGGCACACCCACCCGCTCGGCCAGACCATCCTCATCCAGTCCGGGCTGGGCTGGGTGCAGCGGGACGGAGGCCCGGTCGAGGAGGTGCGCCCGGGAGATATCGTCTGGTTTGCGGCCGGCGAAAGGCACTGGCACGGCGCCTCGCCCGACGTGAGCATGACCCATATCGCCATACAGGAAGCGCTGGACGGCAAGGCCGTCGCATGGCTCGAAAAGGTGAGCGACGAACAGTACAGCAGATGACCAGACGGTCCCGTCTCCGCTGCCGCGGCGATCACGCCTCCACGGACCGCCTTCCCTGGTTACGGGAAGATCCTCAGTGCTGAGCAGCCCGTAAGCAGCGCCGCCTAGTGTCCTCGGCTCAGCCGCTTGTCGTAGCCCAGCTCCTGTTCGGCGACCAGGGCGGTCGTCTGCTCCAGAACCTTCTGCGACAGTGGATCCAGCTGCGCCCAGGTGCGCGTCACCGCTTGCGCCGGTCCGGAGTCCGGCACGGCCAGGCCGTCCTGCGACACCATCGCTGCACCTTCCAGCGTCACCGTCTTCTGCCCCACATCTACCAGCAGCTGCCGTACCCGGTAGCCGATGTCAAGACACGCGTCCAGGTGCGCCTGATCGCCGAAACCCCAGGCGATCTGGTTATGCCGGCAGGCTCGCAGCGACTTATAGAACATAAACGTGGAGATGGTGTACTGCTGCTTCTCAAAGAAGCTGCTGTAGTTTCGCTGTAGCCAGCTCTGGGTGGAGACATCCGGCGTGTACACCTCCACTTCAGCGTCAGAGGCGATCAGCAGCGGCGCCGTCCACTGCCCGGTCTCGTCCAGCACCTGCGCCGGACGTCCCAAAGGTCCTCGCTGCAGCACCTGCTGCGCATCGGCTCCGCTCAGCAGGCCTCCCGCAAGGAGAAAGCCGCTCAACCAGATACCGCACCGTCCGACGGATCTCATAGTTACCCTCGCGTTTACACCAGGCACCATCATAGAGTCGTCTGCTCTCAAGGCGATTCACCCATCGCGTGCTCACGCGAATTTTCCGGAGGCCCTTTTCCGGAGGCCCTAGGATGGCTCACCCAGGAAAACCGGTCGCCGAATGCGTTCGTACCGAAGCCGCCAGATGGTTTGGCCGGAGAACTTCGCCATTTCCTTACTCAGGTAGCCATCGCAGCCATCCTCTCAGCGTCGCATCCCATCCACCAAAGAGCACCAAAAGGAACGAGGCTTCAGCATGACCGACGAGATGTCCAGCAACACGCCAGCGCACACCCTGCCCCACGCACACGACAAGGAAGAGATCAACCCAAAGGTCTCCGCAGACATCGCTCACTGGTCCAAGGAATTCGGCGTCACCGGCGACCAATTGCACGAGGCGATCCGCGTCCACGGCACCAAGGTAGCGAAGATCCGCGCCGCCCTGGCGGGTCACCACACCAAGGCCTAACTCTCCAGGCCAGCCTAAGCGTTGAGCTGGAGCCGTCGGAGCTGCTCAAAAGTCGAGGAGATCTCGGCACGCACCCGATCGAGTTCCAGCTCGGCCTCCGGCCGCAACGTACAGCACTTTGATTGAACCAGGTGACGCAAACCGCGCTCACGCTCCTGAAGTAGCCAAACGTCGCGCTTCAGTTTTGTCCCGTCCAGGATGGCCATATCTCTCATCAGCGGATCCTACGCCGCTAATGCCACGATTGTCCGATTTGTTTTCCGGCCGGCGGCGGCGCCGAGGCTGGGGCCGGCACCCAGGTCTTGGACCGCAGCATGGCCACCAGGGCCTTGATTTGCTCCGCATCCAGCACATCGCCAAAAGCGGGCATCGCCCCGCCGCCGTTCGCGATCTGTTGCTGAATCTCCGCAGCTTTCAGTTTCTTGCGCACTCCACGCAACGTCGGACCCGAGTCGGTTCCCTCGCCTGTCGCTCCATGGCAATGCGCGCATCCACTGGAGGCAAACAGCTGGGCACCCTCGGCCTCCTTGCCCGTCTGCGCACCTGCGGCGGGCAGGAGCATGGAACATCCAAATAGTGCGAGCACGGTATGGCAAACCCAACGTCGTTGCAGCATAAAACTCATTCGGCCTTCTTCCCTAAGTCTACGGCTGCAACCCTCGGAGGCACCACTGCCGCATGACCATGCCCGGTATCTCTTCACCGCGCCGGTCATCCTCTTGGCCCGGTCCAAATCGCACAGATGCCAAAGGGCTCATTCCGTGCGGCTATTGTGGACATCTGTTCATGCGAAATGCTATGTTCCTCCGGCTACACACCTTGGAGTCCCAATGCTTCGATCTGCAAAGCGTATTTTGCCCGCCCTTCTGTTCTCTGCCTCCCTGGTTCCGGCCGGACTGGCACAGACCGCGGCAGTCTCTCCCGCCCTCGCCGCCGCGGTCGCGCCCAGCATGGATCAAACCTGGTGGAAGCATGCGGTGATTTACGAGATCTATCCCCGCAGCTTCAAGGACTCCAACGGTGACGGCGTCGGCGACCTGAACGGCATCACGCAGAAGCTCGACTACCTGCAGGGACTCGGGATTGATGCGATCTGGATTGCGCCCATGTATCCGTCGCCGCAAGTCGACTTCGGCTACGACATCTCCGACTACGAGAACGTCGATTCGCAATACGGCACGCTTGCCGACTTCGACAAGCTGCAGGCCGAGGCAAAGAAGCGCAACATCCGCATCGTGCTGGACATGGTGCTGAACCACACCTCCGACAAGGACAAGTGGTTCGAAGAGTCCGCCAGCTCGCGCACAAACGCCAAGGCCGACTGGTACGTCTGGAACGACGGGGTCGCCGCCAACACCGCCGGGGTCAGCGAGTTTCAACGCCGCTACCAACACAACGGTCCCAAGGGCGAGGTGGTGCCCCCGAACAACTGGGTCTCCGGCTTCGGCGGCTCCGCCTGGGAGTGGGTTCCGGCCCGCCAGCAGTTCTACTACCACGAGTTCTATAAACAACAGCCCGATCTGAACTGGCGTAACCCCGCGGTGGAAACTGCCATGTTCAACGTGATGCGGTTCTGGCTCGACCGTGGGGTCGCCGGCTTCCGTCTGGACGCCATCCCCGCGCTCTTTGAAGACCCCCAGCTGCGCAATAATCCGGAGCTTGGCGGGACGGACGCTTACGGCGACCCGCGTGTCGGCGACACCTACACGGACAACCTGCCCGAGGTACACAACGTGATCCGCCGCATGCGCGCCATGGTGAACAAATACCCCGGCGACCGCGTTCTGATCGGCGAAACCTACCTGCCCAACACAGTCGAGCTCGATAAATGGTACGGCGGCGTCGCAAAAAATGAGCTGCAGCTTCCCATGGACATGCTGGTCGGCTTCGGCGAAGGGGCCAAGCTGAGCGCGCCGTACTTCCGGCGCTACATCTCCGAGGTGGAGACCCAGGTCAATGGCTCGCAACCGCTCATCGTCTTCGATAATCACGACAACCCCCGTTCCATCAATCGGTACGGCGACGGTACGCATGACGTTGCGATTGCCAAGGTGATCGCCGCCACCCTGCTGACGCCGCGCGCCACCGCCATGACCTACTACGGCGCCGCCATCGGGATGCCCACCACAACGCCCACTCGCAGGGAAGACGTGAAGGACCCTATCGGCATCAGCGGCTGGCCCAAGGAAAAGGGTCGCGACGGTGAGCGCACCCCGATGCAGTGGACCCCGGGGCCGCAGGCAGGCTTTTCCACAAACCCCAACACCTGGCTGCCGATCGCGCCGGATTACAAGACCGTCAACGTGGAAACCGAAAGCGGGGATCCCAATTCGCTGCTGAACTGGTACAAGACGTTGATTGCGCTGCGACGCTCCAACCCTGCGCTGCACAACGGCGGCATCGTCATGCTGAACAAGGACGATGAGGACGTGCTCGCCTGGGAGCGCACCGCACCGTCCGGCAGCAAGCCGGTGGTGGTCGCGATGAACCTCAGCGCCAGCCCTAAGACCGTGGCACTGGACCTGAGCCGAACGGGTGTCAACGGAGCCGGCAAGAGAGCCGCAACCGGTCGTACCCTGGCCGGCAGCGACGCCTCCATGCCCACCTCCGC
>CAXSBL010000054.1:13123-19849 GCA_964235515.1 uncultured Bryocella sp.
GAGCCGCAACCGGTCGTACCCTGGCCGGCAGCGACGCCTCCATGCCCACCTCCGCACCGCTTAACGCTGTGACCTTGCCGCCGTTCTCGGCGTGGGTGGCGGAGGTGCAATAACAGCTCGCGTGGCGGAACAGACGGCATCCGCGCCTGTTCCGCCGCTTTTCGGGCCAGAAACGCTGCAGAGTAAACGCCTATACTGAATCTGTACGTTCCAAAAAGGCTTTCGCCATGCAGTCTGACCCAGCCAGCGATCCCGGTAGAACCGCCTCCACCGGGACCATTGCTCTGCATCGCTCCATTTATAAGGAGATGCTGCGCGAACTCGCCGAAGGCGTCTATCGTCCCGGGGATCGCATGCCGAGTGAAGCCGCTCTTTGCGAACGTTTCGGCGCCTCCCGCATCACGGTCGCCAAGGCCATCCAGTCATTGCAGCGCGACGGCCTGGTTACCCGGCGGGCGGGCTCCGGAACCTACGTGCAGCAGCCCGTGGTTGCTGAAAGCCATCGCTTCGGCCTGCTGATTCCACAACTCGGCAACACCGAGATCTTTGAGCCCATCTGCCAGGGCATCATGCAGGCGCCCCTGGCGAAATCCCACGTCCTGCTGTGGGGACACACCTCTGCGGGTGGTGAAAGCGACCGCCTGGGCGCGGTTGCCGAGCAGCTCTGCCGGCAGTTCATTGACCAGAAGGTCTCCGGTGTCTTCTTCGCTCCGCTGGAGTACAAGTCGGACCGCGAGACGGCCAATCGCCGCATCGTTGAGCTGCTCGCCCGCGAGAAGATCGCCACCGTATTGCTGGATCGCTGCTATGAGCGCTTTCCGAACCGCTCCGGACTGGATCTGGTCGGCATTGACAACTACCGCGCCGGCTACGCCGCCACGCAACACCTGCTCGAACAGAACGGCCGCCATCCGGTCTTTGTGGCGCGCAAACACTCCGCCTCCACGATCGCGCAGCGTATCGGTGGCTTCGAGGCCGCCGCCGCCAGGGTCAAGATCAAAACCCACGTCTGTCTCGGCGATGTGAACGACCCAGCCTTCGTCGACTCCATGCTGAAGACAGCGCACCCGGACAGCATCGTCTGCGGAAACGATCTCACGGCCGCGCGCCTGATGCGCAGCCTTCTGGATCGCGGGGTACGCATCCCGGAGGAGGTGCGCATCACGGGATTCGACGATGTCAACTACTCACAATTTCTGCCGATTCCGCTCACCACGATTCACCAGGACTGCTCAGAGATCGGCCGCACCGCCCTTTCGCTCATGCTGGGCCGCCTGGCGGAGCCGCAGCGCACCGCTCTGGATGTTCGCGTGCCGTTTGATCTGATCGTTCGCCAGTCCTCACTGAACAAGTCCGCCTCGCCGCCGGCATCGGCTTCCACGAGCTAGATCTTCAGGCCCGGATGCCCCAGGATCCCGGCGATCCTCTCCAACAACACCGCCGGAAACACCGGGGTTGCCCCATGCTGGCTCGCCACAAAGCTCCCGCATAGATTGCCGACCTCGTTTACATCCCGCAGCTCTCCCCCGGCCAGCCAGGCGTGCACAAAACCCGCCGTAAACGCATCGCCGGCTCCCACGGTATCCTTCACCGCGACGGGGAAGCCCTTGTGGTAGTCGGAGTCTTCGCGCGTCAGCAGCAGGCTGCCATGGGGGCCCATCGTAACCGCCAGCACCTGCAAATTGGGATACGCTGCCAGCAGTTCCCGCCCACACGCTCCCACGGAAGGCACCGCCGCCAGGTCCCCGGCCTCACCCGCTAAACCCTTCCCGCCACTCGCCCTGGAGACCACATCGAGCTCTTCGTCGGAGATCTTCGCCGCCGTCGCATGTTCGAGCGACCAGCGCAGCACCTCCTCGGAAAAGAAGGGCGCGCGCACATTCGCGTCGAGCACCCGCAGGCAGTCATCCGGCGTAGAGGTCACCAGCTCCCGCAGCGTGGCGCGCGAAGTCTCAGCCCGTTGCGCCAATGTGCCGAAACAGATCGCCCGTGCGTTTGCGCCGGCCGCCATTGCCTCCGCCGTCAGCTCAATACAATCCCACGCAGCGGGGGTGGCAATCTCGTACGCCGGCCGGCCATCCGCACCAAAGACCACATTCACCACCCCCGTCGGCACGGAGGAAGAACGCTGGATCAGCGCCGTATCGAAAATTGTCACGCCGCCACCTGCTCTCGTCGCCTGCAGCGAGTTCAGCGCCTCGTCGCCGCGTTCGTCCTGGCCAACGCAGCTGATCAGCCGAGAGGCCCGTCCCAGCCGCGCGCAGCCCAGGGCAAAGTTGGCCATCGCCCCACCCAGGCGCGGTCCGGTGGGCAGCAGATCCCACAAAATCTCGCCCACGGCAAGCACCGTTCGCCTTGCCGCTGCCGGCATCGTGCTTTCAGGTTGCTCCATCTCCTCCACCTCACCCGGTTCAAGCGCCGGCCCGCCGCGCCTCTGATGGACGCCTGCCTGCACCAGTATCTCTGGCTGAGTTGTTATAGCGGATGGTATGGTGGTTCGCGCAAGCTGTAAATGCAGTGATGCAGATCGGGAGACTTGACGCATTTGAGCGACGGTAAACGTAGCGCCCTTCTGCTGCTGGTGAAAAGTGCGCTGACCGGCGCGCTCGGCGGCCTGCTCTTCGGCTTCGACACCGCTGTCATCGCCGGCGCCACCCATCCGCTGGTAGCCCAGTACGCTCTCTCTGACAGCCAACTCGGCTTCACCGTCTCCATCGCGCTCTGGGGTACGGTTCTGGGCGCGATCGGCAGCGGAACGCTCGGCCAGCGCATCGGCAGCCGCGCCGCCCTGCGCATCATGGGCGTGCTCTACGTGATCTCCGCGATCGGCTGCGCCTTTGCGCCTACCTGGAGCTTCTTCCTGGTCGCGCGCTTCATCGGCGGCATCGGCATTGGCGGCTCCTCCGTGCTCGGCCCGGTCTATATCGCCGAACTCGCCCCGGCGAAATGGCGCGGCCGTCTCGTCGGCCTGTTTCAGATCAACATTGTCATCGGCATCCTGCTGGCCTACTTCTCCAACGCCGTCGTGGCGCACTATGTGCAGACGGTCGCCGTCTGGCGCTGGGAGTTCGGCGTCGCCATTGTGCCGGCGATCTTCTTTCTCGTCATGCTGTTCACCGTACCGCACAGCTCCCGCTGGCTGGTCAGCCAGAATCGCCTGGATGAGGCCATGCTCATCCTCACCCGCATGGGCTCGCCGGACTCCCGCGCCGAGGTCGACGCCATGGCGCTCGCCCTACAGGAGGAAGGCGGCGCCCAGCAACACTCGCTCTTCTCCCGCCGCTATCTCCTGCCGATCTTCCTCGCCATCTCCATCGGCATGTTGAACCAGCTCACCGGCATCAACGCCATCCTCTATTATCTGAACGACATCTTCGCCAAATCCGGCAACGCCGGCGTAAAAACCGTAGAAATCGGCGTCGCCAACCTGCTCGCCACCCTTCTCGGCATCAGCATCATCGACAAGTTCGGCCGCAAAAACCTTCTGCTCGTCGGCGCGCTCGGCGACACGGCCTGCCTTGCCGGCGTGGCCTGGGCCTTCAGCACCAACCACTTGGGTGCCCTGCTTCCGCTGCTCGTGGCGTTCATCATCTTCTTCGCCATCTCGCAAGGCTCGGTCATCTGGGTCTACCTCAGTGAGGTCTTCCCGACCAACGTCCGCTCCAAGGGCCAGTCGCTGGGGTGCTCCTCGCACTGGATCATGAACGCCGTGGTCGCGCAGCTGTTCCCGATCCTCGGCCACCGCTCCATCACGCTGCCGTTCGTCTTCTTCGCGGTCGCGACGGGCATCGGATTCTTCACTGTGCTCTTCGTCTACCCCGAAACCAAGGGGCTTTCACTCGAAGAAATGCAGCACCACCTCGCCCACCAGGCCCAGCCTCATACCTTGTCATCCTGAGCGAGGCATTCATCCAATGACCTTGTCATCCTGAGCAGAGCATCGATTCCTCACATCTTGTCATCCTGAGCGAAGCGAAGGACCTGCTTTTGCCTCGAAAGGCACGCTGAAAAACCGTGTAACCGCAAGCCGCGTATGAGATCCCTTCGCCAGATCGCTCTGTTATGGACGCTCGCAAGCGCCTGGCCAGCCTGCGCCCAGGCTCGGGAAGGCCTGCAACCCACACCGCGTTTCGCCTTCTCCGAAGGCCCACTCACCCTCCGTCAACCCGCCCTGCCCAGCCATCCGTTCACCGTCACCGGCCGCAGCGGTGCCATCCTCGGCATGCAGGACGGCACCGTCGAGCTCTGGCAGCTGCCCGTCAAGCTCTTTAGCAACCTCAAGCTTCGCGCCGAGGTCGAAGGCTACAGCGTTCCGATCGAGCTCAATCCGCTCGCCGCCGAACTCGAGGTCTCCCCAGACCACACCACGCTTGTTTACTCGCACGCGGCCATCACCGTGCGCCAGCACATGTTCGTCCCCGCCGGCGAGGGCAGCGAAGGCCAGGGTGGGGTCATCGTCTTCGAGATCGAGTCCATTCATCCGGCCACGCTCACCGTCTCGCTCACCCCCGCCCTGATCCAGGAATGGCCCGCCCCGCAGTGGGGCCAGCCCGGCTGGGGCTGGCGGCCCCTCGGCTCCGGCGGCGTCTATACCCTCGGGACCGACAACCCGGAGGTCTTCGGCATGATCGGCATGGCCAACGCCACGCCCGGCCCCATTTCGCCCTACCAGGAGCACCCCCAAACGCTTCCGCTTGAGTTCCGCGTCCACTTCGATCCCGCGAAAGACGCCGGGAACCTGTTTCCCCTGCTCTGCCAAGTGGGTCGACCCGGCGAACGCAACAGCAGCGCCGGGATGGCAGCCCTGCAATCCCGCCTGCTCGCCGAGGCCGCCAATCTTCCGGCTACTTACGCCCACACCCAGGCCTTCTATCAACACTTCTTCGACCACCGCACCGTCGTGCACACGCCCGACGCCCGCTTCGACGCCGCGCTCGCCTGGGCCGAGCTCGCCATCGACAAGGCCCAGGCGACCATCCCCGCGCACGGAACTGGCGCTGAAACGACGCCCGCCGAAACCGGCCTCGTCGCCGGCTGGTTTCCCGCCTTCGACTCCGCCCGGCCCGGCTTTGGCTGGTTCTTCGGCCGCGACACCCTCTGGTCGATGTACGCCATCGACAGCTACGGCGACGCCGCGCTCGCCCGCGAGGCCCTGACCTTCCTCATCCGCCGCCAGCGCGCCGACGGCAAAATAATGCACGAGTACTCCCAAACGGCCGCCTCCCTTACCGGCGACATGACCTGGGACAAACTGCCCTACGAATACGCCGCCGCCGACGGTACACCGCTCTTCCTGCTCGCCATCGAGGACTACGTTCGCGCAACCGGAGACATGAGCTTCCTAAAATCCAACTGGGATTCCGTTCAGCGCGCCTACCACTTTGAACGCACCCACGACTCCGACGGCGACGGCGTCTACGACAACTCCCAGGGCACAGGCTGGGTAGAGGACTGGCCCGCCGGACAACCGCACCAGGAGCTCTATCTGGCCGCACTCGACCGCGACGCCACCGCCGCGATGGCCCAACTCTCCGCCTGGATGGGCAACAGCGACCTCGCGGCGGGCGCCAAGACCACGGCAGCCAAACTCACCGCAGCCGTAAACGCCTACCGGCAACCCGATGGCCTCTTCGCCTTCAGCAAAAACGCCAATGGCACCTACGACACCACCCACACCGTCTACCCGTCCGTGGCCTTGTGGGCAAACGGTGCCGGCCTCCCGAGCGCCGCGCACCAGCTGCACGACTGGGCCTCCTCCAGCTTCGAGACCGACTGGGGTACCCGTGCCGTCGACGCTCGCGACCCCGTGTACGACCCCATCAGCTACCACCGCGGCAGCGTCTGGCCCCTGTTCACCGGCTGGACTGCGATGGCCGCCTACCGCACCGGCCACCCACTCGCCGGCTACGCCGCCCTCCGTCAGAACGTCGACCTCACCTGGCAGGGCGACCCCGGCTCCGTGACCGAACTGCTCTCCGGCGCCTTCTACCAGCCGCTCGGCCGCTCCAGCACCCACCAGCTCTGGTCCTCGGCGATGGTACTCGCTCCCGCCCTGCGCGAACTCTTCGGCCTGGAGCCCGACGCCCCCAACCACACGCTGCTCGTGCACCCGCACCTGCCCCCGGCCTGGGATCACGTCTCGGTCGAGCACGTCCGCTTCGGCCAAACCGACCTGGACCTCACCGAACAGCGCAGCGGTGATCACCTGCACATCACCGCGACAAGCGCTGCCCAGGCGGTGCTGTGCCTCTCGGGCGCAGAAGCCATCTCACCCGAATTGCAGCCCTGCGCCTCCGCTCCTGCCACCCGGCACGAGATCGATCTTCCGCTCCCGCCAATCGAACTTTCCCTCGCTGATCAAGCGGAATCGCTGCCCGGCTCCATCACACGGCAGCCGCACATCGTCGAAGAAAGCTACGGCCCTCACGCCACGACGGTCAGCGTCGAGGCCCTTGCCGGCAGCTCCGTCCACTTCGGGATCCGGCGGAACGGCAACGCAGCCGCCAGAGCACACAGCACCGACGGCACTCTGGAAGGTGCCGATCTACATGTCACCATGCCGGCCGGCACAGGTTGGGTAAGCAAACAGATTCGCATTTCCTGGTAAACCAAGCGGCCTCAACGAAAAAGCAATGGCGTGAGCCTAAGCCCACGCCATCCATCTCATCTATCTTTTGTAGTGATCCGCAAAAATCTGATTTAGCTTTGCAGCTAGTCGTCGCCGCG
>CAXSBL010000055.1:0-19202 GCA_964235515.1 uncultured Bryocella sp.
GGCGAGTGCCCTCACCGTCACGTGACTAGCTTTCACCGCGGATGTCCTTGATCTGAAGATGCGTTTAGTGCGTTCGCTACGCGCGGGGGGGGGGGGCTGCTAAACGGTCCCGATCACCCCGCATCTTCCATCGCTATCGCCGCTGGCAAAAAGCGAGCACCCGTTCCACCAAAAACGCCGGATTTTCTTCCGCGATCCAGTGCCCACAGTTCGGTACACCTTCGACGGTCGTGTCTTTCGCTACTTCCTTCAGCATTGCTTTCGCAATGGGCAGATAGAAGCTTGAAGTGCCACCCAGGCCAAGAACGGGCATCGACAGACGCCCATGCTTCTTGAGCCAAGCACGATTGTCGTCCGCATCCCGGTCAAAGGCGCGATACAGCTCAAAGCCCGCCCGCATCGCCCCCGCAGACTCGTACTGACTCGCGTAGATGTCGAGATCATCCAGCCCGATCGCGTCCGGGTTGAACGCGAGCCGGTCATAGAAGCTCTTCAGGTATTGGCGCTCGCGCCCCTGCGTCAAAAGCTCGGCCAGGTTATCGGTGGCGTTGTGAAAGAAGAAATGCCAGTCCATCACGTTGGTCAGGTGGGTGGTCGCAATGGTGGCGTTGTAGGCCAGGGTGCCCGGCAGCGGCGCCTCCATCAGTACAAGACGTTCCACACTTTTGGGGAACGAGGAAGCAAACGCATACGCCACCATCATGCCGATATCGTGTCCGACCAGCACAATGGGGGACTTCACCCCCAGGTGCTGCCGCAACAGCACCTCGATATCGGCAGCCATCGTGCGCTTGTCATAGCCCTGCGGCGGTTTGGACGACCCGCCCGCCCCGCGGTAGTCCGGCGCGATCACGCGAAACCCCGCCTGCGCAAACAGGGGGATCGCATGACGCCATTCCCACCAGGTTTGTGGGTATCCATGAAGAAGAACCATCGTACGCGGTCCTGTCCCGGCCTCGACATAATGTAAACGCACGCCGGTTGTGATCTCTGCGCTGCCGTGCTTGAGAGGGTGCTTGAGAGGGGTGGAGGCTTCCATCGGGTACTCCTGTTGACTCAGGTTGCGTACCTTCCCTCAGATGCGCCGGTTCATGCACCGCAGCACGGGCTGGCAGAGCTGATTTCGCCGTTTTCACCAGCTACGTCCTCGGAACTTTAAACAAGGTACGGGCTGGGTAAACCACTTAGCGCAGAAAGGCCTTGTTCCGCGTAGGCAGCGTGATGTGGAAGGTCGAACCTTTCCGCAGCGTGCTGGTAGCCCAGATCGCGCCACCATGCTGCAGTACGATGCTGCGGCAGATAGCCAGCCCCAGGCCGGTGCCGCCCATCGCACGGGAGTCGGAAGCATCGATCTGCTTGAACCGCTCAAAGATGGTTTGCAATTGGGATTCGGGAATACCGCGGCCGTGGTCTGCGACTTCAATGAGGGCTTCCGTGGAGGACCGGTACACCGCACGCAGGATGACCTCCGTCTCGGTTCCAACCGTATCATCCGGCGCGAACTTGATGGCGTTGGAGACGAGATTGCTCAAGGTCTGCAGCAGCCTTTCCGGATCTGCCCAGACGACCACCTCGTTAGCCTGTAGTACCAGCCGAACGCCGGCGCGGGTAGCGGCCGATTGCAGCAACGCCGCGGTCCGCTCAAAGAGTGTCTGCATGGAGCAGTCCGTGAAGTGCATGTCAGCCTTGCCGGAGCCGATGCGCTCCAGGTCAAGGATGTCGTTCACCAGCCGCACCAGCCGGTCCGTGCTCTCGACGGCAATATCCATCATCTGCTTTGTCCGGTCCGGATCCGCACTCAGCCGTCCTGCCGCGACCAGTCCGAGGGCCGCCCGCAGGCTGGTCAACGGCGTGCGCAGCTCATGGGAGACAGTGGAGATAAACTCGTCTTTCATGCGGTCCAGCGCGTTGCGTTCGCTGATGTCGCTAAAGGCGACGACCACGCCCACGGCCCGGCCCGGAGCCTTCCCCGCTGCAACGTTCAGATCCTCCCCGAAGCCGCTGGTCTCCTCCATGTGTTCGATCTGAGGACAGGCGATGTACTCCACCGGGAAAGAAGAGCCGTCCTTTCGCCAGAACACATCATGGGCCACGCGGATCGGCGCGAGCTTCTTCTGGCTTTGCCGGATCGGGCAGTCCGCCTCAGGGTAGGGGGTTCCGTCAGGGTGTGAATGGTGCACCAGCTGATGTATGTTTTGCCCGAGCAACTCCTCGCGGCCGTAGCCAAGCATCTTGGCCGCAGCCGGATTGACCACGGTGACCCGCCCTGCCAGATCCACGCCGTAGATGCCATCCCCGGTGGATTCAAGCACCGAATCCGACTGCCGGATCAGCCGGCGCAGCCGTTCCTCCGCGTTGATCTGTTCGGTCACATCAATGGCAAAGCCGAGAACATACTGCGGGGTATCCGCCGGTCGTACGAGCCGGTTCTTGTACGCCAGAATGCGGAGCTCTCCGTTCCTGTGCTGCAGGTGCAGCAATCCCTTGGCCTCTCCCGAGGAGCGAAGTTCGCCGAAGTAGGGCTGCAGCTCATCCCGGAATCGGGGATGAATCAGACTTTCGAGAGACTGTCCCACGACCTCGGTGACCCGGCGACCCAGATTCCCAGCACCCTGCTGATTGATGGACAGAATGCGGCCGCTGAGGTCATGGGTACAGACCACGCCGAGCGATCCCTCCACGATCTCGCGGTAGCGCTTCTCGCTTTCGCGAATGGCCGTTTCTGCCTCACGCTGCACTGTCACGTCGATGCCGGTCGTGATGATGAAGCTGATCTGGTCCTGCGCATCGCTCAGTGTGGTGGTCGACCAGGCGATGCGACGGCGCGTTCCGTCAATGGCCAACCAGTCGTTTTCAAAGGCTGTGGCGAACTCGCCGCGGCGTGCGCGCTGAAACTGCTCCTGGTAGCTGGCGATATCCTCCCTGGGAATCAGTCGCTCCCATGCGTAGGTACCGATTAGTTGCGCGGAGGTGTAGCCGGAGAGCAGCTCGCAATATCGGTTGAAGCGCACAATGCGCCCCTCCGTATCAAAGACCACCACCAGCGCGCCGACCGTGTCCAGGACAGCGGTCACGAAGTTTCTTTCCACTGTGAGCGCGGCCTCTACATGCTGCCGCGTGCTCGCCGCTCGTTGTGTCTCGCGCAGATGCATCAGCAGGTCGAGTCTGGTGGTCGCCAGGTGACTCAGTGCCTCCAGCGAGGCGAGTTGCTCCCCACTGAGCTCCCGGGTTACCGCGCTCAACACAAACAGTGCGCCGACCGTCACACCCTCCGGCGTTTGCAGCGGCGCACCCGCATAGGATCGGTACGTCTGCCCCTGCAGCACAGCGCCGGTGAGAGCGCCATCGGATTCCAAGGGCAGAGACGGGATCTGATGGACAGCTTCGGCATCGACCGTGGTCTGCAGGGGCAGCTCTCGCGCCGGCGTGGAGCGCAGATCAAAGCCGTAGCGGCCCAGATGGAGCGCCACATCGTCCTGCAGGATGCAAACAGCAGCTACAGGAGCACCGCAGAGTTGCGCAGCAAGGCGAGCCACCTCGTCCAGGGTAGGATCATGGGGCAGATCGGCGATCCCATACCGTTGTATGGCTTCCAGCCGTGCCCTCTTCGTAGTTAACTTGCTTTCCATGTTTCTTTACCGAGAATACGGACTTGCGCGCCGAAAACTCTCCCACTTTCGCCTCAGCAACCGTACAGATCGTTGCGCGCCTTCGTCTTGAGTTGCTTCAAAGTGCGACGTTACGCGGCGGGCATTCCGCTGAAAGGGCATTACCACGGCGAAACTCTGTAGGGCGGCCGTTCGGAAAAGACTGCCCGGTCAGATCAGTGAAATCAATAAAGTACTCCGCCGGTAGTGCACGGTACGCGCGTTGCGGTCTTTGCCGTCGCCTTGTCAAAACGCGGCCATGGATCAGATTTGGTTCCTGATATCCACGACTTTCTTCCAGCAAGCCTGCTTAGGCCCTTGTCCGCGACGCAAGCGGACCGCATACTCGGAAAAACGGCTGGATGCAAGTAACAGCCGGGATACTCGCGAGAGAGGCCTTGGACCAATACTGTCGTGAAGATGTGCTGCGAATCCTTCGCCTCCCGGCGCATCAGTTGGAGATCTGGGAGCGAGCCGGGCTGATTGCACCCTCTGAGGTGTACGCCTTCGATGCGCTGTCGCAGTTGCGCAAGCTCCGGGATCTGCTCGGCACACGCATTTCGGTGAAAAGCATTCGCCGCTCCGTGCAGGCCATGCGTCATGTGGCCGGGCTCGCCCATCCATTGTCCGAGGCCGTGGTGGCGCCACGCGGTACGCGCCTGGCGTATCGGCAGGGGGGAGCGCTGATCGACCCGCTCACCGCGCAGCTTGCCTTCGACTTCGCGTTGGGGGACGGCACGGGCGTCCGCGTTCTGACACATGCCGCGGCCATCCCACGCGTGTCCGCGGCGGAGATTCAGGAGCTCTTTCAGCGTGCCGTGCGCCTGGAAGAGCGGCCGGAGACCCTCGGGGAAGCGAAGCACTTGTACGAACGCCTCTTAAAGCTCTCCCCCGCACACGCCGCCAGCGCGATCAATCTTGGCACGATCTGCTACAACGAACGCGATTACCTCCGGGCGGAGCAGTTGTATCGCGTGGCCACGCAGGCCGATCCCGACTATGCGCTCGCCTTCTTTGACCTCGGCAATGTGCTCGATGAGCAGGCCCGCCTGCCTGAAGCGATTGAGGCGTACACCCGCGCACTGTCCCTGGTACCCGGGTATGCCGACGCTCATTACAACCTTGCGCTTGCCTTTGAGCGGCAGGGCGAGACGCGCAAGGCCCTGCGGCACTGGACCGCGTACGCTCATCTGGACCCGAGCGGACCCTGGGCCAGCCACGCGCGGGCACAGAAGCGCCGCATTCTCGCCTCGGAGCGCCTCGCCATCGTCAGCCGCCACGGCCGCACCATGCGCGCCGTGAGCTGAAGGCCCGTACCAGCTTCAGCAGGGCGCCTTTGCAAAGCCGCAGGGCGCTGGGAAGGTGGGGGTTCTTGCGCGAAGTCAGGACCTTGGCACAAAGCAGAGAGTGAGCAGGGCCGCGGAAACAATTGCCGCATAGCAGATCGCGCAGGAGGCACAGACGGACCCGAAACGGTCGCCGAACCCTGCGGGACGAGTGTGTACTCCCCCGAGGAAAAACGCCTGGAAGATTGCAGCATTGCGGCCGCAAAAGCCTGTTTTTTCCGTCGTGGCTGTCGTGTCTGTGGTCGAACACAGAGGAACACGGAAACCCTCAGGCAGCGGAGATCGTAGGCGATTGAAAGAAGACGATACACTCCACTGCAACAGCATCCTGATCAACGGCACCTGCCCCCGAATGGAGACTGCTTCATCCATGGCCGCAACCCCTAGCTTTCAACCCTTTGTGCCCGCACACGAGAGCCGAAGGGAGCTGTCTC
The DNA here is from genome assembly GCA_964235515.1 of uncultured Bryocella sp. Lineage (GTDB taxonomy): Bacteria > Acidobacteriota > Terriglobia > Terriglobales > Acidobacteriaceae > Granulicella. Next base: position 5,428 of record CAXSBL010000055.1, read on the forward strand.
CCCGCGCCCTGATCCTCGGCAGCGTCTTCGGTATCGTCTTTGGGGCGGTTACGGTCTATGTGGGCCTGCGCGCCGGCCTGACGGTGGCGGCCAGCATTCCTATTTCGGTGCTTTCGATCAGCATCCTGCGCGCCTTTGGCCGCGCCTCGATCCTTGAAAACAACATCGTCCAGACCACGGGCAATGCGGGCCAGTCGATCGCCGCGGGCGTGATCTTCACCCTGCCCGCGCTGATCTTTCTGGGCTTTGACCTGCAGAGCTTCCGCATCTTCATTCTTGCCCTGTTTGGTGGCTGGCTGGGCGTGCTGTTCATGATTCCGCTACGCCGGCAACTGATCGTCGAAGAGCACGGTACGCTGACCTACCCCGAAGGCACCGCCTGCGCCGACGTCCTGCAGGCCGGCGAGCGCGGCGGGTCCTTTGCCAGCCGTGTCTTCTTCGGTCTCGGCCTGGGTGCGCTCTACACGCTGTTTCAGAATGAGAACCTGCTCGGCCTGTTTCCGCCGACCCCGAACTATCAGCCCAACTTCGACCCTGCCGGCCAGCAGATCCTGCGCGGTGCGGCGATACGCGCGGATGTGACGCCGGAGTACCTGGGGGTCGGCTACATCATCGGCATCCGCGTCTCGGCCATCATGCTCGCCGGCGGCGTCTTCTCCTGGCTGGTGCTGATGCCGGCCATCGTCTTCTTCGGCAAACACCTGCCCGGTCCGCTTTACCCGGGTACGGTGCCCATCCACGACATGACCCCCAGCGATCTCTGGAAGACCTACGTCCGGCCCATGGGCGCGGGCGCCGTCGCCGCCAGCGGTCTGATCACCCTGCTGCGAACCGCGCCTACGATCTTCGGTGCGCTCACCGCTGGCTTCGGCGACATGCGCAAGAACCGCACCGCTCGCTCGCTCACGATGGCCCCGCTTCCCAACGACAGCCCGCTCGACGAGCCCAGCCTGAGCGTTGCAGACCTCCACGCCGCCGCTGTTTCCGCCAATCGCCGTGAAACCGCAATCTCTGCCACCGCACCCCGCAGCCGCACGGAGCACGATCTGCCCATGAGCGTCGTCGCCGGCGGCAGTCTCCTGCTTGTCGTGCTGATGTTCCTGTTTCTGCAGTTCAAACCCGTACCCGGCGCACAGGTCGGCGCTTTGGCCAACATCGCCGCGGCGCTGCTGGTCGTGGTCTTCGGCTTCCTCTTCGTTACTGTCAGTGCACGCATCGTCGGCATCGTCGGTTCCAGCGCCAGCCCGGTCAGCGGCATGACGATTGCCACGCTGATGGCTACGGCGGCCATCTTTCTCGTAAAAGGCTGGACGGCCCCCGCCTTTGGTGCGCTCGCCATCACCATCGGCGGCATGGTTTGCATTGCCGCTTCCAATGCCGGAGATACCTCGCAGGATCTGAAAACCGGCTATCTCATCGGGGCTACCCCATGGAAGCAGCAGGTCGCCGTCATGGTTGGCGTTTTCGTCAGCATCTTTGCGATCGGTCCTACGCTGAGCGCCATGAACAAGGGCTTTGAAAGCTTCCAGCGCCTGCCCACACCGCGCGCGGTCTCCCTCAGCGCTCTGCCGGACGGCGTACAGAACCAGGGCTCCTTTACCCGTGACAGCTTCACGATCACACCGCACTCGCTGCTCAAGGCCCAGTCCGGCGCTTCGAAGGAAGTCGTCTCCGACGCTCACCGCTTCATCCTGCTCAATGCCATAGGCTCCTCCACGCTCGAGGACGGAAAATATCTCTACAACCCGGCGACCGGCACAATCGACGTTCAGTGGGTGCAGGGTATCGGCAGTGAAAGCGCCGCCGCCCCGCAGGGCCGACTGATGGCCACGGTCATCAACGGCATTCTCACGCGCAAACTTCCCTGGAGCCTCGTCCTGCTCGGCGTAGCGCTGGTGATCGGGATCGAACTGCTCGGCATTCGCTCGCTCACCTTTGCCGTGGGAGCTTATCTGTCGATCGGCACGACGCTGGCGATCTTTTGCGGGGGCGTCGTGCGCTGGCTGGTGGACCGTGCTGCCGCGAGAGAGGGAGCCGGCGTCCCCTCCGCGCTCGAAAGCGAGGTCTCATCAGGTAGCCTTTACGCCTCGGGACTGATCGCCGCGGGCGGCATCATGGGCTTGCTGGGTGTTGCGCTGAAGCTGGCCAAGGACTTCCTGCACCTCGACGTTCCGCAGTTTGCGCCGACGAACCCACTTTATAGAGACTGGGTGAGCGTGATCATGTTCGGTCTGCTCGCCTACAGCCTTTTCTACTTCGCTCGAAAGCCGGTGGAAGAGATCGGCGACCCGGTTGACCCGGAGGAATAAACGCCGGCCCCGGTCCTCTCGATGCCTTCCAATTCATTGATTGCCGGCTGCGCTCCCGGGACCTCCGCAGCCGGCGGAGGGAACTCGGGGCGGGGCGACTCTTCGGCAGCGACCGCCTCCCGGTCCGTTGCCGGCCTCCAGAAATCAGGTGCGACCGCCACCGCATCCTGGCCCAGGGCCCATTTGCCGCGCTTTTCATAATCGATCCACGCCGCCAGGATGATTTCAGGCTGAATGACCAGCAGCGTCGCCATATAACGCTTGGTCGTCAACAGCGACTCCGCTGCGCCTCGGATCGGGCGGCTGCGGCGAAGCTCGCCCGGCAGCTGCGGAATCTCATACACGGCTAAGTGCAACTCGGGGTGAGCCGCGCCGTACGCGTCCACCTCCCGCGCCAGAGTCTTCGGCGTGGTCATATCAAAGTCGGCGGGCACGTTGCGGTGAATCGTCGTGGGGGGAAGGGCAATGCGCAGCAGATCGGCCGCAAAATCCGCACAGTTGTGCCGAGTGAGCGTGTACCGGCGCTGGTTCGGCCGGTCACGCAGCCAGGAGAGCATGACGGCATCCTGCGCGGCGGTGGTGTCAAAGGCGTACATCAGCAAACGCCGGTCGTAGGCCGCGCCGATGCCCTCTTCCCAATCTCCATATGCTGGCGGCTTTGTTTGTCCGTGCCGGTCCGTCCTGGGCGGGATGTACTCCGCCAGATGATCGCGCCAGTAGGTCTCCCGCATCTCCGCTTCATGGGCAGCGGTCATGAACGGCAGCTCCGTGCCGGAGACGTCGGCCGCGCCATACAGAAAAACCGGCAATGGAAATGCCATCCAGTCCAGATCGGGGTGACGCAGATCGTGGTAGCGGGAGACCACAGCGCCCATCTCACCTGCGCGGCATGGCCGCAGTTGTACCGGCGTCTCCACGCAAAGATCGGAGAAGTAGATGCTCGTGTGCCCCTGCGGCATCATGGTTCCAAAGGAGCCAAACGGCTCAGCTACGATCAGACCCATGCGCGCATACGCTGCTGGCGAGGCGGCCAGCAGGCAAACGGCAGCGAGCGGGCGCAGCCAGTCGTGAAGGCCCCGGGAGCTTCCTGAAGCGCCGGCACAAACCCTCTCCAAGCGCCGCCGGATTGTATGGCGTATACGTCGAATCACGGAGCCTATTTTGACTACAGTTCTAACACTTTCGTTGCAGGCCGAGGCGCAAGATTGGTTTGAAGCGCAACGCCAAGCCCATTTTCCGCCAGCCCTGAACCACATTCCCGCGCACCTGAGCCTCTTCCACCAACTCCCCGGCGACGCCGGCACCGCTGCCATCCTGCGCTCCGCGGCCGTTGCGCAACGCCCTTTTACCCTCAGAATGGATGGCGTACGGTCTATGGGCCGCGGGGTCACCTACACCCTCGCCAGCCCGGAGCTGCAGTCTCTGCACCGCGCCCTGGCCGCGCAGTTCACCCCCTACCTCACCCCGCAGGACCGCCAGCCGCTCCGTCCGCACGTGGTGGTGCAGAACAAGGTCGAACCCGCCGAGGCAAAGCTTCTGCTCGCCCAACTGCAGGCAGGCTTCCGGAGCAGGGACGTGCCGGCCACGGGTCTGCTGTGGTGGGAGTACCTCGGTGGCCCCTGGAGGAAGCTGGAAGAGTTCCCCTTCCTCGGTAGGTAGCGTCCAGCCGCTGCCCACCACGGGTAAAGTGGTGTACGGATGGGGCTTGTGGAGTTTGTGGAGCTTGGAATGGGGCAGGGAGTCGATCCGGCGCAGAAACCCGCACGGAAGCTCCTCGAAGCGGGCCGGGCCAAAAAGCAGACGCTGTCGACGGGGCCGTTTGGCCGTCCGCTTTGCCGTTGGTGCCAGCTGGAGATCGCCGCACCCCGGCGCCGCACCTTCTGCTCCGCATTCTGTGTGCACCAATGGAGGTTGCGCTCCGACCCCGGCTACCTCCGCGACCAGGTCTTTGCCCGTGATCACGGCTGCTGCGCGCTCTGCTCCACCGATACCGTGCGGGCCTACGCCCAACTCAAACGCAGCCGCGGGGCCGTCCGTGCCGAACTGCTCGCTATGTGGGGTATCGCCTCCGCCACGGCCCGGCGGTCGCTGTGGGACGCCGATCACATCGTTCCGGTCGCCGAGGGTGGCGGCGGCTGCGATCTGGACAACCTGCGCACCCTTTGCCTGCCTTGTCACCGCGAACAGACCGCGGAACTCCGCCGCCGCCTGCGTTCCCCGGTGTTGCCGGCTCACCAGGATGCGGATCCGATCTCCTGAGCATGGGACCGGTGCGAGCGTTCTGCCTGCCGCACGCCGGCAGAGATGCGCTAAACTGGCGACACTCTTCTGCGGTGCGGGCCCACCCCCGCTACTGTGCGTACCCTTAGGATCCTTTTTCGGCGTGAACGCACCCTTATTGAAATCTTCAAAGTCTCGGTTCGGCAGTACGGTAGCCCGATTCGCAGCAACGGCCTTCCTCTTTCTGCTTCCCACCGGAACCCTGAGATTGCAGGCGCAGGCCGCTGCGGCTCCGGCCGCCGCCCCTTCGGTCGCGCCCTCCGCCGCTGGTCCCCTGGCTTTGCCCTCCGCGCAGTCCGCCGCTACGCCTGGCCGTACCGGCAGCCAGAGCGGCCAGGGCACTGCCCAGGCCAACGGCAATAGCACCCAGACCGATACCAGCCGCACCCAGGACAACACGGAAAACCGTTCCCCTGCCGCCAACACGCAGACCTTCGTCACCCAATTCCAGCAGCTCGTGGCCACCTCCACCGGGGGAATCCTGCCGATCTTCGGCGAGTCGCTCTTCGCTGGCGTGCCTACGACCTTCGCCCCCGTCACAAACGTCCCCGTTACCGCCGATTACCTCCTTGGCCCCGGTGACGAGATCACGTTGCAGCTCTCCGGCCAGGTCAATCAGCGCTACGACGTCACGGTCGACCGTACCGGCAACATCGATCTTCCCGAGCTCGGCACGGTCCACGTCACCGGTATCCCCTTTAGCCAGCTCAACACCTACCTCAAGGCGCAGCTCGGCCGCATTTACCGCAACTTCTCCCTGAACACCAACCTGGGCTCGCTCCGCACGATCCAGGTTTTTGTTGTCGGCGAAGCGGTCCGTCCGGGCAGCTACACCATCTCCTCGCTGAGCACGCTGTTGAACGCCGTCTTTGCCTCCGGCGGCCCGCTGCCCGATGGATCGCTGCGCGATATCCAGGTCAAACGCAACGGCGAAACGGTTCTGCACTTCGACCTGTACGATCTGCTGCTGCATGGCGACAAAAAGAACGACATCCGCCTGCTCTCCGGCGATGTCATTTTTATTCCCTTCGTCGGCCCCCAGGTCGCTGTTGCGGGCAGTGTTAATACACCGGCGATTTACGAGCTAAAAGGCCCCACCACTATCAATGAGGTCCTCAAACTTGCTGGTGGAAACACGGCTGTGGCCAGCGGCGGCGCCCTTCGTCTCGAGCGTGTCTATGAGCACAGCCTGCGCAGCATTGAGGACGTCAACCTCGCCACACAGGGCACCCAGACGCTCAGCAACGGCGATATTCTCTCCGTCAGCTCCATCCTGGAACGCTTTCGCAACGCCGTTACACTGCGCGGCAACGTCGCCAACCCCGGCCGCTATGTTTGGCACCCGGGAATGCGGATCAGCGATCTGATTCCGAACAAGGCCTCTCTGATCACCCGCAACTACTGGACCCGCCAGAACGAACAGGGCCAGTTGCAGCAGGATTACCTGCCCGGCACCAATTCCTCCACGGCCAAGCCCGGCGCGCTCGGGGCGGGCAGCACCGCCCCGGTGGAGACGGCAAGTCCCACCTCCCGCAGTGTTGGAGGGACACAGGCCGGCGGCAGCACCCTCGGGGCAGCGTTGACCAGCAGCAATACGAACTTCACCGCCACCACCGATGTGATTCTGAGCGCACCCGACATCGATTGGAGCTACGCCGTGATTGAGCGTCTGAACGCCGGCGATCTCAAGACCTCGCTCGTTCCCTTTAATCTGGGCAAGCTCGTTCTGAGCAGCGATGCCTCGCAGAACCTCGAATTGCTGCCCAACGATATCGTCACGATCTTTTCTACCGCCGATATCCGCGTGCCGTCCTCGCAGCAGACCCGGTACGTCCGCCTCGAGGGCGAGTTTATTGCTCCCGGTGTGTACAGTGTGCTTCCCGGTGAAACTTTGCGCGGTCTGCTGCGCCGCGCGGGTGGATTTACCCCCGACGCCTACTTATATGCCTCTGAATTCACGCGTGCTTCGACGCGTCGCGTGGAACAGCAGCGTTTGCAGGAGTATGCCGATCAGCTCGATGCTCAGGCCTCGTCGCAGAACGCCACCAGCACTGCCCAGGCTACAAGCGCGGCCGATCAGGTCGCGGCCACTGCCTCCGAAACCGCCGCGCGCGCCGCCATAGGACGATTGCGGACGGCGGTTCCAAACGGGCGCCTGGTGCTGGACCTGAAGCCGAACAGCGTCGGCGTCGAGACACTGCCGGATCTTGCGCTCGAGGATGGGGACCGTTTCGTGGTTCCGCGCGTGCCCGACTCCGTCACCGTGCAGGGCCAGGTGTACAACGCCAATGCCTTTGTTTATGCCCCGCGGCAGAGCGTGGGCGACTACCTTCGCCGCGCTGGCGGTCCCGATCGGCAGGCCGACAAGCGGCGCGAATTTATCCTTCGTGCCGATGGCTCCGTCGTTAGTGAGCAGTATGCCAACGTACACCGCGCGCCCATTTACCCAGGTGATACCGTCGTGGTGCCACCCGTTCTCGACCGCCGCGCCGGTTTCCAGCGAATTCTTGACACGGTCGGTATCATCAACAACTTCGGCCTGAGCGCAGCTTCACTTTACCTGATCGCCCGTTAGTTATGAGCTTCCAGCCCCCTCAACGACGCAGCATGGACAATTCAGTGCCTGCATGGCAAGCGCCCGCTCGGCAAGCGGAGGGCATGACCCATGCTCAATGAACAAACGGCCGCTGAGCACCTGCCCTACGACACCGAGCCGGTCCCCGAGGAAGGGGTCGATCTTGTTGCCGTGATCGCTGCGCTGCTGCGTGAGTGGCCGACCGCCCTTCTTGTCTTCGCAGTCGTCTCAGCCCTTGGAGCGGTCTACGTCCACTCCCTCAAGGCCGCCTATGTGGCCACAGCGACGTTTTTGCCGTCGCAGGGCCAATCCCAAACGCAGGCGCTTTCGTCTCTTTTTTCGCCCCGCGGTCCCGGCAACCTCTACATCGGCCTGCTGCAGAGTCGCAGCGTGCAGGACAACATCATTCAGCACAACCACCTCCTGCAGCTGTTTGGCACAAACAGCATGGAGGCGGCGCGCGGCATTCTTGGATCCAAGAGCACCTTCATCGAGGGCGGGGATTCCATCATCACCATCTTCGTTCGCGACACCAACTCCGCGAACGCTGCCATGTTAGCCAACGCTTACCTGCAGGCGCTGCAGGATCTCAGCGACAAGATGGCGCAGTCGCAGGCCGCGCAAACCCGCAGCTTCTTTGATCGTCAGCTCGAACAGCAGCGTGCCCAACTGGATAAGTCCGAGGAGGCCCTTGCGCGGCTGCAAGAGAGCACCGGCCAGGTCGCCTCCGGCGTGCAGGCCGGCGAAAGCATCGGCAATATTGCCGCGATCCGCTCCCAAATCGATGGCCTCAACGTGCTGCTGGCGTCGCTGCGCCAGAGCGAGACGGACGAGAATCCGGAGATCGTGCGCGTACGCTCCCAGATCGGCCAGTTGCAGGCACAGGAGCGCGCTTTGGAGCAGGGCTCCTCCCTGGCCGCCACCGGAACCGCAACCCCCGCGAACCGCATCCCCGCGGTCGCCCTGCAGTTGAACCGCGCCCAGCGCAAGATCGCCGATCAATCGGCCCTGGTGAACTCGCTCAACTCGCAGTTTGAAGGCTCCCGCATCGGCGCGGATTTCACCCATGCCGCCATCCAGGTCATCGACCGCGCCTACCCGCCCGAGCACCGCGCCTGGCCCCCTCGGGAGAACTATTACGTTGGCTCGCTCGGCGTCGGGCTCTTCGCCGCCCTCTTCGCCGTTGTGCTGAAGCTGCTGGCGCAGCGCATTCTGGCCAACCCGAAGCACCAGGCCAGCCTCGGCCGCCTTCGGCGGGCATTCTAAGGCGGAGGGAACCGCGCCATGAGCAGCGCACGCCGGCCCCGCCACCGTGTCTCGCCCTTCCTTACGGGGGCTGCCTGCCTTTTGCTCGTGCTGCTGGTCCTGTTTCCCAAGGGCGGCATCCGCCTGGCCGGTCTGCCGATTACCTGGGGTTACATCCTGCTTGCCGCCCTTACGGTGCCGGCATTTTTTGTGCGTTTTCTGACGATGCCTCTGGTCTTTCCCCGCCGCGTTCTCGGCGTCGTGTTCCTGTTGCTGCCCATGCAGGCCTGTTTCGTCTATGCCGGGATCTTTTACGGCATCATCAACCTGAACTTCACCTTCAGTACCTTTGTGGGGCTGTTTGCGCTGCCGTGGATCTTCATCCTCCTGTTCGGTCCTTTTTACCCTTCCGTCGACGAACACCGGATGCGCCTCTGGTTTTGCCGCTGCGTCTTCTTTGCCGCCGCCTGGGGCATCGTTCTGTTCTTGCTTTATCCGCTGATCCACAAAAGCATTGAGGTCCCGTACCTTACGGTCAATGCTTCCGACTACGGAACGATTGCCAACGGCAAAGACAACGCCCGCGGCGCGTTTTTGAAACTGGTCTCCACCTATAACAACGGCAACATCTACGGCGTGTGCACGTTGATGCTTCTGCCCCTCTACGCTCGCCTGGAGCCCCGGCGATGGCGGCGCGGCTTGGTCCGCTTGGCCATCTTGCTCACGCTCTCCCGGACGGTGTGGGCGGGCCTTGTGCTTAATGAGCTGCTCTCGCTGGTGCCGCCTCTCTTTCGCCAGGTGCGCACCTTTCCCGTGATCTACCTTCGCGAGGTGCGTCGGCGCCTGCTGGCCGTGGCGATTGTCTTCGGCGCAGTTCTGCTGGTCACCATTCGCCTGAGTAACCTCAATTTTCTCTTCGACCGGACGCTTGGCAACCGTGTCGGCCAGGTAAGCGCGGCCAGCAGCGTTGTCACCTTCTTCCCGGAAAGCCCCCTGTACGGCTTCGGCGAGGTGCTCTACGCCTCTGCCGTCCAGTACTGGGGCCTCACCGGACTATTTTCTTTTACGCTGATCATGGTTAGCCCTCTGCTGGTTCTGCTCTGGAACGGGGAGATCATGCGTTCTCCGCTGCGCCGGGCGGCGTTGAAGGCCCTGCTGGTGTATGCCATCGTGGCTACCTCGGACGGCGCGTTGGACTTCATCCCGGTTATGGCGTTCTACTGGTTCGTCTACTCTGTCTTCCTCTACGGTTGGCCAGGGACGCAGCATCTCGCCCTGTACCCCGCGCCGCAGACTTTACCCGTACCGCGTCCGCAACACGCCCCCTTGCCGGGCCTCGCAGGCGCCTGACGCTCTGCCATGTCGTCGTCAAGGGAGGGCGCTTGCGAGCGGTGCTTCGCAACCGGAGGTTTTGGCTATCGTTTTCCGTCTTCAACATGCCGCAGCCACCCACGGCTGGTTCAACCTGCCCCACCATGCACTCACCGGTCTCAGTCGCGAGCTCCGCGACCGCCTCTGGGCACGTCGCTTGCACGCCCCCGGCTTCCGTGCGGCGCGTTCGCCGCGCCTTCTCGGCGCCTCCGGCCTGCATCTCGGCCCCGACTTTCACGCGCGCGACTTCCTCTGGCTTGAGGCCGTTACCGCCTACACCGAATCGGGCCACACCACCCGTTTTCACCCCGAAATCCGCATCGGCCGCTCCGCCCGGCTGTCTGACAATGTGCACATCGCCTGCATCGATCGGGTGACCATCGGTGACCACCTGCTGTGCGGCAGTGGCGTCCTGATCAGCGACCACGCCCACGGCAGCTACCGGGGCGCAGGCGGAGCAGCCAGCGACCCCGGCACGCCGCCCGCGCAGCGGCCGCTCTCTTCCGCCGGCCCCGTTTCTATCGGGAGCAACGTCTGGCTTGGGGACCGCGTCGCCGTCCTTCCCGGCTCCACGATCGGTGACGGTTGCATCATCGGGGTAAATTCCGTGGTCACCGGCGCGATACCCCCGCAGACCATCGCGGTAGGCGCCCCGGCGAAGCCTGTCCGCCGATGGAGCGCGGAAAGCCGCTCCTGGCTGCCGCTTGCTCCATCCCGCTGACGATGTTGGCCGTTCACGCGGGGCGTGGCTTCATGAAAGCGTGAACATCGCCAGCCTTGGTATCCTGTCCCGGATGCTCATCCACTCTTTGGCGGACCTCCGTTGAGTTCCGTCGTTCCCATCTGCGCCGCCTGCACGATCGTCTCTCCCAACTACTTCGCCTTCGCCCGCACCTTGGCCGCGTCGTACGTTGCGCAGCACCCGGAACAGCATTTTTTTGTCCTCATCGTCGCAGATCTCGCCGACCCCACCCCCTTCAAGCCCGACGCCGCGCTCACCCCGGTGATGCTCCATGAAATCGGCCTGTCCGCCGTGCGCACCGAGGCCATGAAGTACGACATCCTCGAACTCAACACCAACGTAAAACCCACCTTCCTGCGCCACTTGCTCACGCGCTACTCGCTCGACGCGGTCCTCTATCTCGACCCCGACATCTTCGTCTACGCCCCCCTCACGCCGGTCTTCGAGAGCCTCCGCACGGGCGCCGCCGTCCTCACCCCGCACATGACCGCTCCCGTCTTGGACGGACGCTCTCCCTCCGAACAGGATCTGCTCTACAACGGCACCTATAATCTCGGTTTCATCGGTCTCAGCGGCTCGGCTGAAGGTTTGCGCCTGCTTGCCTGGTGGGAGCATCGCTGCCTGGCACTCGGCTTCAGCGAAGGACGTACAGGGCTTTTTGTCGACCAGAAATGGGCCAATCTCATGCCCGCGCTTTTTACGGGCGTGGTCACGTCCCGCGACGTCGGTCTCAACATGGCGTATTGGAACCTCCACGAGCGAACCCTGCTGAATGAGGCAGGCAGCTGGACCGTGCGCGACGGCAGAGGCGAAGCTGTGCCCCTGCGCTTCTTTCACTTTTCCGGAATCGACCTCGACGACCCCGCAAATCTTTCTAATCACACCGACCGTTTCACCCTCACCGGGCGTCCGGATCTGCAGCCACTCTTCGCTGCCTACCGCACCGCTGTTGCACAAAATCGTTTGCCTGCGGTGGAAGCGTTGCCCTACGGCTTTGACCGCCTCTCGGACGGCACCGTGCTGAACCGTCTCGCTCGCCGGCTCTTCGCCGCGCACCTGGAGCACTTCTCGGCAGCCGATCCCGTCAACGCCGATCCCTTCGACGCGAACGGTCCCTTCGCCCGCTTCGCGCGCCGTCACGGCCTGGTGAAAGGCAAAGCCGCTCCGCAAAAGGCCACCTGGAAGCAGTTCGACGGCACGGACCGCCGCGTGCAGGCCGTGCACCGTGCCCTGGGTTGGGCGCTGCGTGCGCTCGGCCCTGACCGATACGAGCTGCTGATGCGCTATCTCGGCCACATCAGCGTTTTACGGAATCAGGCGGTCTTCCTTCGCGACGCCTCCTGGCCGGCCAAGCCCAACAGCAGGGCAGGGGACTAGGATGTTCGCCGTGCCAGGTTCCTCTAAAACGGGTACGCCACCGCAGCCGCTTACCGGCCCGGTCCGGCGGCTGCTGATCGTTAAACTCGGTGCTATCGGTGACGTCATCATGGCGATCCCGGGGGCCGCAGCCATGCACTCTGCCGGTTACGCGGTGGACTGGGTGGCCGGCTCTGCGGTGGCGCCGGTTCTTGCACTCTATCCCTGGATCCGCGTGATACCCGTGGAGGAGCAATCAGTTCTACGAGGCGCCCTTGTCGAACGTACCAGCGGTCTGCTGAGCCTGTGGCGAACCCTGCGCCGGCGCATCGCGGCGGAGGGCTCCTACGATCTCTGTGCCGTCCTCTACTACGACCGCCGTTACCGCCTGCTTACCCTGCCCGTGCGGCCGCGGTGCTACGTTCAGCTCTCGGAGCGTGACCGCGCCCACCGTCTGCTGCCCGGCCGCCACCATACCGACGAGTACGCCCGCATTCTCGGCGGCAGCCAAGACGGCGAAGATCCGACCCGGCTCGCACCCGTACCACCGCCCGCGCTACCGCCTGCACCGTTGCCTGCCTCAAGGCGTCCCCGCGTTGTCCTGGTGCCGGCTGGCGCGCGTAACCTGCTGCGCGACGATGCCCTTCGCCGCTGGCCCATCGAGAACTACGTGGCTGTCGCTGCACATCTGCTCGCGAGGGGCTGCGAGGTCGTCCTCGCAGGCGGCCCTGAAGACGGTTGGGCTTCACCCTACTTCGCGGAACTTAGCGCTACGGCTGCGCCGGGCCGCCTGACTGATCTCATCGGCAGCCTCTCGCTGGTGCAAACGCTCTCTTTGCTGGACACCGCTGCCGTCACGATCACGCATGACACCGGTCCGCTCCACCTCGCCGGCATTACCTCCTCCGCGATCGTGACCATCTTTGGTCCCACCGATCCCCATGGCCGGCTCCCCCAGCGGCCCGACTGTGTTGCTCTTTGGGGGGGCGAAGGCTTTGCCTGTCGCCCGTGCTATGACGGCCGGGACTACGCTCCCTGTGCCCACAACGGCTGCATGCACCAGGTCACCCCGGCAATGGTTCTAACTGAGACTGAAGATCTGCTGGAGGCTCGTCACCGGGGTATCTCTTGCCCGCCCCGTGTCGTTACTCCAGCCGCTGCCGTTGCGCGGCTCACCCAGATCGGGACCGCCCTCGCAGGAGACCGCGTTTGACTCCCTCGTCTTCCCCGGCGCTGTTTCTCGACCGCGACGGCGTTATCAATGAGGAGGTTGGCTACCTATACCGTCCGGAGGACGTGCGCTGGGTCGACGGTATCTTCTCCCTCATCCGGACCGCCCGCAGCCTCGGATACAAAATCGTGGTGGTTACAAACCAGTCCGGCATTGCCCGGGGCCTGTACTCCACCGCCGACTTCGACGCCCTCATGCACTGGATGAGGGCTGAAATTCAGGCGAACGGGGGCGACCTCGACCGTGTGTATCACTGCCCCTACCACCCCGTGCATGGCCTCGGTGAATGGAAGCGGGAGCACGAAGACCGCAAGCCCGGTGCCGGCATGCTCCTGCGCGCCGAACGCGAACTGGGACTAAACCTCAGCCGTTCGGTGCTCGTCGGGGATCGTTGTTCGGACATCGCTGCCGCGCACGCCGCCGGTCTCCGCATCGCTTTCCTCAAGCGGGGAACCGAAGCGGGAAACTGCGAGGGTGAAGGGCACCCTGTCGATCACCTGCACCAGGTGGAAGCCTGGCTACGGCAGTATTCGGCGGCCCCTGATCTCCTTTGATCGCTTCTTTGTTGCCTCTCTGAATGGATTTACCGAGCGATCCTCCACGACCCAGCAGTCCTGATCAGGGCTGATCCCAATCTCCGGAAGAGTTGTTCCAAGGCTTAGAAGA
>CAXSBL010000056.1:0-2757 GCA_964235515.1 uncultured Bryocella sp.
CGGAAACCTGCTCGAAAAGCTCGAAACCAACCTCGGCCTTATCGGCCTCATTCACATCGCCGACGTCCCCGGCCGGCACGAACCCGGCACCGGCGAAATCAACTTCACGGCCATCTACCAGAAGCTCGCTGACTCCACTACAACCGCTGGCTCGCCATGGAGTTCTACCCCATCACCGACCCGGTCACCACCCTACGCTCCGCGCGCCAACAGGTCGAAGCCGCCTACACCCGCGTGGCATAGGCCGATCCTCTGGCGAAGCCGATCCTCTGGCGAAGCCGATCCTCTGGCTTAAGCCGATCCCTCTTACTGTCCTCCTTTGGTTGTCATTCCCGCAGGGAATCTGCGTCTCGCGGCCTAGGCCACCGGGCTCTCGTGCGCAGGCGAGACCGTCGAAAATCACTCCCAACGAGTTCTGTCATCGCTCCGCAACCGCGGACCAGCCGCATCCAAACCCACATGCCGCCCGATGATCCCTTCAACCTCCAACGCTTCATCACAGCCCAGCAAAACATCTACAGCCAAGCCAAATCCGAGCTGGCCGCCGGTGAAAAACGCTCCCACTGGATGTGGTTCATCTTCCCGCAAATCGCCGGCCTCGGCTCCAGCCCCACCGCACAGCGCTACGCCGTCACCGGCCTCGCTGAAGCCAAAGCCTACCTCGCCCACCCGCTCCTCGGCCCCCGCCTCATCGAGTGCACAAGCCTCGTCAACGCCGCCCACGGCCGCTCTCTCGTCACCATCTTCGGCTACCCCGACGACCTGAAATTCCACTCCTCGGTCACCCTCTTTACGGAAGCCGAATCCATCGCAGGCGCACAGGATCAGATTTTTTCCGACACCCTAATTCAATGGTTCAACGGCCGCCCAGACGAGGCAACACTGAAGCGCCTACGCTAATCGAGCACTGCAATCACTGCAACCAGTAAAAGAGTTGTCATCCCGCAGCGAAGCGGAGGGATCTGCTGTTTGCCTCGGCTTACCGGCAGCACGCCCTACCCCGGTGAAGCAGCTCTCAACGGATCGCAAACTTTGCGATCCCCGCCAGCTTCTGGTTGTTACTCCCGAAGGAATCTGCGTTGCCGCAGCAAGACAGCATCAGGCATTCTGCTCTAAGCCACCGGCCGACCACCACTTCAAGCATGCGCACCTACCTCTACAAGCTCACCTCCGACCGCGGCGGCGCACCCTGCGCTCCACCCCCGCTCGCCGGTGCCGACCCGCTGCTCACGCTTTCGATCTGCAAGCCCGCTATCCGTCGCACAGCCCACCCCGGCGACCGCCTGCTCGGCCTCACCAGCGTCGCTCTCGCCCAGCGTGAAAACTACCCTCTAGCCGCCATCATCTACGCCGCGAAAGTAACCGAAACGCTCGACCTCGGCGCCTACTACGACACCGAAAGCCCCCACGCTCATCGCCCCGATTGCATCTACGCCTTTCACCCCGAAACCGGCGAACTCCATCACACCGGTCGCACCCGCCTGCACACCGAGCCCGGCTACGCCGCCCGCGATGTCGGCCGCGCCCCACACTTCCGCAACGCCCGCGCCCTGCTTTCGACAGATTTCCGCTACTTCGGCGCAGCCGCCGTGCCCATTCCGGCACGTTTCCCACTTCTCTGCCACATAGCCGAAGCTCTCGGCCAGGGCCATCGCGTCTTCGATTCCACTGACCCGGCATCCCGCGAGTTAGACCGTCTCTTCGCCCTTCTCTGGCAAAAGCCGACCCGGTTCACCCCTGCCATCGTCGAAGAAGAAGCCCCCGGTCACGCACCCAAAGGCAAAGCTGTCCCGGTCTGACCTGCCGGCGAGTTCCGCAGACTACTGCGGATCGTTCGAAGATTGATTATTGCCGTTGGCCACAGCCGTCACACCGAAATAAAAGCCGATCACCGTGCCGATGACCCCGGTAAGCGCCGGCAGAATGATCTGCAGCATCTCCTTGGTTTGGGCCCAGTGCGCCGGCCAGGAAGTCGCCTCAATCGTGGCAAATACCACCAGATAGCCCAGAATCAGCAGCAACCCACAGGCCACAATCAGGCGCACCCAATCCCGTTGCCGCTCCGGCGAGTACGCCTTGGGTCGAGGATTTGGGACTGAATTTTGAATCCCGGTGGTTCGCGCAGGAAGCGGCGATGGCACAACATCAAGCGGCAAAATCACACCCTGCGGCGGCAACTCACCTGTGTCTTGCATCGCCGGAGGCATCAGTTCGCGTCACGCACCAGCGTCAACTGCTCGTACTTGTTCCCTTTTTTCAGCAGCACCTTGGAGTTCGGCGCATTGATCGATCGCACCACGATGTCGCTCACCTTGATCGCCTGCGTCAACGCCTCGGACATCGTAATATTTTGCGAATCCGCCAGTCTTTTTAGCTGTTCCAGTACATCTTCCGTAATGGTCAACCGGTCAGGCAGTCCCGCAACTTGTGTCGCCATGGTGATCGTCCTCCTAAGGGCGAATCTCTTATATAGGATGGCACTTGGCGGCCATCCGACACCAACACAGTAGCATGTGACCACAGAAAATGTGCGCGCCTGCAGGTCGTGGCCTACACGCGAAGCTTCCCTCTGCATCTCCGCTTACATCGGCGGTACTCCGCCGGCATTCAGCAATACCAACGCCGGTCTAACGTGCAGCGACGCTGCGTGCCTGCTCATAACGAGTACGACTCCGACCAGCCCGGCAGATCGCGCTATCTTTGACGAACATACCCTCTGCCTCGGAGCTCTCTTGATTGCCGCCCTTCGAACTCCTG
>CAXSBL010000056.1:2857-18977 GCA_964235515.1 uncultured Bryocella sp.
TGCAAGCCTCCGTTTCGCCTGTTTCTGCCGCTCAAATCCCGACTTCATCCATCTCTACACCCTCTATACCGCGCTTTCTGGCGCTTGCCTCCGCTCTGCTCGTAACGTCTTTTCTCGTCGCACAGCAGCCCGGCCCGGCCGTCAAACCGAACGCCGCTGACTCCAGACTGCAGGCCCTCTACACCGCCGACTGGCAGTGGCGCCAGCAGTTGCGCGGCGATGAGG
Organism: uncultured Bryocella sp.; assembly: GCA_964235515.1. Lineage (GTDB taxonomy): Bacteria > Acidobacteriota > Terriglobia > Terriglobales > Acidobacteriaceae > Granulicella. The sequence goes on from CAXSBL010000056.1 coordinate 3,083, forward strand.
ATGATGACGAAACTGCCGTCCATCTCCACCCCCAGCTGCCCCGCATCGACGCCGCCAGCCAGGCCGAACGCCTCCGGCATTGGACGGAAGTCCTTCAGCAACTCCAATCAATGAACCCCGCGAAACTCTCCCCACCCGAACTCCTCAACTACGAAGTCTTCCACGCCCAGATTCAATCCCTGCTCAATGCCCAGCGCTTCCGCGAGTACGAAAAGCCCGTAAACTCCGACTCCTCCTTTTGGGCCGACGAAGCCGGTGCTCCACAACAGCCTCTGCGCTCCGCAAAGGACTACGAGAACTACATCGCCCGCCTCCGCGACACCCCGCGCTTCTTCACCGACGAGGAAGCCAACATGCGCGCAGGCCTCGCCCGCGGCTTTACTCCACCCCAGATCACCCTCCTCGGCCGCGACAAATCAATAGCAGCCACGGCGGATGCAAAATCTCCGGAAGACACCCCTTACTGGAAGCCCTTCCTCACCATGCCGGCCACGATCCCCGCCGCGCAGCAGGCCACATTACGCCAGGCTGGCCGTGACGCAATCACCACCGCAATCATCCCCGCGTTTGGGCGACTCCTCCGCTTCTGGGACGACGTCTACGTCCCGCACGCCACCGAAGCCCTCGCCGCCGAAGCCCTACCCGATGGAAAGGCCTACTACCAATCCAAGGTCCTCGAATACGCCACCGTCACCCTCACTCCCGCACAGATCCACGCCATCGGCCTGGACGAAATGGCCAAGATTCACACCGAAATGCTCACGGCCATGCAGGAGGCGAACTTCACCGGCGACCTGCCCGCCTTCCTCCACTTCCTCCGTACCGATCCGCAGTTCTACGCCAAAACACCCGATGACCTCCTCATGCGTGCCGCCTTCATCGCCAAGGAATTCGACGGTGTCGCCAGCCGCTTCTTCGGCTACGAACCACGCAACCGTTTCGGCATCATCCCAGTTCCCGCCTCTATCGCGCCGTTCTACACCTCCGCGCGCGGCGGCCAGAGCGTCTATCTCGTGAACACCTACGATCTCCCTTCACGCGGCCTCTACTCCCTGCCTGCGCTCACGCTGCACGAATCCGCCCCCGGCCACTCCTGGCAACTCTCCATCGCGGCCGAGCACAAGAACCTGCCAAAGTTTCGCAACACCTACATCTCCGCCTACGGCGAAGGCTGGGCCGTCTACTGCGAACGCCTCGGCACCGAAATGGGCATTTATCACACTCCCTACGAGCGATTCGGCATGCTCAGCTACCAGGCCTGGCGCGCCGCCCGCCTCGTCGTCGATACCGGCATCCATTCGCAGGGCTGGACCCGCGAACAGGCTCAACAATACCTTCGCGACAACACCGCCCTCTCCGACCACGAGATCGAAACCGAGGTCGACCGCTACATCAGCTGGCCCGGCCAGGCGCTCAGCTACTACCTCGGCGAAATGAGCATCCGCAAAGAGCGAGCCAAGGCGGAGGCCACGCTGGGCACGAAGTTCAACCTCCGCGCCTTCCACGACGCCGTACTTGAAACAGGTGCCGTGCCTCTGCCTGTTCTCGAAGAACACCTGGACCTTTGGATCGCCGGCGGCGGCCTAGGACCCTATCCGGAGATGGAACGCTAAGCCGAAATTGCCGGCGATTCAGCTACTGGACGCCGGCGCCGCGCTACCACTGCCAGCATCCCCGTTCCGGTAAGCATCAGTACCCACGAGGCGGCTTCGGGGGTAACTGCCGTGCTTGTTGCTGTTCTTGTCGTACTTGTAAGATTCAGCGTCCCGGAAGTCGCATAGTCCATCGTGTTATAGGCGTACAGGTACGACTCATGCGAAGGGTTATAGTTTGATGTGTCAATCGAGCCGCCGCCATAGTTCAACAGCGTTGAGACCGGCAGGTCGAGGTAGAACGTATCGCCAGTACCGCCGCTGGACGTCGTGAGTGCAATCGTATACAGGCCGCTGGACCCGCTACTGGAAACAATCGTGCCCAACGTTTCGGACTGCCCGTTATAACTGGCCGTCACACTACCGGACTTCAGCACGCCCGTTGTTGTATCAATGGTGAACGTTCCGCTGGCGGTACCGTACTCCAAGTTACTGTTCAAAGAAAAACCGGAAATCGTGTCAGCCTTGGCACGCACGCCGCAGCAAAGAACCGCCGTGAAGAAAGCCACGGCAAACAAGGATCGAGAAACAAAACGCATGGGACCTGCCTCCATGGCCAGTTTCGATCGAAGCTCCTTTCCCGCCCATAACACGAAGAGCACAACCTGTCCTGAAATGAAACACCAAACCAGCCAATCGAATGAAAGCAGGAGATAAGTTGTAGAAGAGAGAACTGCCTGTCCCGTTTTGCGCCACTGAGCCACCCAAACTACATAATCCGTACTCTGTATGCCACGGTCGGGTGAGCGCGATCATTCTGTGTCTCAACTTGGCTTGTATGTCGTGCTCCTCTAGGTCGTGTGGCGTCTTCTTCGCCAAGTGCGCTGGACTGTACCGATTTTGCGCTGGTCCTCTCGCCGGCCACTCTGCAATTTCCACTGATGGATCCGAACCTTCCCTGGCAGCCGTCCAACCAACCTCGCGTACCGTTCGGCGATCGTGATCCACGACCTGCACAAGACCCGTCCCGCCCAGCTTCCACCGCCTCACGGAACGCCCGAACGAAACTCTTACTCCCCGCCAGCCGTACAGTAGAGAAATCCTTTCCGCTCCAGGGAGTCTCACGCTTATGGCTTTTGCCCGTCTTCCGGCGCGCGCGCTGATCGCCGCCTCGTTTGCCGCCACGCTCTGCCCTGCCCTCGCACTCGCGCAGCACCGCGGCGACGGCTCCGCTGAAAAGCTCACCACCACGACAACCGCCGAACCTGCCGGCGAAGGCAAGCACCCAGGCACGCTCGCCCCGGACAGCACCACGGAGGCCTCCGTCACCACCGCCGCCGGCCGCACCATCGCCTACACCGCCGTTGCCGGCCTTCTACCCGTCGGCTCCACCGACACCCAGGACGCCACCCTCGCCCCCGACGGCAGGTACCTCCCCGACGCCCCGATGGAGCTCCCCGCCAAGCCCGAAGACCGCCCCGCCACAGCGCACATGTTCTACACCGCCTACTTCGCCAAGGGCTTCGACGCCGGCACCCGCCCCATCACCTTCTTCTATAACGGCGGCCCCGGCTCGGCCACCATGTACCTCCGCATGACCTCGCTCGGCCCCGTGCGCGTCCAACTGCCCGATCTGCAACACCCTGTCGGTGGTCCCTACAAGGTCGCTCCCAATCCGCAGACCCTGCTCGACGCCACCGATCTCGTCTTCATTGACGCCCCCGGCACCGGCTACAGCCGCGTCGAAGGCAAAGACGCCGCCAAATCCTTCTACGGCGTCGACCAGGATGCCGCCGCCTTTGACCGCTTCATCCGCCGCTTCCTCTCGAAATACGATCGCTGGACCTCGCCCCGTTTCCTCTTCGGCGAAAGCTACGGCACCACCCGCGACGCCGTTCTCGGCGCAAAACTGCAGCAGCATGGTGTCGATCTCAACGGCATCGTCTTCCTTTCACAAATCCTCAGCTTCTCTGACTCCGCTGACGGCTCCGACTCCGATCCCGGCAACGAAAAAGGCTTCTTCCTCGCTCTTCCCTCTTTCGCCGCCACCGCCTGGTACCACCACAAGGTCCCCAACCAGCCCGCGCAGCTCGAACCCTGGCTGCATGAGGTAGAGCAGTTCTCCACCGGCGAATACGCTTCGGCCCTGACGCAGGGTGCCGACTTGGACGCAACCAAAAAGCAGGCCGTCGCCGCCAAGCTCGAAAGCTACACCGGCATCCCTTCTGCCCTGTGGATCAAGGCCAACCTCCGGCTCTCCGGCGGCGAATTTGCCAAGTACCTCCAGGACCCCTCCGACATCACCACCGGCCGCCTCGATTCGCGCTACGCCGGCCCCTCCATGGACCCACTCGCCGCCCAATCCCAGTACGACCCCTTCACCGACTCCGTCGAGTCCAGCATTGACGCCGCCATGAACAGCTACGCCCACGAGACCCTGCACTTCGGCCGCGAGATGACCTACAAGCCGCACTCCGATGACGCCCCCGCCGGCAATCGCTGGGACATGCACCACAGCGCCCCCAACCAGCGCGGCGGCGGCTGGGATACCTTCACCAACGTCATGCCCGACCTCGCCTACACCCTCACCGTCAACCCCCGCATGCACGTCCTGCTCATGGGCGGCTACTTCGATCTGGGCACGCTCTACTACGGCGCCGTCTACGAGATGAAGCACCTCCACATCGCCCCCAGCCTGCAGGGCAACATCGAGTACAAATTCTTCCCCACCGGTCACATGGTCTACCTCAACGAGGGAGCCCTGCACGATCTCCACGACCGCACCGCGGCGTTTATCCAGGAAGGCGTCAGCGGCCATTAACGGCTTGCTCCTCACAATCCAGCATGCCAGGACGGCATTTTCACAAACAATAGGGAGGCCGGGAGATTAATCCCGGCCTCCTTATTTTTGCTGAAAATGTTTTTGCTGCAAGTGGTGTTGCTGCAAGTGGTGTTGCTGCAAATCAGGTTTTGCTGCAATCACAGACTCTACGGCGCCAACGTCGTAATCAGGTTCGGCGTCGGACTTCCCCAACCCGTCACCAGGGCAAAGTTCGTCGTCGCCGAGTAGCTTCCCGAGGTCCCACTCGTAACATCGTGGAAATCAGCCTTGTACGTCGCCGCCGTGGCGTCTCCGAATAGATCGCGGGGTCCAGGAAACCGACATTGCCGTACCCATCCGACGCCAGTTGCTGGTTGACCAGCGCCGTGTAAGCCGCCCACATCCATCGGCGCCGCAAAGCTCGTCCCGCCATACTCATTGGTCAGGCATGCCTGCCGGTCATCACACGTGTAAAACGTGAAGTTCGCATTCGCCGCGACATCCGGCCCGTTCCGGTAAACCGTTGACCCCTTGTCCGTCGAGTTGATCGCCGACTTCTGCCACGACGGAATCGCGATCTTATCCAGAGAAATCCCGCCGCCCGAATCCACCCACGCGGCCTCTGACTTCCATGGCCCGCCTGCGCTCGCCGTCACCAGGTCCGTTCCGCCCACCGAAACAACATAGGCATCGTCCGCCGGCCAGGCTTCGGTTCTTCGGGATCACGTCGAGCTGTCACCGGAGGCCGCAAAGAGCGTCTGTCCCTGCGCCGCCATTTTTTAAATACGGGTCCAGCGTATTCGGATCCGCCGGCGTCCATCCCCTTTCGCCTTTGACGCACATCACTTACCCGGCACCGGCAGCGTCTCCACTGCTCTGGGCCCGATGCGATCCTGCCGGCAAACCGCTTTCCCGTACAGATTCTGCAGTAGGCGGCACTGCCCGTTCTTCCGTATCTGCTCGGCAGTCACGAGGAGCGTCCTACCCTCCTAGCCCGCCGCGATCCTTCACGCGCTCAACGAGCAACTGCATGGGGTCGCCTCCGCGTATAAAGTCAAAACACAGGGCTAGAGACAATTCCAAACACAACCCAGACACGCTCGGCACAGATCGCGCGCGCTAGCTGTTCTACGTCATCGGTTCCAACCTCCTGCCTGTCCCTTCCACGTGCATGCGTCACCCTGGCCGAAGCCCTTTAAAATTAAGCTGATCGAGTTTCCCAAGCACCTCATGCCGACAAGCGTCCGTTCCTTCTGCAAAATCAACCTCGGCCTCGCCGTCGGCCCGCCCCGTCCGGACGGCTTCCACGGTCTCACCACGCTCTACCAGACCCTGGCGCTGCATGATCTCGTGACAATCACCATTCGCCCGGCTGGCCGCACGTCCATCACGCTGGACGCCGATCACCCCGGCGTGCCCTGCACCGCCTCCGGCGACTGCGACCGCAACACCGCCTACCGCATCGTGCACGGCGCGCTGGACCGTCTGGGTCGCACCGCCCAAGTCCACATCGCCCTCGAAAAACGCCTTCCCGTACAGGGTGGGCTGGGCGCGGGCTCCGCCAACGCCGTCGCCGCGCTGCTTGGGCTCGAACGAGAACTCGGAGCCGCCCTGCCCGCCCCCGAACGCTTGGCTCTGGCCGCCGAGATCGGCTCCGATGTACCCCTCTTTCTACTTGGAGGTACGGTCCTGGGCCTCAATCGCGGGGAAGCTGTCTACCCCTTGCCCGACCTGCCCACCCTGCCCGTTGTGGTCGCCATACCGGGGACCGGCGTCAGCACCGCCCAGGCATTCCGCGACCTCGATCGCCGAGCCGAGCCCACCGCGAAGCTGTCAGAAAAAGACTTGACGAAGCTGGAGACTTGCGATAGAGTCGATTTGTTGAGCCGAGTTCTGGCCTCCGCGTGGACAACCACCGGGGCCGAACGAGTACCAACCGGTATCGTCAATCCCTTCCGAACACCTTCGGGCTTGGAAGTCCAGTCTAAAAGCAGGGATGTGAATGGAAGTTCACAGGAAATAGATGGCGGTCTCGCCGGGAATCCCCTTCTCGCGCTTGTCCACACCGGGGTCGATAATGACTTTGAGGATGTTGTTTTTACCCAACATCCTTCCCTGCGTGACCTCAAGCGTACATTAGCCGGATCTCCGGACGGCAGCTCCAAGGCGCTCTATGCGGCGCTTTCGGGCTCGGGCTCGGCACTGTTTGGGATCTACAACGATCTTCAGGCAGCGCGCGAGGCTCAACAACGCGTGCAGTCTCTCGGTACCCGGGCTTTTCTTACAGAAACGCTCAACCGCGAGGAGTTCTGGCGCCGGTCCTTCGCGTAAGCTAGAAGCTGCGCACGAACCGGTCCGGGGCAGTACGTGAATGGCGGTTCCGAGCGTGTTGCTGAATCAATTCAGCTGCTGGGCGATCGACTAACGGTAGGTCATCTGCCTTTGACGCAGACAGTCCAGGTTCGAATCCTGGTCGCCCAACCAACCGTTAGCGCTCCGCAAGGCTTAAGGCCTGTGACGGGGGGGGGATCTCCGCCAACGAGGGAACTTTTTGATGGAGGGTGGCGCAACAGCCACCGGAAGTTTGGCAGACACCCCAATGCGTCTTTGGCGCCGGGGCAGCAGCAGAAAGTAGAGAATCTGGGCGAATCGCAACAAGCCGCCCAGATTCACAGTGGAACCGCAGGTCGCAAAGGTCGCAACACCCGGGGAGGCAATCAACCCCCGGCAGCAATGAAGCTGAAGAAGCTCTGATCAGGTCAACCAACCTCAGGAGTCTCCAAACGTGGCGAACGAAAACGGTACCGCAGCGGTTCCATTCCCAAATTCCATGGGTTTTACAGGTTCGACAAGCTCCATGAGTTCTAACGGCGCAAACAACGCCAACGGCAGCACCCAGGGCTCCTCCGCAAGCGCACAAACAGCCTTGCCGGAGCCTGCAGCAAACGCATCCTCCTCGACACCGGCAACCGCTTCAACAGCGGCCTCCGGTGTCGCTGTTGTCTCTGGCAAACCCGGCCACGACGGCAAGGTTGCCTCCGAGAAGAAGTCCAAATCGCGCGTCAGCGACGACCGTAACTTCAAGATCGTCTCCGGATCCGCCAATCGCGCGCTCTCCGAAGAGATTGCCCAGTTTCTCGGCGTATCACTCGTCCAGACTGACTTCCGCCGCTTCAGCGACGGAGAGATTCGCTTCCAACTACTTGAAAATGTGCGTGGCACCGACGTCTTCGTCATCCAGCCGACCTGCTTCCCCACCGATCAGCACCTCATGGAGATGCTGATCATGATGGACGCCCTGCGACGCGCCTCCGCCGGCCGCATCACCGCCGTCGTCCCGTATTACGGCTACGCTCGCCAGGATCGTAAGGATCGCCCCCGCGTCGCCATCACCTCCAAGCTCGTCGCCGACCTGCTCGTCAACTCCGGCGCCAACCGCGCCCTCTTCATGGACCTCCACGCGGCGCAGATCCAGGGCTTCTTCAACATCCCCGTCGATCACCTCTTCGCCTCGCCTGTTCTGGTTGACTACTTCCGCAAACTCAATCTCCCGAACCTCACCGTCGTCTCTCCCGACGCCGGCGGCGTGGAGCGCGCTCGCTTCTTCGCCAAAAAGCTAGAACTTCCGCTCGCCATCGTCGACAAGCGCCGCACCGACATCAACGTCACCGAGGTCATGAACGTCATCGGCGACGTCCGCGGCCGCACCTGCCTCATCCTCGATGACATCGTCGACACCGCCGGCACACTCTGCAAGACCGTTGACGCCCTCCTCGCCCAGGGTGCCGAGGCCGTCTACGCCTGCGCCTCGCACGCCGTGCTCTCCGGCCCCGCCGTCGACCGCATCCGGGACTCAGGCATGAAGGAACTGGTCGTCACCAATACCATCCCCCTGACCGAAGCCGCGCAGGCTGTCAGCAAGATCAAAGTTCTCTCCGTAGCCGGTCTCTTCGGCCGCGCCATGGAAAGCATTCACATGGAAACCTCCGTTTCCACATTGTTTAACTAACCCGGGCTCACAGCCCAAAAGGGAGCGAGCTGGCCTGTAAACACCAGTACTCGTGCCCGAAAGGAAGACACCATGGCCAACAACACCCCCATCGCCGCCGTAACCGCCACCCCGCGCACCGGCAAGTTCAATAAAAATCACGCTCGCCGCGTGCGCGTCGCCGGCCTCATTCCCGCCGTCGTCTATGGCGCCGGTCAACCCTCGGTCGCCGTCACCGTTGACCCCAAGGTCATCACCAAGATCCTCTACACCGGCAGCGGCCACAATACTATCTTTGACCTGAACCTCGAAGGCTCGCCAGCCTCGAAGGTCATGATCGTCGACTGGCAGAACGAGCCCATCAAAGGCAAGCTCCTCCACATCGACCTCAAGCGCATCGCCATGGACCGCGCCATGCGCGTGTCAATTCCCGTGCAGCTCACCGGCACCGCGGTCGGCGTCAAGAACGAGGGCGGCGTCCTGACTCAGATCCTGCACGAGGTCGAAGTCGAGTGCCTCCCCGGCAACATCCCTGAGCATATTGAGGTGGACATCTCGGACCTCGCGATGAATGCCTCCATCCTCGTCAAGGACCTACCGCACGCCGAGAACCTCAAATTCCTCTCCGCCGAAGATGAGATGGTCGCTCATGTAACACCGGTGAAGGAAGACGTTGCCGCAGATGCCGCCGCCCCCACCCCAACCGAGCCCGAGGTCGCCAAGAAGGGCAAACCCGAGGAGAAGTAAGAAGCAGTTGCTAGTTCTTGGTTGTCAGTTGTTCATACGGCAGCTTGCTGAGTCGCCTGAGAACCAGCAGCTAAGAACTAGCAACAAAATACCGCCTCTATGAAGCTCATCGTCGGTCTCGGCAATCCTGGTCTGGAGTATCTGCTCACGCCGCACAATGCAGGTTTTATGGCCATTGACCGCATCGCCGAGATCGGCAACATCTCGGTAAGCAATCGCCGGGGTAGAGCGCAGACCGGCCGGACTCGCCTGATGGGACACGACGTCCTTCTAGCCAAGCCCGAAACCTTTATGAACCTGAGTGGTCTGTCCGTAGCAGCGCTGCTTAAGGATCTGGACCTCCCCGTAGAAGACCTCATCGTCCTCTACGACGAGCTGGCAATCCCGTTGGGGCAGATTCGCGTGCGCGAACGGGGCTCAGCGGGCGGGCACAACGGAGTCAAGTCGATCTCCGGCGTGCTCGGTACAGAAGAATGGACGCGCATCCGGATCGGCGTGGGCAAGGCCCCCAACGAAACCGGCCGCGAAATCAAATCCGGCGGAACAAGCTTTCTTCTTGCACCTTTACGCAGGATTGAGCTCGGAATTCTGGACGAAGGACTCGACCTTGCCGTACGCGCGGTCGAAGCCGTTCTGACAAAAGGTGTAAGCACGGCCATGAATGAGTTCAACAAGCGGGTTGTAAGTTCTACGTTGTAAGTTGTACGTACGGTGCCGCTTTCACCTACAACGTACAACCTGGAACGTACAACTCGCCAAACAGAGCCAAACCGGCTCCGGCACAAAGCCGAGCGGTGCGGGGCAACAACCCCGCGGAAAGAAGCACCATGAATCGCAGCTACGAAGTGATGTACATCCTGCGCCCTGACCTAGAGGACGCCGACGTTGACAAGAGCATCGAAACCTTCTCCGGCTACATCACTACCGGCGAAGGCACCGTCAAGAACGTCGAAAAGATGGGCCGCCGTCGCTTGGCCTACACCGTCAACAAGTTCAACGACGGCATCTACGTCCTGCTGATCGTTGATGCGCCGGCCTCCCTGATCTCCGAAATCGAGCGCCGGCTGCGCGTGACCGAACAGGTCATCAAATTCATCACCGTCCGCACCGACGAGGAAGAAAAGCGCGTGGCCAAGATCAAGGCCCACCGCGCCGCCCATGTGAAGCGCTCCGCCCAGCCGCAGGAAAATCCTGCCGAAGCCGCCGACAACGCCAACAACTCGATAGCCACACCGCAACCGGCGCCGGTAGCTGCCGCTGCACCGACCCCCGAATTGGCCGCCATTGAAGCCGCGGAACCCAAGGCGGAAACCCCGGCCGCTCCCGCCGTTGGAGCCACCGAGCCCGAGCCCGCGGTCCAGGCCTAAACTTCTCACTTGTTGTCATCCTGAGCGAAGTGAAGGACCTGCTTCTGTACTCAGCAAAGCTTCCGGACAAGGCCAACAGGCCTAACCCGGCCAGGACCATCCAAACGCCGCAGTTCGCTTCCAACTGACCATTCCCGAGGGCGTGGTTAAAGTCCAGAGATCCCCCAGTGGATCTGGAGCGATTGCAGCCAAACCGCCAGGCCTTACGGCTCGGCACACAAAGGACAAGTACCATGGCTGACGAAACACAAAACACAACATCCTCCACCCCGGCACCCGCATCCAGCGGTTCCTCCACCGGTGGTTCCCAGGGCGGTTTTCAGGGTGGCGGAGGATCGCAGGGTGGTGGCGGCGGCTACCAGGGCGGCGGCGGTTCACGCCCCGGCGGCCCGCGTCCTCCCCGTCCCGCAGGTCAGGGCGGTGGCCCCGGCGGCGGCCGCAAGTTCTTCCGCCGCAAAAAGGTCTGCAAGTTCACGGTGGAAAAGATTGACTCCATCAGCTACCGCGACGTGCGTCTGCTGCAGCAATTCGTCTCTGACCGTGGCAAGATCATTCCGCGTCGCCTCACCGGCACCTCAGCGCCGTTCCAGCGCAAGCTGACCCGCGCCATCAAGCAGGCACGCGCCATCGCCTTGCTGGCCTACGCCGCGAAGTACTAAAGCGGCCGCGCTTTTCTTGTCATTCCCGAAGGAATCTGCGTTTTGCAGCCCGTTCGGCTCGAACGGCGTCACCGACGCCATCGGAGTTTTACAATGGAAGTCATCCTCAAAGAAGAAGTCGAATCACTCGGCCACCGCGGCGACGTCGTCAACGTCGCCAACGGCTACGGCCGTAACTACCTTCTGCCCCGAAAGCTCGCCATCGAGGCCACCCAGGCCAACAAGGCTGTCATCGAGCAGATGAAGCAGTCCGCCATCCGCAAGAGCGCCAAGGAAAAGGTCGAGGCCGAATCCGTCGCTGCCAATCTCAACAACGTCGTCCTCAGCTTCGAGCGCAAGGCCGGCGGTGAAGGCCAGCTCTTCGGCTCCGTCACCTCCGCTGACATCGCGCAGGCCCTCGAGGCCCAGGGCTTCACCGTCGAGCGTCGCCGCATCCACCTCGACGAACCCCTCAAGACCGTCGGCGAATACCACGTCCCCGTCCGCCTGCATCGCGAGGTCACCGCTCACGTCCAGGTCAACGTCAAGAGCGATCAGCCCGAGCCCACACCGGCACCCGAGCCCGAAGCCGCCAACACGTAAGTGCAAGGGCTCCCGCAAGGGAGCCCTTCTCTCCTTCAGCCAATAAGACCGCGGCAAACGGTTGCAAAACTCGGGACTCGAAACTGAACCAGATCCTTCACAGCTCGACAGCTCCCACCTCATAGCTGCTCAAACTCCACCTGTCAGGGGAGTCTTGCCACCGCGCCTGTCACTTGCCGCCCAAGCTCACCGCAATTGCTTTCATCCACGCCGGATCACTGAAAACCAGCGTCATCGCCCCATCCTTGCCGCCGGTCACGGTCCCCGTCCCCAGCACCGTCTTCTTCGCCGACACCGTTACTTTATCGCTGTCCACCCCAGCGCTCAACGGTGCCGCAAAGTCCATCGTCAGCCCGTGCTTCGCCCCATCCTTCACCGGTGAAAACCGCTCCCGCAGGTAGCTCCAGCTCCCATCCGCACCGCGCGTCGCTTCAATCGTCCGCTGCACCCCCGGCTCAAAGGCATCCGTCGCCGTCATCGTCACCTGCCCGCCGTCGACCTTGTCGATCCGCACCGTCGCATGATCGCCGCGGGCCCCGTCCAGCTCCCAGCTCCCACCCGCCGCCACCGCCGCCGGCGCACTCTTTACCGTCCAGTCACTCGCTCCCGGCACAAATACCAGCGTGTGCGCGTTCTCGCTCATCGCCCCGTGATACGCCACAAAGTACGGTGGTTGCGAGATCTCCGTCCACACCGTCGCTTGGCTCACCACTCCACCGACGCTCAGCGCGGTGCCTTCTCCCGCCACCGCTGCCTGCTCGCGATACGCAAACACCGGCACCTTGCTGCCCGGCAAGGGCGTCATCCCACCGCCCCGTTCCGACACATCCGATCCCTGCACAAATCGCCAAACCAGCGGCTTGCCGTCCGCCAGCGTTAGCCGTACCGTCGACACAGCGCCCACCGCCTCGGCATCCGCCGGCTCCCACGCCATCGCCGCCTTGTGCGACTCCTCGCCGGCCGCGCCCTCCATCGCCACCAGAGCGTCGGTCTCCGCATAATGCACCCGCTTGCCCGTCGCCCGGTCCGTTAGCGTCAGGACCAGGGCCGGCTTCTTGCCCGCCGGATCCACCTCTAGCATCACCAGGCTGTACGGCAGTTCCATCCCGACAAACTGCACGAATTGCAGCGGCCAGAACCGGTAAACCGTGCGGATCGGCACAACCGGCGGTGCTAAGACAGGGGCAGCCTCGGGCACAGCGGCAGTCTGCGCGAAAAGCGAAACCGCCGCGAACGAGGCGAGGACAGGGGCAACAAAGCGGAAGGCAAAACTCATGGAACTCTCCTTAGGGTTATAAAACGTAATCGGTGGCCTAAAAAACTTGTCATCCTGAGCACAGCGAAGGACCTGCTGTTCGCTGCGGCACCTAAAAATTCCAGCGCAGCCCGGCCTCCACTCGCCGTCCCGGATCCGCCTGGTACGCCTGGCCAAACAGCGGCGATCCCAGCACCCCGCCCACCGCCGTCACGTTCGTGTGGTTCACCAGGTTGGTCGACCGCACATTCAAGGCCAGCGTCTGCCCATCCTGGCCCACGCGATGTGGCAGCACGAAGCTATGGCTCAGGTTGGCGTCCAGGTGAACGTTCCACGGCAGTGTGCCCGCATTGCGGCCGATCGGCGTCCCCGTCCCGCTCGGTGAAAGCGCTCCAAACCTCGTCCGGTACACCGTCGAGGTCCCACTCGCGCCCGTCCCGCTCGCGCCCGCCGCGTACACCGGCCGGTCGTTGAACACGCCGTCACCGTTGTTATCAAATCCCGTCGTCACGTTGTAGGGCAGGCCCGAAGCCGCATTGAACTGCAGCGAAAGGCTCACCTTCTCGGGTAGCTGGTAGCTCGCAAAGCTGAACACCTGGTGCGTGGCAAGGGTTGACAACCGCGCATACTCCCCTGCATTCGAGTAGTAGCTCTGCGGAAAAAACGTCGAAGAATCCGCATCGCTGCGCAGGTCCAGCCGCACGTAGCCGATAAAGATCTGCAGCTTCTTCAGGCTGTGCTGGTCCAGGCCGGCAAAGATCACGTTGCCGCCCGTGTGCCCTGTCTGCTGGAACTGGTACAGGTTCAGGTTCGCGGCGCCCGGCCGCGGTCCGTTCGGCTGCCCATCTACCGGCGCGTTGATGTTCTCCGACCGCGTAACGTCCCACGCATGCACCAGGTACAGGTTGGTCTGCACGTGCCAATGGCCCGGAAAATCGTGCTCCACCCCCAGGTGCGACTCCCATTCCGGAATCTGTGTCAGGTTCGGCAGCGGCGCGCGCACCGTCGTGATCGTCGAGCTCCCCGTCGTCAGCGGATCCCCATAAACCGGGTTATAGATCTTCGGGTCATAGATCTGCAGCTGCCGCTGGATCGTGCCGTTCAGCTGTTTGTCCGCCAGGGCCGTCTGTGCGTCGATCGGGCCGAAAAAGGCGCCGCTCCGGACGTGGAAGACCCACTTTTGCTTGCGGTCCGGCGACCACGCCAACCCCACCCGCGGGCCGGCGTTCTGCACCGTAACCGGTGCATTCTGCATCGCCCACCGGATTCCCAGCGCAAGCTGCAGCCGTGGCTTCAGCTTCCATTGGTCCTGCGCGTAGAGCACCGCCTGCAGCTGGTTCAGCGACACCTGCGGCGTCCCCACCGTCACTCCAAACTGCGTCGGCGTTCCTCCGGCCTGCCCCAGCAGCGCCGCCCTGTATTGCTGCACGCCGGTCAAGGTGCCCGCCGCTGTCGCTGTGCCGCCGAAGATATACGTTCCATTGAAGCCGGTCGGCGACGAATCATGCTCCGAGGCGTCCATCAACTCCACACCCATCTTCAGGCTGTGCTTCCCCCGGCTATACAGCACATCGTCGTCGAACTCCGTATCCCGCTCATGCGAGCGCAGGGGCCCCGTGGTCACGCCGCCGCCCGTGAACGCGCCGGCAACAATCAGCGACGGCGCCCCCGAGTTCGGCGTGTCCGTCCGGTAGCGCCACGTGTAGCCGAACCTCGTCTCGTGGACCAGATTCGCCGAAAGCGTGCCGATATTGGTGAACCGCAGCACGTTTTCGGACTGCGTGCTGCGGTAGCCGGCCTCGGGCAGCGTCGTCCCGCCTACGCCCTGGTTCAAAAGGCCGTTCACATTTGCCGTATACGCCACGGTCGCATTGTTCTTGGGGCTCAGAAGAAGGCCGACCCGCGCGCTGCCCTCCCAAAGGGACTGGGTCGCCGGCACATTGGCCGTGACCTGTTGGCTGTTTCCCGCCGGGTTCAGCGTCACGGCGTCCACCACCGCAAACTGGTCGATCTCGCGGTGCTCCAGGGCCAGCGCGAAGTCCGCGCGGTTCCGCACCAGCGGTCCACTCAGCTCAGCGCCGTACCGTTGCCGCCCGATCGCGGCCTTGCTCGGTGAAAACGGATCCTTCGCATTCATAAACTGCGAGCTCTGCGTCGTAAACAGCGCCCCGTGCACCTTGGCCTGCCCCGGCTTGGTATAGATCTCGATCCTTCCGCCCTGGTACGGCGGCCGCGCATACTCGGCGGAGAAAAGATCCGGGTTGATGCGGATATACGAGATAGCCGACTTCGGCGGAATCTGCCCTGAGCCCTGAAACCCATCCACCGTCACAATCGCCTGCCCCGGCGCCCCACCTGCTGCGGCAGCCAGCACCTGCAACTGCCGGTTGAACTCATCCGGATCGTCCGCCAGCTTACTCAGGTCGGCCTTGTTGATCGTCTGCGACCCGGCCACATCCTCACTGCTGACGCCCCCCTCCTCCACAACGGCGTTCACCTCGGCCTGCACCGTCTGCGGATTCAGCTTCACGCTCAAGGACGCCCGGTGCTCCCCGCCCACGGTCACCGTACGGTTCACGCCTTCAAAACTCTCTGCCGAGATCGTCACCTGGTACCGCCCCGCCGGTAGGCACGCAGAGACAAAGCGGCCCTCACGGTCGGTGCGCACGCTGGCCGCACCCGGCGTCGAGCTCACCGCGGCGCCCACCACCGCCGCTCCAGAGTTGTCCAGCACCTGACCGCTGAAGCCTCCCGTGGCGGCCGGGCAAGCCGTCTGCGCCACTGACCCGCTCGCCAGCGCAAACGAGCCGGCAAAACCCAACCACGGTAGAAATCTTCCTTCGCCCTTGCGCATCCACGCTCCTCGCGACCCCTGCTACGACCC
>CAXSBL010000057.1:0-13194 GCA_964235515.1 uncultured Bryocella sp.
TCACCACCCTTGGTTGTCATTCCCGAAGGGAATCTGCGTCTTTCACCTGTCACCCACTCGGACGTCCGCCGAAGTCGTATTCCTCCCGTAAACCGTCCGCGCTATCCTGCGTGGATGCTGCGACGTCGCGCCTCCAGCTTCCTCCTCCCGGCCGCGCTCGGCGTCGGTGCCATCCTTTGCCCTGCGCAACAGCCTGAATCACCCCTGCGAGACGGCCAGCCATTCCACGCCCACGGCCACTTGAAAGCAACTTATCGCGGCTGGCAGCCTTTCCTGGTCCTGCAACTTGACCGGCCATACCAGGCGAACTTCGGACCGGATTTCCCTCCGAAGACGGTCACGGCAATCGAACTCCGCGCCCCCGGCCAATCCCCGACCCTTGCCGAACACGCCGGTGAACCGGTTGAAGCGACCGGCACGCTCCAGCTCGACAGCGTTTCCCCATACTTCCTCAACGGAGTCGCCCTACTCGCGCAATCCGTCACCCTGCCCGGCGGCGCCGTCCTGCAATCCGAACGAACCCAACCCCGCGTCCCCGCCGGCACAGAGTTCTATACCGTAACCATCGCCATGGTGCCGCACCAGTCCGAGTGGCGCCGCGAAGCCCACGACATCGAAACCGGCGACCTCCTCCCCGACGCCGCTATCGACGGCTGCAGCCTTACCGGCGCCGGCGACGTCATGAACTGCCTCTGCGTCCCCGGCTTCAGCCCGGTCCGCGCCGGCCTCGTCCCGCGCCCTCTGCCGACCACACACTGGCGCGAAATCCCCGCCTCACCATTCGCTCTCCCCGGCATGGCCCAGTTCCCTCTCCTCGACCCCGCCGCCACGCATCCGCAGGTCGTGCAGGTCGCCTGCAAACGCAAAGGACTCCCCGAAAAGTGACCGAACCGAAGAACCCCGAAGCCGAGCCACAACAGCCGGAGCCCCTGCCCGCCGCCCCGCTCGCCTACCGCAACGAAGACTTCCTCAACTCCCCCGACGGCCGCCTGCTCCGCATCATGGCCGAGTACACCGAACCCATGGCGCGCTTCCGCCGCGAACGCATTCAGGACACCGTCGTCTTCTTCGGCTCCGCCCGCTTCCGCTCCCTCGACATCGCCAGTGAAGGCCTGGAGTTGCTCGCCAACACCGGCTCCCAGGAGGCCGCGCCCGCCGGAGAGCAGCCCGCCCGCTCCGCCGA
Organism: uncultured Bryocella sp.; assembly: GCA_964235515.1. Classification (GTDB taxonomy): domain Bacteria; phylum Acidobacteriota; class Terriglobia; order Terriglobales; family Acidobacteriaceae; genus Granulicella. Next base: position 1,184 of record CAXSBL010000057.1, read on the forward strand.
ACTCGCCCACGGCGCCCCCACCGACCTTCAGCGCAAGCGCGCCGAGGCCGCCATCGAAATGGCCCGCTACTACGAGGACGCCCGCACCCTCGCCCGCCGGATGGCCACCTGGGCCAAGGGCCTGCCGGGCCAAAGACATCGCTTCGTCGTCACCTCCGGCGGCGGCCCCGGCATTATGGAAGCCGCCAACCGCGGCGCCTGGGAGGCCGGCGCCAAAACGGTCGGCCTCAACATCGTTCTTCCCTTCGAGCAGGTCCCCAACCGCTACATCACGCCCGAGCTCAATTTCAACTTCCACTACTTCTTCATGCGCAAGTACTGGTTCGCCTACCTTGCCAAGGCGCTGGTCGTCTTTCCGGGCGGCTTCGGCACCCTGGACGAAATGTTCGAGCTGCTCACCCTGGATCAGACCGGCAAGCTCGCCAAGAAGATCACAGTGATCCTCTACGGCTCGGTTTACTGGAAGAGCGCGATCAACGTGGATTTTCTCGCCGAAAAAGGCGCCATCGCCCTCAAGGATCTGGACCTGTTTCAGTTCGCCGACACCCCCGACGAGGCCTTTCGCCTGCTCACCGAGGGTCTTGCCGAACACCATCTGAACGACGACCCCGAAGTCCACTCCGGCAACGGTCCCGTTCCACCCGAACCCGCCCGCAACGCCCAGGAACAGCTGGGTCCGGGCATCGCCCGAACTCGCCCCTAAACCAAAGCCCTAAACCAATAGGTGCCTTGCTCTGCCTCTTCGGTTGTCATCCGTGCGGGGATCCACGCTCGGACCGCACCCACCTACATGGCCAGGGCCACGAGCTCCAGTTCCTTCTGAATCCCCTCCGCCGTCACACCCGGTACCTCAATCCTTGAGGCCACACCGCGCGCTTCATGCGAAGAGATGCCGTATCCTCGGCCGCTCAAAAAGCTGGTCACAATCTCCGCCGCCTGGAAGCTGTCCACGCCCGAGCGCAGCAACTCACCGCGCAGCGCGACCAGGTCTGACGGGGTAAACTTCTCGACCAGCACTCTATCCTGTCCATCACTCATGCATCGCCTCTACCTTCCAGCTGTATGTCGTCCAAAGCCCGGGGTCCCGAAGTCGTCGGATGATTGAAATCCGAATCATCACCCCAATAGAGAAGAGGTTGACCTATACGACGGGGATCCTCTGCGCATAGTTTTCCCGCGAACAAGGAAAGTGCACTTTCGCGGCCGCATGTGTTCGCTCCGGCGCACCTCCCTGTCTTTGCCGCATCCCCCCTCTCTCCACAGCAGAACGAATCGGCCTTCCCGGCCAGAAGGCAGCGTCCCGCTCCTCCGCCCGGCTCGAAGCGTCCGCGATATCCTGAAGTCATGCCTGAAGTCCTCACCCTCCCCCGCGTGCTGGACGGTGTCGCCGTCGCCGGGGATATCAAAGCCGAGGTCGCCGCAGATGTCCGCGCAATGGAGTCGGCCGGTCACCGGCCCGGCCTGGCCGTCGTCCTCGTCGGTAAAAATCCCGCCTCCGAGATCTACGTCCGCAACAAGGTCCGCACCTGCGGCGAGCTCGGCATCTATTCCGAACTGCACACCCCGCCCACCGAAACCTCTACCGCCGAGCTTCTGGCCCTGGTAGCCGACCTGAACCGCCGCGACGAGATCGACGGCATTCTCGTCCAGCTTCCGCTGCCCGCGCACATCGACACCAACCGCATCCTCGAAGCGGTGGAGCCGGGAAAGGACGTCGACGGCTTTCACCCCCTCAACGGCGGTCGCCTGCTCCACGGTGCTCCCCTCGCCGATATTCTCGCCCCCTGCACTCCCGCCGGCATCCTTGAAATCCTGCACCGCCGCGGCGTTCCCCTGCGCGGCACCCGCGCCGTCGTCGTCGGCAAATCCAACATCGTCGGCAAACCCATGAGCATTCTGCTCATGAACGAAGGGGCCACCGTCACCGTCTGCCACCGCCACACCGAGGACCTGGCCAGCTACACCCGCGGCGCCGAACTCCTCATTGTGGCCATCGGCAAACCCGGCTTCATCACCGCCGACATGATCCTTCCCGGCGCCACCGTGATCGACGTGGGCATCAACCGCCTCACCGGCGAAGCCGAACTCGAACATTTCTTCCCACCCGACACCCCCGAATACGCCAACCGCCTCGAGGGCTTCCGCAAGCGCGGCTCAACCGTCATCGGTGACGTGGACCCCCGCGCCTTTGCTATCTGCGGTGCCTACACGCCCGTCCCCGGCGGCGTCGGCGCGCTCACCATCGCGATGCTCATGGCCAACACCGTCAAAGCGGCCCGCCTCCGCCGCGGACTTTAGCCCCGGTGCTGCGCGTAGGCCTCACCGGCGAGCTCGGCAGCGGCAAATCCACCGTAGCCCGCCTGCTCACCGCGCTGGGCGCCCACGTCTTCAGCTCCGACGAGACCGGCCGCGCCCTCATGCAGCCCGGGCAACCCGTGTTTGCGTCTGTCGTCGACCACTTCGGCCCAAAGATCCTGGCCCCGGACGGCACCCTCAACCGCCCCGTGCTCGCCGCCCTCGCCTTCAACCCCGAACACCCCCGCATCGATGAGCTCAACGCCATCGTGCACCCCGCCGTGCTCGCCGAGCAGGAACTTCAACTGCAATCCCTCGCCAAAGCCGACCCAAACGCCATTGCCGTCGTCGAATCCGCCCTGCTGTTCACCACCAAGTACGGCGGCGACCAGCCCTGGCGCACCCGCTTCGACCGCATTCTCCTCATCACCGCTCCCGACGAGCTGAAGCTCGCCCGCTTCGTCGAACGTTCGTCCGCCGGCGGATCGCTCACCCCGGAACAGCGACGACGCATCGAAGCCGACGGCCGGCAACGCCTCGCCGCTCAACGGATACCCCCGGACGTGTACCCCAGCTGTCTCGTCCTGTCGAACGAAAGCGGTATGGAAGCTTTGCAAGCAAAGGTGAATGCTATCTGGACAGCGTTGAAACAACTCGCAACGGACAACTGAACAGGACAAGCCACTCGCCCAGTTCCGGGTTACCAGTACATACCTTCCAGTTACCCCATGCAGCCATTCCAAAAACTCGAGGCTTGGAAAGGGCTCACCAATTCACGCTGGAGATTCACCGACTCACTGAAAACTTCCCTCGTATTGAGGTTTTCAGCCTCGGCGCCCAGCTCCGCCGCTTATCTTCCGCAGTCACCATGAAGATTGCTGAAGCTTGTGGCCGCGATCACTCAGCCGAGTTCGCCCAATGTCTCGGCCAGTCCCGCGGTACGAGTGTGGAGCTGGAGTACGCTCTGCTCCTCTGCCGCGATCTCAAGCTCATCGAACCCGCCCACCACGAAATACTGCTGGCGCTACTGGTGGAAGTCCGCAAAATGCTGTCCGGTCTCATGCGGGCAGCAAACACCGCGAGTAAACAGGCCCACACCGAGAGTTCTAACCACCCGCCGCCGCATACACCGCCTGCGCCGCGCCCCCAATCTGCTGCGGATCACCTGTAAACACCGAGCTCCCCAGCACAATCACGCTCGCCCCCACCCGGATCGCCTTGTCCAGCCGCTCGAGCCCTGCCAGCGCCTCCTTGGCCTCACCCGTCGCACCCTGCACGTCATTCACCGCACCGGCAACATCGTTCAGCGCCACCTGCGCCGCCTGCATCGCAAACGACGAACTCAAATTCAGCAACGATAAATTCTGCCCCAGCAGTTGCACCATCTCCGGGTCACTCAGCGGCCGCCCTCCCCCGATCGCATCCAGCCGCACCTGCCCCAGTTCCACGCCCACATCATGCAGACTCTGCGCCATCGCCTGCAGCTGCACCGCTGAAAAACTCGCCATCACCGCACCTCCGCCTCAAGCTTCGCCACCGCATCCCTCAACTGATCCACCTGCGGAGCCAATGCCTTCACCCGACCCTCAAACCCCGTTCCATCCCGTGCGGCCTGCGCCAAGCTGGCGTGCAGGACGCCAATCTCCTGCATCACGGCACCGTACTCCATCGCCGCCGCTCGCCGCCGCTCCAGCCGGTCGCTGTCTCCGTCGTACTGCCGCTGCACCAGAATCAGCGCCAGCCGTTCCTTGCTCTGCGATGCCGCCATCGGCCCCTGGTAGTACGCCTCCAGATAGCCCCGCTCATCCGCCAGCAGGATGCCGTAATCGACATCGCCCACCTGGTACAGCGCCGCCGTCAGCATTTGCACACCAGGGTTGGCCTCCAGCACCAGCCTGCGGGCATCCCGCGCCCGGAGGTGCCGGGTCGCCAGATCCGCCAGTTTGCCCGTCAGGGTCAGCGCGGCCACGGCCGCTTTTTGGCTGTCGCCGGCCAGCTCCGCATTCGCCCCCGCGGCGACGCCGAAATCATTCACCGCCGTCACATCCGCGCCCAGGGCTTTTCCATAGGGAAACGCCTCGCCGGTACCCAGCTTGCTCAGCGCCCGAAGGTACGCCGTCAGCACCACTTCGTCGGCTCCAAGCTGCGCGGACACGGCTTTGGCCGGCCCGCAATCAGGCGTAATTCCCGCCGAGGCAGGCGGTCTCTCCGCTGCAGGGATCCTGGCCCCCAGCGCCGCCCTCCGCTCGCACGACCCGTAAACATCTCCGGAAACCTGTGGCAGCGCCTGCCCCAAACCGTCGGCAACGCCACCCAGCGCAGTCACTTCACCCAGTTCGCCGCATCCCGCACACAGCAGCAGCAAACCTAATCCGACCCTTCGCTCCCATCGTCCGCGCATGGACCATGCTGGAACCCTCTCGCTTTTCTGTCCAGCAGTTTGTTCGTACCCATCACAACCTCGGCCTGTCTGCCCAACCGCATCGAGAACATCCCCCAAATTCCCCATCCGTGGTACCTTTCTCCGCTGCACTTTCGTACGCCTTTGGTATCCTCACACTGACTCATAAGGAGATCAGCATGGCAACAGCGGTATTGGAGCAGCAAAAGGCAACCGGACTCGATTACAAGGTAGCGGACATCAACCTCGCCGACTGGGGCCGCAAGGAAATCACCGTCGCCGAGCAGGAGATGCCCGGCCTTATGAGCATCCGCCGCAAATACGCCCCCTCCAAGCCGCTCCAGGGCGTCCGCATCACGGGCTCCCTGCACATGACCATCCAGACCGCCGTCCTGATCGAAACCCTCGTCGATCTCGGCGCCGACGTCCGCTGGGCCTCCTGCAACATCTTCTCCACCCAGGACCACGCCGCCGCCGCCATCGCCAAATCCGGCGTCCCCGTCTTCGCCTGGAAGGGTGAAACCCTCGAAGAATACTGGTGGTGCACCAATCAGGCCCTGCAATTCCCGAACGACCTCGGCCCCCAGATGGTCGTCGACGACGGCGGTGACGTGACCCTGCTCATCCACAAGGGCTACGAGCTCGAAGACGGCGACAAGAGCTTCATCGACGGCCCCAAGGGCTCCGGCGAAGAAGAGATCATCAAGGACCTCCTCCGCAAAACCCTCGCCGAAACGCCACAGCGCTGGCACAAGGTCGCCAAAGAGTGGCGCGGCGTCTCCGAGGAGACCACCACCGGCGTCCACCGCCTCTACAAGATGCTCGAGCAGGGTAAGCTCCTCGTCCCGGCCATCAACGTGAACGACTCCGTTACCAAGTCGAAGTTCGACAACCTCTACGGCTGCAAGGAATCGCTCGCCGACGGCATCAAGCGCGCCACCGACGTCATGATGGGCGGCAAGGTCGCCGTCATCTGCGGCTACGGCGACGTCGGCAAGGGCTCCGCGCACTCCCTCCGCGGCATGGGCGCCCGCGTCATCGTCACCGAGGTCGACCCGATCAACGCCCTGCAGGCCGCCATGGAAGGTTACGAAGTCACCACCATCGAGGAAACCCTCGGCCGCGGCGACATCTACGTCACCTGCACCGGCAACCTCGACATCATCACCTTCGAGCACATGCAGCAGATGAAGGACCAGGCCATCGTCTGCAATATCGGCCACTTCGATAACGAAATTCAGATGGCCGAGCTGCAGTCCGCCCCCGAGGTAAAGCACCTCAACATCAAGCCCCAGGTCGACTACTACACCTTTCCCAACGGCAACTCCATCTTCATCCTCGCCGAAGGCCGCCTCGTCAACCTCGGCTGCGCCACCGGCCACCCCAGCTTCGTGATGAGCAACAGCTTCTCGAACCAGACCCTCGCGCAGATGGACCTCTGGGCCAACAAGGACACCTACAAGGTCGGCGTCTACGTCCTGCCCAAAAAGCTCGACGAAGAGGTAGCCCGTCTTCACCTCGAAAAGATCGGCGTAAAGCTCACCACCCTCTCCAAAAAGCAGGCCGACTACATCGGCGTGCCGGTCGAAGGCCCCTACAAGACCGAGCAGTATCGCTACTGATCAGTCCGTTCGCGTTTTGCTTGACGGTACGTACTGACATAGAAGACCCGGAGGTCATTACTTCCGGGTCTTTCTACGTCGGAAGCGAACGTATATGGAACCCGTGATCCGCAAACCTTGCATGGCATGCAGAAGACCTGTCTTGATCTATAGTTTCCCTTGATGATGAGTCCCGCAGTCCGCAGCGCCTTTGCCGTCATCGACGGCCTGCTCCTCTTTGTGGCCCTGGAAGGGGTCTTCTCTGCCATCTCGGTTCTTGGTCTGGGCCGTTCCTTCGATACACCAACGCCGGTCTTTCTCACCAGCTATCTGGTCTGGGCTTTATTGGCCGCGACGGCAGGCGGCTTCGTCGCAGGCAAAGTCGCGCATCGCAAGCCGGTCGCCCATGGGATCGCCATGGCGGTGCTTCTACTGCCGCTGGCGATCTACAACTTCCACAAGGGCCTCAACTCCTTCGTTCTGGGCCTGAATCTGCTCACGCCGGTCGCCTGCATCGTAGGTTCGGCTCTAAACCGAACCATGGCCCGCCCGCGCCAAAGCAAAATTCCTGGCCGTGCCTGACAGCGCCAAATGCAGACGTCTCCCACCCGATCGGGCAAGACCGTTCGACCGGGATCTCAGATCCGAGTAGCGACAACGGCACGCCGGGCGCGGCTCAGGGCGTCTCCGCATCCTCAAGCACAATCCCGTACACCGCCTTGCCTTCCTTGGCGGCCTCCGTCAGGATCAGGGTCCGCGCCGTTCCCGAACCTCCGCTCACACTCGCTCCACTCACCTTTACCGCCCCGTTAGCCAGGGGCGACGATCCGGCCGGAACAACAAAAACGACGTAACTCGGATTGGACGGTACTCGGGCGTAACCCGCGTTCGCACTGTAGGCCAGATTCGTCACCACAGGCGAGGCGGAGGCCAGAAGTCCGGCGTTCGGGACCAGGTACACATCCATCGGGCCGCCCTCAACCTCATTCAGAACGCGCACGGCAATCGTCCCGGCAATGGATGGCGGCAACGCATCAGGGTAGATGTGCTCCTGCAACTCACCCAGGCGATTGCTCACAATGGCGGTGTACTGGTGTCCGCTCACCAGCGCCGCCCGCCCGCTCGCCAGAGCCTGTCCCGTATTGGCCCGGTTGGCGCTGAACTGGTACGTGCCTGCCGCTACAGGAACGTAGGAGCTGAAGGTGGCAAAACCCAGGTTGTACGCCGCGCCTGTCCCATTCAGGTAGACATCCAGCGCCGGCGCGTCCACGGACGTGTCCGCAAAGCGCACCTGCGCCTCGGTTGCGTTCACCATCATGCTGCCGCAGCCTGAGACGCCCGCGCTTCCTACAAACAGCATCGCGCCTGCCAGCAGGGAGGGCACTCGTCGTTGCTGGGCAAGAGCCCGGAGAGAGTTGAGCATGTAAGAAAGAGGTGAACCGCTGGGCGCGACGGCCACCTTGGACCCACGGGTAGTCTATGCCGAATCGGCCAGTCCGCAACGGTGCGGCGGCGGCACTGCCCCGGAAGTTGCAGAAAAAAATCAGCCCCGCCGTCCCGGATCTACCGGTCGGCAGGGCTAGCTCTTGTTTGCTTCGACGATAGTAACGTAGGTAATGTTACTAGCGCAAACGGACTCCAGATACCCGGCGGCAGGCTATATCCTCAGTCATTGCAATAGATAGTTCGTCTTAATTAGAGCTTGGTGGCAGGAATCGTCTATTCACTTTTGAAATTAATAGGCAACAAGGAAAGATAAATTCGATCCCGTCAACGTCACGGCTGGCGAGGTACACGGTGCGCAACAATCCGCTCGCGGATTGCCTCATACGCGCTCTGGGGCAAGATTCCTCGGGTGAGCAGCTGGTTTTTCGCGGTATACGGTCTGGCTTCCAGGATGCGCCGTACATACACGTCGCCCATACCGGGAAGCCCCCGCAGTTGGCCGGCAGTAGCCGTGTTCAGATCCAGCAGATCTGACGTCGTGAGCTCCCTCGGAAAATCACCTTGAACGCTCTGGCGGGAACCCGACACCCTGGCGGTCTCCAACCCGACACCGGAAGCGCACGGCGGGAAGCCGCCGCAGGCCGCGAGCACAACCCATCCGGCAAATACGGCTACCCGGGATCGCATGAGCAAACGTAACGCGGGCGCTCGAGTGACTGAACTCCACTCCGCGTGGCCAGGGTTACACCTTCGGGTGTAGACTCCGCGCATTCCGCCTTTGGGGTGCGTCCATGCTGCATTGGTACCTTGCCGTCCTTCTGCTCTGCTTTGCTCCCTTCACGGCCGCGCAAAACTCCCGCAATCCCATGCAAGAGGCCAATGAGGCCGCCGAGGAGCTTGCCGCAATCACCCTGGCGCCGCTCGCGCCCCAGCCAGCCCCGGCCGCCATGCCTCCCCGTGCGCCCACGCGCGAGCAGGGCAACGGCCCGGTCCGCGTCTCCGGCGGCGTGATGGCTGGACAGATCCTGACACGGGTAAATCCGGTCTACCCGCCCGAAGCCAAGGCAAAGAAAATTTCAGGAACAGTGGTACTTTCAGCCATAATCGGCAGCGACGGCGCGGTTCAGGATCTCAGCGTGGTCTCCGGCCCGGCTGCGTTGGGGGAAGCCGCTCTGGACGCCGTCAGACAGTGGACCTACCGGCCGTACCTGCTCAACGGCAACCCCGTCGAGGTCAGCACGGTGATCACCGTCAACTTCAGCCTCAACGCCACGCAATAACCCGTATGGAAAGCTTCCGCGGCAGCCTCGGCCGGACTACTGTCGAACTAGTGCCCAACACCGGCAAGATAGCGTCCCTGCCCGGCCGTGATCCCCACCGTACGCCCATCGCGCATTTGCAGGATCCGGTCCGAAATCGCCGCTGCTTCCGGATTGTGCGTAATCATCAATACCGTCTGGTTCAGCGCCCGGCCCGACTCGCGCAACATCGTCAGCACCGACTCCGAGTTCTCCGTATCCAGGTTGCCCGTCGGCTCGTCCGCCAGCACAATGGAGGGCCGCGTGATCAGCGCCCGCGCAATCGCCACACGCTGCTGCTCTCCGCCGGAGAGCTCGTTGGGTCGATGATCCAGCCGTCCCTTGATCTTCAACAGCCCGGCCAGGTGGTCCAGCAACTCCGTGTCGAACGGCTTGCCCGTGTCGGCGATTGTGTGTGCCAGCTCGATGTTGCCCCGCGCCGAAAGCGTCGGCAGCAGGTTAAACCGTTGAAACACAAAGCCGATATGCTGTTTGCGGAAGCTGGTCCGCTCGGCGTCGCTCAGCCGAGAAAAATCCTGACCGCTGACCGTAAGCGAGCCCGCCGTTGCCGACGTAAGCCCGCCGAGAATGTAAAACAGCGTCGATTTGCCCGACCCCGAAGGCCCCACAATGGCCAGAAATTCTCCCGGCTCCACAGAGAAGGTAGCGTCCCGCAGGGCCGGCACCTCTAACTTGCCCGTGCGATAAATCTTTCCGAGCTGTTTGGCTTCAATAATGGGCATGGCGCGCCTTTCAGTCTAGCGCACCCGGTCGTTGGCCTACCCGAAATCGGCTCATGCCCGCACCGCCGCCGGCCACGCTGCCGTCCGTCGTTGTTCACCCTGGAAGCGGATCTCCAGCCGCACCGTGCAGGGCCGCTCGGGAACCAGACACTCCGCAGCGTGGCTCTGCACGGTGCACAGCCGCGTCAGCTCGCGATGGCTCTCAGCCTCGAATTCCAGCGCCGCGCCCACCATCTTCCAGTACAGGCAGGAGGCGGCCTCCGGGAGCAAGCCGAAACAGAAGATTAGCCGCGTCTCTGCCTCGGTCAGCACGGGAGCGCTACAGCCGCACGCAGCCAGCACCAAGGGCAGCCATTTGCGCACAGCGGAGCGGCTCTGGCCCGTCTGGCTTCGCAGGAGAACGGTTCTGGGACCCTCGTGAGTCCGTTGCAACGTGGAAAGAATTCTGTCGGCGGAAGATCGTGGATGGTTCACACCTTCTTTATCGGCCAATTTCCTCCCGGCATCAGCACCGTCCCATTTTCGGTCGGCCTCTCCTCACAGGCATGCGCAAACCCTGCCCCGAAGTACACTGAGGTCGTTCCGCAGCCATTGAAGAAAGCCGGAGAAACGCCCCATGATCGTCGGCATCGGCACAGATCTCATCGAAGTCGAGCGCATCGAGGCCAGCTTCCGCCGCTTCGGCGAGCACTTCCTCGAACGCATCTACACCCCCGCCGAAATCGCGTACTGCCAGGCCCGCAAGACCGGGGCCGAAAGCCTCGCCGCTCGCTTTGCCGCCAAGGAAGCCGGGGCCAAGGCGCTCGGCACCGGCATCAGCCGCGGGGTCGGCTGGCGCGAGCTCGAGGTCCACCGCCTGCCCGGCCGCGCGCCGGAGCTCCGTCTCCATGGCCGCGCCGCCGAAATCGCCGCCGCGCTCGGCATCACCCGCCTCACCCTCAGCCTCACCCACACCCGCGGCCTCGCCATGGCCGTCGTGATCGCCGAGGGTCCCGACCAATCCGAGCATCTCAAGCGCTCCTGAATCCAAGGGTCTCCGGTAACCATTCCCTCCACCTGCCTCGCTCGCAACGACCAAACCCTGACTCTCAGACTGTTACGATGAACTTGAAACCGCCGAAAGACCGGGTTCACTAGCCGTACGGCCTAAAGGAGCGGACATGCCCAGTCAGCAGGAGGTACGTTGGTCACAGCTCAGGGTCGGCGTTCTGGTGCTGGTCTCCATCATCCTCCTGGTCATCTTCCTTTTCCTGCTCACCAGCGCCTCCGGCATGGCCACGTTTGAGAAGAAGTACACCGCCCGTGCCTACTTCCCTAACTCCGAGGGGGTCAAGGTCGGTGCCCCGGTAGATCTGGAAGGCGTTCCCGTAGGTGAAGTCTCCCACGTACACCTGACGGACGATCCCGCCCGCCGCGCCACCCCGGTCGAGCTCACCCTGAAGTTGAATCCACGCTTCCGCGACCGCCTCCACACCGACACCGTCGCCGCCCTCTCCACCACCGGCGTTATCGGCGACACCGTCGTCGAACTGGACAGCGAATCCGCCAAGGGCCCCGAACTCGGGAACGATGCGGAGCTGCCAACCCAGGAGTTGCCCTCCATCTCCACCTTCATGAAGTCGGGCCAGGGCACCCTGAAACAGCTTGACGGCACCATCGCCAGGCTCAACGGCGTCATCGACGGCTTGAACGCCGGCAGGGGCACCGTCGGCCAGCTGGTCACCAATCCGGACCTCTATAACGAGGCCAACGCCACGCTCACCCAGCTGCACCGCCTCACCGTCGGCCTCAATGAGGGCCATGGCTCCGTCGGCAAGCTCCTCACCGACGACACCCTCTACAATCGCCTGAACGATGCCGCCGGCCGCCTCGACACCCTCACGACCAATCTCAACGCAGGCAAGGGCACGGCCGGCAAGCTGCTCACCGACGACACCCTCTACACGAACCTGAACCAAACCCTCACTCGCACAAACAGCCTCCTTGCGGAGGTCGACGCCGGCAAGGGCTCCATGGGTCTCCTTTTCAAGGATCAGGCCATGGCGGACAAGCTGAACGACACCGTCACCCAGCTCGACAACATGCTCAACGGCATCAACGCAGGCAAGGGCACCGTGGGCCAGCTCGTCACCAACAAAGAGGCCTACGACAACCTGAACGTCCTGCTGAAGAACGCCTCTGAACTGGCCGTCATGCTCCGCACCGACCCCAAGAAGTACCTGACGAT
>CAXSBL010000057.1:13294-18162 GCA_964235515.1 uncultured Bryocella sp.
ACCGCCGCACCATGCCCCCACTCACCCTCCATCGCCTCACCGACAGCACAGATCCCCGCTTCATCCCCCTGCTCAACATCTACACCGGCGCTTTCCCCTCTGAAGAGCGCAAATCAGCCGCCGAACTCCGCACCATGCTACGTCGGTCGGATTACCGCTTCCTTCTCGCCCAGCAAAACGACGAAGTCCTCGGCCTCGCGATCCTGTTCTGCTCCGAAACCACGTCGGTCGCCCTGCTGGAGTACCTCGCGGTCCGGCCAGAAGCGCGTGGCCGCGGCATCGGCCGCTGGCTCTTCGGGCAGGTCGTCGCAGCCATAGACACCACCCATCGCCCCTTGCTGATCGAAGCAGAATCCGACCGGGCCACCACCGCCGGCCAACTCGAACGCCATCGCCGCAAGCAGTTCTACCGCTCCCTCGGCGCCCGCGAGATCACCGGCCTTCGCTACCTCATGCCACAGGTAAGCACCGCGCCGCCACCGCCCATGGAGCTCATGCTCCACGCCCAGCCCGCACCGGCCACCATTTCCCGAAATGATCTGCATCGGTGGCTGCAAGCCATTTACACGGAGGTCTACCGCCAGACGCCAGAAGACGTTCGGCTGCGAGAGATGCTTGTATCATCTTCCGCAGCAGTACAAGTTACCTAGACGCGCCAAAGCAGTGGCCGAGTTGGGCTAGTCCAAATTTCTTCGCAGCTGATTACCTGTAATATCAGCTGCATGAGCCGAAAGCTGCCGGATTCTTTGCTTTGACCACCGGGATTGTGCATGCCGTTACGATCCACACGCTTTTAGCTGCCACAGGTATGATTACAGGCGCGCAAATTACTGCTGCTTGTGGCAAGCCAACCAGACAAGACTTCAGGTCAATAGTTCCTGGCGGACCGGCCGTGAACACATTGAGTTATGGTCACATTGCCTTAACTTTCGACGGGGCGACAGACGAAGCCCACCTCACAGGAGCAATGCGCCGGGGACAATTGCTTTCGGATACCGCTACCCGGACAGCACTTCCTTGTCTGAACGAGGTCAAAGCAGCAGTTAGAGAACAGAACTATTCGGCTGCTGGGACACATAACTTGATTGCCGTCGAAGGTCTCGCGGTTCTCGGAGGTCTGCTTACAGGGTTCGGCATCCCGATTGTTATCATCGCTATCTACATTCAGCGTAGAAAAGCTTGGACTAATCGCCCTCGGCGCCTCTGTACAAACTGCTATATGATTCGGCAGCCTCTAAAAATGAAAAGCGGGGAGTTTTATTGTCCGGTTTGTCAGAGGTCTAACCCGATCCCGCTGGAGAGCCCAGTAGCTCAACATTATCTAATACGGACTCAGGAGCAGCATCGACCTTTGCCGTAGCCTGTATTGTTGCTCCTATTGCCCACTTAGACCGGCTAAGTTGTCTCGTCCAAATCAGACGAACACCTACTACTATCCCTACGCCAATGCAACAACGACCTCGCGCTTGCCGACCAGCAACGCCGCATACCGCAAGGCCTGCAGTACATCCTCCGCTCCAGATAGGGAAAGTCGGCCAGCAGAGAGTCAATTGATTGACCCGCACCAAGCTGACGCACAATCATGCTCACCGTCACGCGCATGCCGCGAACACATGCCTTACCGCCCATCACGCCCGGCGTCTGGGTAATCCGTTCCAATCCTTCCATCCTGCCTCCTCTCCCTGACTGCGCGAACTTCTCCCCGCACGGTCAGAATAGCCGATGCCCTGAAAGGTCCCTCTCGCACGAAACTTTCCCTCCGTCCCCGGCGTCCTCCCGCTATCCCTGCACCTCGTTCCGATTGACCTCACAGGCACCACCCGCGCTGATCCGTTATCCTCGCGGAACAGCACACCTCAGCACCAAGCCTCTTTCCCAAGGAGTCTCATGCGTCCCTTTCTCCCCGCCTGTCTGCTTGCCCTGGCCGCGCCCTTCTGCGCCCCGGTCCACGGCGTAGCGCAGGATCTCGCCCAGAACTTTCCTCAGGATTCCAACGGCGCCATCGCCGTCAGCTTCGCCCCCGACACCGCCACAGCCACGCCCAAAGCCCCAAAAAATCCCGTCTCGCTCGATCTCTCCGCCATCGACAAGACCGTCAATCCCTGCGATGACTTCTACACCTACAGCTGCGGCAACTGGAACAAGGCCAACCCGCTCACCGCGCAGTACAGCCGCTACGGCCGCTTCAATGAGCTCGGCGAACGCAACAACTACCTCCTCTACACCGACCTGCAAAAGGCCGCCGACGCCCCCAAAACCCCGCTCCAGACCAAGTACGGCAACTTCTTCGCCTCCTGCATGAACGTCGCGGCCGTCGACAAACTCGGCGCCGCCCCCATTGAGCCCGAACTCCGCACCATCGACACCCTCAAATCCACAAAAGACCTCGCCACCCTGAACGTCGCGCTCACCAAACAGTTCGGCGGCTCCGAACTGCTCGCCGTCGGCGTCACCCAGGACCAGAAGGACTCCAGCCAGCAGATCCTTTCGACTGGTCAAGGCGGCCTCACCCTTCCCGACCGCGACTACTACCTCAACCCCGCCCCACGCTTCGCCAAACTCCGCGACGCCTACCTCGCCAACCTCAAGGCCACCTTCGTCCTCCTCGGCGACACCCCCGAAAAGGCCGAAGCTGAAGCCGCCGCTGTCATGAAGATCGAAACCGCCTTGGCCCAGGGTTCGATGGACCGCGTAGAAATGCGCGATCCCGCCAAGCGCTACCACATCATGACCGTCGCCCAGGTCCAGGCCCTCACCCCCGACTACAACTGGAAAGCCTATCTCGACGGCACCGGCGTCGGCTCCACCCCGACCCTCAACGTCATGTCCCCCGACTTCGAAAAAACCGTCGAAACCGAGCTACAATCCGAGTCCGTCGAAGCCTGGAAGAGCTATCTTCGCTGGCACGCCATCCACAGCGCCGCACCCTATCTCTCCCAGAACTTCGTCGATACCAACTTCGACTTCTTCAACAAAACCCTCAACGGTCAACAGGAGGAGCAGCCCCGCTGGAAACGCTGCACCGCCCTCACCGACCGCGCGCTGGGCGAAGCCGTAGGCCAGGACTGGGTTCGCGAAAACTTCCCGCCCGACGCCAAGGCCAACATGGAAAAGCTGGTCGCCGCGCTGGAAAAAGCCCTCGGCTCGGATATCCAGCAGCTCCCCTGGATGAGCCCCGATACCAAGGCCCAGGCCGAGCTCAAACTCGCCGCCATCCGCGACAAAATCGGCTATCCCAACCACTGGCGCGACTACTCCGCCCTCACCGTCAAGCGCGACGACCTCATCGGCAACCTCGAGCGCTCGGGCGTCTTTGAGCACAACCGCAACCTCGCCAAGCTCGGCAAACCCGTCGACGAAACCGAGTGGGGCATGACCCCGCCCACCGTCAACGCCTACTACTCCCCTTCCATGAACGACATCAACTTCCCCGCCGGCATCCTGCAGCCGCCGTTCTATGACTTCTCCAAGGATCCCGCCGTCAACTTCGGCGGCATCGGCGTCGTCATCGGCCACGAAATGACCCACGGCTTTGACGACCAGGGCTCCAAATACGACCTCCACGGCAACGTCCGCGTCTGGTGGACCCCCGAAGACCTCGCCAAATTCAAGGAACGCACCGAATGCGAGGCCAAGGAATACGACGGCTTCCCCGTAGCCCCCGGCCAGAACGAAAACGGCCATCTCACCCTGGGTGAAAACACCGCCGACAACGGCGGCATCCGTATCGCCTACCAGGCCCTGCTCAACACCCTCGCCGCACAAAACGCCTCAACCACGGCAGAAAAGGACGGCTACACCCCCGCCCAGCGCTTCTTCATCAGCTTCGGCCAGGTCTGGTGCGAAAACCAAACCGAACAATCCGCCGTAAACCGTGCCAAAACCGACCCCCACAGCTCCGGTGAGTGGCGCGTCAAAGGCACAGTCCAAAACTTCCCCGAGTTCGGCAAAGCCTTCGGCTGCCATCCAGGCCAACCCATGATGCCCGAAAACGGCGGCTGCCGCGTCTGGTAGCTCGCCTCATCACTCGACAGTCAAGTGAAAAGAAGCCCCGGACCTTCAGCCGGGGCTTCTTTTTGCTCTGCAAGCGGTGCAACTACCTTCCACGACCCATCGTGTCAAAACCGTTTTCTACGCTTTTTCATACAACCTTCACCCTACCCGCAGAAGTTTCACGTTAAACGGGCCCAGAGCACCCAACAATTTGGCCCTCAGGTTGCATGTATGTCTTCATAGGCCGCTGAGCCTCCCCGGCTGAATCGTAGGCTACTTGTAGCCCGCCCAGCTCGCAAAGCGAACTTGCCTTTGGGTTTGGAAGCAGACCCTTAACACGAGCAGCCTCGGCTGGCTCAACGTTTTTGAGGAGAGTAGATGAACCGCAAGACTTCACTCCGCACGGCCGCCGCCATCGTTTCGGTCGCGGGAGCCTTTGCCCCGGGCGCACATGCACAAGTCGATACGGGCCGTGTCGTCGGCACTATCACAGACCCCACTGGCGCGATTGTGCCAAACACGCCAGTAAAGCTTCACAACGTAGCCACCGGCATCGACCGCAACACGACCACCGGCTCAGACGGCTCATATCAGTTCATCGCGGTTCCCGCCGGCAACTACCTTGAATCGGTAGCGGCCTCCGGATTTGCCACCTACCAGGCCCCCGTCACCGTCAGCGTGGGCGGCGCCGCCACCCTCGATGTCAAGTTGACCACCGCCGGTAGCTCTACCGTCGTCGAGGTAGAGGCCGGTACCAACGACGCCGTCCACGTCGATACCACCACCCCTGAAATTTCGCAGGTCATCGACCCCAAGCAGGTGCTCGATCTCCCGAGCCTCACGCGAAACCCCTACGATTTCGTCGCACTCTCCGG
>CAXSBL010000058.1:0-17845 GCA_964235515.1 uncultured Bryocella sp.
ACGCCCTGATGAATTCCCTGGAGGAGCCAGTAGTGACAGGAACTGACGCAACCGACATGAACCGCCCGACGGCGGTACGCTGAGTCTACAAGACGGAGTACCTACTGAGTTCACGCCGAACTGTGGGCCCGTATACCATCTGCGGATTACCATTAGTAGCTCTTCGTGGATGCTGCTGCGAGAGAAGAATTAACAACGTGATGAAAAAGGATGACTGCTCAAAGCTAAATACGAATAGCCCAGTTGTACCGGAGTAAATGACGGTATACAGCACAAACGCCTTGGAAGCATCCTTCAGGTGATCGCTATCTGTCACCGGGATGCGGAGGCCTGCAGAGATAGCAAAAATATATTGAAACAGAAGCAGGCCCAACCCAAGAGCTCCGTAATTAAAGATGATTCCGACGAAGCCGATGTCGTCTGTGAAAAAGTACGTTGCGATCGCATCTGCTGCACCTACCCACTGATTACTAAGAACGCCGACACCGACGAGAGGATGTGCTTTGATATAAGGCAGTGCGATATTGGTTTCGACTATTCTTGCATTTGCCGAGGCATCTTGCCCCTGCCCTCCGGAGACGGCCTGAAACGCAGCGCCGAAACGAAATACCCGCTCGCGCACAATATCGGGGAATGTGCTGAATGCAATGCCAAGGACCAATGTCGCCACCGCCGCAAATGTGAACAGGGTGGAGATTACCTGTCCCAAGGGCCTCCATCGGAACAAGAAGTAGCCTATCGTCACAAAGAGGCTTACAGTAAGAAACCGCCCGGACTGCCCGATAGCAGTCACAAATAAAACCAGTGCAAGCAGATAGTACCTTACCGCTTTTAGTCGCAAACCTTTCAAAGCGTAATAAAGCACGCCAAATACCATGAAACATCCTGGAACAGCAAAAGATGCCTCCGCTGTTCCGGAACCCAGGATGAAGCCTGGAGGCGCCGAGGAAAAGCTGGCTGGATTGAGAAGTAAAGTCATGAAGCGGTAAATGAAGAAGCTGGTCCATGCTAAAAATAAAAGAACAACCTCAACGTCTTTCGAACTGATCCATCGCCGTCGCCATACTTCCATGAAGATAAGCCATGTGGCATCCAGGGCGACCGAGCGGCGGGCAAGAAGACCATAGGAAAGTGGCTGCCCAAACTCGTTACGGGCTGTAACGGCTGGTAAAATGACAAGAATCGGAATGACGAAGCACAGGTAAAGCTCCCATGGCGTGAAGGTCCAATCAGATTGAATCTTCAGCAAGGGATACAGTATGAGTAGGCCAACTAAACAGACACCGAACCATAATTCCTCCACGGGCCTCACTCCTGGAAAGAACGTAAAAGCTCTTAGGCTCATCGTAAGAACAACACCCAAAGCAAACCGCCGCAGTGTTATACCTTTGATTAGCTTGGTAAGCTGCGCCTGTAGTGCTGGTTGGCTTCCCTGTGTTCTCATGTCTGCGTTAGACCACCCGATTAGTCAATTTCCTTGTACGGCGATTTTAGCAGGCGGTGGTTTCCCGAAACCGGAAGTCTGGCCATTTCCAAAAAGCGCCAACGCGGGCCCGCGCACACCACAGTACGGTTGGGCGTCTGCCCTCAATAATTTTCTTCCTTTCTCTTTTCAAGAGAAGGCGCAGTTTAAACTCGGGCAAGTTTCCAAAATCAACCTCGGTAGTGAATTTTTGGTGGATCGTAATGGTACTCAGCCGCCCCGAAGTTTAACGCAGGCACTCCATGCCTGTAATCCGATCTTTCACTACGAATATACGTGGAGGACTCCAATATGTTAGATACAAACGAGCATCTTCCATCTAGTCAGCAGGGTAAGGTCTCACCCGGCAGCGCTGAAACCCGGGGCGATCGTCAAGTCTACGGCCTACTGGTGCGGAGTATGACAAGCCCAAAATTTCTACTGACGATCACTATTGTCGGTCTCATCCTTCGATTGTTGCTGCTGGTACTCACCCGGCACAATCCTCCGTTTGCGGACGAGACGGATTACCAGGATATTGCGGTTTCTATCATTCAAAGACATCAGATTATTTTGAAAGGCTGGACCAGCGCGTTCAGGCCCATGGGTGAGCCCTTGGTGATCGCGGCCGTATATGCCGTGGCTGGTCGGCAATTGATTTTAGTTAAACTTCTCCAAGAAATTGCTTTAAGCTGGCTGCCGGTTCTCTGCTGGCGCATGGCCAAGACACTGGGCTTCTCCTTACAACAGGCTAACCTCGTTGCTTTATTGGTGGCTCTCAACCCTGCCTTAGCCTACGCAACCGCAACCGTCTATCCAACAGCTTTGACAACAGTTCTTCTAACCGAGGGTGTAGTTGTCGCAGGGACGGCTGCCCGGCTAAACTCGCTCACTAAGGCCACAATGAGCGCCGTCAGCCTGGGATTAGCCGGCCTCTTCACCACCACCTTCGTTCCGCTTCCAGCGATGGTGTCTCTGTATTTCTTGTGGAAGCGTCAGTTAAGGTTGGCCATCGTGTTTATCCTCTTGGGCTTGCTACCGTCCGGCCTCTGGGTCTTGCGGAACAGAATGGTCCTGCACACGTGGACGCTGGCCACCAACGGCGGAATGAACCTGTATCTCGGGGCCAATGACGAGGCCACGCCACGCTCCGGCAATTGGGTGTTGGAGCCGCCCGTCAAGGGTGGAGAGCTTGCAAGGGATCGGGTTTTGGGTACCCGTGGCCGAGACTGGATTCTCGCTCACCGATTACGCTGGGCGAAGCTTTGGATTGCGCGAGGCGCTCTGGTTGTCGACTCTGTAGGAAAACCGAGAACCGCCGGCGTTCACTCGAGTCTAGCGTCTCGCCTTGTAGGCTGGACCCTTTTTCCTTTTACAATTGCAGGAATAGTTGGCCTCTTTATCTGTCGAAAAGATCCGGAAGTACTCTTCACTTCGGCGGCGCTGGCTCTGATTGTGCTTAGCTCGGCAACCACCATCGTCAAACCGCGATTCCGATTTCCCTGTGACCCGCTCCTTACGGTAACCGCGGTAGCTACGTTTGCCGCAGCATGGCGCGGCCTACAAAGAAGGCCGAGGTGAAACACCTCCTGCATCGAGGCATTCGCCGTGAGGTGTGTCTTGCACCCTTTTTTAGCGATGTAGTCTCCTGCTCGACCCGCTTCCTTACTCACGACGCTAGATCCTTTACCACTTCATCTACAAGCCCTGGACCTCCTGGCCTGGGTAGCTTCTCCCGGCGACGCAACGGAACCGAACTGACGCAGGATGGGCGTGGCTCGTCCAGGCAGCCCTCCAGGCCCGTGTAGCATAACGGGGTGCAAGCCTCCACTCACCCACTCCGTCTTCGCATGCCCGCCGAGTGGGCGCCCCACGCTGCCACCTGGATTGCGTGGCCCCACAATCCAGAGGACTGGCCGGGTAAATTTCAACCCATTCCCTGGGTCTACTGTGAGATCGTCCGTTGGCTTTCGAGCGCCGAGGACGTGCACATCCTGGTCAACGACCTGGCCGCCGAAAAGCGTGCCACCCAGATGCTCCGACGGCAGGGGGCCAATCTGGCGCGCCTGCACTTTCACCACTGGCGCACCGACCGCATCTGGCTGCGCGACTCCGGCCCGATCTTCGTCAAAAGCCAGAACGGTACCCAGGCCGAACCCGGCCAGGTTTCGCTCACCGACTGGCACTTCAACGCCTGGGCCAAGTACGACAACTGGCGCAACGACGACCTGATCCCACGCCACGTCGCCGAGCTCTATGCGATGCCTTCCATCCAGCCCAAATTGCGGCTCGCCGATGGCTCCGAGCGCCGCCTCGTGCTTGAAGGCGGCAGCATCGATACCAACGGCGCCGGCATCCTCCTCACCACCGAGGAGTGCCTGCTGTCCGACATCCAGGCGCGCAATCCCGGCGTCGGCAAGGGGCAGCTCGAAGCCGCCTTCCGCGACTACCTCGGCATCGAGCAGGTCGTCTGGCTCCACCGCGGCTGTGCCGGCGACGACACCCACGGTCATGTCGACGACATCACCCGCTTCGTCGGCCCAAACACGATCCTCACCGCCGTCGAAGCTAACACCGCCGACGAAAATCACCTGCCGCTCGCGGAAAATCTCGAGCGCCTCCATGCGGCGCGCAATCTCGAAGGCCGGCCGTTCGAGATTAAAACCCTGCCCATGCCCGCCCCGGTTCTCTTCGAGGGCCAGCGCCTGCCGGCCAGCTACGCCAACTTCTACATCTGCAACGGCCTTGTACTCGTGCCCACCTTCAACGACCCAAATGATCGCGTCGCGCTCAATATCCTGGCGGATTGCTTCCCGGACCGCACCGTGACGGGCATTCACTGCACGGATTTCATCTGGGGTCTCGGTGCGCTGCATTGCATGACGCAACAGGAGCCCGCGTAGACTGGCCTCACCATGAACGCAATGAGCAGTAGCAAACCCTGGCCGCCGCCGCCCGACCTCCACTCCATCCAGGAGCTCGTCGCCACGGCCGATGTGGACGGCTTCATCGCCGGCGGCAACCCGGCCGACGAGTATGAGACCGAAGCGGATGCCCTGTTTGCAGAGATCCAGGGGTTCAGCACGGCGGAGCTCCTCGCCACGCGGATCTTGCCGATTCTTGAAGGCATCTGGCAAAGCAGCTTTCAGCTTGGCGCTGTCGATCTAGCCGAGCGCCGCCCAAAGCTGCTCGAGCTTGCCGGCCAAATCGAACGTTTCTTCGGGCCGTCCGCGCAGCCCCAGGTCCGCGGCGCATGACCCAAACCAACAATTCCTGGCGCGCACAAGTGGCGGATTACCTCTATCGCGAGGCGCACCCGCCCCACAAATACGGCCACCAGCCGCGTCTGTATGCCCTGACGCAGGCCATTGCGGCCCGTTCTCCTGATTTTCACTACGACGATGACGTCGTGTACGCCGCGGCGTTCCTGCACGATCTCGGCGTCTTCGTCGGTCACCGCCCGGAGGATGCCATGCAGCTAACCTCCTGGGATCACGTAGCGTATGTCTGCGCCAAAGCACCCGGTTTGCTCTCCCAGTTCGGCTTTCCCGCAGCGAAAATCCCGGCCGTGTTGACCGCGATCCGCGAGCACCAGCCGCAGGATGAGCCCACGACCCCGGAATCGACGCTGCTGCGCGACGCCGACATCCTTGAGCAGCTCGGCGTCATTGGTCTGCTGCGCACGGCGGCAAAGATCGGCAGCGACACCCGATTTCACCTCTTCGCCGATGTCGATCGCTCCCTCCACCGCGCCGTGGGGGAGCTCCCGGGCCGGCTTCGGCTACCCGCCGCACGCGAACTCGCCGAGCCACGCCGGGCCGTTCTGATCTCCCTGCTCGCGGCGCTTGAGGACGAGGCAGGCGAGCACCTCGGCTAAACTCGCCACATGACTTCGCCTTCTTCTCAACTCACGGAAGAGTCTGCGGCGCAGAGCTTCTCTCTAGCTCAGGCGCAGGCGGAGGCCGAGGAGTGGATGCGGCTTGCCATCCACGAAGCCAGGCTCGCCGAGGCCGCCGGCGAGGTGCCCGTCGGCGCCGTGGTGATCTCTCCGGCAGGGGAGATCCTCGGCCGCGGCAACAACTGCGTTCTGCGCACTCATGATCCCTCCGCCCACGCTGAGATCGTCGCTCTTCGCGCCGCAGGTGCCGCTCTCGGAAACTACCGCCTCCTGGACTGCCTTCTCGTATGCACCCTGGAACCCTGCGCCATGTGCGCCGGTGCCCTGCTTCATGCGCGGATTGGGCGGCTGATCTTTGCCTCCCGCGATCCCAAAGCGGGTGCCTGCGGCTCCGTGCTGGAGGTCCTTAATCATGCCGCGCTGAACCACACCGTAACCATCACCGAAGGCGTTCTGGCCGCCGAATGCAGCGCCATGCTGAGTGGCTTTTTCCGCCGCCGGCGTGAGGAACAGGCGTTCAGCCGCCGCTCCACTTTCGGTACCGAGAAGTCGAAAAGCCGTTTGCCTGCATCAGAGTAAAAACAAAACGTGACAGACGCGTTGAACGGAACACTATTTTGGGAGCTTTTAGGAGGCCCACGCATGGCAGGTCGGTTTGAAGGTAAGGTAGCCGTCGTCACAGGATCCTCTTCCGGCATCGGGCAGGCGATCGCGGTGCGCCTGGCGAGCGAGGGCGCCTCTATCGTGATTGACTACCACAGCCATCAGGAGGGCGCCCAAGACACCCAGAAGCAGATCGCCGCCAAAGGCGGAGGCAAATCGATCATCGTGCAAGCCGATGTCTCCACCGTGGCGGGCGGTCAGGCGCTGATCTCTGCCGCTGTGAATCAGCTTGGCGGCTGCGACATTCTGGTCAACAACGCCGGTGTGGAAAAGGGTGCCGACTTCTGGGACGCCACCGAGGCCGACTACGACCTGGTGCTGAATCTGAACCTCAAAGGCGCGTTCTTCATCACCCAGGCCTTCGTCCGCCACCTTCGCGATGCCAAGAAGCCCGGCCGCGTCGTCAACATCTCCTCAGTGCATGAGGACATGGTGTTCCCGCACTTCGCCAGCTACTGCGCAGCCAAAGGCGGCATTCGGATGCTGATGCGCGATCTGGCCGTGGAACTCGGTCCGCTCGGCATCACCGTCAATAACGTCGCTCCCGGTGCCATCATTACCCCAATCAACAAAAACCTGCTTGATGATCACAGCAAGCTCGATCCGCTCCTCCGCAACATACCGCTCGGTCGCATGGGCACCTCTGAAGAGGTCGCCGGTCTGGTCGCGTTTCTCGCCTCCGATGAAGCGGCGTATGTCACAGGTTCAACGTACTGCATCGACGGCGGTCTGATGCGCAACTACCACGAGCAATAACCACCGGTTTTAACCGTGCCGAACAGGTACGGCAACGTTCCACAGGCAGTTTATGAAAGAGACTACCCGCATGGAGTTACTCGTCTACACCGCTGACTGGTGCCGCGATTGCCGCGAAGCCAAGCGTTTTTTGAACCAGCACGCCATCGCCTTCCGCGAGATCGACATTGAACGCACCCCCGGCGCCGCGGATGAGGTGATCGCTCAGACAGGCAAACGAGCCATCCCGCAGTTCGTGCTTGACGGAAAATGGGTGCAGCCCTACAAGCCGGGCCGGGGCTTCCTCTACGAGGAGATGAGTGTTCTTCTCGGCGTAGAACAACCCTGAGCCTTGGGTTGCCGTCCGAACCCTTTCCCCATCTTCCGCACACTTTGATGAGCTTTTCTAAACCCGTTGCAGGTCGGCGTAGCGTCCCGAGGGACTACGCTTCAGCCTGCCAGGGGGCCCGGACCTCACGCAGCGCGGTCAATACCTTCTCGCCCAGGGAACCCGCCAACTCCTCCAAATGCGCGGCCACCAGCCGTGCCAGCAAGTTCTCGCCATGGGGCGTCAACACGACTAGCGAACGTCGCAGATCACGCTCGTCGGATATGCGCTTCACCAGCCCTGCCCGCTCCGCCCTGTCCACCAGCTCCACCATGCTGTTATGGCGCAAAATCATCCGCTCCGCCAGAAAGCTGATGGATGCCGACTCACCCGGCGGGAGCGCTCCAATCACCTGCATCAGCTGATACTGCTGCGTAGCAATACCGAACCGCTCCGCCTCTGTCTCGCTGAAACTCAGAAACTTCCTGAGCTGATAGCGGAACTCCGCCAGGCGATCCAGCCGCATACGGTCGATCGTTGCTGCCGATTGGTCTTCCAACGTGCCTCCGGAAAGTGTCCCACCAGATTAGGTGGAATCCTCCACCCTGCATACCTGGTGGTCTGAAATCCGTCCGTAACCGCAGACGGTACGCCCTATGATGAAGCCAGGCGGAAACGGGGGCAAGTCTTTGCTCAGCCCAGCTCTCCCTCAGCCCAGTTCGCCCCCTTGGAAGGATTCCTGAATGATTGCGCGTTACTCCCGGCCGGAGATGGCCGCCCTTTGGACCGATCGCAGCAAGTTTGATCGCTGGCTTCGCGTCGAACTCGCCGCCACCGACGCCCTCTCCCAAGCCGGAATCGTCCCCCTCGCTGCTGCCGCCGCGATTCGTGAGCGCGCTGCTTTCACCGTCGAGCGCATCGATGAGCTCGAGCGCGATCTCCGCCATGACGTCCTCGCCTTCACCACCGCAGTCTCCGAAAACATCGGCCGGGACGGTGGCGACGAAGCCCGCTGGCTGCACTACGGCCTCACCTCTACCGACGTCGTCGACACCGCCCAGGCACTCGCCCTTACCGAGGCGTCCGCGCTTATCCGCGCCGGCATCCTGCGCCTGCGGGAGGTCCTCAGGCGACGCGCGGTCGAGTTTCAGCACACCCCCGCCATCGGCCGCACCCACGGCATCCACGCCGAACCCACCACCTTCGGCATGAAACTCCTGCTCTGGTACTCCGAGATGGGCCGCAACCTGCGCCGCTTTGACGCCGCCGCGGAAGACCTCCGCGTGGGCAAGATCTCCGGCGCCGTCGGCAGCTTCGGACACCTCAAGCCGGAGCACGAAGCCGCCATTCTCCACGGTCTCGGCCTCCGAGCCGCCGCCATCTCCACCCAGGTCCTGCAGCGCGACCGCCACGCCGCGTACATCACAACCCTTGCGGTGATGTGCTCCACGCTGGACAAGATCGCCACGGAAATCCGCCACCTGCAGCGCACGGAGGTCCGCGAGGCCGAAGAGTTCTTCTCCGCCAAGCAAAAGGGCTCCAGTGCCATGCCGCACAAGCGCAATCCCATCACCAGTGAGCAGATCTGTGGCCTCGCCCGCGTCGTCCGCGGCAACGCCGGGACCGCGCTCGAAGACGTGGCCCTCTGGCATGAGCGCGACATTTCGCACAGCTCCGCCGAACGCGTCATCCTGCCCGACACCACAATGCTCGCCGACTACCTGCTCGACAAGACCGCGACGCTGATCGACCGTCTGCTCGTCTATCCCAAGCGCATGCTGCGCAACCTCGAGCTCACCGGCGGCCTCGTTTTCTCGGGCCAGCTCCTGCTCGATCTCGCCGAGGCCGGCATGAGCCGCGAAGACGCCTACCGTCTCGTGCAGGGCCATGCCATGGCCGCCTGGACCGATGAAGATCCGAACGCGCCGAACTACCGCCAGCGCATCGCCGCCGAGCCGCGCATCACCGCCCTGCTCACCCCCGGGCAGATCGACCACGCCTTCGACTACAACCGCCAGCTCAAAAATATTGACGCTGTCTTCGAACGGGTGCTCGCCGAAGCCTGATTCAGGTTAGAGGAATTTACTGCGTCACGGTCGGCTGGCCATTCAGTCCGACCGTGATCTTTGCATGCGTCACATCGCCGTAGAGCAGCAGCGCCACCCCGGCAATGTCCACATACAGGCATTTTTCTTCGAGCGTGCGAGCGGTCTCCCCAAGAAACTGCTTCAGCTCCGTCAGGCCCCGCTCGCCGGTCAGCGCCACGGTGAACTCACGGTGTTCGCCGTAGCTGAATTTGCCGTCGTCGTCCTTCCAATAGCCGAAGAGGTTCGCTGCCGTCGCCGTATAGCCCCCGAAGTTCGCCATCAGGAACTCGTGGACCGACTGCTCCACCGTCATCCCGCCGTCACACGGCTGCTTCAACTTCAGCGAAGGCAAAAGGAAGCGGACATTCTTGCCCAGCGGTTGTTCAAAGAAGGCCATATTCAAGGATTGTAGCGTCACCTTTGCTTATTCGAACAGGCACCGGTCAGGAGCATCGAAGCGGGTTACAGGCCGTTAGCCGGTCCGCTGCCCAGCTGCGCCATCGTGGTCCGCAGATATTTGTGCGGATTCACCGCCGTGCCGCGCACCTGGACCTCGTAGTGCAGGTGCGACCCCGTGGTGCGGCCCGAGTGACCCACAAATCCGATCACCTCACCCTTCACGACCTCTTGCCCGGCGGTCACGTTCCAGCCCTGCAAATGTCCGTACACCGTCACAATTCCGTTACCGTGGTCGATTTGGATCTCGCGCCCATAGCCCGTGCCCATCCCGGCCTTGACCACGCGGCCGGCAGCCGGTGCATGCACCGGTGTTCCATCCGGCGAACCGATATCCACGCCCTTGTGGAATTCACCGTTACCCAAACCTAAGATCGGATCCGTGCGCTCGCCAAAGCCCGAAGTGATCGGCCCCAGAATCGGCCACATATCGGGTACACCGCTTCCGCTCAGACCTGCTCCCAGGTCCACGCCGGCCGCCAAGTCCCCCAAAGCTCCGCTCGAGCCAAGGCTAGGGTTGAGCCCCAGCGAAGGCGGCGCGATGCCTCCCGCAGCCGTATTCCGCAGCGCATAAAAGGTGTCCAGGGACTTGTAATAGCTGTCGTCGTTGTAAGCCAGTTCGTCTTTCAGCGGGGCCTTCCCCAGCTGCGCCACCGCTGCCTTGCCGATCTTTACCGAAGGCCCATGCGCCAACGTTAGTTTGCCCGCGGTCAGCCCGTAGATGGCCGAGACCTCACCGGCCAGCGAACTCAGACTCGCCGCCTGCACATCACGTTCATGCGCCGTCTTTGCCAGGTGCTGGTAATCGCGGCGGCTGGTGGCCAACTCCGCTCGCAACCGGTTCACGGATTCCACCTTCACCAGCATGCGTCCGTAGCTGCCCGCCATGCCCGCCAGCGTGAACATGCCCACCAGGGCCGACGTCGCAAACAGGTACACGTAGCGCATAGGGATCGACACACGATCGGTCTCCCCGCTCTCATCTCGCGTTACGTAAACAATCGAACGTTGGCTCATGTTGAATCCGGGAGGAGCTTGCTGCTCCGCTGCGGCTGTCCACCGGAAGGCGAACAAGACAGAGAAGAATTCGGCGGAAGCCGCCACACTCACCGGCGTGGGCATGGGACGGAGGCCACACCACCGGTAACGTTCACTTCCGCAATGGTAACGGACCTACGGCATCGGCACAACCCAAATAGCGAAAGCAGCAAGCCATTTCCCTCTGGATAGACCGTCTATGCTGAAGCCATGAAGCGCCCAGGAAGGCCAGCTAAACCCCTTTCCTCAAACAAAGCCCGCCATCCCCTGGGAGAGCTCGCCCTGATTGACCTGATCCGGCAGCGAGCCGGTAAAGCTACCAATCGCGAGATCAGCCTCGGCATCGGCGACGACTGCGCCATCCTTCGCCCCCGGGCCGGTGAAGAGATCGTCGTCACCACAGATCTTTGCCTCGAAGGCCGACATTTCCGCCGCTGCTGGCACTCGCCCGCCTCCGTGGGCCATCGCACCCTGGCACGCGGCCTGAGCGACCTCGCCGCCATGGGCGCCCGCCCGGTCGCCGCCTTCCTCTCCCTCGCCCTGCCCAAGGAGGTTGCCGCCCATCCAACCTGGCTGAATGGCTTTCTCGACGGCCTGCTGAACCTTGCCGCCAAAGCAAAGGTGAGCCTTGCCGGCGGCGACACCTCGCAGGCCCCCGGGAGCGAAATCCTGGCCGACATCGTGCTCCTCGGCGCCGTTCCCACCGGGCGCGCCCTCCGCCGCAGCGGCGCCCGGCCCGGGGACCGTCTCTTCTGCACCGGAACGCTCGGCGGCGCCGCCGCGGAACTTCGCCTGCTGCAAAACGTGATCCCAAACGCGAAAAAGCCCAAACGGCCAGCGAAACCCCTCGAAGAAAACCCGCACCCTCAGCTCTTCCCGGAACCTCGCCTGGCCCCTGGTCTGGCCCTCGTACGGCGAGGTCTAGCCACCGCCGCCATGGACCTCAGCGATGGTCTTTCCACCGACCTCGGCCACCTCTGCGAAGCTTCGCACCTCGCCGCGAAAGTCCGTCTTCCGGACCTGCCGCTGCACCCGCTTGCCGCCGCTCTCGGACCTGCAACAGCTCTTGATTTGGCCCTGAACGGGGGCGAAGACTACGAGTTGCTCTTCGCAGCGGATCCAGACCAACGCACTCCCCGCACCCTCGCGGGCGTGCGTGTCACCGAAATCGGACGCTTGGTGAAACAAAGACCCGGTCAGCCCCGCATCACCGCCATCGCCGCCGACGGCGCCCAGAGCGAACTCACCTCCGGCGGCTGGGAGCACCTGCGTTGACCCCCACACACGAAGTCCAGCTCCATACCGAAGCTTTTCCCCACAGTTGGGCCGCACGGATCCTCCGCCATCCCCCGCTAATCCTGCCCGCACGTCAATTCACCTACCCACAGCAGGTACCCGGCGAGGAGGACGCACTCAACCGGGGTGCCCTGCTGCTCGAGATCAAACCCGCAGCCGGCGGCCTTTTTCTCGCCACCTGCGCCTTGGGATTTCAGGAGCCCACCCTGCCCTCGGGCCTGTGGTCCTGCCCGGCCCCCGATGACCTGCTGGCCGTGGCCGGAGGTTACGGCTATCTCATACACACGACGTCTCCCGGCGCGGCAGACTTCCTCCCTCTGCGCCCGGTCTGCGCCGTCCTGCCCGCTCCCGGGGAAAACCTCCTGCTCCTGGCAGGCTTCCACGCGGTCATCGCCGTCGGCCCGGAGGGCATTCGGTGGCAGACCGCGCGCCTCAGTTGGGAGGGCGTCACGCTCGGCGAACTCCAAAACGGTACCCTCCACGGCACCGGCTGGGACATGTTCTCCGACCGAGACGTTTCCTTCCGCATCGATCTGCGGACCGGCAGCCACGAAGGCGGAGGCTATACCCCTCGATAGCCCAGCTGTAAAAGCCTGTAGTCGGCCGACCCGCCGAGCGGATCATCCCGTCTCACTCTCGTCCAGAAGTTTCCTCGGGAACCGCTGCATAAAAACTGAGCGCCGCATCACCCTGTTCCAGCACCCGCCGGCGCCGTAGCGCCCCGAACTGGTCCGGCAAAGCCTGCCGTCGCGCATGCTCAGCGATCACCACCGCTTCCGGACGCAGCAATCGGGCCGACTCACGTCCCAGCAGCCCCAGTGTCTCCGTGTACTCGCTCACCGCCTCATACGGCGGATCCAGAAACACGAAGTCAAAGCTCTCCCGTGCTTCGAGCACACGTCCCAGCGCTGCCGTCACCGTCCGGCTCTCCACGTTCGACCTGGGGCCCAGCCCCAAAGCCGCCAGGTTCGCTCGAATCGCCGCCAACGCCGCCGGTCCACGCTCGGCAAAGCCCGCGAACGCCGCACCGCGGCTCAGCGCCTCCACGCCCACCGCCCCCGAACCGGCGTACAGATCCAGAAACCGCGCCCCGTCCACCGCTGGCCCCAGCACGTTGAACAGCGTCTCGCGTAGACGGTCGCTGGTCGGCCGGGTGGCATCGCCGCGCGGTGTCTGCAGCCGTCTGGAACGGAACTCTCCCCCAATCACTCTCATACGTCTCCAAAGCATAGCCTTTGCGAGTCCTGGCCCCGTCGTTCGGGGTGACTCTACCCAATCCTCGACGATGTAGCTCCCCGCCAATCACGTCCTCCGCAACCAGACCCTCTACAATCAAGCTGTGCTGCACATGGCTATCCCGTTCGGTCGTTGGTTGGGCGTCCACGTCCGTATACATCTGTCGCTGCTCCTATTATTGGCGCTGGCCGCCGGCTACTCCGAGATCGCTACCGGCGGCATCGTTCGCGGTGTAGGCCTCTGGCTTGTCCTGCTGGCGGCGATCCTCGTCCGCGAGATCGCCCGCGCCGTCGCCGCCGCCTACACCGGTGCTCCTGTTCGCGCTCTGTTTCTACTCCCCTTCGGCGCGGTCATGGCGCTCGAACCCCGCAACGGCGGTCTCCCCAAAGCCAGTCAGCGCCTCATCGCCTGGACCGGATCCGCCGCCAACATTCTCGCCGCGCTTCTGCTGGTGGGCTTTGCCTACGGCGTCGCTCCGGAGGTCACGCTCTTCCGCCAGCCCTGGATCAGCGTGGAACACGTCCTGCGCAGCGCCGTGTGGCTCCAGGTCGCACTGGGGATCGTTAATCTTCTGCCCACCAAACGCTTCGCGGCCCAGAAGTTCTTTGGTGCCGCCATACCCAAGTTGTCCAAAATGTCGAACCCGTCAAAGCCCACAGCAACGGCACCGGGCGAGCACCCAACTGCCTCCAACGGCGACCTCCCAACCCCCGAAGCCGCTGCCGGGTCCGCTCCCGGACTGGGATTGGGATTGGGACAGGGACTGGGCGGCAGGATCGGCAAACGGCCCGCCTTTGGCGTAGGCACCGCGATTGCTGCCGCCTTGCTTGCTGTAGGCATCTTCCTCGGTCTCGTGTGGCCTGTTCTGGCCGGCCTCACGCTGCTGTTCATGAACTACGTCACCAAGGTCGCCGCCGTGGGGGCCGCCGACGCTACCGCCCTCACCGTGCGCGACGTCATGCTCACCGAGTACCTCCCGCTGCCTGCCTCCGGCACCCTGCGCGACGCTCTGCTGCGTACCACCCACACGCTGCAGGACACCTTCCCCGTCGTGCGCGGCGATCGTCTTGTCGGCTGGATCTCCCGTACGGCGCTGGCCACGCGTCTTCAAACCGAAGGCGACAGCTATCTCCAGGGCGCCATGGCCCGCTCGCTGCAACTCGCTGATCCCGAAGAAAAGCTCCCCGATGCGCTCCGCCGCGCCGCCACGCTCGGCGCCAGCGAGTTCATCCCGGTGGTGGAAGACGGCGCGATGGTCGGCATTCTCACGCCTGCCAGCCTGGAGCGCGCCATGGGCCAGATCCGCCTCACACACCTCCCGGTTCCCGACCGGAGAGACGCGTGAGCGGCCCCGCCTCCACCATCGCCATGGATATCCAGACGGGCGTAGAAGGTACCCCTACCGAAACTCCTGAAGAACACGGCCCGCAGCAGACCCCGATCGCCCCTGGCCTCTACCTCGTCGCCACCCCGATCGGCAACCTCGAAGACATCACCCTCCGTGCCCTCCGCATTTTGCGCTCCGTCGACCGCATCGCCTGCGAGGACACCCGCCAGACCCAAAAGCTCCTCAATCACTTCGGCATCCGCAAGCCCACCGTCAGCTTCCACCTCCACAACGAAGGCGGCCGCGCCGGCGAACTCATTGAAGCGCTCAAAAATGGCGGCCGCCTGGCCATCGTCAGCGACGCCGGCACCCCCGCCATCGCCGACCCCGGCGAGGCTCTCGTGCGCCAAGCGATCGCCGCCGGCGTCCCCGTCTTTCCCGTCCCCGGCGCCAACGCCGCTCTCAGCGCCCTCGTGGCGAGCGGCTTGAGCACCGAACACTTTACCTTCAACGGCTTTTTGCCCTCGAAAGAAGGCCAGCGGCGCTCCGTCCTAGAAGCACTCCACCGTCGTCCACCCGCTGAAGCTGGACAAGCGTGCACGGAGATCTTTTACGAAACCCCGCACCGCATCCTC
The DNA here is from genome assembly GCA_964235515.1 of uncultured Bryocella sp. Taxonomy (GTDB): domain Bacteria; phylum Acidobacteriota; class Terriglobia; order Terriglobales; family Acidobacteriaceae; genus Granulicella. The sequence goes on from CAXSBL010000058.1 coordinate 15,162, forward strand.
GGCGCCCTCGCTGACATCATCGCGGTCTTCGGACCGGCGCAGCCCGTAGTTCTCGCCCGCGAGCTGACCAAGCTTCACGAAGAATTCCTTCGCGGCCCCGCAGCCGACGTTCTCCACACCCTCGAAGCCCGGGCCACGGTCCGTGGCGAAATGGTGCTCCTGCTCTCGCCGGAAGCGGGCGGCGGCCCGGCTCAGCCAGAGGTTCTTTCAGTGGCCGGCGAGGTGCGGCAACTCATGACGGCATCGCAGCTAACCGAAAAGGACGCGCTCAAGCAGGTGGCGCGTAATCGCGGGATGGGCAAAAGTGAGGCCTACCGCGAATGGCAGCGCACGCGCGGCCCGCAACGCTGACACCAGCCACCTTTCCGCAGGCCGGTACCTAAACCGTCTCGCGCCCCTTCACCCGGTCATACACATACACATCGCTGGTGGTCCCCATCGCTTCGTTATAAAGCGAGAGCGCCCCGGAGGCCTCGCGAAACTCCTCCTCGAACCGGTGGATCGCCCGTAGGTGATCCGCCGTCGCGGGAATCTGCAGTTTGGAGGTCGCCAGAAATTTTTGGTATCCCTTGTCCAGGATGTGCGAGATCTCGCCGTTCAACACCCATCCGCCTTTGGTCAGCAGCTTCAGCGGCGATTCCTTGATCCCGCTCGGCGCAATCTCCGCGGCGCAGCCGTACTTGGACACCCGCCGCGCCCCGCTCACACCCTTTGCACCGCCGCTTGCGGGCGATACATCGAATCGTTCATTGCCGAGGGTGGAAACCACCTCGTCAAAGGTCAACAGCTTGATCTTCTGCTTCGGCATAGGCTCCAGACTTCCCTCAGCTTGCCTCTTCGCTCTACCGTCTGACCCGGGAATTTACACCTGGATCAGTCAGTCGGCGAAGCCGCTTGGCTACAGTCGCATCTAAACTTTCGCACACTGCCGGGCATGGCTTCAATCAGGAGCTCTCCCGCGGCGAATATGAAGGACGGCAGACCGCATCATGGACCTAGCGAACCCCACCTCCGCCCAGCTCACAGCCTCCGCCAACTCCCCTCTGGGCACCACCCTCCAGGACCGCGTCGGCAACACCCCGCTGGTGCGCCTGAACAAGCTCCTTGAAGGCGTTCCGGGCGCCCCCGGGCGCATCCAGATCCTCGGCAAGGCCGAATGGGCCAACCCCGGTGGCAGCGTCAAGGACCGTGCCGCCTCCGCGATCGTTGCGGATGCCCGACGCAAAGGCCAACTCCGCCCGGGGATGCGCCTGCTGGACGCCACCAGCGGCAACACCGGCATCGCCTACGCCATGCTCGGTTCCGAGGGCGGCTTTCCCGTCACCCTCTGCATGCCCTCCAACGTTAGCCCGGAGCGCAAGCAAATACTCGCCGCCTACGGTGCCGAGATCATCTACACCAACCCCGGCGAAGGCTCCGACGGCGCCATCCGCATGGCCCGCAAACTCGCCGCCGAGCGCCCCGATCTCTACTTCTACGCCGACCAGTACGGCAACGAAAACAACTGGCGTGCCCACTACTACGGCACCGCCAACGAAATCTGGCAGCAAACCGAGGGCCGCATCACCCACTTCATCGCCGGCCTCGGCACCAGCGGCACCTTCATGGGCACCACCCGCCGGCTGCGCGAGCTCAACCCCGCCATCCACTGCTATTCCATGCAGCCCGACTCCCCGTTCAACGGACTCGAAGGTCTAAAGCACATGGAAACGGCCATCGTCCCGCCCATCTACGACGCCCACCTCGCCGAGCGCAACATCGCCATGCCCACCGAGCGCGCCTACCGCATGGCCAAGCGCCTCGCTACCACCGGGGGCCTGCTCCTCGGCGTCTCCGCCGCCGCCGCCGTCTGCGCTTCGCTTGATGTAGCCACGGAAGAAGCCCGCGCCGGCCGCGAAGCCGTCATCGTCACCATCCTCTGCGACTCCGCCGATAAATACCTCTCTGAACGCTTCTGGACCGAGCCGACTCCTGAGGAAGCCGCCGCCGACGCCATAGACTCCGAACAGTTTGCCGGCCAGAACGCCTAGGCGGGAACGCCTGCGGTTGGTTTGTCATTGCCGTAGGTAAAATGCGTTTGCTGTTGACCTTGCTCTTCTTTCTGTCATTCCCGAAGGGAACCTGCTGTTGTGACCGATACTTCACCCCAGGCAACACCAACCCTCACCATCCCCCGCACCCTCTACGACCAGCTCCGCGCCCACGGCGAAGAAACCTACCCGCACGAGTGCTGCGGCATCCTGCTCGGCCGCGTCACCCCCGCCGACCTCGAAGTAGCCGACCTCATCCGCGCCGGCAACACCCGCACGGACAGCGCCCACAACCGCTATCACATTTCACCTCTGGAGCTCATCAAGGCCCAGCGCGAAGCCCGCGCCCAAAGTCTCGACATCATAGGCTTTTACCACTCCCACCCCGACCACCCAGCCCAATGGTCCCCCACCGACTTCGCCGAAGCCCACTGGTTCGGCTGCGTCTACCTAATCACCGCAGTAGAGGGCGACGGGCAGACCGGTCAAGCAAAGACAACAAACAGCTTTCTACTCACCGGCACCAGCGAGGACGACAAGGCCTTCGCGAACCAGTTCGTCGACCTCGTTTGAGGATTGGTCAACACAACGCGACTACACGTTACGGATTGGGATCTGGCCGGCACCCTAACGGTCAGGGCTTCTTCACCAATG
>CAXSBL010000059.1:0-17610 GCA_964235515.1 uncultured Bryocella sp.
CCATCCCTGCTTCGTCCACAAACCCGCCCACCCCCTTCTCCAGCGCCCTTTCCGCACCATCGGCACCCGGACTCACCCGCGAAAACCGCCGCAACTGCCGCTCCCCCTGCTCAACCCGAGGCTCCGGCGGTGCATCCAGCGCACCCAACAGATCCTGCCGAGCCGGCCGCATCCCCGCACCCAGCAGCGAGGGAGGCGTCCTCCTTGCCTTGGTCAGCGTGGGAGACCTTCGGGCAAGATTACCCCTTTTGTGGATGGATCCCGATCCCAGTCAGGCCGCTCAGGACGTGTCCGATCAGCGGCAGAAATGCACCTCAAAACTTGAGCCTCTGCTGGAGGCCGACCCGGCTGATGAACACCCCGAGGTTCTCCACCGTGTAATCCCAATCAGGCGTTTAAAACTTCCTCCAAGAGCATCAACCATGTAACCAGGCAGGCTGTTAAGCCGCGAGAACGGCCGTAGCCGGAAGCATAGCCTTCGGGAGCTGTTCACGGCGTTTGTTGTATTGTGCGGACGGTTAACTAGTTGCATTACCTGCCGAACGATCTGCCACCGGTGTACCCCGGGATGCGTCGCTGGATCGAGGCTGGCGTTTCGAGATCCTGGTGGCCCAGGTGCAAGGGTTGCTGCGGCTCTTCGGAGGGTGCAAGGGCCAGCCGACGGCGGTATGCGTCGACAGCCGCGCGGCAATCCACGCCGGAGAGCGGCGGTCGTGCAGGTTACGATGGCGCCAAGCGGCGCAAGGGATCGAAGGTATATCGCGGTCGCGACACTCGGACACTTGATGCGCTGAAGGTCACAGCGGCTCCAAACGGCGACCGCGAGCAGTTTGCGGCGGTGATCGAAGAGGTCCGGCAGGTGGCCGGCGGTTCGGTCGAACTGGCCTACGTCGATCAGGGCTACACTGGCGATCATGCCGCCGAAGCCGCGCAACAGCACGGCATCCGGCTCAGCCTGGTCAAGCACCCATAGCCAAACGAGGCTGTCCTCCTGCTGCCCAAATGATGGGTTCGTTGAACGAAGCTTCGCATGGGCTCCCCGGTCCCGAAGACACGCAAGAGACTACGAAGGCCTCGACCTTAGCCTGCAAGGCTTCGACTACATCGCATTCGCCTACATCCTGATCAGCCGAATGATCAGGTCCTTCGTTTGAAAGCTGTAACAGGCTCTATCTCGGCATCGTGCGGCTGCAAGAACAGCCTCTTAATCTACCTGATGAATACAGCTGCAGTTTACTTTCAGCTCTTTCAAGAGATAATTTACAGCGAAAGATGACCTCCGCAATACAGTCATTCTCGCGAATGGTGTGAGCGCCATCATAGCCCTCCGCACGATACAACTGCTAAGTGACGGGCATCGGATTAGGCGCGTTACGCCGCCGCGTGTGCATCACTCATCTAGGTCCGGTGCGCCAGCTCTAGCTGCAAACCTCCATCGGTCTCGCGCGCGAGGATAGCGCTCAGGGATGCCACTACCCACGTTGCCCCCGCGGCACGCAGCTCCTCCGTCGGATACGTTCCTTCCACGCAAAGCACCCGGCTTCCCGCAGCCACGCCCGCTCTTACCCCACTAACCGCGTCCTCCACGACAATGCAGTCCTCGGGACAAAGCCCCAGCACCTCGGCCCCGCGACGGTACGGTTCAGGGTCCGGCTTGCCGCGCTCTACCATCTCCGCCGTAACCAGGCCATCGGGAACCATCAGGCCCGCTGCCCCCAGACGGCTCAGTACCAGCGGTCGCGTCGCCGAAGTCACCACCGTCCACCGATGCGCCGGCAGACTTGCCAGCAGCTCTCGGGCTCCCGCAAGCACCCGCGTGTCAGCCACGTCGGCCACCTCGAGGTCTTCAATGAAACGCAGACCCTCTTTCACCTCTACCCCCGGCTTCAGCATCTGCATCACATCGACCGCTCGGGTTCCATGCGGAATCTCGATCGCATCCGGGTTCTCGACACCATAGTGCTCGGCCCAAGCACGCCAGCAGCGCCGCACACTCTCAATCGAGCTCACCAGCACCCCATCCATATCGAACAGAATGCCCCCAGTCTCAATCGTCACCCGATCGCTCAAGCCGTCTCACCCGCCAGAACGAATTCCTTTGCTGCAGCGAGAATGCTTTCCACACTCGCCACACTGCAGCTCTCGCAATACACCCGCAACAGCGGCTCCGTTCCACTCGCACGCAGCAGCAGCCACGTCTCGGCCGCATTCTCCTTCTCCGTGCAGGCCTTCTCGTCCAAAAAGAACTTGATGCCGTCCATGGTCTCGGTCCGCAACACCCGTCGCCCTGCGATCTCGGTGAGACCGCTGCCGGCCCGCCGAATCGCCCCTTGCTTCAGATTTTCCGTGATGTGCATGTCAATACGACCATACTGGTGCTCGCCATACTCTTCCTGCAGCGCCGCCACCAACTGCCCCAGCGTCTTGCCCTCGTCGGCCATCACGTTGCCTAGAAGAAGACTGTTCAACAAACCGTCCCGTTCCGGTAGGTGACGGCTAATGCCAACGCCGCCTGACTCCTCACCGCCGATCAGGATATCCTTCTCCAGCATCAGATCGCACACATACTTGAATCCAATCCCATGCTCATGCAGCGTCCGGCCATACTTGGCAGCGATACGGTCCAGCATCTTCGTCGTATTGAACGCTCGCGTGACATCGCCCGGCCAGCCTTTGCGGGTGAGCAGCCATTGCAGAAGGATCGCAAAGATTTTGTGCGCGTCGACGACGTTGCCGTGTTCATCCACGGCGCCGATGCGGTCCGCATCCCCATCCGTGATCATGCCGGCGTCGCAGCGCTGCTCGACCACCATCGTTTGGCTTAGGGCGATGTGCGGCAGAATCGGCTCCGGATTGATGCCCGGAAACGCCGGATTCACCTCATTACGGATCGCCACGTAGGGAATGCCTGCCTCATCGAAAATACCTGCGATGTACCCTTGTCCTGCTCCGTACATGCTGTCGAGCAAAAACCGGAACCCCGACGCTTTGATCGCTTCAAGATCGACAAAGCTCTTCAGCGCCGCAAGGTAGGCAGGCGCAAAATCCACTTCCTGAATGGGCCCGGGCACCGCCGCCCGCTCGAACGGCTTGTAAAGATTCTGCTCGATTTTTGCGATGATTGATGGTTTGCCCGAGCCACCGTAGTGCGCCTTGTACTTCACACCATTCCACTCAGCAGGATTATGACTGGAGGTAATCATCACTCCACCCGCCGCCCGGCGCTCGCGGACCGCGTAGGAAAGCTCCGGCGTGGGCGTAACCTTGTTGGCGAAGAAGACAGGTATACCCGCCTCGGACATAACCTCCGCAACTAAGCGCGCGAAGGAACGCGATCCGAACCGGGTGTCATAGCCGATGCACACGCCGGCCTCCGGTTTCTCTTCCTCCAGCACGTACTGCGCGATCGCCCGAGCTGCCACGCGCACATTGTCATAGGTGAAATCGTCGGCGATGATGCCCCGCCATCCGTCGGTTCCGAACTTCACCGCCCCGGGTCCAACGGGCGCTCCTTGCGCCGATGTAGTTTTTCCTTCGCTCATCAAATCAGGTCTACCCGCCCAGCCTTCTTCAGCTCTGCCACAACCTTGCCCACATCCTGAGACCCGTCGCGCGTGGTAATAAGCAGCGCGTCTTCGGTCTGCACCACAACCAAGTCCTTCACACCTACCAACGCCACGGCCTTGCCCGGAGCATATACATAGCATCCGGAGGAGGTGATCTCCACGCCGTGTTCAGACTCCATCACATTGTTTTTCTGCACCAGGCCATCCTCGGCCATGTGCTCGTAAAGCGCCGCCCATGAACCAAGATCATTCCAGGCAAAATCTCCCGGTAGACAGTACAGCTGAGACTCCACCTCGCCCTTAGCCGACCTCGGCTCCAGCACCGCGTAGTCAATCGAAACCGACTCGCAATGCGGGTACAATCGCGCAAACGTCTCCTCGAAAGCTGGCGTCTCCCAAGCTGCAGCGATCTCCTCCAGCAGCTTCGCCATCTCCGGCTTGTGCTCCCGGATGGCCCCGGCCAAAGTCGACGCACTCCACAAAAACATGCCGCTGTTCCAGACGTAGTTTCCGGCGCGGACGAAATGCCGGGCCCTCTGGTGATCCGGTTTTTCCGTAAACCGTCGCACCCGCCACAGCGAGATGCACTCTGGCCCTACCTGCACGGGTTTGGAAGCCGCGCCAAGCTCGATATATCCGTAGCCCGTCTCCGGCCGTGTCGGTGGAACCCCGATCACCACCATGCGCGGCCCGCTCGAGGCCACCTGCACCCCAGCCCGCAGCACCAGGCGAAACCGCTCGGGATCGCCAATGACATGATCGGATGGAAATACACCCAGCACCGTCGCAGGCGCTCTCTTTTCCAGCAGAAAGGCTACCAGCGCACAGGCGGGCGCTGTATTGCGCGCAGCGGGCTCCCGCAGCAGTCGTTCCTGCAGCACATCGGGCAACTGCTCCGCAATGGTCGCCGCCAGAAGGTCATTGGTGATCACCCAGACATTCGGTCCGGCGGCCATACCCTCCAGACGCGCCAGCGTGCTTTGGATCATTGTGCCTTCGCCGTCCAACTGCAGCACCTGCTTGGCACGTGCCCGGCGACTTCTGGGCCAAAAGCGCGTTCCACTTCCCCCGGCCAGCACGATGGCGGCAAACGGAGGCGTTTCGAGATATTCCTGCAAGGCCATATGCCCCTATCCTATCGGTTTGTGCAGCCGCGCCAAGGTGTCGATCGTAACTCTTGATGGGTACGAAAGCCACGGTACCACCGGTTCACGACCTGAATTGGAACACGAACACGCGTAGCTAACCCAAATGACTCATAAACGCCCGCAGTCGTTCCACTCCCTTATCAATCACATCCGGCGCTACCGCGTAAGACAAGCGGATGTGCTCCGCTGTCCCAAATGCTTCGCCCGGGACCGTCACCACGTGCGCCTCGGTCAGCAACCTGGACGCCAGCGCCGTTGCCGTCCCAATGCCACCCTTACCCAAGAAAGCTTTGACGTTTGGATATACGTAAAACGCACCCTCCGGAACCGTGCACGTCAAGCCTGGAATCGTCTTGAATCCCTCCAATACACGGTCGCGCAGCTTCTTATACTCCGCATTCATCTCTCCCACGCAGGCCTGCGAACCCTTCACCGCGGCAATCGACGCCTGCTGCACCATGCTCGCCGTATTGGACGTCGACTGCGATTGCAGCTTGCTCATCGCCCCAATAATTTGCCGCGGCCCTAGCGCAAATCCAGCCCGCCAGCCCGTCATCGCATACGTCTTCGAGAGCGAACCCAGGATGATCATGTGCTCCTTGCAATCCGTGAAGGATCCGGCGCTGACGGGCTTCCCCGCAAAAGTGAGGTACACATAGCACTCATCCAGCAGCAGGTAAATCCCGCGGTCATGCGCCATGCGCACAATCCCCTCCAGATCCGCCGCGCTCATCACCGCGCCCGAAGGGTTTGAAGGCGTATTGATCACAATCGCCTTCGTCTTCGGCGTGATTGCCGCCTCTACCATTGCCGCCGTCAGCCGAAAGTTCTCCGCTTCCGCAGTCTGCACATACACCGGCGTACCCCCGGCGTATTGGATAATGTCCTTGTAGCTCACCCAATACGGCACCGGCAAAATCACCTCATCGCCGTGATCGATCAGCACCTCCATCGCATTGAACAGCGCCAGCTTGCCGCCCGTGGTAAAGACACACTCATCCGGCGCGTACGCTGACCCAAAATCTGCCGCATGACGATCCACAATGGCCTGCCGGACCTGCGGAACACCAGCAACCGCCGTATAACGCGTAAAATTGTTCTGGATCGCCGCTATCGCCGCATCCTTGATGTGCTGGGGCGTCGAAAAATGCGGCTCGCCCGCACCGAAATCGGCCATATCAATACCAGCCGCCTTCATCTTCAACGACTCCGCCGTGATCGCCATCGTGGCTGAAACCTCGATGCGATTAATCCTGTCAGAAAAGATCTTCCTGCCTTGGAAACTCATGCGTCCCAGTGTCGCAGAAGTCCGTTCCAGCACCAAAGATGTAGCATTTTTTATGTCCGCGCAGTTAATCGAGCATGCACATTCGGTGGCACCAGATCCCGCACATCGCCACCCAGCTTCGCCACACCCTTGATCAATCGCGAACTCACATAGGTGTACTTCTCCGCCGGCATCAGAAACAGTGTCTCGATCTCGGGCGCCAGCTTGCGGTTCATCATCGCCATCTGCAACTCGTACTCGTAGTCTGAAATAGCCCGAATGCCGCGCAAAACGGCCCGCGCCTGACGGGCCCGCGCAAAATCGACCAAGAGACCGTCAAACGAGGCCACCGACACGTTGCCCATGCTGATCGTGGCCTCGCGCAGCATCTCTTCGCGCTCCTCCACACTGAACAGAGGGTCGGGTTTGGCCGTGTTGCGCAGAACCGCGATAACCAGCTCGCCAGCCAGCTTGGCTCCACGCGCAATCACATCCAGGTGCCCATTCGTAAGCGGGTCGAAGCTGCCAGGGTAGATGACGATCAACGAAGACATCCGCTCCAGCATACGCGTCGTTCATCCCCAGCAGTCGGCCTTTACGACTTACCGCTGAAGTCCTCATAGCTCACGGCTCGACCAAATTCTACGCCATCTCCGCCCGGGGTAGAAGGTGCTCTGCCACGTACGCCCGCACCGCCAAATTTAGCGGCGTAAATAGTTTGTTGTATCCCGCGCCACGCAGCTTCATAACGTCGCTCTCCGTAAAGTACTGGTACTTGCCCCGCAGAGCCTCAGGCATTTCAATATATTCAATCGCAACCGGAAGACCCATGGCCTCGAAAACCGGTGTCACCAAGTCCACCCATGTGTGCGCCTGTCCGGTGCCGCAGTTGAACAGTCCGCCCGGCGCCTCCGCCTCTTGCAAGGCAAAGTATAACGTGACATCCACGGCGTCCCTCACCGGGACGAAATCCCGCTTTTGCCCTCCATCCGGGTATTCCGGCCGGTAGCTCTTGAACAGCTGCACCTTCCCTGTCGCCCGAATCTGCTCGAAGCTCTTCGCCACCACCGAGCGCATCTCGCCCTTGTGATCCTCGTACGGCCCGAACACGTTGAAATACTTCAGCCCAACGATGTTGCCGCCCTCGGCCTGCTCGAACAGACCTCGCTTCAGCGCCCAAAGATCGAACATGTGTTTCGAATACCCATACATATTTAAGGGCTTTAGCGTAGGCGTGACCGCATCGTCATCGTCGTAACCCTGGGCTCCATCGCCGTAGGTAGCGGCGCTCGAGGCATACACGAAGCGGATGTCGTTGCCGAGCGCCCAATTACAAAGCACCCGGGTGTATTGGTAGTTGTTTCGCAGCAGAAAATCCGCATCGCGCTCGGTCGTCGCACTGCACGCCCCGAGATGAATGCACGCGCGCGCCTCGGCGAAGGTTCCGTCCTCGATGAGCCCCAGAAACTCGTCAGGCGAAACAATGTCCTCATACTGGAGCCCGACAAGATTTTTCCATTTCTCATCCTTGCCCAGTTCATCCACAAGGATCAGCTCGTCTTCGCCGCGCCGGTTCAGCTCGGCCACCGTATTACGGCCGATAAACCCCGCCGCGCCGGTCACAATGATGGGTCTAGGCATTGGCACCTTGCACTCGTTTCACAGACCCAATGCTACACGGGCACGTCCGTCAGATCTCTCCCACCCGCGTTGCAGATCACCCTCTGTTTTGCCCTAAACGGGACACTCAGGCCTGCGGCTTAGGGGTAAACAGCACAAACTTCCCCGCCTGCTCCGCCCAGTCCTCGAGCATCCAAGCCGCTCGTTGACTCAGTGCCAGCCGCCGGTGCTCCTCCAACAAACCGCGCAGACCGGTCGTCTGCTCCGCCGAGCACTGCCCAAACGGCGTTGCTTCCAGAAACTCCGCATGAAACCGCTGGCGTTTCAGCACATCACCGTCCTCGTCGAACACCCACGCCGTGCCGCCCGTCATGCCCGCACCGAAGTTGATCCCGATCTCGCCCAGAACAACCACCGCGCCGCCGGTCATGTACTCGCAGCCGTGGTCGCCAATGCCCTCCACCACCGCGATTGCACCTGAGTTCCGCACCGCGAACCGCTCACCCGCACGTCCCGCCGCAAATAACCGCCCGGCCGTGGCACCATAGAGCGCCACATTGCCCAGCAAGGCATGTTCCTGGCTGTTCCGCGCCGCCCGGCCCACCGCGCGCAGCACCAGGTCCGCCCCACACAGCCCCTTGCCGACGAAATCATTCGCCAGCCCCGAAAGCTGTAACGTCATCCCGGCGTTCGCAAACGCTCCAAACGACTGCCCGGCGACACCTTGGAGCTCAAACCGCACATCCGCCGTGCTCACCTGCCCCGCCGACCGCGCCAGCCCCAACTCACCCGACAACCGCGCCCCCACCGATCGGTGTGCATTCGAAATCGCCGACTCCACCACAAAAGTTTCGCCGCGCCGCACAGCCGCCATAGCCGGCTCGGTCCAGGCCTCATCCAGCCGCTCGTCAGTCTCCGATCCACCCGGCCGGTCATTGCGCTCGCCCATCCAGTGCAGAGGTCCTTCACCGACCTGCGCCAGCATCGGCGTCAGATCCAGGTCCCCGCCCGCACGCACCTGCTGCAGCAGATCCACACGCCCGATGGCCGCCTCCAGCGACGGCAGCCCGAACTTCGCGAGCAACCGTTGCAGATCCGTCGCCAGCTCCCGGAACAGCGTCACCACATGCTCCGGCTTGCCGCGAAACTTCGCCCGCAGCTCCGGCTTCTGCGTCGCTATGCCCACCGGACACGTGTTCAGGTGACATTGCCGCGCCATATCGCACCCGAGCGCCACCAGCACCGCCGTACCAAAGCCAAACTCATCGGCCCCCAATAGCGCCGCAATCAGCACATCGCGCGCCGTCGCCAGCCCACCATCGGCCCGCAGCCGCACCCGACCGCGCATCCCGTTGGCACGCAGCGCCTGCTGCGCCTCCGCCACGCCCAACTCCCACGGCGACCCCACATACTTGATCGAACTCAACGCCGCCGCACCCGTTCCACCCGAGTTCCCCGCGATCACCACGTAATCCGCATAGGCTTTCGCCACACCCGCCGCCACGGTTCCCACACCGAAGCTCGAAACCAGCTTGACCCCCACCGGCGCCCGCGGATTCACACGTTTCAGGTCATAGATCAGCTGCGCCAGGTCTTCTATCGAGTAGATGTCATGGTGCGGCGGCGGCGAAATCAGGCTCACCCCCGGCTGCGCATGCCGCAGCCGCGCGATCAGCCCGGTGACCTTGTGCCCCGGCAGCTGCCCGCCCTCGCCAGGCTTGGCCCCCTGCGCCACCTTAATCTCAATCTCCTCGGCGTGCGCCAGGTACTCGGCCGTCACGCCAAACCGCCCTGAGGCCACCTGCTTGATCTTGTTGCTCAGGCTCACGTGCACGGCCGGCGCGGCCACGATCTCGGCCACCGCCGTAGCCCCTGCATTGCCGGCATAGGCCGCCGACATCTCCCCGCCTCCACCCGCCAGCGTCCGGAAACCCTCGATCCCAGCCAGCCGATACACTGCCGGATCCTCCCCGCCCTCACCCGTATTCGATCGCGCCCCCATCATGTTCATCGCCGCGGTCACCGTCTGGTGCGCCTCCGGACTCAGCGATCCGAGCGACATCGCGCTCGCCACAAACCGCTTCACCAACGACTCTGCCGGTTCCACCACCTGCAGCTCCGCTGACGCCGGCCGGATCTCCAGCAGATCCCGCAGCCGCAGCGGCTCATGGGCATCGGCATCCCTCGAAAACATGGCAAACCCCGCCGCCGGATCGACCGCATTGGCAACGTTTCGCGCACTGCCCACCGTCGTCTGGAGCGCCTTTACCGTCGGCGGCTGCCACTGGTGCGGCTCACTGACATCCGACTTGCGAAAACGTACCCATCCAAAGTCAGGCAGCTCAATCTTTTGAGACTCAGAGCTCCCAGCCGCAGCCTCTGCACCCCAACTCGCCCGCAGCCGCCGCTCGATCTCCGCAAACCCGATCCCCGACAACGGCGCGGGCGTGCCCGGGAAACACCGCTCCACCACCGTCCCGTGCAGCCCCAGAATGTCAAAAAGGTGCGCCGACCGGTAGCTGTCCACGACGCTGATGCCCATCTTCGACATCACCTTGGCCAGTCCCGCCTCGAGCGCCTTTACGGTCATCGCCTCGCCGTCCACACCCTCCGGCTGCAGCGTGCGTGCGGTCTCAAACATCAGCCACGGGCACACTGCGCCCGCACCGTATCCAATCAGCACCGCCGCATGGTGCAGGTCGCGGCAATCTCCCGCCTCCACCGCCAGACCGCAGCGCGTCCGCAATCCAGCCACCGTCAACGCCGCATTCACCGCACCCACGGCCATGGCCATGGGAATCGGCAACGCCGCCGCACTCGCGCCCCGATCAGTCAAGAGCAACAGCTTCGCCCCATCCAGCACCGCCGCCGTTGCCCTCTCACAAAGTGACGTCACCGCCTCTTCCAGCGTCCCTTCCGTCTCAAACAGAGAGGCCACCTCGGCAAACGACAGCGTATCCGCGTGTGGATACGCCCCGGCCCGCAGCGCCGCAGTCTGCGCCAAGCTCAAAAACGGCGAAGGCAGACTGATGCCCGGCAGAGGCGCATGCGTATCCAGCAGGTGCGGCCACGGCCCCAGCCGCGTATGCAGGCTTACCACCACCGCCTCGCGCAGCGGATCAATCGCCGGGTTCGTCACCTGCGCAAACCGCTGCCGGAAGTAGTGATAAAGCGGCCGCGGGCTCTTGGCCAGAAATGCGAGCGGCGTGTCATCGCCCATCGACCACACCGCATCCTTGCCGCCCACCGCCATCGGCTTCAAGATCAGGTTCACATCTTCTTTCGTGTACCCAAACCCGCGCTGCAGCGCGGCCACCTCACCTGAACCACTCGAAGCTCGAGCGCTCGCCGCTCGAGGCTTATCAACATCCGTGACCACTGCCTCCAACGGCAGCAGCGGAGCATCCTCCAGCAATGTCGCGTAGGTTGCATTGGCATCAAAGGTGTCCAGCAGCTCCTCGTTGTGCAACAGCCGCCCGGCATCCAGATCCACGACCAGCATCTGCCCCGGCCCCAGCCGTCCGCTTTCGACCACCTGCTCCGGATCAAGATCGACCAGCCCGGCCTCAGACCCAGCTACCACCAGCCCATCTTCGGTGCGCGCATACCGCGAAGGCCGCAGCCCGTTCCGGTCCAGCGCCGCGCCGACAATGTGCCCATCTGAAAACGCAATCGCCGCCGGCCCATCCCACGGCTCGGAGCAATCCGCGTGGTACCGCAAAAATGGCGACACCCGGTCCGCCCCGGGCCCCTCGGAAGCATTTTCCGCTTTCGAGGGTGGAGCCGTGGCCGGCGGCAGCAGCATCCGCACACTCTCCGCCAGCGTCCGCCCGTTCTGCGAGATCATCTCCAACGCCTCATCCAAGCTCGTCGAATCCGTTCCATCCGCCGTCAAAATCGGCTTGCATTCCTCCGGCAGCGTAGCGTCACGCGCATCCATCCGCGCCCGATTCCCCCACACGGTATTGATCTCGCCGTTATGCGCCAGCCTCCGCCCCGGCTGCGCCCGGTGCCACGCCGGTAGCGTGTTGGTCGCATAGCGCTGGTGAAAGATCGCAAAACGCGTGGTGTATGACGGATCCTGCAGATCCGTGAAGAACTCCGGCAGCAGGCGCCCCAGGCACATCGCCTTGTACACAATCACTTCGGCTGAAAGCGAACACACGTACCCCGTCGTCTCTCCCGCCAGCACCGCCCGCTCAAACACCTTACGCGCCAGGTACAGCCGCCGTTCGAAGTTATTCCCTGCCTCCGCCGCTTCGCTCGCACCCGCCGCCTCGGCCACCAGCACCTGCCGGATAGCCGGCATCGTGCTCAGAGCGATCGCGCCCAGCACCTCGGTCCGCACCGGCACCTCGCGCCAGCCCAGCACACGAATCCCGTTCGCCTCCAGCGCCCCTTGCAGAACCGTCTCGGCCCGCCGTTCCCCGTCCGGCAAAAACAACACGCCGACCCCCAGATTCTCCTTCTCAGCCAAACCAAAGCCGGCATCCCGCAGCAGCAGCGCGCGCGGAATCGCCGTCATCAGTCCAACGCCGTCGCTTGAGAGCCCATCGGCTGCCACCGCACCGCGATGCGCCAGCCGCGCCAGCGCTGTGATCGCTTTCTCCAAGATGTCGTGGGTAGCCTCACCCGTCGTCGTGGCCACAAAACCCACGCCGCAGGAATCATGCTCAAACCGCGGATCCAGCAACGAGGCAGCACCGCCCCCCCAGGAAACGGGTGCGGCTACAGGGCTGTTCAGCGGCGCGGGTGTGCTCCGCGAAAGCTCGTCGTCCCGCTCATTGGGAATTGAGAAAAAGGGGGCCATGGATCACTATAACGTCGCGATGATGCCGACGCCAGTTCTTTTGAGTTGAGTTTCCGCAGTATAGCGCCACTTCCCGCAGAATTCGTGGACGCTCCTCCGGGTTTCTGCATCCGCAGATACGAAACATCTTGACCCATTTAGTGGAATGCTTGACATGCTATTGTTGTATATTTATACACTAAGCAGTGGTTATTTATGCAAAAAGCCCCGGGCTCTTACCTGGAGCAGCGTTCTCTTGCCCATGCTAGCCGTGCTGTCGCCGCTTAATCGCCCAAGCTTTTCACCGGACAAGCACCAATACCGGAAGGAGGTACCCCGTTTGAAGACCAACCGCCAGACACTTATCCGGGAACTCCTCGTGGGCACCGCTGTTTCCAACCAGGACGATCTGCGCCGCAAACTCGCCGGCAAGGGCGTCCACGTCACCCAGGCCACGCTCTCCCGCGACATCCGCGAGCTCAAACTCCTCAAAGGTCCCACCGGCTACGAGCTTCCGGACGCCAACACCCCACGCGACGACCGCAGCGAGCCTGACTTCGACGACACCCTGCCTGCCATCGCCGAGCTGCTTTCCAGCTTCGGCCTCGAAGTCCGCCAGGCCGCCAATCAACTCGTGCTGCTCACCGCCAAAGGCGCCGCCGGCCCCGTCGCCGCCGGCCTCGACGACGAGGAGTACCCCGAGGCCCTCGGTACGGTCGCCGGCGACAACACCGTGCTCATCGTCTGTGCAACCGAGCCCGCGGCCACGTCCCTGCGCAAACGCCTGGAGACCTATCTTGGCTAACCCATTGCCCAAGCCCGCAACAGCGCTGCCGCATATCGCGATCGCCGGCGTGTCAGGCTACGCTGGCGCCGAACTCGCGCGTCTGCTGCTTCGCCACCCCGCTTTGCAGGCAAATCCGCCGATGCTCCTCGGCCGCCTCCAGTCCGATAGCAGCCCCAGCACGGAACCACCCACACTTCTCACTGAGCTGCACCCCCAACTCGCCGGCCTGCCCCACGCCGCCGAACTCGCCATTCACCCGTGGACCTGGGACGACCTCAGCCGCCAAAACATCGGCGTCCTCTTTCTCGCCACACCGCACGAGCAGTCCCGCGAGTGGGCCCCCGTCGCCCTCGCCCACGGCCTCCGCGTCATCGATCTCTCCGGTGCCTGGCGTCTGCACGACCCCGCCAACCGCGCCGTCTACCGTTTCGAAGACGCCGACCCGAACCTCGCCGAACGCACCCAGGCCGAGGCCGTCTACGGCTCCCCCGAACTCAACGGTCCGGCTATCGCCCACGCCCGTCTCGTCGCCAACCCCGGCTGCTACGCCACCTCGGTCATCCTCGCCTTGGCCCCAATTGTCCGCGCGAACCTCGCCGACCTCGGCTGCGGCATCATTTGTGACGCAAAATCCGGCGTCTCCGGTGCTGGCAAAAAAGCCACCGCCACCACCCACTTCATGTACGCGGCGGACAACCTCTCCGCCTACGCCGTCTTCGGCCACCGCCACACCGGCGAACTCCTCGAGCAGCTCAAATTAAACAACGATCAAATCCAGTTCACCCCGCATCTCCTCCCCATTCCGCGCGGCATCCTAAGCACGGTGTACGTACGCTTGACCGAGCCCCGCACCCCGGCCGAAATCCAGGCCCTCTTCGACGGCTTTTACCGCGACGCCCCGCTCGTCCGCGTCCATCGCACCCCGTCGCTGCCGCAGATCCAGCACGTGGTCCGCACTGCTTTTTCCGACATCGGCTTCCAGCTCTCCCCCGACGGCAAAAAGCTCGTAATCATCAGCTGCCTCGACAATCTCTTGAAGGGTGCCGCCTCGCAGGCCGTCGGGAACATGAACCTCATGCTCGGCCTGCCGGAAGCGGAAGGCCTGCTATGAGCCAACCTTTTCGTCTCGTTGTTTATCCTCCCCGCAAGGCGTCCGCCTCCCACGCTTTGACTTGTCATTCCGCAGCGCAGCGAAGGAATCTGCATTCGCCCCCGCCCACCTCCCCGGAGCCCGCATGAAATTCGTCGTAAAACTCGGAGGCGCCGCGCTCGAAGACCCCGCCCTCCTCACCCGCTGCGCCCGCTCGATCGCCGACCTCTCCAAGGACGGTCACCGCGTCGCCCTTGTGCACGGCGGCGGCGTCCAGCTCACCCGCCTGCTCAAGCAAATGGGCAAGCAATCCGAATTCGTAGCCGGCCTCCGCATCACCGACGCCGAAACCCGCGACGCCGCCCTCATGGTCCTCGGCGGCCGCGTCAACAAGTCGCTTGTCGCCGCGCTCGACCACTGCGGTCAGTCCGCCATGGGCCTCACCGGCGGTGACGGCCACGTCTTCCGCGCCCGCAAAAAAATCACCGAGCATGACCTCGGCTTCGTCGGTGAAATCGCCGCCACCGACCCCAAATGGCTCGACGCCATCTGGACCATGAACGCCGTTCCCGTCATCAGCAGCATCGCGCTCGGCTTCGACGGCGAGTACTACAACATCAACGCCGACGAGATGGCCTCCGCCTGCGCCGTAGCCACAAAGGCCGACGCCCTCGTCTTCCTCACCGACGTCCCCGGCGTCAAGGACGCCAACGGCAACGTCATGCGCTGGCTCAAGCTCCCGGACATTCCCGCGCTCGAACGACAGGCCGTCGTCTCCGGCGGCATGCTCCCCAAACTCAACGCCTGCCGGGAGGCCCTGCAAGGCGGCGTCAAACGCGTCCGCATCCTCCCCGCCACCTCCGCCGAGGTCCTTCCCGACCTCCTAAGCTCCCGCATCAACGATGGAACGGAGGTCATGGTCGCATGAGTGAATTCGTAGAAACCGGAACGGAGAACATCACAGCCAAACAGCAGACCCCGCAGGTGGAACGCCTTCAGGCCGCCGAGGCCAAACTCCTGCTCAACACCTACGCCCGCAACCCCATCCTGTTCACCCGTGGCGAAGGCGTCGAGCTCTTCGACGAAAACAACACTCCCTATCTCGATCTGCTCTCGGGCATCGGCGTGTGCGCGCTCGGCTACAACCACCCCGCGATCACTGCCGCCATCACAGCGCAGGCCAGCACCCTGCTTCACACCTCGAATCTCTTCTTCCATCCGCACACCGCCGAGCTAGCCCTCCGCCTCACCGAGATCACCGGCCTCGACCGTGCCTTCTTCTGCAACTCCGGCACCGAGGCTTGGGAGGCCGCGCTCAAGCTGGCCCGCGCCCACGCCGGCCTGCTTCGCTCCGAAGGCAAACCAATCGGCACCAAGATTTTGTCGCTCGAACACAGCTTCCACGGCCGCACCATGGGCTCGGTCTCCACCACCCACAAGCTCGCCTACCGCCAACCCTTCGCTCCGCTCATCGGCGACGTCGAATTCATCCCCTTCAACGACACCGAAGCCCTGCGCGCGACCATTGAAAACGACCCGACTGGCTTCTGCGCCATCGCCTTTGAGTGCCTCCAGGGTGAAGGCGGCATCAATCTCGTCTCCGAAGACTTCCTCCGTACCGCCCGCGAACTCTGTGACAAATCCGGCGCGCTCCTCATCCTCGACGAGATCCAGTCCGGCATGGGCCGCACCGGAAACTGGATGGCCTACCAGCACTTTGGCATCCAGCCAGACGTCACCACCCTCGCCAAGCCCCTCGCCGGCGGCATGCCTATTGGTGCCATGCTCTGCACCGAAGCCGCCGCCCGCGCCATCACACCCGGCATGCACGGCACCACCTTCGGCGGCAATCCCCTCGCCTGCGCCGTGGCCATTGCGGTGGTCGATGCCCTCCGCCGCGATCAGCTTCTGCCCCACGTCACCGAAGTCGGCAACTATTTCCTCGGGCAGCTCCGCGATCTCCGTAAGAAATACCCCACGCTCGTCACCGACGTCCGCGGTCTCGGCCTCATGATCGGCCTCGAGATCGCCGATCCCGAAGTCGCCAAACAACTACTCTCCGGTATGATGGATCGTCAGATTTTACTCAACCGAACGCACGAGAACGTGCTGCGTTTCCTTCCGCCGTACCTCATCACAACCGCAGACGTCGACCGCGCCATCAGAGCGCTGGACGAGCTGTTGGGTGAGCATCTTCAACACCAGAAGACGATCGCCGACACGCCCGCGCTCGCCGGAGAACTCCGCCATGGATAACAAGCCCGTCCTGATGAACCCACGTCCCAATGGCTCCAACGGCAACGGAGGCGGCCTCTCCAAGGCCTCGCTCGGCATCCAGTCCGACACCGCCTTCACCGAAACCGCCAAAGGCCTCACCGGCCGCGACCTCACCTCCATCGCCGACCTCAACGTTTCGGAAATCGCCGCCATTCTCGAGCTCGCGCACGCCGTCAAAGCCTCCCCCGAAGACTTTCGCCACGCCCTCGACGCGAAGCAAATGGTCATGTTCTTCGAAAAGGCCTCGCTCCGCACCCGCCTCACCTTTGAAGCCGCGATGAACACCCTCGGCGGCAACGCGATCTTCGTCGACCAGACCAAAAGCCCACTCGGCGAACGCGAGGCGATTCCCGATGTGGCTCACAACCTCGAGCGCTGGATGCAGGTCATCGTCCTGCGCACTTACGCCCACGAAACCGTCACCGAAATGGCCATCCACGCCAGCGTCCCCGTCATCAACGCCCTTTCCGACCTCGAACACCCCTGCCAGGCGCTAGCCGACTTCATGACCCTCGAAGAACGCTTTGGCACCGTAGAAGGCCTCAAGTTCACCTACGTCGGCGACGGCAACAACGTCTGCCACTCCCTCATGCTCGCCGGGGCCCTGCTAGGTGCCCACGTCACCGTCGCCACCCCCAAAGGCTTCGAGCCCCGGCTCGACATCATCCACAAGGCCATCGAGATCGCCGAAGGCACCGGCGGCACCATCACCCTCACCCACGACGCCCTCAAGGCCGCCGAACACGCCGATGCCGTCTACACCGACGTCTGCACCTCCATGGGCCAGGAGCACGAAGCCGCCCGCCGCGCCCCCATCTTCAAACCCTTCCAGGTCAACGAAGAGCTCATGTCAAAGGCCCAGCCCTCGGCCGTCTTCATGCACTGCCTCCCCGCGCACCGCAACGCCGAAGTCACCGACGCCGTCCTCGACGGCCCCCAGTCCGTAGTCTTCGACCAGGCAGAAAACCGCCTCCACGCCCAAAAAGCCATCACGCTCATGCTGCTAGGCGGAGCAAAACGCATCCCCAACCGAGGCAACAACCGAGCCCCCAAAGGCCGCCGCTAG
>CAXSBL010000060.1:0-15248 GCA_964235515.1 uncultured Bryocella sp.
CCCTGCGAACTGATTCAGCGAAGCCTGTGGCCGGATCGGTCTCGGGAAGTCGCATAGTGTGGAGTGACGCCGGTCACGGAGGGTCCGGTTACAACCCAATTCGGTCGTTGACGGCGTTCCGGAGCCGTTGCTTGCACCCCAGGTAGCGCTCGGTGGTCTGGACGGAGACGTGCCCGAGAAGGAACTGGATCTGATCGAGCTCGCCTCCTGCTTGATGGCACAGTCGGGCGCAAGTTCGACGGAGATCGTGAGGAGCCACGGTACCGAAGCCGCAGTCGGCTGCCGCTTTGCGGACGATGGACCAGATGACCCTGGCGGTGAAGCCGTTACCCCGGACCTTGCCGGTCTTCCCGACCGGGCGAAACGGCACCCCATTCCGTAGCCCAGCAGAGTTGGTCCAGGCATCCACGGCTGTCTTGACCCACCCCGGTACTGGCACCGTACGCATGTGACCGCCTTTGCCAATGAGATCCGCGAGCACCCAATGATCCTCCCGGAGTTCGAAGTCCTCGACAGCAACGGTCACAACCTCGGCACGGCGTAGTCCACAGCCGATCAGTACGGCCAAGACCGCCCGGTTGCGCACCGCTCGGAGCTCCGGCCCGGACGGCGAAGCAACAAGCTTTTGCCCTGCTCGGCGGAAAGCCAGTTGCCAACCCGAACCCCGAGTCGCTTGGCTCCCTTCACCCGGCGGATGCCGGCAGCCAGATCGGGACTGAGCAGGCTGCAATCGGAAGCTTCATAGGCGAGCCGACGAACTGCGGCCAGCCGTAGGTTGATCGTCGCTGGAGCGTACCTGCGCTGTTCCAAGGCGATTCGGTATTGAGTGACGACAGTCCTGTTGAACGATAACCGTGGCTCGGAACAGTACCAGTCGATGAAGTCCCGGATGGCATGATCGTAGGACCGCTGTGAATTCATGGAGGACACACTGTTCAGAACGGCGTCTTGGAGTGCTCCAGGTCTGGCAACTTCAGGATGGTCTTGGGATTACGCTTCTTGGCTCTCTTCGTCATCGCACGGCCTCCCAACCGTGCGAAAAGCATGAATCAGGGAGAATTGCTGACGCCTACCGCGTTCGTCGGTACCAACTTGAGACGATCGCGATAAGAAGAGGAGGCCCAGAAGCATGGTTGGGTGTCCATGAGGTGTCGTTTTCTGTGATGGACCCTTTAGCATTACTTCATGCCGAGGGAAAAGAGTCCGGAAAAGCGACAGACCTTTCTTCGGGCCGCAGTGGACGAAATCGCGAAGAGCGGCCTGGAAACATCGACAGCGCGAATCGCCCGCAAAGCGGGCCTGGCTGAAAGCACGCTCTTTACATACTTCCCGAATAAGTCGGCTCTCTTCAACGTGCTTTATATCGAGCTGAAAGACATGGTCTATCGGATCTTGAACCAAGATTTCCCCGCCGATGCCGACCTTTACGCACGGGCACAACATATCTGGACCGGGACTCTGGCCTGGGGTTCCAAGTACCCGAAGGAACGCAAGGCCTCCCTGCATCTGCATCTGTCCAGCGTCATCACGGCGGTGACAAGAAGGCACACCGATGCCCAAAGCGTCGACGTGCGCAAAACCATGGCAGAACTGGCCATGCAAGGCATCTTCCGAGAGCTACCCGAGAACTTTTCCGCCACAGCCATGGGCGCGATGCAGGATGCGGTGTTGGAAGAGATCGGGAAAAGCCGCAAGGACCAGGCGGTTCTGATCGCAAAGGGTTTTGAGGCCTTCTGGCGCATGTGTCTGTGAGTTATAGCCGAGCTTTCGCTCGGCTATAATCCTGGCAAGGCGGAGATCTTGTCATGTCACAGGTTTGGTTGATTACGGGAAGCGGAAGTGGACTCGGGTACGCGATAGCCGAAGCAGTGTTGAAGGCCGGCAACAGGGTGATTGCGGGCATCCGGCGCACGGGGGAGTTGGACGAGCTCGTAGAAAAATATGGCGGCAGGATCATCCCTGTGATGCTCGATGTGCGAGACGAAGCGGCCGCAAAGCACGCAGTTGAGCAGGCTGTGGAAACGTACGGTCGTCTGGACGTGCTGGTCAATAATGCTGGCTATCAGATCAATGCGCCCTTCGAACAGATCGCGCCGGAGCAATTTCGTGATGTGGTGGAGACTTGTCTTTTCGGTGTCGTGTACACCACGCGAGCGGCCATTCCGATCATGCGGCAGCAACGGTCTGGATACATCTTTCAGATCTCCTCCATCGGCGGTCGCGTGACGATTCCCGGCAACTCGCCCTACCACGCGGCCAAGTGGGCGGTAGGAGGTTTCAGTGATTCCCTTGCCGACGAAGTGGCCCCATTCGGGGTCAAGGTGTGCACTCTTGAGCCGGGAGGCATGCGCACGCACTTCGCTGAGCGAGCAAACAGGCAGACGGTAACTCTTCTGCCCGAATACCAGGCTTCCGTCGGACCAGTTCTCGACATGATGGCGGCTGCCCAGAAGAATGCGGAAAGTGATCCAAAGAAAGTTGCCGATGTCATCGTGAACCTTTCCGGACGAGACGGGGTGCCGAAGCGACTGGTGCTGGGTACAGCCGCAGCCGCGTACGTGGAAAAGGTAGAGTCGGCAAGGATAGAAGAGGCAAAAAATTATCTGGACCTCACACGCTCAACGATCGCTTAATACCAAGCTACGAGATTGATCGGTCCTCATATATCGCATTATCGTCAGTGATCCTCCGGAGTCGCCCGTCAGGAAGGACCGAGGCTCCCAAAGTTGGGCTCTTGAGGGGCCGGCGCTTAGAGCTATATACGATAACGTCCTTTGTCGTATGTAACCAAGGAAGCGCCGGCCGGACGGCATGGATCATCCCACATCTTTTGTTCTGTATTCGTAATTCTAGAATGAAGAATGGTGTTCTGCCTTCGTGCTTCGCCCGTTCGACATCGCGCTTCTGCTAAAACTCACGCTCCCGGGCGCTGCGGAGGCGTCTTTCCAGAAGCTTGCGTCCGAACTCCATGTCTCCAGTTCCGAGGTGCACGCAGCCATAAAGCGAGTGCGGATGTCTGGATTGCTGAGT
Organism: uncultured Bryocella sp.; assembly: GCA_964235515.1. Lineage (GTDB taxonomy): Bacteria > Acidobacteriota > Terriglobia > Terriglobales > Acidobacteriaceae > Granulicella. Next base: position 3,031 of record CAXSBL010000060.1, read on the forward strand.
CACGAAGGGCCGAAGAAGGTAAACCGCTCGGCCCTGCTGGAGCTGTTGGGACATGGAATGAGGTACGTGTATCCGGCCGTCCGGGGAGAGCTTACAAGAGGCGTGCCAACCTCGTTCGCAGCCGAACCGCTGTCCAGTTTCATCCACCATGGCGGAACGGAGGTCCCTGTGTGGCCGCATGTACTAGGCAAGGTCCGGGGCTATTTCTTTGAGCCACTCTATAAACATGCTGCAGAGGCCGCCCTGGCAGACCCTGCATTTTACGAACTCCTCAGCCTTGTCGATGCGCTGCGGGATGGCCGAGTCCGAGAGCGAAAGATCGCCCTTGAGATCGTCAACAAGAGGTTATTCGCAGATGGCTAGCAATCTGCCCTGCTCGAAGATGCAGCTGCGATGTTGAAGCATCTGCTGCCGGAGGTCGTCTTCGTAAGGGGGAGCAACGCTCGATCTCCTCGTGACCGATCAAGGCTCTGGTCCAGTTAGATCCACATACGATGTCGACGTGATCCTGGCGGCCGACTATGCCGATTATTCGGCGTTCTGTGATCGATTGCGAGACATCGGATTTGAGAACGACGCTCGTCCTGATGTCCGCTATGTCGCTTTCTCCAGGGCGGTCTCATGCTCGACGTCATGTCGACAGACAAAGGAGCGCTTGGTTCTCCAATCGCTGGTACGAGGGAGCAATCCAGACGGCCATGGCGGCCTCATTGCCGAGCAGAAAGGTGATCCGATTGATTGCGGCTCCTTTCTTTCTCGGGACCAAAATGGAAGCTTTCTACGATCGCGGCAAGAACGACTTCTACATGAGCCACGACTTGGAAGACTTCATCGCCGTTGTAAAAGGCAGGGAGCAACTGCTCGAAGAGCTCGACAGTGCACCGATGGACCTCCGAAAATATTTAGCGGAAGCTGCGGCTAAATTGTTAGCAAACGAGCGTTTCTTGGAGGCATTGCCCGGATACGTTCCGGGCGACTCTGTCAGCCAGCGTAGGATTCCGATCATCATCGAACGTTTGGAAAAAATGAGCGAACCGTAGCTAACGGAAGTCCACACGGTTGCTTGCTGATACCTTGCATAGGTCCGTACTCCATCTGAAACGCGGAACTTCTCCTCTGGACGGAAGGAGGAACTAGGTCTTCTACCAGGCCTCTCGCGAGCACTCGGCCTATGTAATCAGTCATGCTAATTCACTTGAGAAATCATAGATTGCAGACGCGAGTCTCATGGGGGTGCAGGCTTTTTCTCGCGATCTCCAGTAAGTGCTGGTGATGAGTGAAGAAAAGCACCTGAGTGGTTTTCGCCAGCTCGCCCAGGACGCGAAAGCCCGCTTCAGCACGTCCATCATCGAAATTGATAAAAAGGTCGTCAGCTAGCACAGGCAAGATGGAACCGCCTCTGACGGCTTGTTCAATCGAGGCGAGTCGTAAAGCCAGGAAGAGCTGGTCGATAGTTCCCTCGCTCATGTTGCCCACCGAAACAGGCCGGGAGTCATCGGCAGAGTTGCCCAGCAGCACAGAGGAACTGCCATCGTCGTAAACGGACAAGCTGCTGTAGCGATTACTGGTAAGAATGCTGAAAAGCTGGCCAGCCCTCAGCAGCAGCGGGTTCTGTGTTTGCTTTCGTTTCCGCTCTACGGCCCAGCGCAGTAGCAGGGTTTCCGTTCGTTTCAGCAAGTACGCCTCGGCTTGCACGTCCAATTCCGAGCGTGCCATTTCAGCATCAGCCGCGGCTTCCGAAGCATTCGCTCCGTGATCGAGAGCCTGGAAGGTGGTGCGCGACACGCCGGCAAGATCCGCGGCAGCGCGAATCTGCTTGCTCAACTTTGCCAGTTCGCGCGCCAGTTCGTCGGATCGCAGCGCAAGATGGTCCGGCGTCTTACCCTCGGCCTCCCCGAGCAGCGCAGCCAGCGGCACCCCATCGCCCAAGGATAGGATCGTCTGCTTCAGGTCGTCGATCTCGTCGAGTACCTTCCGCACCCGCTTGGATTCCTCGATCCGCTCGGAAAGGGCTGGTAACTCCTCCACGCCGGCAAGCTCCAGCAGAGGCTGGAGGCTCCTTTCAGCGGATGTGCGCTGAGCTTCCGCGGTGCGCCGTTCCCCTTCGCGGGCGTGCAGCGCGACAGTGATCGTCGCAACGCGCTGCCGGTCGCCGCGCGCGGTTTGCAGGCGACGTTTCAATAGCTCGATGCGCTCGCCAACTTGTTCCGGCTGCGCAGGCATCTGCAGAGCGGACCAAAGCGTTTCCGTTCGCGTCAGGAAGTCTTTCTGCGTGCTGCTGGCGGTTTCAATCTCGTCTTGGAGCTGCTGAACGGTGGCCACCGTCGCCCGCACCAGTTCCACCGTGTCGAGTTCCGCCGCGCTGACCGTTTCATCTAGGTGCGCCTTCGCGATGGCCTGTTTCCACGTTTCCTGCCATGCCCGGGCTTGGGCGAGATTGCGCTCGACTTTGCGCGACTCACCGAGCACCTTGTCTTCCGCTTTGTGCAGCGCCGTCTTTAACTGGGTAAAGGCCGAGGCGCTGTCCAGGGCGGTTTTCAAAACGCCCTCGGCATCATCCAGCAGCTTGCGAAATGACTTCCCCGCCGCTGGCTGAGCGGTCGCGCTGGCAAGAGTTTGCCGGGCGCTATCCAGAGTGATTTCATTCGCACGCAGCTCCGCCGCCGATGCCTCGGCCAGCTCCGCCGCCTTAACAGCCTCTTCGCGCAGAGTGAGCCATTCCCGCAGCCGCGCCACAGAAACCACGGGCAGTGACCTCCTAGCCAGCTCCGCCGACCACAAGCTCTCTGCCTGCTGCTGGGCTGTGGTGGCGAAGTCGACGCGGGCGACTGCGTTCGTCAGGTGCAGCTCTGCCGTAGCTACTGCGGCGTCTACCTGCGCCAGCCGCCCGGAAGCTTCCGCAGACAAAAATCGCTCGTCCGCCCGGTGGTCAGCCTGCGCCGCCAGCCCCTCGTACCGGTCGGCTTCGGTGCGTGGACTGGCGAGGACCCTCCTGCCTTCGATATGCGCTCGCAGATTGACCCAGCAGGCGTCACGCGACGTCCGAGCCTCCGTGACTGCTGCGGCGGATACTCCGGTCCCGGTCTTCAGCAGCAGCTCGCGTTCGAGCGATCGCTCGGCCAGTTCCTCCCGTAACCGGACAGTTTCCTGCGTTTCTTCTGTCAAGGTCGCTGCGGCGGCAAACTCCCGGTCGCGCGCGGCCTGCAGCAGGTCTTCGGGCGGAACCGTCAGCCGGCACAACTCTTCCGCATTTCCAGCCCACGGCAGTAAGCGGGCAAACGCGTCCGCGGTTTCCTTTGCGTGCTCCGCTTGCAGCCTGCGTGCTTGCTCGACCTGCCCGTCCGGGTCGTCCATCCGCCGGGCGGTCTCGACCACGGCCTGCAGCTCCGCAGCCGTTTCCAACACTTCATGATCGGCCAGCGCCCGCGCCGATGCGTCTCGTTCCACCTCTGCATCCGCGTGCGCATCGCGCAGAACCTGCAACGCGCCGTCGAGCGCTGTGCGCTCGGCCAGCAGCCGTTTCAATTCAGCTACCGTGGCCCGCGCTGGCAACGTCAGTAGAAGCGTGGCCGCCGGCATTTCCGGTAGCCGTAGCATCCGCAGCGCTTCCGCCAGCTCCTGCTTCTTCTGGTCGAGCCTCGCCTGCTTCGCAGGCAGCCCGTCCGCCGCACTCTGACATGTGCTCCGCCCTTCGATCAGCGCTTCCACCTCGTCTTCACGGGCAAGGCATGCCTGATCCAGAACAATCGCTTGGAGATGCTCCTGTTCCTCGGCGAGCAGCCGTTCCGCAACTCCTTGCTGCAGCACTGCTTGCGTACGCAGGGCAAAGGTGGTCTCGAACAGGGCTTCCATCGCAGGCGTAAATAGAGGTGCCGTCTGCCCGGCGAGCGAAGCATGCAGGGTATGCAGTTGCTCTACAGGCTCCAATATCCGGCGCGCCCGTTCCACAGTGCGCTGCTCCGCCGTCATGGTTTGTTGCTGGATGTCTAGCTGCGCCTGCTGCTTTTCAAGGTCCTGTAATTGGTCGTACGCTGTCTTCCACGCCGCCGGACGTACCTCAGCCGTGCGTAGCCGCTTTTCCGCGTCCTTCAAGTCGTTGTTCACGCGCGTATAGCTGCGGCTCGACTTGGTTCTAGCCCCCCAGATCTGTTCGCCTTCCTCTTCCAGTGCTTCGAGAATGCGCGTCACACCAATAAGCCCCGAGCCCGCAGCAAACAGTGCCTGCCCAATGTCGTTCTTGGCCGTGACGATAGCCTGGCCGCCTTCGCGTAACAGGCGATGGTCCAGGCTCCAAGCCGCATGAAACGTTTCGCGCGTCTGCCCGTGGAGCATGCCGGACAGCACAGCCTCGTCCATCGAGTTGTCCTGTCCATCCATCAGGGTGGCACCGCGCCCGCGCTTACGCCGCACCTGCGTCCGTTGCGTGCCTTGTTCCAGCACCGCGCCCACACGCAGCAGCGAAGCATCGAAGCGATAGTCCTGCGCTTTGCCATGCGGAAACCCGAACAGGAGATCGCCCACCGCGGCCAGCGTCGTGGATTTGCCCGCTTCGTTCGCGCCGAAGATGACATGGAAGTCTAAGGTCTGCTTTGGAAAGAGCAGATCGCAGCCTTCAAAGTTGCCGTATTTCAGCAAGTGCAGTTCTTCGAAGCGCATCAGCTTTGTGCTCCTAGCAGGCGCGCCCGTAAGGCGGCACTTGCATGCGAAACGAGCGCTGCCCATTGGCCCTTGCGCACAGCAGCATTTACGGACTCATCGTCAGCAGCCGGCGGGGGCGTGGTCGAAAGAAATACTGCAAAATCGCTCGCCAGCATTTCCAGTAACTCAGGATCTACGGACGCCTGGTCGAGCAATGCGAAGAGGTCGTCGGAGTCCGACTCGCCCAACTTCGCGACGTGCGCATGCACCGCGACAGTCTCACTGGTCTCGAGCGTCATCTTTTCAACCCATAGGTTTGCATCGATTTCCGCGGCAATGGCCCGCAGTTCGTCACGCAACAGCGACCGCGTATCCTGCAGCTCCGCGTGTAGGGCGGTAGCTCCCGTAAGGGTCACTCTGATGACCAACGGCCGACCGTCCGCTTCAGCTTCGACCCCGTGGCGCAGCACCGTGCGCATCCGCTGGTGCAGGTCGTCGCGCGTTTTGAGCTCGCTGCAATCCACCATCAACCGGCTCCATCGCACCACGTCGAAGGCAATTGGCTTGCAACTGCGTACGGTGCCATCTTCCACCTCCACCAGCACCGCGCCCTTCATGCCCGTTTCCGTGACCTTTCGCCCCTGCAACACACCGGGGTACACGATGTGTGGATGCTCGGCCACCACGGCATGATCGTGCACGTGACCTAGCGCCCAGTATTGGTACTGCTTGGCCACCAGCGCGGCGATCGACGTAGGCGCGTAGGTTTCGTGCTGCGTATAGCCGCCCAGCGATGTATGCAGAACGCCGATGTTGAAGTAGCCGTCAACCGCAGCGGGATACTGGAGGGTCATGTCTTCAGAGATATGCGCATTGGCAAAACTCTTTCCATGGAGGGCCACTGCATGGTCTTCCAGCAAGAATGTGTCGACCTTCCTGGAACTGAAAAACTGCACGAGAGGCGGGAGCGGCAGCCGCTGTGTAATCAGGGACTCTGCGTCGTGGTTACCTTTTAGTAAATACACCGGAATACTCGCGGCGCTCAGTTTCGCCATGCTTGCCGCAAAAAACAGTCCCGTGCCCATGTCCTGCCACTTGCCATCGAAAATATCGCCCGCAATCACGACAAAGTCGACGTACTCCGCGATAGCGAATGAGACCAACGCCTCCAGCGCCCGTCTAGTGGCGCTGCGTATTTCATCTACCGACAAGCCCTCATATCGCGAGAGGCCGCGAAGGGGACTATCCAGATGCAGGTCAGCTGCGTGCAGAAAGCGAAAGCTATATCTCATCGTACTCTGGTATGCTGCCCTACAAGACGACATATGGCAATCGGAGCGGAAAACGCCGCGTCTCCCCTAGTTGAAGAGTTGGATGGCACGGCAGATAGCGATGCGATCGCCGCCGCGACGCCTGCGTTTGTACCTTCTTTTTCCATCGAAGCGTCAGTTTGTTCCAAACTGAGCTTCGCCACGCATCAAGGCGCCGTCCCGGTGCTTCGCGAGCTACGCGTTACCAACAATGCAGATGTGGCGTTTGAAAATCTTGAGCTGGAGGTATCAGCCGACCCGCCAGTTTTTCTTTCTCGCCTATGGAAGCTCGACCGCCTTCAGCCCGGCAGCTCCACCTTCATCCGCAATCGCGACCTGGAATTGAATGCCAGCTTTTTGTTAGGTCTGCAGGAGGCGGTGCATGCGCGTGTTGTACTGAAGCTTTGGCCGGGTAGCACGCGCAGTAACGCTGCCGACTGTCTGGCAACCGGCAGCTACCCTGTCGAGATCCTTGCCGCTAGCGAGTGGGGTGGCGCTGGGAGCATGGCGGAGTTGCTCGCCATGTTCGTGCAGCCGAACGACGCGGCCGTTGCGCGCATCCTGAAGGCCTCGGCCGAGGTGCTGCGCAACGCCGGCAAGCCCGACAAGCTGGATGGATACGAGGCCAAGAGCAGGGCGCGCTCCTACGAGCTGGCCTCTGCGATCTGGTCGGCCATTTCCGGTTTGCGATTGACGTACGCATTACCACCAGCCAGTTTTGAAACACAAGGTCAGAAGATCCGCGCACCGCAACAGATCGTCGAACAGGGGTTGGCCACCTGCCTAGACACGGCTCTGCTGTTTGCCGCCGTGCTCGAACAGATAGGTTTGAACCCCGTGGTCATTCTGACCCAAGGCCACGCGTTCACCGGCGTCTGGCTGCAACCTCAGGAGTTTGCTTCTCTCATCACGGAAGACGCCTCGGCCCTGCGCAAACGCGTCGCGTTACAGGAGCTGCTGGTATTTGAAACCACACTCTGCACGCAGGGCAGTCGTCCCAGCTTTGGCAAAGCCATAGCGGAAGGCAACCGGCAAATCGCTGAAGAACGCGAAGCTGAATTCGTCATGGCGCTAGACCTACGACGCGCCCGCATGCAGCGGCTGCGGCCGTTGGCGCTGCCGGCCGTCGCGCCTGCCGGGTCGCAGGGTGCGTCCTCGTCGCCTGCTGACGACGAGGCGGAGCTGAGCCTCGAGGCGGCGCCCGCTCTGCCTGCTTTCGACGTCACCGACTCCGACACGGCATCGACTTCCGAGGGACGCCTGCAGCGCTGGCAGCGCAAACTGCTGGACCTGACCGCGCGCAACCGACTGCTCCATGCACCTGTAGGGTCCTCCGGCATCCCGCTCCTGTGCCCCAACCCGGGCCAGCTTGAAGATGAGCTTGCCGACGGCAAAAGCTTCCGCATTGTCGCCGCTCCGGAAATGGAAGGCGCGGCGGGCAGGAACACCGAGCTGCACCAGAGCCGAACGGGCGAAGCGCTCGATGTGGCGTATGCCTCGGATGCACTGGGCCGGGGTGAAGTGCTCGCTTTACTCCAAGAGCCGAAGCTCGACGCGCAATTGGTGGAACTGTTCCGCAAATCGCGCTTGGACCTGGCCGAAGGCGGATCGAATACCTTGTTCCTCGCGGTAGGTTTTCTCAACTGGAGGAAGACCGCAACCGACACGCGCGTGTACCGGGCTCCGCTGCTGCTGCTGCCGGTCAAGCTCGATCGTCGCAGCGTGCGGTCGGGCGTGCGCCTTTCACTCCTCGACGACGAGCCGCGCATCAACCTAACTCTGCTGGAGATGCTGCGGCAGGAGTTCAGGCTGGAAGTACCCGAGCTGGCCGCGGGCCTGCCTACCGACAGCCATGGAGTCGACGTCGCGCGCATCTGGACGGCGGTCCGCAAGGCGGTGCGCGATACGCCCGGCTTCGAGGTCACCGAAGATGTGCAGCTCGGCTCCTTCTCCTTTGCCAAATATCTGATGTGGAAGGATTTTGCCGACCGTACGGAGACGCTCAAAGCTAACCGCGTCGTCCGCCACCTGCTCGAAACACCGCGCGAGCCCTACCCCTATGCGGCATATCCGCCGCGCCCTGAGGACCTGGACCGCGAGGTTGCGCCGGGCGATCTCTTTACGCCTTTACCGGCTGATTCTTCTCAGCTTGCCGCCGTAGTCGGTTCGGCTCGCGGCTGCGACTTTGTTCTGGACGGCCCGCCCGGCACCGGCAAGTCGCAAACCATTGCGAACATGATTGCGCACAACCTCGCGTTGGGTCGGCGCGTGCTGTTCGTCGCGGAAAAGCGTGCAGCGCTGGATGTCGTGCATCGGCGCTTGCGAGCGAACGGGCTGGGGCCATTCTGCCTGGAGCTCCACTCCAACAAGGCAAACAAGAAGGAAGTGCTGGACCAACTCGACCGAGCCTGGACTACGGCGGAGGCGTTGCCCGCGGAGGCCTGGGCACGGAACGCCGAAGCGATCTGCCGCGAGCGCGACGCGTTGAATGCTTTGGTGGAAGCACTGCATCATGTGCACCCCAATGGTTGGACGGTGCACCGCGCGATCGGCCGGGTACTCCTCGATGTCGCCAGCCGCGTCCACCTGAGCTGGCCACCGCATGTCACCCACAACGATGCAGCCATGCGGGTTCTGAAAGATGTGGCCCGCAGGCTCGGATTGCAGCGGACGGCCGTCGCCACGCTGGATGCCGCTGCCTTTGCTCCGATCGGCGAAACGGAGTGGTCGAACGCCTGGCAAGCCGGTGTTTTGAAAGCTGCATCTTCTCTAGCGGCGACCGTGGCCGCATGCCGTGCAGCCCGCACTACGTTGCTGCAACGTCTGGGCGTGGAACTTCCGGCTAGCGGTATGGCGCTTTCCGCATTGGCTGAGCTGGCGGACTTCCTTCCCGAAGCCGCGCGGTTGAACCTTGGATTCGTCTTTACGCCCAACGCCCCAGCCGCGCTCGAAGGCGCACAAAAAGCCACGGCGCTCATCGCCGGCTACGCTGAAGCCTCACGCGGGCTGTCCACGCACTATCCTCCGAATGTCGTCAAGGTCCTCCCCCTGGAGCACCTGGCAAGCGAATGGGAAAAAGCAAAGTCTGCAGTCTGGCCCATGTCCGTCTTCAAACGCAAGGCCGTGCTGCATGAGCTGTCCACCCTGGGCGTGCCTGATCTCGATCTGGACCACGACCTTGACAAGCTGCGGCAAATGCTGGAAAGCCAGGCAGCCGTCGAGCGGCTTGGGGAACAGGCTAAATTTATTCCGGGATGGGACGGCGTTGGCACAAATACCGCAGCAATGGAACAAATCGCCGCCGCAGCCGCCAAGCTAAGGCTGCTTGTTGCCCGGGCCGCGGATAGTCCCGCTCAAACCGGAGCGCTCCGTTCAGCTTTGCAATCTCTTCTAAGCGAAAGAAGGGAGGAGCTCACTGCAGGGTCAGCGCTCCACCAAGCGGCTTCGGAGTACAGCAAAACATACAGTCTTTTCTCAGGTGCTCTGGGCGAATTCGAACGCCTGGCCGAGTCTCCGCATTCCGGTAGCATCCCCAACCTGCTCGAGGCAGCAGAGCGTGACACTGCGTTGCTGATCGGGAACATCTATGGACTTAACCGCTGGACCGCCTGGCTACGTGTTCGAAAGGAAGCGCTGTCCTTAGGGCTGGAGCCGCTTGTCGACGCTCTTGAACAGGGGATTATCTCTCCTGCAGATGCGTTGCCAACATTTGAATCTGCTTATGCGCGTTGGTGGGTGGAGCAGGCGCTGGATGACGCCCCAGTTCTACGCACATTCAATCTGGCAGAGCACACAGATCGACTGGCTCGGTTTCGTGAGTTGGATGACGATTTCACCAGCCTTACCAAGCGCTACATTCGAGCCAAGCTGTGCGGAGTCATTCCATCGAAGGTGGATCCCAAGCTGCCGCCCGGCTTCGCGACCCTGCACCATCAGCTCCAGCTCTCAAAGCGCCACAAGCCTGTGCGGCAGCTTGTCACCGAGATGGGAACGGCTCTTACGACGCTAGCACCATGCCTGCTGATGAGCCCCCTTTCCGTCGCGCAATACCTGCCGGCCAACGCTCCGCTATTCGACCTGGTCATCTTCGACGAAGCGTCGCAAATTGCACCGTGGGACGCCGTAGGGGCCATCGCGCGCGGACGACAACTAATCGTCGCCGGTGATCCTAAGCAAATGCCGCCGACCAGCTTCTTCAACCGGGGCGCCGACGACGACAGCGACATCGCCGACGACCAGGAAAGCCTGCTGGACGAGTGCCTGGGAGCAGCTCTGCCGCGGCACCGGCTCACATGGCACTACCGCTCGCTGCACGAAAGCCTGATTGCGTTCTCCAACCATCGCTACTACGAAGGCGACCTGCTGACGTTTCCCGCGCCTGTGACGCGAGACAGCGCCGTGACACTGAAGCGCGTGGCCGGCTCCTGGTCTCGCGGCAAATCGCGAACCAACCAGATCGAGGCAGAAGCAATCGTCAAGGAAGTTGTGCGCAGGCTGACGGATGCTTCACTGGCCGACGCCGAAGGTCACTTTCCCAGCATCGCCGTAATTACCTTGAACGCCGAACAGCAGAAATTAATCGAAGACCTGCTGGACAAGGCGCGCGCGCAAAATCCGGCCATCGAGCCGTTCTTTGCCGAAGATGCAGCAGAGCCCGTCGTCATCAAGAATTTGGAAACGGTGCAGGGCGATGAGCGCGATGTGGTTCTCCTGGGCATCGGGTACGGTCCGGAGACCCCGGATGCGCCTTCCATGCCGATGAACTTCGGCCCACTTAACCGAGCTGGCGGGTGGCGTCGCTTGAACGTCGCCATCACGCGCGCGCGCCGAGAAATGTTGGTGTACACCTCGTTCCCGTCACACCTGATCGACCTGAATCGCACCTCGTCTGAAGCGCTGCGAGACCTGAAGCATTTCCTGGAATTCGCCGAGCAGGGACCGCGCGCTTTAGGACAGGCCATCGCCGGCAGTCTGGGCGGGTACGAGTCGCCCTTCGAAGAAGCTGTTGCCGAAGGCCTGCGCACATTGGGCTGGACCCTTGTTCCGCAGGTGGGTGTATCGCGGTACCGCGTAGACCTTGGCATCGTTCACCCTGACCGCCCCGGAGACTACCTGGCCGGCGTGGAATGCGACGGTGCCATGTACCATAGCGCCGCTACCGCGCGCGACCGCGACAAGGTCCGCGAAGCGGTGCTGCGACAGCTTGGCTGGCAACTGGTGCGCGTTTGGTCCACAGACTGGTGGATCGACCGCCGCGCAGCTCTTCAGCAGCTCCATACGTCCCTGCAAGGGCTGCTCAATGAACGAAGGGAAGCCGATGCCGAGGCAGAGCGTCAACGGCTAAAACGTGAAGCATCATCGGCACAAGAGGCCGAGCTCTTGGAGACATCTGCCCCAGCACTGCCCCCAAAAAGCAGCACCGAGGAGCAATCACAGGCACCCGGCGAGAAAGCCCCACCAGCCATCGAAGCACACGGACCTTCCGTCGAGACCTCGGCGGAGGCATCGGAATCATCTTTCGTGCCGGCAGACACCTCACCGACCGCGGTGCGGGGTGAATCTCAGCCGGGCCTGTACCGCTACACCTGTTTTGAGCCGGAAGCATCCCTGCTGCAGCCCGACCGGTTCTTCGAGCCCGCGTACTCTTCCATGCTGGCCGAACTCATCGCTAAGGTGGTGAAGCAGGAAGGCCCCGTCAAGGACGGTGTTCTTGTGGAACGCATCGCCCGAGCACACGGATTTCTCCGTTCTGGCAACCGCATCCGCGAACGCGTTCTCGCTCTGACGCAATCGGCACACTTCCTGTTGCAGGAAGAGGATGGAGCAACATTCGTTTGGTTCGATGCCGCAACGGCTGGCTCTTGGAGCCTTGCACGGTACCCTGCGACAAGCGAGGACTGCCGCGGCATAGAGGAGATCGCGCTACCCGAGCTGGCAGCAGCTTTCTCGAGAGTCGATCCAGGCGGTGACCTGGCCCAGGTAGCGCGTAACTTTGGCGTGAAACGTCCCAACGCGCAGGCCCGCGTCAGGCTGGAACGCGCTCAGGCGATTCGACCTTCAACCTTTATAGAGCCTGCTCCCATGCGCTCGGAGCTCGCTACCGTCCCGATCTCTACTCGCTGAGCGAGGGTAGACACGCGAAATGCCTCCGTCCGCCGCATAATAAAGGACATTATCATGCGCGAACTTCGGCCGCTTGTCGGACGAAGGGGCGCTCCTGCAGACAGCCCGCCGCAGCCTTTCGCCACTGTTGCTCCTGCGAGCGGCACT
>CAXSBL010000061.1:0-14666 GCA_964235515.1 uncultured Bryocella sp.
GTTTTTTTGGCGGCGTCGTTGCGGGCTCGTTCTAGGGTGTTTAGGTATTTGCGGGTGATGTCGCCGGTGACGTATTTGCCGTCGAAGACGGAGGTTTCGAAGTTGCAGATGTCGGGGGCTATGTCGCGGACGGAGGCCTCTAGGTCCTTGAGGTCCTGGAAGATGACGCCGTCGGCGCCGATTTCCTTGGCGAGTTCGGGGACGGTGCGGCCTGAGGCGATGAGCTCGGTGCGGGCGGGCATGTCTATGCCATAGACGTTGGGGTAGCGAACGGGCGGCGCGGTGGAGGCGACGTAGACGGATTTAGCGCCGAGTTCGCGGGTCATGTCGATGATTTCGCGGATGGTGTTGCCGCGGACGATGGAGTCGTCGACGAGCAGGACGTTGCGACCTTTGAACTCCTGCGGGATGGGGCTGAGCTTGCGGCGGATACTCTGTCGGCGCTGCGCCTGGCCGGGCATGATGAAGGTGCGGCCGATGTAGCGGTTCTTCATGAAGCCTTCGCGGTAGGGCTTGTTGAGAACCGTGGCGATCTCGAGCGCGGCGGTGCGGCTGGTTTCGGGGATCGGGATGACGACGTCGATGGGGATGTCTTTCCAGTCGCGGGCGATCTTTTTGGCGAGGCGGGCGCCCATGTTGATGCGGGCCTGGTAAACGGAAACGCCGTCGATAACGGAATCAGGCCGGGCGAGATAGACATACTCAAAAAGGCAGGGCGATTTGGGCTGGGCGAGCTTGGATTTTTTGCTCCACAGCTTGCCCTTGATGTCGACGAAGACGGCTTCGCCGGCCTCGATGTCGCGGTCCAGGTGGAAGTCGTTGACGCCGAGGGCGACGCTTTCGCTGGCGACGATATAGTCGGTTTTTTTGGAGTTTTTGACTTCGACGACGCGACTGCCGAGGGCGAGCGGGCGGATGCCGTAGGGGTCACGGAAGGCGAGCATGCCGACGCCGGAGATCATGGCGACGACGGCGTAGCCTCCGCGGCATCGCTTGTGGACTTCCTCGACGGCGGCGAAGATGTCGGCGGGCTTGGGCGTGACGACGCCACGCCGGGTGAGGGCGTGGGCGAAGACGTTGAGCATGACCTCTGAGTCGGAGGTGGTATTGAGGTGGCGTTTGTCGTTCTGGTAGACGTTGTCTACGATCTCGCGGACGTTGGTGAGATTGCCGTTGTGCGCGAAGACGATGCCGTACGGGGAGTTGACGTAGAAGGGCTGGGCTTCGGCAACGGAGGCGCAACCGGCGGTTGGGTAGCGGACGTGGCCGATACCCATGGTGCCGAGCAGGCGGGCCATGTTGGTGGAATTAAAGACGTTGGTAACGAGACCATTTTCTTTGTGGAGGTAGAAACGGTCCTGGTAGCAGGTGGCGATGCCCGCCGCATCCTGACCACGGTGCTGCAACATCGAAAGCGAATCATAGATGATGCCACTGACCGGATGGTGTCCGAAGACGCCGACGATCCCACACATAAAGCCCCTTGCTCCCGGCTTCCGGACCCGTCTGCCGGAGTGCCAAGCCGCTGCTTTCAGCATCTCACGGCGGACCAACCCGAATGGTTGCCCGCCTGGGAATGGCTGCGGATAACAGGGATTGGATGAGCGCGGCGGACAGGGGTTGCGGGCGCACCGTGGGCGGGGCGGCGGATTGGGTTTGCCGGGCGCTTACTGCGCCGAGGCGGCCCTCACCGGCCGGCGCGGCGCGTCCTTGGCGGGGAGCGTTGTTGCCGGGGTGCGCTTTGAATTTCGGGCCGGCTTCGCGGCGCGGCTGCCGGCAACCCGGGAGGCGGCGGACTTAGCAGCTACTGGCGGAGGAGGCTTGCGGCCGGTTCGGCGGGGAGCGGCTTTTGCTTCGGAGGCAGGCCCGGCGGTGGGTTGCGGCGCCGGAATGTCGTGGAGGGCGGCTCGATAGGCGGCGAGGTAGCGCCGGCGGTCGGCGGCGAAGGCGAGGGTCAGCGGATGGTGACGGCCAAGGTAGCGGCGGGCGGCGCGGGCGAGCTCCAGGGCGTCATGCCAGAGACCGCCAGCCTCCTGGAGAGCTTCAAAACGGGCGGCCGCGGTCTCCACGACGGGGTTGGACGGCATGGTTTGGGCGAGGTAGCGGGCGAGTTTGGCGGATTTGCGCACGGCATGAAGCTCTTCCTCGTCAAGCTTGCCGGTGGCGGGGCCGCGGAGGAGGCCGTCGCGGTAGAGCACGGTTTGGGTGGCGCAGAGGAGGTCTTCGGCAGAGAGTTGGAGGCCACCGGCGGGGCGAAGGGACTTCAGCAGGGCTTCGGCGGTGAGAGCGGCCTTGCCCTGGCGATGGCTCAGGAGTTGCTGGAGGTCGGTGGCGGCGCGGGCGCGCTTGCGGCTTAGACGCTCGGCGAGTTTGGCGCTGCCGTGGCGAACAGCGGTTTCGGCGGCGGCGGAATCAGGGGAGGTGAGATTTGCGGGCGGGCGTGAGGAGGCCGCCGGTTCGGCCGTTGCGGGCGTTTCCGCTGATTCGGGCTCGGCGGCCTGACCGGTAGCAACGGCGGGAGACTGCGGCGGCGACGGCGCGGCCGTGTCCAATAGCTGGAGGTGGCGGCCGTGGACATCCAGATCGCGGACCTCGCCGGCGGCGCGGCGGAGGCGGCGGAGTTCGCGGCGAAGCGCGGTGGAGGCGGCGCGGTGCTCGGGTACGGACGGGATAAGGTCGAGCAGGAGCAGCTGGGCCTCAAGACGGCGGGTCCCGGTGCGCAGGCGGTGAACGGCGCGGAGGTTTGGGTCAGCGAGGCAGACGGAGAGTGCGGCCTCAAGCGCGGTGACGTGGTCGCGCAGGATGCGCACGGGAAAGGTGACCTGAGTCGGCATTGATTTTGAGTCCTACAGCGCGCGGCTAGACCAGCCAGCGTACCGAATTTGCAAACTTGTTGGATGCGGAGGCAAGGATTCCCGATCCAGCCGGGGCGGGAGTGGCCGGGCAGCCGGCGTGGCGGGAACAGCTTGCCATCCTTTTTTCGGGTGGGAAGGGGAGAAGCGGTTGGTCTGCGGGCCGGGGCGGATTTCCGGCGCGCTATGCTGAACGGGTTGCCGCCGCTGAGGATCGAACGAGGAATGAACGATGCGCCTGACCCGACCCACTGGCCCTCCCGGCCGCGCGAAACAGCTCCGTTCCGGATCCCGTGCGCCGACCACTGAGCCCGGGTTTCGCAACCCGAACCGCCAGACCGTGGAGCGGGCGACCGGCGCGCCTTCGACGACCCGCGACGCGCAGACCATCTATGCCCTGCGCTGCGGGGACTGCGGGCATGGGTATGGGTGCAATGGGCTGGACATCAAGGAGCGCCGCTGCCCGGCGTGCCAGGGCGGCGTCACGGGAGAACCTTTGCCGGAGCCGCCGCTTCTGCTCTTCTGACGTTTTCGGGCTTTTATGATCGCAGCTGAGCTGCGAACGAAGGGATGGCGCTCGCCGACGGGTCCGAAGCAGGAGCGGGGGCGTAGGCATGGTGTTGACGTGATGTTGCGTCTGCGGTGCCGTGGAATCTTTCCCTGATCTGATACGTCTAAACTGATGGTAGACTACATAGCGCTGAAGCACTGCGCCTCCGAGTTGCCGAATCAGCTGAAATGTCTGGATCGTTTCGTGAGTTACAAACGTGTTTTCGAGAGTTTCCAGACACCTTCAGAGATTCTGCCTGCGCCCGCGGCCTTGACCGCACCCGTCGTTCAGCGCCCCCGCGATACCCCAGGAAAAGCTGTGCCCGCGCCTACCCCGGCGACAGATTTCCCAAAAGAATTCCGCACCCAAGCCTGCAGACGGGCGAGGGCGCGTTGAGGAGCAAGACGCAACGTGGCTGAAGAGATTGATAAGTACGAAGAAGACGTAGACCGGTTGATTGATACCGGCAAGGAAAAGGGCTACCTCACCTTTGGCGAGGTGAATGACCTTCTCCCCAACGACATTACGTCCGCAGAGGACATGGACGATCTGCTGACGACGCTGAACACCCAGGGCATTGACGTGCTTTCCGGGGATGGGCGTCGAGGCCGCGGCGGCGAGCGTGAGGACCGCGATGAGGACAGCGAGGAGAGGTCGGAAGATTCCGATGTAGAGCTCGATCTTTCGCCGGGAACGCTGGAAAAGACCAACGATCCCGTACGCATGTACCTGCGCGAGATGGGTACGGTTCCGCTATTGACCCGCGAGGGCGAGGTGGAGATTGCCAAGCGGATTGAGCGCGGGCAGCTGCGGGTGATGAAGGCGATTTCGCGGTCGCCGATCGTGATCCGCGAGATTGCGTCGCTGGGCGAAGACCTGAAGCGCGGCGTGCGCAACATCAAGGAGGTTGTCACCTTCGATGAGGAGGAGCTGACCGAAGAGATTGTGCAGGCGCGCGTCAAGAAGACGGTCAAGCGCGTCGACGAGCTGCTTTCGCACCAGAAAAAGAGCGCCGAGTTCCAGGCCAAGTTCGAGGAGCCGGAGGGCAAGGACGCCAAGGCCAAAGCCAAGGACCAGCGCAAGAACCGCTGGCTTGCGGGCCGCGAGCAGGTGTTTGTCACGCGCATTGTGCGTGAGTTCAAGTACACGAACGCCGAAAAGAAGCGGCTGCTGGACAAGGTTAACAAAACCGTTGACTCGATGCGGACGCTGGAGCGGCAGATCCGCGCGCTGGATGCGAAGTTCGACGCCTCGAAGTCCGAGGAGCTGAAGAAGGAGTACCGCCGGCAGCAGAAGAACTGCCGGACCGACCTGGACCGGCTGGAATCCGAGATCGGCATCCCGATGGACAATCTCAAGCGCACACAGCGCGAGATGGTCCAGGGTGACATGGATGCGGAGAAGGCCAAGCGCGAGCTGATTGAGGCCAATCTTCGGCTGGTGGTTTCGATTGCCAAGAAGTACACGAACCGTGGCCTGCAGTTCCTGGACTTGATTCAGGAGGGCAACATCGGCCTGATGAAAGCGGTGGACAAGTTCGAGTACCGTCGTGGGTACAAGTTTTCGACCTACGCTACCTGGTGGATCCGACAGGCGATTACGCGGGCAATTGCCGATCAGGCCCGCACGATCCGTATTCCGGTGCACATGATCGAGACGATCAACAAGCTGATCCGCACGTCGCGGCAGTTGGTGCAGGAGTTGGGTCGTGAGGCCAGCTCGGAAGAGATTGCCAAGCGGATGGATATTCCGGTCGCCAAGGTCCGGAAGGTCCTGAAGATTGCGCAGGAGCCGATCTCGCTCGAAACGCCGATCGGCGAAGAGGAAGATTCGCATCTTGGCGACTTCATTGAGGATCGTATGGCGGTTTCGCCGTCCGATGCGGTGATTTCGGTGAATCTGAAGGAGTACACCTCGCAGGTGCTGCGCACACTGACCCCGCGCGAGGAGCGCGTGATCAAGATGCGATTTGGCCTGGAGGACGGCTCCGAGCACACGCTGGAGGAGGTGGGCCAGAGCTTCCAGGTGACGCGCGAGCGCATCCGGCAGATCGAAGCCAAGGCGCTGCGCAAGCTGCGTCACCCGAGCCGCAGCCGCAAGCTGAAGGCGTTTGTGGACGGTGTCAAGGAGCTGTAAGCGAGTTGCCGAACGAGGCCCCCAAGTTCTGGGGGCCTTTTTTTGCGGCTGACCGGGCGTATACGGAGCGAACTGACTTTTCAGGACTTTGGGACGAGACCCGATGGGAAGGGCTTTGTATTTATGATTACGGTCACACGGTCTCGGAGTTCCTTCGCTTTCCCCGGCCCTGCACCCACTGCCATGAAGATGTCTTCAGCCCCCTTCGCCGCCATTTCCCCCTGTATCCCTGTCTGCCGTTTGCCTGAAAGCTCCTTTGCCGGGAGATGCCGATGAATGGCGGCCAGGCAGTAACGATCGGGGTGGACCTGGGAGGAACGAGCATCCGGGTTGGCCTTTATGACCGCTCGATGCAGCTGCTGGACAGCACGTCGATGCCGACGAGGGTGCCGGACGGGCCACAGTCGACGGTGGACGAGATTGCGGCGGCCATTCGGCGGCTGCTGCGGGTGGACAACGAGCAGGGCTATGTTTATGAGCCGATTGGAGTAGGCATCGGGAGCCCGGGGCCCATCAACCTGACGACGGGTGTGCTGGGGCTGCTGCCGAATCTGCGTGGATGGGAAGATTTCCCATTGCGGGACGCCCTGATCGCTGCGACCGGGCTGCCGGTCACGTTGGAGTCCGATGCCAACGCCGCGGCGATTGCGGAGTGGAAGCTGGGGGCCGGGCAGGCAACCGGGCTGGACTCGATGGCGATGATCACGCTGGGGACCGGAGTGGGTTCGGGGCTGATTCTGAATGGGAAGGTATGGCACGGGATGTTCGGCATGGGCGGCGAGGTGGGCCATGCCGTTGTTGTGCCGGGCGGTTTGCTGTGCGGCTGCGGAAGCCATGGCTGCCTGGAGATGTACGCCTCCGCCAATGCGGTGATCCGGCTGAGTCGTGCGGCCTCCTCGGAACCGGATGCATCCCCGGCTATGCAGGCGTTAGGTCAGTCAGACAAACTTACGCCGCTGGCGGTGGCCAAACTGGCCGAGGGCGGTGACACCGCCGCGCTGCGAGCGTTCGCGCAGCTGGGGGCCTACCTTGGGCTGGGAATCGCCAATCTGTTGAGCACATTGGACTTGCCGATGGTGGTGGTGGGCGGCGGCGTGGCAAGCGCATGGCCACTGTTTGCGCCGGCGATGTTTGCCGCGGTGCGGGAGGCCAGCGTGGTGTACCGGCTGGCCGAACCGACGCAGCGGGAGAGCCTGGAGGTGGACCGACCGTTTATCCGCCCTGCCCTGCTGGGTCCGCCGGCCGGGCTGATGGGCGCCGCGCTTCTGCCTTTGCTGGCGGCGACGGAGCTGGCGGGTGCGCGTGCGCTAGATCCCGGCGTTCCGCAACCGACTCACTAGGGCGATGCGTAGCCGCGCGCTGCAGGATTAACGCAGCCGCTTCGGGGCGTGACAATCAAACGAGTAAGCCGCTTTCACGAATCAGCAATAGAGTAGACCTCTCCCAAAGGAGCGCCGCGTTCCCGATGATCTACCGCCGTCTTTGCCTGCTCTCCGTCGCGCTGTCCGGAACTGCCCTGCTGCCGATGGCCGCGGCCGAGGTGCGCTTGCCGCACCTGATCTCCGACCATGCGGTGCTGCAGCGGGACAGACCGATTCACCTTTGGGGCCATGCCACGGCAGGAGCACATCTCACCGCGCGATTCCACGCCCAGACCGCCGCGGCGGTTGCCGATGGGTATGGCCGATGGAGCCTGTACCTGACGCCCGAGGCCGCGGGCGGACCTTACACGCTGACGGTGAGCGGCGACGGTGCCCCCGCCACGGTCTCCGACCTGCTGGTGGGGGATGTGTGGTTCGCCTCCGGGCAGTCCAATATGGAATTTCCGCTGAACGGGTTTGGGCCGGGTACGCCGATGAAGGATGCGGCGAAGGAGATTGCCGGCGCCAATCAGCCGCAGATTCGGCTCCTCCTGGTGGACAAGAAGAGCTCCGACTTTCCCCTGAACGACGTACCGAATAGCTGGACGACGTGCACACCGGAGACGGCGCAGCACTTTTCCGCTGTGGCGTACTTCTTTGGCCGGGAGATTGCTTCGAAGGAGAAGGTGCCGATCGGGCTGATCGATTCGACGTGGGGTGGAACGCCGGCGGACTCGTGGGTGTCGCTGGACACCCTGGGAAGTGACCCCCGGCTGCTGCCGGCGCTGGCGAGCCGGGCGGAGTTTACGGACACCCTGGGGGACCTGGACAACGTGGTCGCGGGGGAGAAGCGGCAGGATGCGGAGGCCAGGGCCGCGGGCAAGCCGGCACCTCCACATCCCTGGCATCCGGAAGGGGACTCCTGGCTGCCGGCAGGGCTGTACAACGGCATGGTAGCGCCGTTCGTACCGTTAACGATCAAGGGATTTCTCTGGTATCAAGGCGAGACCAACTCGCGGCCGGACCGGGCACCGTATTACAGCACGCTGTTTCCGGCGCTGATCGCGGACTGGCGCAGACACTTCGCGCAGGGCGATCTGCCGTTTTATTTTGTACAGATTTCCAGCTTTAACTCGCCGGGAGAGGACTGGGGGCTGGTCCGCGATGCGCAAAGGCGCACGCTGGATGTGGCCAACACGGCGATGGCCGTGACGCTGGATGTAGGGCAGTTCGGCAACGTGCACCCGCCGGACAAGCAGACCGTGGCCGCGCGTCTGGCGCTGGCGGCGCGGCACCTGACGTACGGCGAGGGTGTAGCGTACGAGGGCCCGCTCTACCGGGAGACCACGACGGAGCTCGAGCCGGACGGCTCCACCGCGTTGCGGGTGTGGTTCGATCATGCCGAGGGGCTGAGCTCGCGGGGACAGCCGGTGACCGGCTTTGAGGTGGCGGGCGCCGATCATCGCTTTGTGCCGGCGAAAGCGCGCGTAGAGCGCACCACAGTGGTTGTGGAGGCTCCCGGCGGCGTGCAGCCGATGTATGTGCGCTATGACTGGGCCAGCTTCGCGGAGCACACGCTGTTCAACCGAGACGGTTTGCCGACCTCGACGTTCACCTCGGAGGCTGATCCTCAGCGGTAGGGAGCGGCTTTGCTCCCTGGCGGGTGAAGGTGGTAGGCGCTGTTTGGCGTTGCGTCGCGACGCACATTACGTCGGTGGAACTTAGCATTACCAACGTGCTGAAAAGACAAGGTGTTATCACCGAATTTGCTATTGCTTTACCACCTTCGGGTGATATGGTTGGCCCCAATCGTATCAGTAGCTCCTCTGAGGTTCTGGAAATGAAATTCACTCGATTCGCGTTTGCGGCGCTTGCATTGGCTTGCGTCAGTTCCACGGCTGCCCTGGCCGACACCTTCTCCTTCAACTTTGGCACAGCCGGCGTGAGCGCCTTCAATGGCTCCGGGATGCTGACAGGGACGCTGACGGCGCCCGGCCAGTACCAGATCACCTCCGTGACCGGGACCACCAACACCGGCAATGGAACCAACCGCGTCATCAGCGGCATCGACGGCCTAAACACGTTCGAGGGGAACGACAACATCCTGTACATGAGCACCGGCAGCTTCTTCTTTGACAATGGAGGGTTGTCCTACAGCCTGGCCAACGGTGCCATGGTTAACCTCTTTCTTGGAAGCGGAGAGATCCTGGAGCGCACCAGTGGCGCCACCGTGTCCCAATCCGCGCCGATCAGTGTCACCGCCGTAACGCCCGAGCCGGGCACCCTGTTGCTGATGGGCACGGGCATGCTGGGGACGCTGGGCGTGCTGCGCCGTCGTGTGACGGCCTAGGTCGGAGATCCGGGCAAGGCGGAGAGGTCACCTAACCGGGTGGCCTCTCTTTTGCGCTTTTCCCCCCGCAGCAGATTGCGACAAAAGCACCGCTGCCGCCATCCAAGGGATTGAGGAGTCATCACATGCCAAACGCAACCGCTGTTGAAACGAGCTTCAATCTGGGCGGGGAGCTCGAAGTCAACCGCCTGGGCTTCGGTGCCATGCGCATCACCGGCGAGGGCATCTGGGGCGAGCCCAGGGATCGTGACGCCGCCAAGAAGGTTCTGCGGCGGGCCGTGGAGCTGGGCGTGAACTTTATCGACACGGCCGACAGCTACGGTCCGGCGGTGAGCGAGGAACTGATCGGTGAAGCGCTTGCGCCCTACAAGCCGGGAGTGGTGATTGCGACCAAGGCCGGGCTGACGCGCCAGGGACCGAACAAGTGGCTGCCCGTGGGCCGGCCAGAGTACCTGCAGCAGCAGGTGGAGATGAGCCTGCGGCACCTGAAGCTGGAGCGGCTGGACCTGTGGCAGCTGCACCGCATCGATGCAAAGGTGCCGGTGGCGGAGTCGCTGGGTGCGATCAAGCGGATGAAGGGTCAGGGCAAGATCCGACTGGTGGGCCTGAGCGAGGTCACGGTCGAGCAGATTGAAGAAGCGCGCAAGACGGTGGAGATTGCCAGCGTGCAGAACGAGTACAACATCACCAATCGCAAGAGCGAAGCGGTGTTGGATTATTGCGAAAAGAACAATATCGCGTTTATTCCGTGGTACCCGGTGGCAGCGGGCAAGCTGGCGCAGCCCGGCGGCAAGCTGGATGAATTGGCAAAGAAGCACGGCAATACAGTGGCGCAATTGTCGATTGCGTGGCTGCTGCACCGCTCACCGGTGATGCTGCCGATCCCGGGTACGAGTTCGGTGGCGCACCTGGAGGAGAACCTGAAGTCGGCTGACGTGCAGCTGAGCGACAACGAGTGGCAGGAGCTGGAAACCGCAGCCAAGGAGTAAATTTTGACACCAGGCTCCGTGAGGAGAGCGGAAATGCGGGGGTTGGCAACCAGGACCCTGTTTTCGACAATGGGCCCGTTCGGACGACGAGCAGGTTTGTGGCGGGGGAATGCAGATTCCTCCGCTTCGCTGCGGAATGACAAGGCAACTACTTCCAGGGGCGACTTACAGCAGATTATCCGAGGCAGGCCGGCGCTGTTTCGAGCGGAAGGGAGTTAGCTGGCATGTTTTCTTCGCCGACGGCGTGCATCTGGGCCTTGCCGCTGAAGAAGTCCTCGATGTGCTCCATGACTTCACTGCCCCGTTTGGCTTCGAAGATTTGACGGCGCAGGGTGGCACCGCCGGGGACGCCGTGGGTGAACCAGCTGGCAAACTGCTTCATTTTGCCGAGCGTTTCACGTTGGGCGCTTTCGTGATCGCGGCGCAGGCGCTTGGCGGCGTCGCTGTCGTCGGTGACGGGGATCGTGGGATGCTCGGCGAGTTCCGCGATCAGCCGGCCGAAGTAGTCGCGGATCATGTTGTACCGGTCGGCATCGGTGGGCTTGTCGTAAGTTCCGGCGGCACCGTTCTCGCGCGAGGCGGTGTACTGGGCGATCTGGCGGAAGATCCAGGGGTTGGCGGGGGCGGCGCGGCCGATCATGACGGCGTCGCAGCGGGTGGCGGCGACCATGGCGGCGGCGTCCTCGGGAGTGCGGATGTCGCCGTTGCCGATGACGGGGAGGCGGACGGCGTCCTTGACGGCGGCGATCCACTCCCAGCGGGCGTCGCCGGAGTACCCCTGCTCGCGAGTGCGGGCGTGGAGGGCGACGGCGTTCAAGCCGCAGTCTTCCGCCATGCGCGCGAGCTCCACGCAGACGATGCTGTTGTCGTTCCAGCCCATGCGGAACTTGACCGTGAACGGGATGGTGACCGCGGCACGGACGGCCTCGAAGATGGTACGGATGTGGGGCAGATCGCGCAGCAGGCCGGAGCCGCCGTTGCAGGCGACGACGCGCTTGGCCGGGCAGCCGAGATTGAGGTCGATGATGTCGAAGCCTTCATCCTGGCAGATGCGGGCGCTTTCGGCGAGCGTCGCGGGGTTTGAGCCGAAGATCTGCGCAGAGATTGGGTGCTCATCCTCATAGTAGGTGAGGTAGCGCTTGCGTTTGACGGCGCGCATGCGACTGAGGCCGTCGGCGGAGGTGAACTCCGTCATGATGAGGCCGCAGCCGGAGTGCTCGTTGGTGGTCTCAGTGTCGATGTCCGCGGCACCGGGCGAGGTCTCGGGCGAAAACATCGAGGCGTTCTTGATAAAACGCCGGAAAACGGTGTCCGTGACGCCGGCCATGGGGGCGAGAACCGTCGCAGGCGCGATACGGATGCCGCCGATGTGGAAGTCGGCGGGGACGCTGGCATTTTGCGGTTGTGTTCGTGTTGACACCCAGTTTTCCGGGTTCTTCAGGTATTTGTCCGTCATTTTGGTCTGTAAAGAAGTTTGGCAGGTTTGGGAAACGTGTAAAGATTTTTCGATTTTCTTTACAGATTCTTGGGATGTGTCAAGAAGTTTTACTCTTCTGGCTTAGCGTGCTGAGCATGCCGTCGTTCACGAAATACACATCTCTACCCACCCGCACCTCGTGCATTAGACCAGCTTCTACCAGCTTTTGCAGGTAGTTCGACGCGGTGGGACGGCTTACCCGGACACCGGCTGCGGCGCGGTACAACTCATCGTTGGTGGTGACGGTATTTCCACCTCGGATGAAACCCGCGCCTCCTGCAGCACGATGCTGCTGACCAGAACACGAGGGTTTGGCAACTGCGCTGCCGTTCCCCACAGTCTCTCGAGAGCACGCGAGGCGACCACGGTCTGCTTGAGCACGGGCACCGACTCCAGCGCGTGCGCCGGTGGGAGGTCAGGCAGGTCGTTGAAGGGAAGATCGCGGAGGAGCGGCAAATTGCCTCTAAGGGTAGGGTGGGCTAAGAAGAAGGCCCCTGCGGTTGCAGAGGCCTTCGGTGCTTCAGATAACGCCCTGCAGCTACTTGGTAGCGGCGGCAGTTTCGGCCTTCTTGGCGTCCGTCGCGGCGAACTTGCGGCGGAAGCGCTCGATACGGCCGGCGGTGTCGACCAATTTCTGCTTGCCGGTGAAGAACGGGTGGCAGGCGGAGCAGATTTCAAGCACGATGTCGCCCTTGTGGGTGGAACGCGTTTGGAAGCTGTTGCCGCATGCGCAGCGAACGGTGGTGTCGGCGTACTTGGGGTGAATACCTTCCTGTGCCATTGGGTGAATCCTTTCAGTAGCTCTCCCGTCGCAGAGCGGTTTCGCTTGCCGTGTCCACTTCCGGCGACCAGCCGGGGCTCACGACATCGAGATTCCTGTCACGCTGCGGCTTGGACCCCGGCTCACGGGGTTTCAGGCGCTAGACATTAGAGTAGCATTTCGCCTTGCGGATGCAGCCGTGCATCCTGGTAGCGTGGAAGTGAAATACGTAGTCTGGAATACATAGCCTGCACAGCAGAGCTTGCGGTACCTTGTAGGCGCGGCCGATTCCGCAGAGGAGATCCCCATGCAGCACAGCAAAGTACAGCACGATGAAAGCATGCAGCACGGCTTGAGCATGCAGCACCAGCCAAATGCGAACGAGCGTTTGATGGAACAGTCGTGGAGCGCGAAGCTTGGGGTATTTGCCGACAAGTGGTGGCCGCTGTTGGTGATCGCATTCGGAACGGTGTTTATCTTTGGTATTCCTACGCAGTAGGAGAGGGCCTTCTGCCCAGGCGGCGTAGAAGGACGGGCGAGAAAGTCGCTAGGCCTGCAATAATCTCGAAGATGATGAGAGTTCTCGTCGACTTACTCACGGCGAAGGTGGCCCATGCCGTCAGGACCCAGAAGGCCATGTTGGCCGACGCGGCAAGGTAGACCCAGTCGGAAAATTTGTGCTGGTCGTGAACGAAGTTCATACGCCGCAGGGGCGGGTAAGGCGTAGTCGCCGTCATTGTGCGGCGGAGCAGCAGCACCGGCGCGAGGTTCAGGAGCAGCACCAGCGCGGTCCAGGCGAGGGCCTGCAGTACGGGCGGCCAGGTGACTGGCGGCCAGGGCTGAATCGGGCCGATGTAGGGGAACTCTGGCCGGATCCAGTGGGTCACAGCTACGGTGAGGAGCACGTTAACCGTTGCGCCGAGATTGACGAGCGCTGGAAAATGGCCCATATCGGCGAGGCGATCCATCTGGTTAAGGGGTTTGTCGGCGGAGTGCATGGCTGGAATCATGGTATGCCGGGGCAGGCAGGGTGCAGACGTCGATTCGGCAATCCGTATGGGAGGGGTAACCCCTCCCCCTCCCATATTTTCTGCGTAAACTTCTCGAATGAGTGAGTTTAGAGCAGAATGGCGTTACTCGTGCAGGATGCCCTGCGGGGTGAACTGGCTGTAGGTCTCCAGCAACGTGTTCGCGTCCCCGGATGTCCGGGCCGACGGCTTGCGTGGATTGCTGTGCGGCTGGTTCGCCTTCCCCGGGGTGGCGACCACCCCCGCGCGACGGCGGCGGGCGTTGTGCTCGTGTAGCGGAAGGGTGTTCGGTGCCGTGGTCCTGGTCAGATTGAGTTGCTTCATGGTGTTGCCCCCTGAGTTTCTGCTTGCGTTCTGTCTCGCGAAGGGACCGGACGCAGAAAGGGCTGCCCGCCGAGGCAGCCCTTTGCCCGATCCTTCGCTTCTTCCAGTGTAGGGAGAGGGGGGAACGAATGTGCAACTCGCGCTGAGACAGAAGAAGTTGAGTTGAGCGGTGGCGTGGAAGCTTGCTTCGGCTACCAGGTAACAATGGGCAGTGACCAAAGTTTCCGGCCTGTTTCCACTCAGTCATTAGACTGTGATGACGGAAGATGCCTTGCGCATCGCAAGTTTCGTGATCTATTGGCGGGTGCCTCCGCGAGGCAGCACCCGCCTTTTTTGTGTGTTCAGCGGACGGCCGCGGAGTTCCCCAGCCTGCGCTTCGCACTCCCGGTCGGGATGATAGGGAGGGTGGGAGGCCAGGCTATGGCAGAGTGTAGTCGAGCGTATAGGTATGTTTTCCGGCGTTGTTGTCGATGCGCAGGGTGCCGGTGAGGCCTTTGAGGGCGCCGGTGCCTGAGCCGGGGACGACGACGGCGCGGAGCTCGGGCGGGGCAGGTTTGCCCTCGGGGGTGAGCTTGCTGGCTACCACCGTGCCCATCTGCATGAGCTGGAAGCTGCCCTTGTGACCATCCAGCGAGCCGGTGACGGTTTCCATGGCGACGTAGCCGGCGGTGCCGGAGCGGGGGTCGCCGCCGGAGAGCATCTCGCCGAGGGCGTCGGCTTCGAGCGGACCGCTGTAATGCTTTTTGAGGCTGAAGCGGGGGTAGGGTGCGGGGGTTTCGGGCGTCGCCGGATTGATGACCGGGGCGACGGTGACGTCGAAGGGACCTGTGGCGTGCATG
>CAXSBL010000062.1:0-13200 GCA_964235515.1 uncultured Bryocella sp.
TTCTAGGTTCTAGGCTACTAGGTTTGAATTGTAGGTTGTAGGTTCTACGTACCAGTTTGAGTTGTAGGTTATAGGTTCGTAACTTCTTAACTGCCAACCCGACCTCTACAAGAGGTCCGTCGTCCGAAGGCAGCCCAGAGAGCTTATTCGCAACCCAGGCCCGACCTTCACGTACAACCTACAACCCGAAACCCACTAACCTACGACCGCCCTACACCACCTTATTCGCCGCAATCACGTGCTTGTAGTAGTGTCCACTCAGTTTCAGCGTTCGTTTCTGCGTCTGGAAATCCACGTACGTGATGCCGAACCGCTTCCCGTAGCCGTCGGCCCACTCGTAATTGTCCAGCAGGCTCCAAAGAAAGTAGCCCTTTATCGGCACACCTTCGCTTACGCCGCGCTGTAGCTGCGTCAGGTAGTTGCGAAAGAACATCACGCGGTCTGTGTCGTAGATTTGGCCATCGGCCGCCAGCTTATCGTCAGACGAGCAGCCATTTTCGGTGATGTAGATCGCCTTGGGATGCCACACATCGTTGGCCAGCTTCGGTCCCCAGTACAGTGCCTCCGGTCCCACGTGCAGCCAAGGGCTGAACATATGCGGGTACGACTCCGGAAACGGCACAACCGTGTAACCCAGATCGTTGTTCTCCGCCCGCACATACGTGGGCACGTACACATTGATGCCCACAAAATCCAGCGGCGAGGAGATGATCTCCAGGTCGCCCGCCTGCACCTCCGGGGCATTCGCCCCCATCTTTTTGGTGTAGCCGTCGGTGTATTTGCCGCTCAGAATCACACCCAGAATGTCGGCATTCTCCTCGCGCATGGCCGTCCGTGCGGCGTCTAGCTGCTCAGGCGATTCATACACCGGCACCGTGCTGTTGATGTTTTCCGCCAAGCCTACCTGCACGCCCGGCGCGCTCGCCCGGATCGCCCGCACCGCCATGCCATGCCCCAGCACCGCGTTGTGGATGACCTGCGCCAGCCGCTTCGGCCCCACCTGCAGCCCCGGCGCGTGCGTGCCGCTGCCGTAGCCCAGATTGGTGAAGGTGCTGATCTCGTTGGTGGTCATGAAGTGCTTGCAGTGATCCTGCAGCTTGCCCGCGATATAGCCCGCATATTCGCCAAAGGCCTTGGGCGTTTCCCGATCTTCCCAACCGCCGCGATCCTGCAGCGGCTGCGGTAGATCCCAATGGTAGAGCGTGGCATAGGGCTCCACACCGGCCTCCAGCAGCGCCTCGGTCAAGCGGCGGTAAAAATCGACTCCGGCCTGATTCGGACGCCCCGTACCCGTCGGAAAGATGCGGCTCCAGGCCACCGAAAACCGGCACGTCTTCAGTCCCAGGTCCTTCATGATCGCGATATCCGACTTATAGCGATGGTAAAAATCATCGGCCACGTCGCCCGTATCGCCGTTGTGGACCTTGCCCGGCGTATGTGAAAAAGTGTCCCAAATGGTCGGCCCGCGGCCACCCTCGTGCACCGCGCCTTCTACCTGGTAGCTGGCCGTCGCGGACCCCCAAAGAAATCCCTGCGGAAATCCATGCGGCGGCAAATCCAGGGCCCCGGCCTCCTGCGCCTCCGCCACACTACCTGCAGAAGGCAGCGAAAGCGCTGCAGCCGAACCACCTATCAGCTGTGCAAACGAGCGACGCGAAACCTTCATCATGCTTTTAGTCTCCTGCCGCCCGCAACCCAGTGCCTGCAAGGCGTCCCGCAGCAGCTTAGTGCATAAGTCAAAGGTTTGTCTTGATTTTAATTTTAAGTAACGCTAGGTTACTCCGCGGGTCACGGCCTCGATGCATTGTCCGTTGAACATCAGATATGGATCGCCTTCATCGCTTCTCCTTATGCCCTCTGCAGGCAGATCTGCGCTTCGGAGCCCGCCTTGCCTTACGCCTGCCGCTAACGGAACAGCAGTGGCGCCACAGAGAGCAGGTTTTGCCGCCACACCAGCCACGTGTGCTGCCCCGGTGTCTCCACCGCGGTCACCGGCAAGCCTTTGCCCTTGGCCCAGGCCACAAAAGCCCGGTTGGCCTTGATCAGCCCGTCGTCGGTGCCGCAGCCGACCCACAGCAGCTTGAATTGCGCATGACTTGCCGCGTACCCGGCCGCCATCGACGGAAAGTGCTGATCGAACTTCTCTCCGTGCACCGCGGAGCTCATCCCCGCGACATACTGAAACATCTCCGGCTGCGTCAGCCCTATGCTCAGCGCCTCCAGGCCACCCATTGAAAGCCCCGCAATCGCACGGTGCGCCCCGTCCTTTGCGACGTTGTACTCGCCCTCCACCGCCGGGATCACCTCACCAGTCAGCATCTGCGAATACAGGTACACGTTGTCGTCCACGCGCGCCGGGTCCTGCCACACGTCAAAGGCGCTGGTCACAAATTTGTAATCGCCATACCCTTGCGGCATCACGACGATCATCGGCACAACCTTGCCCTGCGCCAACAGCGAATCCAGAATGTTTTGCGCCTGGCCCACCGCCGTCCAGCCGCCCGCGCCGTCGCTCCAACCGTGCAGCAGATACAGCACAGGGTAGCCGCCCGGCTTCTTCGCGTCATAGCCCGGCGGCGTGTACACCACGTACGGCTCCTGGTTCAGCGGCAGATTACGCGCCACATGCGTCGTGTAGATGTGCGTGGAAAGGGTGCCATGGGGAAGGCTCTGCTCCTCCCACGGCTGCGGCACCGAACCCGGCACGAGAATATCGGAGGACAAGCTGACGATGTTCGGCCGAATCGCCGGATTCAGCGCATCCCGCATCTGCACACCATCCACCTGGAAGCTGTAACCGTAGTGCTCCGGTTTCAACGGTGGTGTGGTCGCCGTCCACAGCCCGCCCGCATCCTTTTGCATGGGCAGCGGCTTTGGCACGGCATCGGTGTTTACGTTCACCGCCTGCGCGCTTCCATTCTGGTAGCGAAACGTGATGGAGCCATCTGGATTGGCCGCGGTTTTCAGATCCGGTTTCGTCCCCTGCGCCAGGGCAGGCAGGCAGCACAACGCAGCAAGGAGGGCAGGCAGATATCGCATCGCGTCCAAGTCTACCTCCCGCACCACAGCCCCGGACGGTACAAAAGTTTGAAAACTTCACCCCCGGACCGGCGATCAACCGGTATTGCGCAGACCCGCGCTGATGCCGTTGATCGTCGCCGTAATCGCCCGGTCCAATAGCTCGTCTTCAACCTGCGGCCCTTCACGCTTGCGCCGCAGAAGCTCCAGCTGCAACAGGCTCATGGGGTCCACGTACGGATTGCGCAGCCGGATGGAGTTGGTCAGCACCGGGTTACGTTCCAACAGCTCGGTTTGCCCTGTGACCCGCAGAATCATGCGCCGCGTGCGCTCGAACTCTTCACGCAACATGCCGAAGACCCGCGTACACAGCCTCTCATCCGCGATCAAAGCGCTGTACTGCGCCGCAATCCCGAAGTCCGCCTTCGCCAGCGCCGTTTCCACGTTGCGCACGATGTCCAGGAACAGCGGAAAGCTCGCGGCCATGCGCTGCAATTGTTCCAGACCGTCGGGATGGGCGTTCGCATAGCCTTCAAGCGCATGGCCGACCCCAAAGTACGCCGGCACCATCATGCGCGACTGCATCCAGCCAAAGACCCACGGAATCGCCCGCAGATCCGTGATGGAGCGACCCTTCGCGGCGCTGGCATCCACGCGCTTGGCCGGGCGCGAACCGATGCGCGCGTGCGCCAGCTCCGCCATCGGCGTCGCCTGCTCAAAGAAGGTAAACACCTCCGGGTCGCCGACGATGCTCTGCTGGTAGAACGCGAGCGAATCCGCGGAAAGCGCATCCATCGCGGCCTCCCACGCCGGCTCCACGGCGCCTGTAAGGTGAGTCTTCCCCTCGGGGCCGGCGTCGTGCAGATCCGGCCGTGCAAGCGCGTCCAGGGATGCCGCAATCATCAGCTCCAGGTTGCGTTCCGCGAGCACCACATCGCTGTACTTGAAGTTCAGCACCTCGCCCTGCTCGGTCAGGCGCAGTTCGCCGTTGAAGCTGTCCAGAGGCTGCGCAAAGATGGTGCGATGCGTCGGTCCGCCGCCACGCCCCACCGCCCCGCCGCGCCCATGAAAGAGCCGCAGCTCCACGCCGCACTCCCGTGCCACCTCGTGCAACGCCCGGTGCGCCTTCCAGACCTCCCACGTGGACGCAATCATGCCGCCGTCCTTGTTGGAGTCCGAGTACCCGAGCATCACCTCCTGCCGTCCGTGCCAACTGGCCAGCAGCGGCTTGTACGCCTCACTGGTCCACAGCGCCCGGCAGATGGCCGGTGCCTGTTGCAGATCCTCGATCGATTCAAACAACGGCACCGGCTGCACCCCGGCATCGGCCTCGCCCGCGCCGTCACCGCCCTCCACGCGCACCCCGGCCACCCGCGCCAGCCACACCACCCGCAGCGCATCCTCGGCCGAACTCGCGCCGGAGATCACATACTGCCCCACCGACGCCGGGTCCTGCGCCTTGAGCCGCGCCACCTCGCGCAGGCTCGACAGCACCTCCGCCGTCTGCGCCGAAGGCGCTGACGGCAGCGCCAATCCATCGCCCGCGCCCCACGCGGAGAGCTCCTCGACGGCCAGCGCATGCACCCGGGCATGTTGCCGGATATCCAGCGTATGCAGGTGCAGCCCAAACGTCCGCACCGCCACCAGCAAGGGATCCAGATACAGCTCCGCCAGCCGCTGGCCGCGGTTTTGCGCCAGCGACTCCCTCAACAGCTGCAGGTCCCCCAGCAACTCCTCCGCATTTGGATAGGGCGGCAGCGTCGCCGCATCCGACAGCGCCAGATTCCGGTGCATCGTCACCGGAGGCCTGCCGCCCAGCCGCAGCGTCACGCACGCAATCGCCAGCCGCACCGCCTCATGCGGAAACCGCTCCGCAAACGCCGTGTGCCCGGAGGCCTCCAACTGACGCAAATATCCGTTCAACCGCTCCCCCAACGCCGCCGAAATGCCCGCCTGCCGCGTCGAAGAGGCCAACTGATCGAACACCTCATGCAGCTGCCGCAGGTAGTGCGCGCACAGCAACCCGCGCGCCATCGCCACGGCTTCGGCCGTGGTCTCGGCCGTCACAAACGGATTGCCATCCCGGTCGCCGCCAATCCACGATCCAAATCGCACCAGCACCGGCAGCTCGGCAATCGAGGTCTTGCGAACCTCACTACCCGCTTCGCCCCCGGTCGTCCCTTGGGTCGTTCCTTGGGTCGTTCCTTGGGTCGTTCCTTGGGTCGTTCCTTGGGTCGTTCCTTGGGTTGTCATCCCCGCCGGGGATCTGCCTTCCTCCGGCGCGCCGATTACCCTCACCGGAAACTCCGCATCGAGCGCCGCCGCAATCTCCCGGTACAGCACCGGCATCGTCTCAAACAGCGAGGCCTCGTAGTAATCCAGCCCCATCCGGATCTCATCGCGCACCGTGGGCTGCGCCGAACGCACATCGTCGGTCTGCCACAGCGCCGTGATCTCCGCCAGCAGCTCCTCTTCAAGCGCCGCCATCCGCGAGGGCGGCGTGCCCAGGGCATCCAGCGCCTCCAGCAGCTCCGCAATGCGCCGTCGCTTGAACATCACGCTGCGCCGCGCCACCTCCGTCGGATGCGCCGTAAACACCGGCACAACGCACACCCGCTCCAGCAGCTGCAAGGCTTCCGCCCGCGTACCCCCGGCCTCGCGCAGACGCCGCAGCGTTCCGCGCAGGCTTCCCCGCTGCGGCGCGGCGTCCGCATCCAGCAGCGACGACCGCCGCCGCCGCTTGCGATGATTGGTCTCCGCCAGGTTGATCAGCTCGAAATAAAACGCAAACGCCCGCGCCAACTCATAGGCCCGCTGCGGATCGCGTGCCACCTCTCGCGTCAGCGCCTGGGCCCCGCTCAGATGGTGCTGCGCCGCCGCCGCATCGCCGGCCGCCTCGGCCTCACGCCGCGCAATGGCAATCCGCCGCAGGCCCTCCACGGTCTCAAACAGCCCATCGCCGGCCTGCTCGCGCAGCACCTGCCCCAGCAGCGCTCCCAACGATCGCACATCGCGCCGCAACGGCACCTGTTTCAGCTCACCCGACCGCGCTTCCAACTCCGCTAAACGATCCGACAGACGCCCTGGCTGCCAATGGGAAGAACTCATACCGCATCATCCCACGAGGCACGGCTTCGCAGGTCCAGGGAGGGGGCAAGTGCAAAGGAACTTCTTGGCTGCTGGCGAAAGCCGGCGCGATTCAGGTCTGGGCTGTTTAAGCCAGAACCCGATAGAGGCACCAACAACTGAGAACGGGAAACAACTGAGAACCGGGAACTGAGCAACAACCCGCTACCCTAAAGCCATGCCCGAGCCCCGACCGATCGGCACCGTTCTCGAACTCTGGCGCTTTCCGGTAAAAAGCATGCGCGGCGAATCGCTCCAATCAGTCTGCCTCACGCCGCAGGGCCTCGAAGGCGACCGTACCTTCGCTCTCGCCTCCACCGCCGCACCCGCCGGCAAACCCTTGCTCGCGAGCACAGAACGCACCGCGACCCTGCGCTACACCGCCCGCTGGGCGCCCGAGCCGACCGTCACCGCACCCGATGGCACAACGTTCCCTCTACCCTCACCGGAGCTGCTTCACGCTCTAGAAAAGACGGCAGGAAAACCTAGCGCCCAACTCCGCCTCCAAACCTCACCCGAAGACCCGTTCTTCGACGTCCGACCTGTCTCACTCATCTCGCAGTCCACCCTGCAAGCCCTCAGCAGCGAGCGCGGCCACACAATCGATCCACTGCGCTTCCGCTCCAACCTGGTCCTCGCGCTCGCGAAGTCTCAGCCCTTCGCCGAAGATGCATTCACCGGCCAGACGCTGCGGTTCGGCGGCGAAGACGGTCCACAACTCCGCATCCTCGAACGGATCCCGCGCTGCCGGATCGTCTCACTGGACCCGGAAACCACCGCCGCGGACCCCACCCTGCTGCGCCATCTCGCCCAACACCACGACGGCCGCATCGGCGTCTACGCCCGCGTCGAAAAGACCGGCAAGCTGCGAGTCGGCGACACCGTCTGGCAAATCTTCGCCTGACTCACAGCTCAAACCCTCAAAACCCTTCGTAACGCAAGCCGGGTGCCCCACCTTCACGACGGCTTCATCGTCGTTAAGGTGGGATCGCCCCCGCCCACCTATCCTCAGCCGACCTTCCCTCAACCCCTACCGCCCAGCCTCATACACCTTCAACTGCAGGTACGCCGCCCGCAGCAACGGTGTCGCGACGCCCTGCGCCCGCGCCAGCAGATCTCCCAAAACGTGATCCGCCTCCACCGGCGCACCCTTGATCATGTCGCGGTACATCGAGGACGTCAGTGGCGAACTCTTCTCCAGCAGGCGCCGGACGTGATCAGCCAGCATCGCCTCATCCGGCGGGTATCCGTTCGCTCCCGCGATCCCCGTGCACTCGCCGATCACCTCGCGCACAAACGCATCCCCGCCCGGTGCCGAAGCCGCCTGCCCCGTCGTGCCCCGCGCCAGCACACAGACCGCCCCGATGCTCGCCAGAATCCACCACTTCTGCCAAAGCGTCGCCACAATATCCGGCTGCAAGATCGCCTGGAACCCCGCGCCTTGCATCTCGCGCTCCACGGCCAACACCCGCTCCGTACGCTCGCCGCTCAACTCCCCATAACTCAACTCGCCCAGCGCCGTCTTTTGGTGAATCCGGCCATCCGCGTCCATATCGGAGACAATCCGCACCGACCCGCCCAGCACCCGCTCCGCACCGAACCGCTCCGTCAGCACCGCAATCTGCCGCATGCCGTTCAGAATCGGCAAGATCATCGTCTCCGGCCCAACTACCGGCGCAATGTCCTCCATCGCGCCCTCCAGCCCGTAGCTTTTCGTGCTGATCACCACCAGCTCATACGGCGACTTCCCCGGCCCAAATTCCCGCAACTCCGCCGCCGTCACCACACGCGGTCTCACGGTAAAGGTCTCCTTCGGCGTCACCAGCACCAGCCCGCTCTCGCGCACCTGCCGCGCCCGGTTTTCGCGCAGCAGAAACGTCACATCGCGCCCCGCTCGCGCCAGGGTCCCGCCAAAAAACCCGCCCGTAGCGCCCGCACCCACCACCAGAATCCGCACAGATCTCCTTACAACCCCAACTCGCTCAACCCCGGATGATCCACCGGCCGCGCACCCTGCTCCCACCGAAACAGCCGCTCGGCTTCCGCAATCGGCAGGTCGTTGATCGACGCATGCCGCTCCCGCATCAGCCCTTCCGCGCTGAACAACCAGTTTTCATTCCCATACGACCGAAACCATTGCCCCGCCGCATCCACCCACTCATAGGCAAACCGTACGGCGATCCGGTTGCCGTCAAAAGCCCAAAGCTCCTTGATCAGCCGGTACTCCCGCTCGCGCGCCCACTTGCGCTGCAAAAATCCGACAATCGCCTCGCGCCCCGCAAAGATCTCTGCACGGTTTCGCCAGCGGCTGTCGGCGGTGTACGCCAGCGCAACCTTCTGCGGATCGCGCCCATTCCAGGCATCCTCGGCCTTGCGCACCTTCTCCGCCGCACTCTCCCGCGTAAACGGCGGCACCGGCGGCCTCAACTCTTCACCCATACCCTCACCCACCGACCAAAAACTGAAAACTGAACAAATCACGAAACAACCGGCAACCCTTACGCCGTAGCCTGCTCTTCCAGCTGCATCGACGAACTCTCCCACTCCGCCGTCAACGCCGCATGACGATCCCGCAAAGCCCCGAGTTCGGCTGCCAAAGCCTTTGCCGAAGCCGCCGTGCTGTAGTTCGCCTGCTGCTGTTCCGCCTGCTCGATGCGTGCCTCCAGCTCCGGCAGCTCCGCCTCGATCGCCGTCACACGATCCTCCAGGTGCTTCAACTTCAGCGGGTTCACCTTCTTCACATGAACTTTGGGCGCAGGCACCACCGGCTGCAGCGACCCCTCAATCTCATGCGTCGACTCAAACGCCACCGGCGCCGCGGAGCTTGTCGTCAAGCTCGCAGCTGGCTCGCTCACCGCTCGCGGTTCTTCCTTCACCCCCACCTGCTTCACCGCCCGGAACATCCCCGTGGCCGGATCGATCGTTCCACCCGTCGAAGAATCCGTCTTCATCCGTGCCGCGGCCTCGGTCGTCGACGAAGGCATCCCGCCGCCCTTGCGGTGCAGATAATCCTCGTAGTTTCCGGGGTAAATATGCACCCTCCGCTCTTCCACCTCGAACACTCGCGTCGCCAACCCGTCGATGAAATACCGGTCATGCGAAACAAATAAAACGGTCCCCGAAAAGTTCCGCACCGCATCCAGCAGTACGTCTTTCGCCCGCATGTCTAAGTGATTCGTAGGTTCATCCAGCAGAATGAAATTCGCCGGCGACACCAGCATCTTCGCCAGCGCATACCGGTTGCGCTCACCGCCCGACAACACGCCCAGCCGCTTGTACACATCATCGCCCGTGAACATAAAGCAGCCCAGTAGCGAGCGCAGCGTCACCACATCCACCCGCGGGTTGGATCCCGTGATGTCGTCCAGCATCTCCGCATCGCCGTCCAGCACCTTGTACTGATCCTGCGCAAAGTAATCCGCCACGACGTTGTGCCCCAGCTTGATCTCACCCTTCGTGGGCTTCTCCAGATCGGCCAGCATGCGCAGCATCGTGGATTTGCCCGCGCCATTCACGCCCACCAAAGCAATCCGGTCGCCACGCTCAATGGTGAACTCCACATCTTCCAGGATCCGCTTGGTCCCACCGGTCGGCGTCGGGTAGTGTTTCGTCAGCCCCTTGACTTCCATCACCGTGCGCCCACTCGCGGGCGGCTGCGGGAACGTGAAGTGGATCGTCGCCTCCTCATCCGGCACCTCGATCCGCACAATCTTGTCCAGCTCTTTAATCCGCGACTGCACCTGCTTGGCCTTCGTCGCCTGCGCACGGAAACGGTTGATAAACGCCTCAAGGTCCTCAATCCGCTCGCGCTGGTTCTTGTACGCACTCATCAGCTGCGTACGTCGCTCGTCCTTCAAGGTCAGGTATTTCGAGTAATTCCCGTGATACACGTGCATCCGCTTGTTCCAAACCTCCACCGTTTTGCTCACGGTCTGGTCCAGAAAATAGCGGTCGTGCGAAATCAAAATAAAGGCGTTCTCATAGCTCTGCAGGTACTCTTCAAGCCAGTTGCGCGACTCAAGATCAAGGTGATTCGTAGGCTCGTCTAAAAGCAGCAACGAAGGCTTCTGCAGCAGCAGCTTGGCCAGCGCAATCCGCATCTGCCAGCCGCCCGAAAACTCCTCCGTCCGCCGCTCCCAGTCTTCCTTCGAAAACCCCAGCCCGCCCAGCACCGCGCCCACCTGCGCATCCAGCGTGTAAATGTCGTGCACATGCAGCAGCTCGGCAATCTCCGAGTACCGGTCCGCCGCCGCGGCGTACTCTTTGCCCTTCGGGTCCGCCTCGCTCATCACGTGCGTCAGCTGTTCGTACTCGACTTCAAGCTGCAGCAGCTCGTCAAAGACGCTCAGGCACTCTTCGAACACCGTCCGCCCCGAAAGCGCCAGCCCATCCTGCGGCAGGTACCCCAGCGTGGTCCCGCGCACCAGCGTGCGCTGCCCATAGTCGAGCCCCTCCACGCCGCCGATCATCTTCAGCAACGTCGATTTCCCCGTACCATTGCCGCCGACCAGCCCCGTTCGTTCATTGGGCGTGATCAGCCAGTTGAGTTCCTCAAATAAGAGCTTGTGGCCAAAGCGCTTTCCCGCGCCGGATAATTGCAGCATCGCCCTTCCATTCTCGCAGAACGCGGCCCCCGGCCGCTGCTCTGTACCTCAGCGCGCGGTCGGGTGGGTTGGCGTAGATTGGCTACAGCATGGACGCCGCCACCGCGCCAACGCCCGCTTCAGTCCCTCGTCGGAGGCCAAAAAGGTTGTGGCCGAAGCTCCTCCTCGCAGGTTTTCTCGCGATCAGCCTTGCGCTGGCCCTCGCCGCCGAATACATCCTGCACCACGCCGAGCCGATTCTCCGCAAACGCATCACGGAAACCCTCGCCGCCCGCTTCGACGCCCCCGTCACCCTCGATTCCCTCAGCATCTCGCTCCTCCGCGGCCTCGAGGCGAACGGGGACGGCCTGCAGATCGGCTACCGCGCCGGCACCGCGCCCGTCTGGCCCGCCCATCCCATGATCGCCGTCGCGCACTTTCAGTTCCGCACCGGCCTGCGCGCCCTCCTTGGCGACACCCTCGCGCACCGCCCCCTGCACCTTGCTCACATCCGCGTGGACGGCCTCGATCTCCACATCCCGCCTCCCCGCAACCACGAGCTCGAACCCGCA
Organism: uncultured Bryocella sp.; assembly: GCA_964235515.1. GTDB lineage: Bacteria > Acidobacteriota > Terriglobia > Terriglobales > Acidobacteriaceae > Granulicella. The sequence goes on from CAXSBL010000062.1 coordinate 11,300, forward strand.
ACGGCCCGCGAACCGGCACAGTATGTCGTGATCGTCGACCAGCTCGAATGCCGCGACGTCCGCCTCTTCCTTGAATCCGCCAAACCGGACCCCGGCGCCAACGGCCGCAAGCCTCCGCTCGAGTTCAACATCTCGACCCTCACACTTGAAAACATCGGCAAACACCAGGCCATGCGCTACGACGCGCAACTCATCAACCCCAAACCCGCAGGCGCCATTCACGCCACCGGTCATTTCGGTCCCTGGGCGAACGAAATTACAGACGACCCGCTCGCCGACGGTCCGGACCATCAGCCCGGGAACACCCCCATCGACGGCAATTACACCTTCGATCATGCCGACCTCTCGACCATCAAGGGCATCGCCGGCACCCTCAGCTCCACCGGCCACTTCACCGGGGTTCTCGACCGCCTGGCCATCGACGGTCACACCGATACACCAAACTTCTCGCTCGAGATCGCCAACCACCCCACCCCGTTGCACACCGACTTCCACGCAATCGTCGACGGCACAACCGGCGACACCTACCTGCAGCCCGTCCACGCCCTGCTCGGCGGTTCCGCCTTCACCACCAGCGGCCGGATCGTCAAGATGAAGGACGGGGGCCATGATATCCAGCTCGCGGTCGAGATCCCCAGAGGCCGCGTCCAGGACTTCCTTCGCCTCGCCATCAAAACCAGCCCGCCGCTGATGAACGGCACCCTCGCCATGCGTGCGCAGCTGCACATCCCCGCCGCCGGAAACGCTCCCGTGCCCCAGAAACTCTCGCTCGCCGGCGCCTTCACCCTCACCGGCGTACAGTTCAACAACCCCCGCTGGCAAAGCCGGATCGACACCCTCAGTACCCGCGCCCAACTTTCCCCAGCAGCTGCAACCTTCCCCGCAGCTCGCTCCGGGATCTCCGCCAACCTCACGTTCGAACGCGGCGTCCTCGGCATCACCGGTCTCCGCTACAGCGTGCCCGGCGTCCTCGCCCTCATGAACGGCGTCTATTCGGCCGACGGCAAGCTCTTCGAATTCAAGGGCCGCGTCCGCACCGAAGCCACCGCCTCCCAAATGGTCGGCGGCTGGAAGGGCCTCCTTCTCAGCCCGTTTGACCACTACCTCCAGAAAAACGGCGCAGGCATTGAACTCCCCGTCGAAATCTCGGGCACCGGGGGCGATCTCCACTTCGGCCTGGCCACGGAGGGCACCGACATCAAACCCTCTCAGCTCCTCGCCGACATCAAGGCCAAGACCGTTGCCAAACAGGAACTTGGTAAAGGCCGCGACCTCCTCACCGAAGCGGGGGCCGAAGACACAGCCGCCGCCGGGGCCCCCACCCTGGAAGAGGCCCAGCGTCATCACAACAACGCCGTCCGCCTCCGCGCGGAGGCCGGGCACCTCGCTCAGCAGGCAACGCACCGGCCGTGGCAGTGACCGCCCACGCAACGCTTTGTCAGTGGCAACTCGAAACTGAACGCGAAATCACTCAGCGGACAGCCAACGAACCGTGAGCAACCCATTCATCCTGCCAAACGTCTCCACCCGGAAAAGAGACGGGACCCGCGACCCCCTGATACCGTGATAGTGATGCCAGGTCCTACGCAAGGCGAGCTTTTTCAGGAGAATCCCCACGCTGCCGCAGCCGGCGGCAAGCCCCCGGTCGCGGGCAAGGCTTCCGACCTCGCCCCTGTCTGGCTGCAGCGCATGTCGCTCGGCATGCTGGTGATCTTCTGCTTCTACATCGGTGGCTTGGTCGCCGTGCTGCCCTGGTCGCCCCGCTACTGGGACTCCAACGCCTGGATCACCGGCCATCCGTTGGCCGCCGACTGGCTCCTCCGCGGCTGGATCCGCGGTCTCATCAGCGGCCTCGGCCTGCTCGACCTCTGGATCGGCGTCAGCGAACTTCTGCACTACCG
>CAXSBL010000063.1:0-12967 GCA_964235515.1 uncultured Bryocella sp.
AGCAAAGTCAAACCCGACGAACCCGACTGGGTAGAACGCTTCGAGTTCTACATCGGCGGCTTCGAAGTCGGCAACGCCTTCTCCGAGCTCAACGACCCCGTCGACCAGCGCCAGCGCTTCGAAGCCCAGGTAGCCGACAAGGATCCCGAATCCATGGCCGAAGTCGACGAAGACTACGTGCGCGCCCTTGGCTACGGCCTGCCGCCCACCGCCGGCGAAGGCATAGGCATCGACCGCCTCACCATGCTCCTCACAGGCTCGCGCAGCATCCGCGACGTCATCCTCTTCCCCCTCATGCGCCCCCGCACCGAAAGCACTCCCACCCCAGAGGCTCTCCCCGAAACCGAGGCCGGAATGTAACTTTACGAACCCGCTTTTTTGGTTGTCATTCCCGAAGAGAATCTGCGTTTCCTGTCACATGCCACTACGGCCAGGGGACAACCGGCTCTAACCCGTCACCACCGCACGAAAGACCCGCAAGCCCTCCGCCACGCGCTCCCACGCGGTCTCGCCACCCATCCCCAGCCGCACCGCCCGGGGCACCTCCACCCCGGGCGCCGTGAACCAGCGCGCCCCCGTCACCAGAACACCCCGCGCCTCACACGCAGCCTCCACCGCCGCATCGTCACCTGCTCGTTCCGGCAGCGAAACCCAAAGATGCCAGGAGTTCTCCCCGGCCTCGACCTCAAGCCCATTCAAAATCTCCAACGCCCCGCGCAGCCGCCGAGCCCCCTCCGCCCGCTTAGCCGCAATCAACGCCGCGAGCCGCCCGTCCGCGGCCATCGCGCACCCTAGGCTCGTCAACAACGTAGAGCTCCCACTCGTAGTCACCCGCAAGGCCTGCGCAATCTCCGCCCCCAGCGACTCCGGCCCTACCAGGAACGCCGTCCGCAGCCCCGGCGCCGCCCGCTTGGACAGGCTTTCAACATAAAAGGCCCGCTCCGGCGCCAGCTCGACGTACCGAGGCGGCTCGTCCGCCACCAGGAACCCATACGCCGCATCCTCGATCAGGAACAACCCAAACTCCCGCGCCACCTCCACCATTGCCTGCCGCCGTCCGGGCCCCGCCACCGCGCCCGTTGGGTTATGCTGCGTCGGCATCGTGTACACCGCCGTCACCGGCTCCCGCGCGCATACCGCCCGCAACGCCTCCGGCCTCATTCCCTCGCCGTCCATCGCGACCGGTACCACCTTCATCCCCAGCATCTCGGCCTGCCGCACAAACCACGGATAGGTCAGCTCTTCCACGGCCACCGTCTTGCCCGCCGGTCCGATCGCCAGCAGCGCCGCCATCGTCCCCTGGTGCCCGCTCGTGCAGATCCACGTCCGCTCCGCCGGAACCCCCAGCCACGCCGCCGCCAGAGCCCGGTTCGCCGCGCTGCCCCCAAAGGCCGGCAGCCGCAGTGACTCCGCCCCAAACCGCTCCACCGCCTCCCGCAACAGCGCCTGCCAGTGCGCGTCCTGCTCCGGCAACACGGGGTAATTGCTTTGTAAATTCACGGGGGCGTTCAAGGGTTCGGGCATGAAGAAAGTCTACCCATATACACTTTCGAGAGTGAAAGTCCTCTTTGTCGGCGACGTCTTCGGCTCGGCCGGTCGCCATATCGTGCACGAGCACCTCCCGCAACTCGTCGAAACCCACGCCGTCGACCTCCTCGTCATCAACGGCGAAAACGCCGCCGGCGGCTTCGGCATCACGCCCGCGCTCGCCGAAGAGCTATTCGACCTCGGCGCGCACGTCATCACCACCGGCAACCACATATGGGACAAGCGCGAGATCTTCGACTACATGACCGTTCCCGCCGACTCCCACGAGCGCGGCCGCCGCATTCTCCGCCCCGCCAACTACGCCGCCAGCACCCCCGGCTTCGGCGTCTACCAGGGCCAGCTTCCGGACGGCACCGCCTACGCCGTCATGAACATGCAGGGCCGCGTCTTTATGAGCTCCTGCGATGACCCCTTCCGCAAGGCCGACGATCTGCTCGCCGGCCTCACCGCGAAGGTGATTCTCCTCGACATCCACGCCGAGGCCTCCAGCGAAAAAGTCGCCCTCGGCTGGTACCTCGACGGCCGCGTCACCGCCGTCCTCGGCACCCACACCCATATCCCCACCGCCGACGAGCGCATTCTGCCCAACGGCACCGCCTACCAGACCGACGTCGGCATGAGCGGTCCTTATGATTCAGTTATCGGCGTCGAAACCGAGCTCGTCCTCAAGCGCTTCCTTACCGGCATGCCCGGCAAATTCGAAGCCGCTCGCGGCAACCCCAAGATCGCCGCCACGCTCATTGAATGCGACGCCGCCACGGGCCGCGCCTTCGCCATCCGCCGCTTCCTGCTCGGGGAGTAGGACCGGATCGAAGTGCCCCAGGCCTCGCATGCTGCACTTAGCCTAGAAAGAAGTTCATGACTGACGAACGCCAACATCTCCTGATGAAGACCGTAGGCCGGCTGCTCGAAGCGCGGCGCTCCTGCCAGACGATTGATACCCTGCCCGCCGAACTCATCCCCGCCGACCTCGCCGAGGTCTACTTTGTGCAGGATCAGGTCGCCGCCAGCTTCGGCGACACCGGCGGCTGGAAGATTGGCGCGCCCGACGCGACCTCCACCCCCACCTTCGCCCCCATGCCGCTCGCCTGGATAGCGCCTACCGACGCTCTGCTCACCGGCGACCACTGGCGCTACCGCGGCCTCGAAGCCGAGATTGCCTTTCTCGTCGGACATGACCTGCCGCCGCGCTCTACGCCCTACATCCGCGAGGAGGCCCTCGCCGCCATCGCGTCCTGCCACCCCGCCATCGAGGTCCTGGAGACCGCCTTCGCGCACCCCGCCACCGTGCCCCGGGAGGCCATGCTCGCCGACCTGCAGCTCCACGGCGGCCTCATCTATGGCGCCGCCTTCGCCGGCTGGCGCGACCTCGACTTCAATCAGGAATCCGTCTGCCTCGCCGTCGACGGCGTCGTCCGCGTCGAACGCAAAGGCTCCAACACCTGCGGCGATCTGCTGAAGCTCATCCCTTTTCTCGCCAACGAAGGCTCCGCCCGTACCGGCGGTCTTCGCAAAGGGCAATGGATCACGACTGGCTCCTGGACCGGCAACACGCCTTCGGACAGCACGTCCACCGTCATGGCCGAGTTCTCAACCGCAGGGCGAGTCGATCTGCGCTTCGCCTGATCCGCGCTTGTCCGCGCAGTCTCCCCGCCGCTCGCCGTCGTAACCAATGAAGGGGTTACTGAGATGCAAACAGTCACCCTTTCGTCATCACCATTTTCCATCTGTGATCCTTTTGTGGTACATCCTCCGGAATCCCGCTACACTCCAAGTCGATTGACGAAGCAAACGAGGTGAACCATGGCACGACCCTATTGGAGCGGACAGATCACGATTTCGCTGGTCAGCTTTGGCGTAAAGCTGTTTGTCGCGACCGAGGCGAAGAGCCAGATTCAGTTCCACCAGATCGATCGCGCCAGCGGTGAACGTGTCCGCTACCAGAAAATGGTCGCCAGCGCCGTCGAGAACCCGCCGGCGCCCGAAGACGACGAGCCCGCCCCCGCGCCCGTCCAGCAAAGCCAGATCGTCAAGGGCTACGAGTACGCCAAGGGGCAATACGTCACCATCGAGCCTGAAGAGTTAGCCCACCTTCGCGTGCCCTCCAAGCACGCCATGGAGATTATGCAGTTCGTCGACGAGGCCCAGATCTCGCCCGAATACTACGAAAAGCCTTACTTTGTCCTACCCGAAAACGAGGCGCAGACCGAAGCCTTCGCCACCGTGCGCCAGGCCCTGATCGACACTAAAAAGATCGCACTCACCAAGATCGCCTTCGGCGGCCGCGAGCATGTCGTGGCCATCGCTCCGGCAGGCGAGTCCGCCAACGGCGGCATGATGGCCTACACCATGCGCTACGCCGCTGAACTGCGCGACAGCAGTGACTACTTCCGCGACATCAAGCCCGTCGAGGTCAGCGCCGACTCGCTCGAGCTGGCCAAGATGCTGATCAAACGCAAAGAAACAGCCTTTGATCCCAGCCAGTTCGTGGACGGCTATGAGGTTGCCGTGAAGGAGCTTGTTGACGCCAAGCTCAACCATCTACCCGTCCCGCAGGATGCCCAACCCGAGCCCGCACGCGGCAAGGTCATTAACCTGATGGATGCTCTGCGCAAAAGTATTGGCGGCGGCACTGCCGCGGCGGACGAAGCTCCCGCAAAACCTTCCACGGCCAAAAAGCCTGCGGGGCGCCAGGTGGAGGTTGCCGCAGAGGAAAGCAAGGCAGGGATCTCGCTGGTAAAGGGTTCTGCGCCCAAGCCGACGGCCAAAGCTCCAGCCAAGCGCGAAGCCAAAACAGCCACCAAAACGGCAGCTGCCAAGCGCCGCAGCGCATAAGGCATCCTGACCGATGGCGGCGAAGAAGACACCGGGAGTCCCGGCCGGTAAAGCGGCAAAGGAGCCTCAAGCTGCAACTCCGGGCCCGGCGAAAGAGGCAACAAAGGCCGCCACAGCCTCCTCGAAGGCTTCAGCGCAGACCGCCACCGCTGCGAAAGCCGCCCGAAGAACCAAGCAACCGCAGCCAGAGTCTGATTCGCCGGCAGAAACTAAGGCCTTCGGCGCAGAAACTTCCTCTGAACTGGTAGACCAGCAGCTTGCCCGCTATCGTGACATGCGCGACTTCGGCATCACCGCCGAACCCAGCGGAAACCTTGCGGAAGCGGAACGGCGGTCGCCGGCGCGGTCCGCGGACCCTGCCGAAGGCGCGGCGGGCCTGCCGTTTGTCATTCAAAAACACGCCGCCAGCCACCTGCATTACGACTTCCGCCTCGGCTGGAGTGGTGTCCTAAAAAGCTGGGCCTGCGCCAAGGGCCCCAGCTACTACACCGGCGATCGCCGGCTCGCCGTGCAGGTGGAAGATCACCCGATCGAATACGGCGGCTTCGAGGGCATCATTCCACAGGGCCAGTACGGCGGGGGCACCGTCATGGTCTGGGACCAGGGCACCTGGTGGCCGCAGTTGGGCCATGAAGACATAGACGCCGGCCTGCGCACCGGAAGCCTGAAGTTCGAGATGCACGGCACCAAAATGCGCGGCAAATGGACGCTCGTGCGCATGAACGAACACGCGGGCGGCGACAAGGGAAAGGGCCGCTGGAGCAAGTCCGACAAGCCCAACTGGCTGCTCATCAAGGAACATGACGACTTCGAGCAGCCGCAGACGGCGCCGCCCATCACCGAGCAGGAACCCCGCTCGGCGCTGACCGGCCGCACCATGGAGGAGATCGCCCGGCAGGAAGACCACGTCTGGAACTCAAAGGAGACCGCCGGCACCGGGCAAGCCTGGTTCCGTCAGGATTCCGGCCCAGCCACGGCAGCGCCCCCACAGAAAACCCCTGCGGCAGCATCGCCGAAGCCGAAAGCCGCTGCGACGACAATTCCGGGCTTAACAAAGCTTGCCAAAGAACCTCAACCCGAGTTCCTCGAGCCGCAACTCGCCCAGGAGACCGAAGGCCCACCCGAAGGCGCGGGATGGTTGCATGAGCTCAAGCTCGACGGCTACCGCATGCAGGCACGCAAAAGCGGCCGCGGCGTGCAGATGCTCACCCGCAGTGGCCTCGACTGGACCTACCGTGTGCCTTCCGTTGCCGAAGCCGTGGCACGCCTCGCGGTCAAAAATGTGACCCTGGATGGGGAGGTCGTCGTGCTTGCCGCGGACGGCACCACCAACTTTGCCGACTTACAGGCCTCCTTTCAGCAGGGCGCGAAAAATCCGCTCACCTTCTTCTGTTTCGATCTCCTGCACCTCGAAGGCCACAATCCACGCGACCTTCCTCTACGCGAACGCAAGAACATGCTCGCCTCGTTCATCACTCCGGACGAAAAAGCCATAGTTCGCCTAAGCGAGCACCTCGAAACCGACGGTGGCGTCATGTTCCGCCAAGCCTGCGAGCTCCACGCCGAAGGTATCGTCTCCAAACGAAGCGACGTGCCCTACCGTGCCGGACGAAACGGTGACTGGCTCAAATCAAAATGCCTTCACGAGCAGGAGTTCGTCGTCGGCGGCTTCACCCTCTCCGCCGACGGCCCCGACCGTGTCGGTTCCCTGCTGATCGGTTATTACCGCGACGGCAAATTGATCTACGCCGGCCGCACCGGCACCGGCTTCACCCAGCGCACCCGTCGCGATCTGCGCACGCAACTCAGCCCGCTCGAACTCAAAGCTAACCCTTTCGCCGCCGTGCCCGCCGAGGCCCGCCGCGGAGCCCTCTGGGTCCGGCCGGAGCTGGTTGCGCAGGTACGCTTCGCCACCTGGACCGCCGAAGACCTCGTCCGGCAGGCAGCCTTCCTGGGTCTGCGCGAAGACAAACCCGCCGCCGAGGTAGTCCGCGAAGCCGCCACCGCACCCCCTCAACGCAAAGGCAGCGGCCACAGCCGCAGTAAATCCGGCAAAGCCACCGCGCCCACAAACGAGAGCCCTGCTGAGCAGGGACCCGCCACATCCGCACCCGCCAAACCCGGGCCGGCAGGCAAAAAGTCAGCCGTGGCGAAGAACAATCCCGCTCCGCCCATCCGCCTCACCCATCCTGAAAAGGTGCTCGACCCTGTCAGCGGCCTCACCAAACGACAACTGGCCGAATATTACTGGGCCGTCGCCGCCCGCATGCTGCCCCACATCGCCAACCGGCCGCTGAGCTTGGTGCGATGCCCCGATGGCGCTGACAAACCCTGCTTCTACCAAAAGCACGTCAATCACATGCTGCCGCCGGGCGTGGGTTCCGTGGACGTCCCCGACAAGAAGACCGGCATCATCGAGCCCTACATCACGCTCGCCACCCCCGAAGCCCTCACTGGCCTTGCTCAGATGGGTGTCCTCGAAGTCCACCCCTGGGGCTCTCATAACGACGATCTCGAACATCCCGACCGGCTCATCTTCGATCTCGACCCCGACGAAGACCTTCCCTGGAGCACCGTCGCCGAAGCGGCCCTGGAGGTGCGCGCCCGCCTCCAAGGCCTCGGCCTCGAAAGCTTCCTCAAAACCACCGGTGGCAAGGGCCTGCACATCGTTCTCCCGATCCTGCCTGAACTTGACTTCGCCCAGCTGAAAGACAACGCGCATCACTTCGTACTTGGCATGGAGCGCGCCAACCCGCGCCTCTACCTCACCAAAATGACAAAAGCCGCCCGCAAGGGCAAAATCTACCTCGACTACCTCCGCAATGAGCGCGGCGCCACCGCCGTCGCCCCTTTTTCGCCGCGCGCCCGCCCCGGCGTGAATGTCTCCGTGCCGCTTGAATGGGAGGAGTTGAAAGGCGGGCAGCGGCCTGACTTTGCGGTCAGCAACTTTGAGTCTTGGCGAAATCGTCTTGCACGTGACCCCTGGAAGCGCCTGATGACGCTTCGACAGAGTCTGGATCCCAAATTGGTTCGTTCTTTATAGCGTGACGAAGAAAATAGCGCTCGCGCCGTGAAAGGAGACCGCAGAGCCGCATCTGATGAATGTTATGAGCCAAGCAAATGGAACCGTGCTCGAAGCAGAAAAGCTCCCCGAAGATCCGCACCGCCACTCCGTTGATCCGGACGCCGCTGAGGACCTGCTCGCCGAGGCGCACCTCGGTCAGCGTATTAAGCGCCTGCGTCTAAAGCGCTCCATGGGTCTTGTGGAGCTCGGTCGCCAGACAGGCCTTTCAGCCAGCTTCCTTTCGCAGCTGGAAACCGGACGAGTTGTTCCGACTCTGCGTAATCTTGCGCGCGTCGCTCTCGTCTTCGGTAAGGATCTCTCTCACTTCTTTGACTCCGGTGAAAACGGCGTCTTCCGCGTCCAGCGTGGCAAGGACCGAGTCCGTCTGCCCATGGGTTCACCCGAGCCTGACTACATTGCGGAAAGCTTTGGCATCCTGATTCCTGAAGGCGGTTTACGTCCCTGCATGGCTGAGTTTCTGCCAGGTGAGGCGAAAACCCCTTTCTTTCCACAGCAGTACCCCGGCGTGGAGATGGTCTACGTGCTGGAGGGCAATCTCGATGTGCAGCGCAACGGGGAAGGCCATCAACTCGGCCCCAAAGATGTGATGTACATCTCCGGCGAGACCGAGCGTAGCTATCGTTGTGCCAGTACCGCCGCTGCAAGAGCCCTGATCATCAGCTTCGACGCAGAGCACGGCGAGGCACGCCGCATGCTCAAGCGCGTGCCATCACAGCCCACTGTCTAACCGCTGCATACTGCTTACAAAGAAGGTCGCCTGGCTAGGCGGCCTTCTTCATTTTCGCCCTTGAAATTTGGGCCGTTACGCATCAGAGGTTACGCTCGTTGTCTCAGGCTGCTTCGTTGGCACGCAATGCTCGTCCGCCAGGTGCAGCCAGCGGTCCAGCGTGTCGATCCCGCACTCGATCTCCTCCCGCGTCACAATCAGCGGTGGCGCAATCACAAAGTGGCTCACCCACGCTTGGATGATTACCCCCTCTCCGAGCGTCTTCGCCGCAATCTGGTCCACCAGCAACGGCTTGCCGCTCACCTTGTCCGCATAGGTGTTGAACGGCTCCTTCGTTTCCTGATCTTTCACCAGGTCCACCGCCCAGAACAGCCCTTTGCCGCGCACGTCACCCACGCTGGGGTGCTTGGCCTTCAGCGCCAGCAGCTTTTCATACACAAACGGCTCCAGCTCCCGCGCCCGCTCCACCAAACCCAAGCGTCGCATCTCCCGAATGGTCGCCACCGCCGGCCGCAGCGTCATCGGGTGCGCCTCATAGGTGTGTCCATGGGCGAAATAGTGATCCTGGAAGAAGTCCCCAATCTTCTCACTCGTCGCACACAAGCCCAACGGCACGTAGGCTGACGTGATCCCCTTGGCAGTCGTCAAAATATCCGGCGTCACCCCCCAGAGATCCATCGCAAACCACGCCCCGGCACGTCCCCAACCGCTCATCACCTCATCGGCGATCAGCAGCACGCCATTCTCATCGCAGATCCGCCGAAGCTTCGCCATGTACTCCTCGGGCGGCACGATCACGCCGTTGGTTCCCACAATCGGCTCCACCAGCACCGCCGCCACGTCGCTCTCATTCCGGATCATGTGCTCCAGGTAGTCCGCGCACGCGATCCCGCATCCCGGATACGTATGCCGGATCGGGCATTTGTAGCAGTGCACCTCCGGCCCAAAGATCACGCCCTGCCCTTTGCCACGCGGCTCGGCAGCCCACCGCCGAGGATCCCCCGTAGCCGCGATCGCCCCCGCCGTCGACCCGTGGTACGACCGGTATCGCGCAATGATCTTCGACTTGCCCGTGTACATCCGTGCGATCTTGAACGCCGCCTCGTTCGCATCCGTTCCCGAGGTTGTAAAGAAAAACTTGTTCAAGCCGGGCGGCAGCACCTCCAACAGCATCTGCGAAAGCTCCGCCCGCGCCGTCGTCGCATACCCCGGCATCGCATAGGCCAGCTCCTGCGCCTGCCGCTGAATCGCCTCGATCACCGCCTGGTTCTTATGCCCCAGGTTCATGCACATCAGCTGCGAGCTGAAGTCCAGATACCGCTTCCCCTTCGCATCCGTGATGTAGCAGCCCTCGGCGTCGACAATGTGCATCGGCGTCCAGCCCTTCTGAAAGCGCCAGGTCCCATAGTTCGTCTCCTGCGTAATCCGCACCACGTCGTCGGAGGTCATCGGCTGGTGATCGGAGGCATACTCAAGGGAGGCAGGCGGCAACAGGCTCTCAGGCATAAATTCAAACTCACGCCGAGTCTCTCCTCTTGTCAAGCTCCACGAGCTTTGGCAAAACCCACGAACTCCGTCAGACCCACGAGCTCCGGCCAGCCAACGCCGCGGGCCCGGGAAAGCTCCCCACGCGCATCTGAAATCTCATGGCTACTTTGCTGAACATACAGTCCTCTCCTCGCGGCGGGAGATCGGCGTCCATCGCCGTCGCCGACGCGTTTATCGCGGCCTACCTAGCAGAACACCCCGATACAGTTGTGGACACCTTGAACGTCTTTGAGGAAGATCTTCCCGACTACGATGCCGAAGCCATCGGCGCCAAATACAAAGGCGCTGCCGACCAGCCCATGGACGAGGCGGAAGCCAGGCTCTGGGACAAAATCAAGAAACTCGCCGCAAGGTTTCAAAAAGCGGATCGCATCGTGCTTGGCGTCCCCATGTGGAACTTCGCTTACCCCTACAAGCTCAAGCAGCTGATCGATCTCGCCTGCCAGCGCAATATGCTATTCACCTTTGACGGCAAAACCTTCGGTCCGAAGCTCTCGGTAGCCAAGGCGCTCGTGATCTACACGCAGGGTCAGACCTATGCCGAAGGCTCGCCCACACCGGCTTCCCGCTTCGACCACCAGACCCCGTTTATCGACTTTTGGCTCGAATTTGTCGGCGTGAAAGAGGTGCAAAAGCTGGTTGTCTCCAATACCTGGAGCGATGAAGCCGAAGTCAGAATTGAAGCGGGCAAAGCCGAAGCCGTCAAGGTGGCCAAGAACTTCTAGGCGCAGAAATGGTCTAGGCTCTCCGCTGCGCCCGGACTTCTCCGCTGCGCCCGGACTTCCCTGCTGCGCCCAGACTTCCTCCACGCTCAACGCACAATTTCACCCCGCGCCAGCATTCCGATCGCCTCCTCCGCTCGCTCCCGCAGTGCCTCCCGCTCCTTCGCTGTCTTCTTGAGCATCGTGTTCAGCGGCATACGCATACGAAAGTTGTCCGCCAGCTTCGCCTCGTTGCGCTCCAGAAAGCTCCAGTACAACGCTGTGAACGGACAGGACCCGGGTCCGAGCGCCTTGCGAGGATCAAGTGCGCATTTCCCGCAGTAATCACTCATCTTGTTGATATATGCCGCCCCGCTTACATACGGCTTCGTCGCCGTCAGCCCACCGTCGCCGAAGGTGGACATGCCGATCACATTCGGCTCCACGACCCAGTCATACGCGTCCACATACGCAAACCAGAACCAGTCGCACAACTCGCGCGGCGAAAACCCGCAAAGTGTCGCCAGATTGCTCAGCACCATCAAACGGTTGATGTGGTGGCACCACCCATTATCGATCACCTGCGCCACCACCGTATCCATGCAACGCATGCCGCTGGTCTGGCCCCAGTACACCGGCGGCAGCTTGCGGTGCGCATCCAGGAACGACGGCGCCCCGTCTTTCTGCACCGTGCGATAGCCGTCCGTGGCCTCATGGATGTGCCGCATGAACTCCCGCCAGCCCAGCAGCTGCCGCACAAAGCCTTCGGTACTCGCGAGCGGAATCTTGCCGGCCTCAAAGGCTTCCACGGTATCCCGCACCACATCGACGGGTCGCAGCAGCGTCAGGTTCAACGGCGCCGACGTCAGCGAGTGAAACAGGTCAGGGTGCGCCGCGCTCATGGCATCCTCCCACGGCCCAAAGTGCGGCAGCATCTGCTCCAGCGCGAACTTCCACGCGCGCTCGGCCTCTGTCCGCGTCACCGGCATCTCAAACCCTTCGGTGCTGCCGAAGTGCTCCGGAAACCTTCTTTCAATCAGCGCCATCACCTCCCGCGTGATCTCGTCCGGCGGAAACGATGGCCGTTCAGGCACCGGCACCTCGCCGCGATAGGGCTTCCGGTTTTCTGCGTCGTACGTCCAACTTCCGCCGACCGGCTGCGCGCCTTCCATCAGAAATCCCGTCTTGCGCCGCATATATCGGTAGAAACGATCCATCAGGTACTGCCGCTGCCCGCTCACGCGCTGCGTGTTCCGCTCGTCTGCCCCCGCTTCAGGCCGCCCGAAGACAGCCTCGAAGTCCTCCGTAGTGCTCAGCCAGGCCGTGTCCCGTACCGCGCGAATGCGCAGGCCGGCCTCCTTTGCCTCGCGGAGCTCCACGCGCAGCTCTCGTTCTGCCGGCCGGTTGACCACGATCTCCGTCCAGTCCCAACGCTCCTGCAGCGCCATCAGACCATCGCTGAAACCAGTCGGCGAAGCCCCGTACACTACCCGGCAGCCACGGGCACCTTGCTCCAAGGCAAAGTGCCGCATGGCGCTCAGCACCAGGGTCAGCTTCTTTTTGTGATAATCCCGCCGCGTCCCCTTGCCCCGCGATTCCATCAGCACAACGACGGCATCCTCCGGCCGCGTCTCGCTAAGGGGACCGACGCCGTCGTGCAGACGGTCATACGGCACATAGATCCAACGTCGCGTGCGGGCTTCGTCAGGGGTCGGCTCGAACCGTCGCACCTGCTCGGAAAAGGCTGTCATGCCTTCAGCTTCGCGCCTTGCGGCGAGCGATTCAAGCTGGCCCCTGCACGCGCTCACGGTGCAGACACCCGTTTACTGCCGTATCAATGCAAAATCAGCAATTGCCTCAGCCGTCGGTCTCCTCGGCTGCGGCCAGTTCACTGTCCAACTCGGCCTGGTCCTCTTCCGAAATCTCCTCGGCCAGCTCCTCCCTCGGACTTTGCCGAAAGGCGATCAGCGCCGTCCCCCCCACCAGCGCCCAGAGCGCGATCAAAACGTGCGAAAGCTTCAAGTCCCGCTGCCGAGTCGCCACGGTCTCGGTCAGCAGCTTCTGGTCCTGGTCCAGCTTGTTCTCGGCGGCGACCACCTGCGGATTCGGATCCGTTTGTGCGAAGCTCTCAACCGTGTACTGCATCATGCGGTCCGCCTGCAACGCAGCCTGGTCCGCGGCCAGCGTCTGCCGGTCCCGGGCGTCGCTCAAGCTCAGCTTCTGATCTCGTCCCAGCGCCCGCTGATCGTTGTCGATGGCAGCCTGGTCCTGCGTCATCCGCACACTCAGCCGTGCGCTATCCTGGCCGGCATAGGCCTCGGCGGAAGCCGCACGGGTCGTCGCGGTTTTCAGCCAGACCTCCAGAGCCTGCTGCTGCAGGCCCGCACGGTAGTAGCTCACCGCGACGAAACACGATAGCACCCAAGCAATGCACCCCAGAAGTATCGCGAAGGTTCGCACCAGCCCATGTTCGCACGGCAGCGACGCCCTTAGCGCTGCACCCTTCAGACCGCGTTGCCGATC
>CAXSBL010000064.1:0-4367 GCA_964235515.1 uncultured Bryocella sp.
GCCTTCATGCGACTTGTGCGTCGTCATTCCCACGCTGAACGAGCACGAAAATATTGCAGTTTTGCTCGATCGACTGAAGGTCACGCTTCCAGGCATCCGTTATGAGGTCGTCGTGGTGGACGACGATTCCACCGATGGAACCGCAGCTGTCGTCAGAAAGCGAGCCTCTGCGCAAACCGAGGAGGTTCGCGCAATTCACCGTATCGGACGCCGCGGTCTGGCCTCCGCCTGTATCGAAGGCATGCTGGCGACCTCGGCTCCGTGCATTGCCGTAATGGACGCCGATCTTCAACACGACGAGGCCATCCTCCCCGAAATGTATCGCCAGCTCACCGCCGAAGGATTGGATCTGGTTGTCGCCTCGCGCAACGTCGAAGGCGGCAGCATGGGTGAGTTTAGCGCCTGGCGGGTCAAACTCAGTCGGCTCGGTCGCCACCTGAGCGGTGTCGAAAAGCATGCAAACCTGACCGATCCCATGAGCGGCTTCTTCATCGTGCGCCGCAGCTTCTTTGAAAGCGTCGCGCATAAGCTCACAGGCGTCGGCTTCAAGATCCTCTTGGATATCGTGCTCTCCTCTACCGGCCGTATCCGCTTCGGCGAGGTACCGTACCGTTTTCGCCTGCGCGAACACGGTCAAAGCAAGCTCGATATCATCGTCGGCATCGAGTATCTGGAGCTCCTGCTCGACAAATGGGTCGGCAACTACATCTCGGTACGGTTCGCCCTGTTCGCTCTGGTGGGCGCCGTCGGTGCGGTTGTGCACCTGCTGCTGCTCTGGCTGCTGATCGATCGTGTGCACCTCCCGTTTGTGGACGGACAGGCGACCTCTACTGCCGTTGTCATTCTGTTCAATTTCGTGCTCAATAATTCCTTCACTTACCGCGATCAGCGGCTGAGCGGTCTTGCCTTCTGGTTGGGCATGCTCACCTTCAGCATCGCCTGCTCCCTCGGGTTTGCCGCCAATCTCTCGCTTAGCAACGAGGCCTTCCATCATGGCATTCCCTGGCCGCTCGCCGCTTTGATCGGTTTGCTTTTCAGCGGAGTGTGGAACTACGGCGTCACCTCGATGACCACCTGGCGGCGCACCCGCCGTTCTGCCCTTCTGCGGGCAGAGCGGCGCGCCTCGGCGGCGGCAAGGCTCACCGCCGAACTCTAAGTACCATCACAGCTAAACCGACGTCCGGAAACGCGCACACGTGGCGTCGACCGGACGGTCCGTCACGCGCCAAGGAGGCGCAGGTCCGGCACAACCGGGCTCCCGTCTCCTGCGGCATGGAGAAGAAGTGGCTATAAAGTCAGACAACGAAACCGCCACTACACGCTTTACACAGCTGGACTGGCTTGTGCTCTTCCTCATCTGGGCGGCCGCAACCGCGTGCAACCTCTTCAAGCCGTTCCACGTGGACGACACCGCTCATCTCACCATCGCGCAGTGGATCATTCATCATCCCTTGCATCCCATGAGCGGCCTGCTCAACTGGTCCGGCACACTTGAGCCCATCTACAAAACCAACCAGCCGCACCTGTACTTCTATCTACTGGCTCTCTGGATCCGCCTCTTCGGCACCAGCGAGGCAGCCACACACCTGCTCGAGTCACTCGCCACCCTGGCCTGTATCCTCTTGTTCTTTCGCATTGCGCGGCAGTTCATTCCCTCGCTTGCCCTCTGGGCTACGGCCATCGTCATTCTCGGGCCCGCCTTCGTCGTCGAACAAAACCTCATGGTCGACGATCCCCTTCTCGCCACGTGGCTGGCCTTCTTCTTTTTCCTCGTGTGCCAGGTAAGCGATCCACGCCAGACGCGACGTTTCGTCCTCGCCGCCCTGTGCTGCAGTGCCGCCCTTCTCATCAAGTACAGCAGTCTCGTGCTGTTTCTCATCCTGTGCTTCGCGCTCTTGATGGAGCGCCGCAAACGACAGGCCTGGACCGCCCTTATTCCCCTTGCCGTGCTCGCCGCCTGGTCAGGGTTCAACTACTTTGACTACGGCGGCTTCCACATGGCAGCGCGTCAGGGCTCCTCTCATCACCACGCCTCCTGGGTGTTCCACTTCGCCGGACAATGGATGCTTGGCGTCGGCGGGCTCACGCCCCTGGGTCTCCTCGCTGCCGTAAAGTACCGCCCGAAGCGCCTGAGTGAAGGAGCCGCGCTTACCCTCCTTGCGGTCGGCTTTGCCGTCTTCATTCTGGCCGTTGAGGTCGGCGCGGTCTCCACCTCCGCCTCCGTCAAGGTTCTGGCCGTCTGCTTCGGTCTCAGTGGCGCCCTGGTCTTCCTTTCACTCTTTGCCTACACAGGAAGGCTCTTCCGCGGCTTCAACGGGAGCCGCGAACGCTGGCAGCAGCTGGCGCCCACCGGCTATCTCCTGGTCTGGGCCTTTCTCACCACGGCGTTTTACCTGGTGCTTTCGCCCTTCATCGCCTCCCGCCACATCCTGCTCATCCTTCCGGCCGTCACGCTGCTGCTGCTCCTGTTCTGGCACGCCAATCTATCCCTACCGGCACAGCGCTTCGGTCTCGCCCTCACGGTCATCGTCTCGCTCGGACTCGTGATATCCGACTGGCGGCTCGCCTCCTTTCTACGCCGCGAAACCGTCACCCTGCCCGCCAGCCTCCCCGCAAACGCCAGGCTCTGGACCGACGCGCATTGGGGCTGGCAGTGGTACCTAGCTCCCGGCAAAATCAAGGAGTTCGACAACGCCACCTCGCATCTCACTCCCGGAGATCTGGTCCTGATCCCGCGAGAGGCCTTCCCCAGTCCCATGCCGACGACCTCAACCTACTCCCTCCAGGGAACAGACACAGAAGCAAGGGAGCGCCTCGACCCCTTCTGTATCGGCGAACAGGTAGACTTCTACGCCTCCTCGCACCTGCGAGGCCCCTGGCAGATCAGCAACAACTGCGTCTTCCATGTGGATACCTTCCTCGTTACTCCATAGCAAATCTCTTGATGGGTGTAGGACCAATTAACCCTGTTTACCTCTAGTTGTGGCCCTTACATTGGCTTCTTACGGTCGTCCCGCAGCGCAGCATAAAGATCTGCTGTGTATGTGGTCGCTGTACCCAGAGGTAAACCGAAACAATGTTACTCGACACAGCCGTTTATGGTAGTACATTCCGATCATGCTTGGAATCTGAGGGCCGACAGACCGTACTAGAGGATGCCTATCAAGCATTGCAAGTGTCCTGTGCTCGCCAGGAAGAAGCGAATACGCAATTGCAGAGTCAGAGTCGCGATCAGCAAAAATCCATCGACAGCTGACAACGAAAGCTCTAGGTTTACTAGCCCCTTCTCCGCTCAAGGTATAAACGTTTGCATTTGAGCGGGATCTCCCTTTCGGTGGATTCTTTTATGACACCTTCTTAGTCGTGAGCAACGAAAGGGTTTCACCAGTACGCGTTACCGCAACATGCTTGTCTTCTCCGCTCGAATACATGGAGGCCTTTCCTTTGAATGAGGAGGAGAAGGTTTCGTTTTCTGGGGAAGCAGGATCAAAAGGTTCTAGCACCTAAATAGAGCAGGTTGACGACGAACCTCTTTCACCTTCTGCGCCTTACGTCGTTCATCTGAAGCACAGCTCAGTAAAGCGTCATGCTCAATCAAAGTGGAGGGTCGTAAATGAAAGCCGAATACCACGAGGCCAAAAGCGCTCGAAAGGTTCAGCAAACTAGCCACGAAGCTCGTGCGTAAACCTAGGTAAAACCCAGCAAGGACTAGCGTTTGCGCCCTCCCCGTGCTTGCCGCGCCTTAATAGAAGTGGCTGCTCATTACAGGTGAGACGAAGACCTGCAACATTGCTCATAATGCACTCGGAACGTCCCTTGTCGTTCATGCAGTTACGTCGTTGTAGCGGAAGGCTTGCTCGTCAAGGTAGCGGAGCAAGTGGAACGGCTCGATGCTCACATAGGTACCGTGAATACCACGTTCAATAAGCGACCAGAAGTTCGCAAGTCCGTTGGTGTGGATACAACCCTTCACGCACCAACAGCGTGGTCCACACATACATCGTATGTATAGGTACCGGCCAATCCTTCATAGAAGAGCAGCGCTTCAGTCGAGAGAGCCGAACCGGCCTAGACATGCTTTTCGACTTAGTTCTTCAATGCAGACTTGCGACGGTTCGGAACGATGGTCGTACGAACATTGCACCCCCCGCTCAAGAATGCTCCTGACGGCAGTCCTGTTTTGTTCCTATGCCAGTGATGCGACGGGCTCTCTTGCAAGGTGCATGTACCGGGCGTTGTCTCCGATGAACATCTCGTCGGTTCCAGTTCGCCAAAGAGCTGAATGACGGAGTCGTCATGCAAGATCGAGCGGATGTGGTGCAGCATGAACCAAGCGCTCTTCTGTGTGATGCCGAGCGTGCGGGCAA
>CAXSBL010000064.1:4467-12747 GCA_964235515.1 uncultured Bryocella sp.
AGGGCAGGTGGAGCGCGTGTGAGGTTTCGACTCTTCAAAATCGGCTTGAAGCTTTGTGTGCCAGGTATGTGATCATCCAACTTAGTCTTCGCTGCATCGTGATCCAGGTGATCATCCTTATGCTCTCAGCTTAGTTCAACCATCACTCCTCATTGCAACATCCATGTGCCCGTGCCAACAATCAGCAGCATCGAGCTCTTCGAGTGAACGCCACAAAATATGGCGCCGGCCGGGTGCGGTAGGCCTCTCCTTCCCTGTAGTCTCTCCGCCCCAGGAACTAGTGATTCGTTCGACAAAAATTGGTACTGAATGGAGTGCTTATGTGGTGAGAAGACATCCAACAGCTCGAAGCGATCAGCGACGCTCATTCCCTTTTCCAGAACAGCTCTAAGGCACTATGGTCAGTATGTCGATGCCTGTCGGTTCCAGCAAAACTCAACCCTTGAATCACCGGAGACGATAACAACGACAGAGCCGGCTTGACGTGCTGAGGTGACGCACTTACCCTTTGGGTGCAAACGACGCTATCCATCCTCGCGTAAGCAATGGCGAGCAATGCTTTACACGAGCAAACCCTGACCTAAGCCGCAAGCTTGCCGCTACCGCGCAAACCAGACCCCAAGCCGCTCCTCTACCTCTACGTCCCGCCCAAACAACCCACTCATCCGCTCACTCGTCAACAGCTGAGCCGTGGCTCCATCCGCGACAATCCGTCCCTGCTGCATCATCAACACCCGCCCCATCTCCGGCAAGATATCCGACACCTGGTGGGTCACCAGCAGGATCGCCGTCCCAGCCAGCGCCACGTCCCGCAACATGGCTCGCAGATCGTACTGAGCTGCCAGATCCAGCGCATTCGAGGGCTCGTCCAGCAGCAGCATCTTCACCGAGCCAAGCCCATCTCCGGTCGCCCCCGCCATCGCCCGCCCAATCATCACACGCCGCTGCTGCCCCGCACTCATCGCACCCACAGCCTTGTCCCGCAGCAACTTCGCCCCCACCAGCCCTAAAATCACCTCGGCCCGCTCACGCATCGCCGCCGTGACCCGAAGGTTCGGCCACAGCGTCGAGCTTGAAAAAAAGCCTGTCAGCACTGCGTCGAACCCGTTAGTGGCGAGCATAGGCTCTCCCGGCAACTCCGCCGAGACCACACCCATCCGTCGCCGCAACTCCGTCGTATCCCAACGCTCGCGCCCAAACAGCCGCACTCTCGTCTCCGGCCTGGGTAAGGGGTACAGCTCGCACGTCATCACCTTCAGCAGTGTCGATTTCCCACACCCGTTCGGCCCCAGCAGCACGAGGTGCTCACCGGCCCCAATCCGGAGTGAAACATCCTGCAGCACCACGTCCTCCCCACGCGTCGCAGACACATGCTCCAGCTCGACTAACGGCTTAGCCGCATCGCCCGACATCAGGCCGACCGCCCCACCCGCCGAAATACACCAAGGATCCTCCACCCCGCCTGAAACGAAGCCTTCAAATTGCCCGAAACCTTGCTCACGCCGCCAATACGGCAACGGTAGTTGACTGGAATCTCCAAGATGCGCAACCCATCGCGGACAGCCTTGATCTGCATCTCCAAATTCCAGCCAAAGGTCATCTCGCCCATCCGCATGGCCTCTAGACTGGACCGCCGAATCGCCCGAAACGGCCCCATATCCGTATAGCGAAAGCCGTAACGCAAGCGCACCAGCGTACTGATCAGGTGCGCCGCAAAGACCTGGCTCCCCAGCATCGATCCAGCTTCCCGCACGCCACGAATACGCGAGCCGATAACAAAATCCGCCTCACCTCCCGCAATCGGTCCGATCAGGTGCGGTATCTCCGCCACCTCGTCCGAACCGTCCCCATCCATCATGACCAGGATCTCGCTCGATGGCAGCGCCGCTGCCACGCCCGCACGTATGGCCGCCCCATATCCCCGTGGCGAAGTCACCACCCGCGCACCCTCTGCCTCGGCCGCGGTTCCCGTTCCGTCCGAGCTACCGTTGTCCACCACAATGCACTCGGCAATGAGGTCCCAAGGCATCGATCGCACCACCGCCCCAATCGATTCCACTTCATTCAGTGCCGGAATGATCACCGAAACCACTGAAGCCGGATTGCCCAAACTTCCGGTTCCGCGCTTAACGGACGCTTGCAAAGGTATCCTCCCGCACTCCAGGCACACGGTCCCGTAACATCGAACAACGCTCTCTGTCCTGCGCCGCCCGCCGATCCGTTACAAGGTAATTCCACACCCGCCAACGCCTACACACGAAGTGCAACACCAACGCCACGGCCGTCACAAGATAGATCCGCTCGTTCAACAAAAACATTTGCGGCCCGGGCATGGCCGCCAGCGCCGTGGTGTAGCCATAAAAGAACACCAGGGTGTAACCCAGCAGCGGAAGGTATGGCAGCAACACCATAAATGGCACCAGCCAGACGTTGTACCAGGCGTAATGCGGTGAAAACAGCAGCATCAGGGCAAATGCGAGCATGGCCGCGGCTTTAGCGAACGCTGGCACCGGCATGGGGTCGCCGTCACGGCTCACCGCGCCTGAAAGCTTATCACCTTGTTCATTTGTCGCATACCGCCAAGCCCAGAGCACCAGCAGACCAAGAACCATCGCGCTGAACGCCGTAAAGGCGCCCTTGGGAAGGGCCGCCAGGCCTGGGAACGAATGCACGTAGTCCAGCAGAAAGAACCGCGACCCGCTATCGATTCCCTCCTCCTTCGTATATCCCTGCATAAAGCCCAACACACGCCAGCCGACCGAGCTATACAGCGCATATCCCGCAACACATACCCCAACTACAGCCGCGGGCATCTTCCAATCCCGCCGCTGATACAGCGCCGGGAACAGTAGCAGTGGATAGAACTTCGTCATCACCGCCATGCCCAAAAACAACCCGCACCATCCCGGCTGCCGCCGCAGACGAAACAGGAGCGCCAGCGACACCAACCCGCACACAACCGCGTCCACGTGCCCCGCGCAGCCGATTTCCCAAACCAGCAGCGGGCACCACAGCAGGATCAGCAGATCACTCGTCGAGCGCCCCAGACGCCGCAGGATCAGCGCCAGCACCCAAGCCGTTAACGCGATGAAGCCCAGCATCATCAGCTTCATCGCCGCTACCGACGGCGCAAAATACGTGGCCAACCAATAAAACATCTGCGCGACCGGCGGGTAGATCGTCGGCGCGTAATCCCGGCGATTGATGTTGTCGAAGATCTCCTGATTCGGAGCACGCAGCCAAGCCAACGCCGGGTTCCCCGGCACGTATCGGTAAGGATTGATGAAGTGGTGCTGCACCATCCCGTCCCACACATAGCGGTAGATGTCCGAGGAAAGATAAGGGTCCGTGAGATAGGTTGCGACAAACATCGGCACCGAAAGGGCGATGATGATGCCGAGCGTGGCCCTGTTCACCGGTTGTGTACGCACAACCAGCACGGCGAGTAGGTAAACCAGCACGGAAGTCAGCGAGACCTTGTCAAAACCGATGGCGAAATGATCAATCTCCAGCGTAAACTGGTGCGCCAGAGCCACCAGGATCAACCCCAGCAGCACCAACGTCCCATTCGTTACGCGCGCATCCCCCGCGCGCCATCCGGCGGTCCTGTCCAGAACGCCCCTCATACGCGCACATTCCCTGCGCCGGTAGTTGTCGCCTTACTGCTGGTCGCCTCACCGGTCGTCACATCCTCGCCGCGCGTACTCTTTTCCGCAGGAAGCCGTGCACGTAGAAATTCTCGCGTGTGCGCCGCATCATAGCCGTCGCTCTTCGCAAAGCCCGGTCGCTTGCCTTCCAGCAGCTCCGCCTCCAGCACGCGCAGCGTTGCGGCATCGTCCACGTCGTACCAGACCGGCAGCTCTACCAGCTCGAGCCCTGCCTCGCGCACCCTCTCCACCGTCTCCGAAAATACCGAATCGGTGCTCCAGGTGATGCGCTCAAAAGCAGCGGCATGGGCCTGCTTCAGTCCGATTAGGTAGTACCCTCCGTCGTCGGATCCGCCGAGCACGACCCGGTCTCCCGGAGCCTGCAAAGCCGCAACCGCCGCCGCAAAAGCCGCCGTCGGCACCGTGGGTGAATCCGAATCGATCAGGCACACCGCTTCGAAACCGCAGGCCAGGATGTCCATCGCGGCGAAATGCAAACGCTCGCCAAACCCGTCGCCACGCTGTGCCACCAGTGCAAATCCCTTCGGCAGCAACCCGTCAAAGGCTTCCTCGTCACCCACGGGGGTGTAACAGATCAGACCCTGTGCCCTCCCCGCGCTCGCCACCGCTGCTAGATTCGCCGTGGTATCCCGCAGAAAACCAACATTCAGGGCAGCCGCTTCTTCAGCTGTCAGCGGCGGCTGTAACCGGGTTTTCACTTTGCCCGGCCGAGGCGCCTTTGCCATCACAGCCAACGCACATGTCTTTCCTCGATCAGCTACGGTTGTGCCCGGATCCAGCACGGCGTACATCCTGTTCGACAAACAAAGCTCCATCTGCCCAGCAGGGCGGCGATCAAATCTGGTCCTTACTCCCGTTCATCATAGCGGCTTGCGAAATAGGCGAACAGATCACGAAAGTAACGTAAGTTGTGTCCGAGTTCGCTCCACCTCGCAGCCGCAGTTCACTTCCCCTCAAATCCACGGTTCCAATGCGCGATCACCGTTGTCTCCCGCTCAAAGCCCAACACACTCACGGCACCCGTCCCCAGAGCAAACAGCCGACCATCCACCGCAGGCCGCCCTATCCATCGCGCGGCCAGGATCCGCAACACGTGCGCATGCGCAAACAGCGCCACCGCGCCGCCGATGCCATCCACCACCCCCAGGGCTCGGGCGATGACGTGATCGACACGCACGCCCACTGCCTCCACAGTCTCGCCGCCGCGAATGGGGTCATCCCACACGCTCCACTGCGGCCCCTCTGTTTCCCGAATCGTCTTCGTGCTCTTGCCTTCAAACTCGCCGTAATTCCACTCCTGCAGGTCGTCTTCCACCTGCATCACGTCGCCGAAGCCCGCCAGCCGGCAGGTCTCCACCGCGCGCTGCCGCGGACTCGTAAACACCGCCGCAAACTTCTTATCCTTCAAAAACTCCCGCAGTTCCCCCGCCCGCTCGCGCCCATGCTCGGTAAGCGGAATATCTGTAAAGCTCGTATGCCGCCCGTCCAACGACCACTCCGTCTCTCCATGCCGCACCAGCCAAAGCTCCGTCTTCGCTCCACTCATCGTCTTTTCCTCTGCCTTGATTCTTCCACGGGCTCGTCTCGCAACACTGCCCCGTCACGCAGTGCCGAAGATTTCCCTCTAAAACCCCAGTCGCTGCACTCTTCCACAATGCCGATTGCCCGTCGTTTGCAGCCCGCCCATAAAATTCTGTGGACGATCCCGCCGGGTGGGAGCTAGCTTGTGAACAAATCATCCCAGGCTCTCTGGGAGTAAAAGGAGACCCACGTTGGCAGCCACGGAAACGGGATTCATTTGGTACGAACTCATGACGGACGACCTCGATCAGGCAATCGAGTTTTACAGCAAAGTCGTGGGTTGGCAGGTGCGGGACAGCGGCATGCCTGGCATGCGCTACCTGCTGTTCGGCAAAGACGGCAAGGACGTCGGCGGCATGATGTCCTGGCTCGCGATGGGTGGAGCCAAGCCCACCAAATGGCTCGGACACATCGCCACCTCCGACGTCGACGCCGAAACCGCGGCTGTCCAGGCCGACGGCGGCAAAGCCTTCCGCCCGCCGCAAGACATCCCGGGCGTGGGCCGTTTTTCCGTCGTAGCCGATCCCCAGGGCGTGGAGTACCTGCTCTTTCAACCCAACCCAACCGAGGCACCCGCCCGTTTGCGGCACACCGAACCCGGAGCCGTGGGCTGGCATGAGCTCCTCGCCACCGACTGGGAGAAGGCCTGGAATTTCTATAGCGGCCACTACGGCTGGACGAAAAACATGGCCGTCGACATGGGCGCCTTGGGCACCTATCAGACCTTCACCATGGGCCCTGACAGCGGCGGCGGCATGATGACCTTCCCGCCGGATCTCGCCGGCAAACTGCTCGGCCCCGCCTGGCTGTTTTACTTCACCGTGGAAGACATCCAGGCCGCCGCCGGACGCGTCACCGCCAGCGGAGGCACGATCATCAACGGTCCCATGCAGGTCCCCGGCGGCAGCTGGATCCTGCAAGGCGTCGACTCGCAGGGCGGCAGCTTCGCCCTCACCGCCAGCCACTAACCGCCCTCACTTACCGGGCTGGCCAGCATGAATCCTGAGGCCAGCCCGCGCTTACTCGGACTGCAGGACCACCTACGCCTTCGCCCCCTCTTCGCTTAACCCGCCTCGCTCGCTTATCCTGTAAAGATGGACTTTCAGCTCGTCACCGAGTACACCCCGCAGGGCGATCAACCCACCGCCATCGCCGAACTCGTCTCCGGCGCGGCCGCGGGCGAAACCGACCAGGTGCTCCTCGGCGTCACCGGCTCCGGCAAAACCTTCACCATGGCCAAGGTCATCGCCGAACTCAACCGCCCCGCGCTCATCCTCGCCCATAACAAAACCCTCGCG
Organism: uncultured Bryocella sp.; assembly: GCA_964235515.1. Classification (GTDB taxonomy): domain Bacteria; phylum Acidobacteriota; class Terriglobia; order Terriglobales; family Acidobacteriaceae; genus Granulicella. The sequence continues at coordinate 11,015 of CAXSBL010000064.1, forward strand.
GCACAGCTGTATCACGAGTTCAAACAGTTCTTCCCCCACAACGCCGTCGAATACTTCGTCTCCTACTACGACTACTACCAGCCCGAGGCCTACATCCCCTCCGGCGACCTGTACATCGAGAAGGAATCCACCATCAATGACGAACTCGACAAACTCCGCCTAAGCGCCACCCGCTCCCTCTTCGAACGCCGCGACAGCATCATCGTCAGCTCCGTCAGCTGCATCTACGGCCTCGGCTCACCGGAGGCCTACTACGGCATGCTTCTGCTCCTCGAAAAAGGCCAGAAGATCTCCCGCGGCGACATCACCCGCCGCCTCGTAGAAATCCTCTACGAGCGCAACGACGTCGACTTCCGCCGCGGCACCTTCCGCGTCCGCGGTGACATCATCGAGGTCTACCCCACCTACGACGAAAACGCCTTCCGCATCGAGCTCTTCGGCGACGAAATCGAGTCCCTCTCCCAAATCGACCCCCTCTTCGGCACCGTCAAGCAGAAGTACGCCCGCCTCCCCATCTACCCCAAATCCCACTACGTCGTCCCGCCCGACCGCAAAAATGCCGCCGTCAACAACATCCTCGCCGAGCTCGCCGACTGGGAAGCCCAGCTCGAAAAAGAAGGCCGCATCGTCGAATCCCAGCGCATTCATCAACGGACCAGATTTGATCTTGAAATGATCAAGTCCGTCGGCTACTGCCACGGCATCGAAAACTACTCGCGCCACTTCTCCGGCCGTCTCCCCGGCGAAGCCCCGCCCACCCTGCTCGACTACTTCCCCCGCGACTTCCTCCTCTTCATCGACGAATCCCACGTCACCGTCCCCCAGCTCCACGGCATGTGGCACGGCGATCGCTCGCGCAAACAAAACCTCGTCGACTACGGCTTCCGCCTCCCCTCCGCCATGGACAACCGCCCCCTCCGCTTCGAAGAGTTCGAAGGCCGCGTCATCCAGACCATCTACGTCTCCGCCACGCCCGGCCCCTACGAGCTCACCAAAGCCGCGGGCGTGGTCACCGAACAGATCATCCGCCCCACCGGCCTCGTCGACCCACCCGTAGAAATCCGCCCCATCAAGGGCCAGATCGACGACCTCCTCGCCGAAATCCGCGACCGCGCCGCCAACAACCAGCGCGTCCTCGTCACCACCCTCACCAAACGCATGGCCGAAGACCTCGCCAACTACTACACCGAGGTCGGCGTCCGCTGCCGCTACATGCACTCCGAAATCGAAACCCTCGAGCGCATCCGCCTCCTCCGCGACCTCCGCAAAGGCGAATACGACGTCCTCATCGGCATCAACCTCCTCCGCGAAGGCCTCGACCTCCCCGAAGTCTCACTAGTCGCCATCCTCGACGCCGATAAAGAAGGCTTCCTCCGCTCCCAGGGCTCCCTGATCCAGACCATAGGCCGCGCCGCTAGACATCTGGAGGGCCGCGCCATCCTCTACGCCGACAAGATGACCGACAGCATGCAGCGCGCCATCAACGAAACCGACCGCCGCCGCGAAAAACAGGTCGCCTACAACGTAGAACACAACATCACGCCCCGCAGCGTCATCCGCTCCATCGACGACTCCCTCGCCGTCATCCTCCAGGCCGACTACGCCGACCTCACCTCAGAAGACGCCACCAACGAGGCCCTCAACTTCACCACCCAGGCCGAACTAGACACCTACATAGGCAAACTGGAATCCGACATGCGAGAATCCGCCAAAAAATTCGAATTCGAAAAAGC
>CAXSBL010000065.1:0-12122 GCA_964235515.1 uncultured Bryocella sp.
AGCGCAGTAGCTATACAGAAGGGGGCTTATCGGTCCTCCTTCCTAAAAAGAGCCCGATGCTAGGGCTCACGCTCTTACGTTTTAGAGCTTCACGGCTCTCAACCGAAGCGCATTCGCGATCACTGAGACGGAACTGAAGCTCATGGCGGCTGCTGCAATCATGGGATTCAGCAAAAGCCCGAAAGCAGGGAAGAGCACACCGGCTGCCAGTGGAACGCCAAGCATGTTGTAGATGAAGGCGAAGAAGAGATTTTGCCGAATGTTGCTCATGGTCGAACGGCTGAGGCGACGCGCCCGCAGGATGCCCCGAAGATCGCCCGTTAGGAGCGTGATCCCGCCAGCTTCCATCGCGACATCGGTGCCCGTGCCCATCGCAATTCCTACATTGGCCTGAGCAAGAGCTGGCGCATCGTTTACACCGTCACCCGCCATGGCAACAATGGCTCCCTGCGCTTGGTGGGCTTTGACAACCTCGGCCTTCTTCTCGGGGAGAACGTCCGCTTCAAATGTGATTCCAAGTTTGTCTGCAACGGCCTTGGCAGTGGTCGCGTTATCGCCTGTGATCATGATGACCTGGAGGCCCGCCGCTTTCAGTTCGCGGATCGCCTCGGGAGTGGACTCCTTGATAGGGTCGGAAACGCTGACCAGTCCTGCTGGCTTGCCGTCTGCTGCAACCAACATCACAGTCTGACCTTCTTTTCTCAGCGCCTCGGCCTGTGAGAGCAGAGGAGCGGAATCTATCCCCAAATCGCGCAGGAGTTCGACGTTCCCGACCGCAATTTGCCTGCCCGAGACAGTTCCCTTGACGCCTTTTCCGGTGATAGAGGCGAAGCCTTGCACCTCAGCAAGGGGAAGCTGTTTCGCCTCAGCGCCCTTCACGATGGCTGCCGCGAGTGGGTGCTCGCTCGATCGCTCCAGACTCGCGACGAGCCGTAGTAGTTCGGACTCGTCCAGACCGGGTTGAGGAACCACGGCCGTCAATTTGGGCTTTCCCTCGGTTAGCGTTCCTGTTTTATCGACAAGCAGCGTGTTCACCTTGCCGAAGGTCTCCAAGGCTTCGGCGTTGCGGACCAGGATGCCTGCACCTGCGCCGCGCCCGGTGCCCACCATAATTGCCATGGGCGTTGCCAGTCCAAGGGCACACGGGCAGGCCACGATCAGGACGGCGACTGCATTGACGAGTGCGTGGGCGAACCGAGGCTGAGGGCCGATCATGTACCAGACCGCAAACGTGGCAACGGCGGCCAGGATGACTGCTGGAACGAAGAAAGAAGCCACGCGATCAGCCAATCGCTGGATCGGGGCACGGCTTCGTTGAGCCTGACTAACCATCTTTACGATCTGGGAGAGCAGGGTATCGGAGCCGACCCGCTCCGCTCTCATGACGAAAGCACCCGTTCCGTTCACCGTACCGCCTGTGATCTTTGCGTTTGCATCCTTTTCGACGGGGATAGGCTCACCGCTCACCATGGATTCATCTACAGAGCTGTGTCCTTCAAGCACGATTCCATCGACAGGAACTTTCTCGCCCGGACGAACCCGCAGCCGGTCACCTACCTGTACCTGATCGAGCGGCACATCCGTCTCACCGCCCTGGTCATCCAGCCGCTTGGCAGTCTTTGGAGCTAAACCTAAAAGGGCGCGGATGGCACTTCCAGTCTGGCTCCGCGCACGCAGCTCCATGACCTGGCCCAGAAGCACAAGAGCGATGATGACAACTGCCGGTTCGAAGTACAGTGCGATTTCCCCGCCCTCGGCGCGGAAAGACGGAGGAAAGATCTGGGGCAGAACCGTCGCGATAACGCTGTACAGGTAGGCAGTTCCGGTGCCCAAAGCAATCAAGGTAAACATGTTGAGACTGCGGTTCACCACGGATTGCCAGCCCCTTACAAAGAAGGGCCAGCCGCACCAGAGGACCACCGGGGTCGCCAGTGCAAACTCGATCCAAGCCCACGTCTGTTCGGGAAGCAGGTGCTGGAGCGGCATGGAGGGAATGAGCGCTGAAACCATCAGTGCAAGCAGCGGAACCGCCAGCAAGACACTGATCCAGAAGCGCCGCGTCATATTGGCCAGCTCCGAATTCTTGTCTTCCGTAGCAATCTCGCGCGGTTCGAGCGTCATGCCGCAAATGGGACAGTTGCCGGGTTCCGGGCGCACAATCTGCGGATGCATTGGACAGGTGTACTCGGTGCGAGTCGCCGGTGCGGTGAGCGGCGCCGGCTCAAGCGCCATGCCGCACTTCGGACAGCTGCCTGGCCCCATCTGGCTCACCTCGGGGTCCATCGGGCAAATGTACTCCGTTTGTAGATCCTGTTTTGAGGGTGGTAGCGGTGGCATCTTGGCTGCCTTGGCCGGCAGAACATTTCCGGGATCGAACCGGAACTTCGCGGCGCAACCCTTGCTGCAAAAGAAGTAGCGCCTGCCCGCGTGTTCTTCCATGCCCGCTGCCGTGGCAGGGTCTACCTGCATGCCGCACACAGGGTCGGTCAACCGGCTTATTTCCGCGTAGCGAGCCGGGTCCGCCTTGAACTTCTCAAGGCAGCTCCGGCCGCAGAAGTGATAAGTGTGCCCCTCGTATTCCTGTGTTCCCGCAGCCTTCTCCGGCAGAATTTTCATGCCGCAGACCGGATCGGCGACTTTCATGGGTCCTTCCATAAGGCTCTCGGGTGATGTCATTTGTTCATCTCTCCTGCAGGTTTGGGGCGGCGATAGCATCAGCGATTCGCCCCCCCCAGAACATGCTTGGCGGCGCAGCTCAGGCGTACTGCGAAGGGTTAGCGTCGAAGCTGCGCTTGCAGCTGACTCCGCAGAAGAAGTACTGATTACCCTCATGCTCACTGACACCGGCGGCGGTTGAGGGATCGACGCGCATTCCACATACAACGTCGGTGAGGGTGCCCTTGTTTTCGGTTTGAGGCTTGGTTCCACAGCAGCACATAGGTCAAATCTCCCTTTCGACCTAAAGACGCTTGCCGCTCAGAACTCTTACACCCTAGACATACGGCAGCTGCAATCGAGGCACTTGTGCTCCGCGCAGGCGCCGCAAACCTCTGTGAGCCGCTTCGCTGCCGCTTTGCGGGCACGATGGAGCCGAACACCGGCGTTGTTGGGCGTCGTTCCTTCGGATTCCGCGTATTCCGCTACAGACTGGCCGTCCAGATCGACTGCCTGCAGCGCGTCGCGATACTCGCTTTTGAGCGTGTCGAGGACGCCCGGCAAACATTGGCAGATGTTTCCCCTCAACTCGGCTTCATAGCTCACCGGGAGCTCCGCTGCGAACTGCTCATGCGTTCGGTCACGCGCGGCGTTTCTGCGGTAGTAGTCCACGGTGGCATGGCGAAGGACCGTGTAGAACCAAGAGACGACACTTTCGTCTTTCTGGAGCTGGGGCCCTTTCTCGACGAGCTTGAGATAACAAGACTGCAGGATGTCCTCTGCCGCCGTCTGTCCAACCTTTGCAGCCAGAAAGCGAAAAAAGGCAGTTCTCTGGCCAAGAAGCTGTTCGATCAGCGTGGTCGCTCGCTCAGCAGCAACATCGGTATTCGCCATATCAGCCCATCGCCTCCTTCCAGCCAATCTTGACTAGCAGCCAGTTCACGGGGAGTGCCGTGACATAGCCGCAAATCATGGCTACCTGCATCATCAGCCAGTAGCCGGGCTCGTTTGGGTGGAGGTGCGGATGCGGAAACAGCTTGAAGAAAACCAGAGCCATCCAGGAGTACATGCCGATTTGAAAGGTGGCGATCGAGAGGGTGTCGGCCTTGATTGCAGCCCAGATGCCTGCACCCACTGACAGGTTACGCATCGGCTTGATAGTGAAGTACTGGAACACGATGCCCAGAAGCCACGCTGCGATAAAGTCCCAGAAATAGCTGGCGTAAAGCTCCATGCCGAGCAAAGTCGCACCGACCCCGAAAACAGTGAACTCGGTCGCGATGTCGGCCAGAACGCAACCCGCGCCGCAATGGCTATCGGCAAGGGCGGTCTGGCTCCACGTCGGGCTTCGCCTCGCCTGCTCCTTTTCTTCTTGTTGATGCTTCTGCATCTGCTCCTTCGGCATGCTCTGCATCGCATCTCGGCTCATGTCGCGGCCCTTTGCAAAATACGCCCACAATGCGAAGACGCTGAAGTAGAGGGCCGTCACCGGCCAGACGACGTTCATGATCCACATCTTCTGTGGATGTCGAAGTTCGTGGGCCGCGATCACGAGCGCACACGTGAAAGCGATGGCGAGCGAGATCCAGGCGATAGTCGTTAACATTTGTGCTCCTTCCAGACAAGGCGGCTCCGCAAGCGGCGGCTTGCGGAACCTCGCCGAGCTACTTCGGACTGCTCTTGCCGCCGCTCATGTCCATGCCGCTCATGCCCTTCATTGAGCCCATGGCGCCTACCTTGACCTCAGCAGCTGTCAGCTGGTTATCCTTTTTCGTTGCGTGAATGACGATGTGGTCGCCGACCTTGATGTCTTTGAGGGCCACAGTCGTGGTCCCTTTCAGGTATTTCGTTGTGCCTGCCAAAGCGACGATCTTCGTTTTGCCGTCCGTCGTCTTGACCGTGATGCTGGTCTCTGTGATGGCGGTGACGGCACCCATGACATGCTCCATGCCGTTGTGGGCGTAAATCGCAGGCGGGGTCAGGACCAAAGCAAGAGCCAGCATTGCATTGCGCTTCATGGTTGTTCTCCTATCAGTGGTGGTGAGGTGAGGATTTTGTGGTCGATGACGGCCCGGAATTTGAGCCGCCGTTAAGAAATGTGTTCTCTTCCTGCTCTTCCTGCCATTCGTCAGGGCCTTTCGGATTCAGGTGCTCCATTTCCTGCTCCTCCTCCGGCGTGAGTTTGGGGAGGTGACGGAGGAAGGCGACGAGCTTCCAGCTAGCCTCATCGGTGTCGACCGGCTCACCGAATGCCGGCATACCGCTGAGCCGGATGCCGTACTGGATGGGATAGTAGAGCTCTCCGTCAGACATCGATTGCGTCTCCTTGGCCGCCAGGTTCGGCGGCCGCGGATACATCGTCTTCCCGAGCATGCTCTCGCCGCTGCCGTTGTTGGCGTGGCAAACGGCGCAATGATCGGCGAAGTGCGCCATCCCTTCATGGATCACCGCTGGCGTAACGGGAACAGGATTTTTGATCGTCTTGTACCGGGCAGGCACCGACATCTCCAGCATGGAGGTAGCAATGACCTTCTCCATCCCGCTCGGCATGGCACGGGTGCTGAAACCGCGGCCGATCATGTGTCCTGCATACCCAGCACACGTCAGCAGCGCAGCAAGTATCACGACAGAACCGATCACCCACGCTCTTCGCTTCAAGGAGCCTCCTCTCGCACAGCTACCTGGAGCGGAGCATTCTTCGCTCCGCTCTCATGCGGTCTATTGATTCGGCCCAGGTGCGGTCGGCAAGTTGATGGTGGTTGAATCGGTGCCCGTACTGATCGGCTCGTCCAAGCCGTTCATCAGCCCGTAGTTCTGCAGAGCTATAGCAGCGCGCCACTCCTGATTCAGCGCTTCGGTGTATCCGAGCTGTAGCGTGAACACCATCTGCTGCGCTGCTAGAACAGGCGGATATTCAAGCGACATCTGCTGATACTTCGTGACCTGCAACTCATAGGCGCGGCGAGCCCTGGGAAGCATCTCCGTGCGATAGAGTTCTGCCGTGAAGCGGGCCGTCAGATATTCCTGGGCCAAAGGCTCGGTTTGATTGCGAGTCCAGAGCTTCGTTCGCTCAACATCGCGGTTCGCACGTTCGACCAGGATTTTGGCCGCTTCGATGTTGCCTTGATTGTGGTTCCATATAGGCAGTTGGACGCCCGCTTGCGCGAAGCTCTCCCAGCCGGCCTTCTGCCGATTGCTTACCTCCTCGCCGGAGTACCACTCACCTGCGGTGAGGTTAAGATTTGGTACGCGTTCGCGCTTCGCATCCTTCAGTCTCGCGTCGCCGAGTGTCGTGTCGGCCTGCGCACGCTTTACGAGCGGGCTTTCCTCCACGCCGCGTCGCACGTACTCTTCCGGGTCGAAGGCAGGCGGTTCCACCAGAGCGCCCGTGAGCGGATGGACCTCCAAGGAGTGCTGTCCGGCGTAGGTTGCGAGTCGTGCAAAATGCGCGAGGAACATGCGTTGCGCATCCAGAAACGCGATCCTAGCCTGTTCTGCGGCAACCTCCGCTGTCAGAATCGCAGCCGCGTCCACCTGGCCGATACGGGAGAGCTCGTGCGTGTTGGTGTCGTTGTCGAGCGCGACCTTGAGCAGGCGATCATGGATGAGAACGGATTGCTGCGCAGCCAGTGTGTCGAAGAAAGCACGCGCCACGTCATTGTGAACGCGGGCACGTTGCACCTCCAATGCATACTCGTTCGACCGACCTTCTGCACGATAGATGTCGCGGCGCAACGCGAGTTTGTGACCAAGTACAAACTCCTGCGTGAAAAACGCCCCCTGCTCGCCCCCGTGGTATTCGCCGCCACGAATGTGATCGCCGCTATAGCCGACGATAACGTCGGGCGGCAAACTGACCTGCCGAGCTTGCTGATTGGACCGGTCTACATTCAACTGCGCTTGTCGCAGTGTCGGATTCGATTTGTCAGCAAACGCGAGGAACTGTTCCAGTGACAAAGATTCCCGCTTGACCACGTCGCCCAGCAGCTCGGGTGCAGGCATGTCGTTTCCTGTGCGGAACTCCAGGGCTTCGGGCTCTTGCAACTCCTGAATCGGAACCTGAATAGACTGCTGATCGCTTCTGTCGTCAGGCTTCTTACCGATCTGCCCCGCCTGTTGCCGAGCAGAATCCTGCTCGCTGGCGGCGTTCCGCTGCGCTTGCTTGTTGCCGGAGTCGTGACCCATATTTTGCATGTCGTCAGGCATGGTTTCCGGCGGTTTTTGATTGCGGTTCGGCTTGCTCGGCTTGGCTGGTGAACTGGTTTGAGGATGCGACGGCATCGTCAAACCGGGCATGTCGGGCATCGATTGCTGCTTTTGATCCGCTTTCGGTTTCGCCGGTGAGCTTGGCTTTGCGGGCTGCTCCGGCATTTTCATGCCGGGCATGTCCGGCATGGATTGCTGCGCCCGAAGGCTGCCCGCAGTCGCGCTCAGCGCAAGGCTGATCGCCAGTGTTGCTATCTTCTTCATTAGATCTCTCCAAATCGTTATGTCAGCCTTGAGCGGCTTCGGTCCGGACCATCTGGCACACCGTGGCCAGCTCTGCGATTTTGGCGAACGGCTGCGCTTACGAGCGCGACCGTCCGTTTGGGGCAACATAGATCGAAGCGTAAGGGTCGCCCGGCCGGTTTGCCTGCTTCATTCCCGCCACCACTTGGTCGTACTGCTCTGGCGGCAGCACACGCACGAACGTCATCATGCCCTGCATAAAGCGGCTCCAGCTTGGGCGCAGACCGAGGTTCTCCGGCTTGTCCACGAGCTTGTCCTGATTCATCATCGGACCCTCCATGTACGAGTCCTGCGGGAAATTCGGCACGTTGTTCGCATGGGGCGAGTTCTCGCCCATCTGCTGCTTCATGCTCTGTTCGCCCATATCAAAGGCGTTCAGGTTCCGCTTCTGCTCGGCGCTCAAACGCGGATATTTGCCCATCTGCTCGGCCATCATGCCGTCCATACCGGCATCGAGATTGGTGTCGGCTAGCGGGCCATCCGGTGCGCTCGCCTGCGTTCCGGCCGAAAGCGCTGCCGAGGGCACAGCCGGATCGGTCGAGGCATGCGGGTTTCCAGACTTGCCCTGCATCTTGCTCATGTCCATGCCTTGCATGTTGCCCATGCTCATCTGCTCACCGGGCTGCATCAAGTGTCCGTGGCTGTCATCCCCGCGCAACCCTTTGCCGTCTGGAAACCCTGCCATGCGGGTCATAGGACCGGCCTGGTTCGCCATGCTGTTCATCATGTGGTGCGGCAAGTGGCAGTGCAGCATCCAGTCGCCCGGGTTATCGGCGACGAACTCAATATTGCGGCTCTGCGCCACGCCCACCAGCACCGTGTTGCCGGGCCACCACGCCGTCTCCGGGATGCGACCGCCCTCCGTCCCCGTCACATAAAAGGTGTGCCCATGCAGGTGCATCGGATGGTGGTTCATGCTCAAATTCACAAACCGGAGGCGCACCCGATCGCCCTGCCGCACGATCAACGGAGTGGCCATCGGACCGGCTTTGCCGTTCAGCAGCAGCCAGTTGAACTCCATGTTCATCGTGTTCGGCGAAGTGCTGTTCGGCAGCACCCAGTACGCCTGCAGATTGATGACGAAGTCCTTGTCGCAGTGCGGACGGTAGGGCACCTTGGGATGCATAATGAACGCCCCCAGCATGCCCGCCATTTCCTGCATCGCCATGTGCGAGTGGTAGAAGTAGGTGCCTTCTTGCTTGATCTCGAAGTTGTAAACGAATGTCTCGCCGGGCTTGACCGGTGCCTGGCTGATGCCGGGCATCCCGTCATAGCCGATCTGATCCTCAAAGCCATGCCAGTGCATGGAGGTCGATTCGGGCAGCTCGTTTTTGAAGATCACACGCACTTTATCGCCTTGCGTGACCTGGATCGTCGGGCCCGGAGCGCTGCCGTTGTACCCCCACATGTCAATGGTTTTTTGCGGCGCAACCTGCTGCTTGAAAACATGCGCGGTCAGTCGAAAGACCTTCACATCGCCATCCATCTCGTATGGCAGATCGCCAATATCAGTGGTCACAACCGGCGTCGTGCCGATTGGACCGTTGTGGGTATCGACTCTGGAGAGCGAGCCGCTGCTGACGCCTAGGTATCCGCCACGGGCTGCGACTTGACTCGTAAAGCTGTTGGTATGGGGGGTGGATTCGGCAGTGGCGCGGTTGGCCGCAAACAATCCCGCGCTCAAAGCAGCGGTGGTCTGCAGAAAGTTTCTGCGGTTCGGCATGGGAGGAAAATCCTTTCGTAACTTCTGGGCCAGCTTTGCCCACGGCTCGACCCAACGGTCTGGGCCTTATTGCGAGAAAGACGCAACGGACGGAGAACTCTTACACCGCATTGCATGGCGGGATTTTGGCGTCACCGGGACACGGAGTGGCCTGCCCTGAGATCCAAGGGAATGGAACCAAAGCGACACCTACCGGCCCGGCGACATATGGAGGTCGTCGGTGGTCAGTTCGCTTGGCTAGACGCGAAGAATACTTTGGAGAGAGACGAGGAGCGGCGCACGTAAAGGTGGCGACTCAAATAAGCGCACCTCTGTGGGCTCCGTGACCGGCGGATAGGCCAGCACAGCAATCACCAGGACGTGTTGCACAGTGATCGTCTGAAGCGCAGCCTGTTGCTGATTACTATCCAGCAACTGTGGCTGTTGAGCGCAAATACTGTGATGGCAGGCACTGTCATTGAGACTGTGAACCGCAGGCACGTTATGCTTGGTGGCCATCCCGCAGTCCTGCATTCCACCCGCGTGCGCTTGTGCGTGAGCTTTAGAAGCGGCAGCGCTGGAGCTATGACAGCCGGATCCAGCTGCTTTCAGCTCGCACGATATCTCGCATGCCGAGGCGACACAGGACACCGAAAGCAGCATTGCTGCCAGCAGCGTCGCAAGTATCACCCTAAGCCTCACAACTCGAGTCTACCCCGTTGTCGGGTAGGAGGTACGGACGGGCATGCCGGGTTGTAATGTCAGCGAACACCTTCACACACGCTTCAAGCAACAGCAACAACACTGGCTCGAATCTCACCGCATGCACGAGATCCAGGGGCACAACCAAATAGGAAGCCCTCTCCATCGCTATGTCCTCTGGCGAGATGCAGATCTGCGTCCAAGCGGACAGCACACCGCCCCAGAGAAGTGATCATTGTTGCAGTGAATAGGCCCCTCTTTAGAGGGGCCTACGAATTTACCGGTCCATGTGCTCCAAAATCGGACCTAGCAGGTAAGCCACAAAGAAGCCGCCGCTGTAAATCAGTGCCGAGCCCCAGAGCAGAACCCGGCTCAATTTGCTGACCTCGCCACAAGTAGTTGGGTCGTCGGCCTCGCAAGCCTCTCCATCACGAAGACGGGGCGCGATAACGTAGGTCATCACGAAGCTGCACACAATCAGGGTGCCGGCGATGCTGAAGGTCCAGACCTTGTGCCGGGACAGGCTGACCAGCCAGGGTGCAGCCGAGAGCAGGGAAGCTACAGCCGTTCCCATGCCCAGCAGCACAAGCACCGAAGGCAGCGCGCAGCAGATAAGCGTACTGAAGGAGCTGAACAGGGAGAAATAGTTGAGCAGGGCCGCTCGTCTGGCTCTGCGTTCTGGGGCGATCGAGGTTGTGGCGGCGGTCATTTTGCCTCCGAGATCGAGTCGTACCTGAGCGTGTCCGGAACCTTGCCCTTAGGAGCCTGGGGAAGGGTCCCGGAGACCGTGACAGTCTTCCCAAGAAGAGACGCGACGTTCGATCCTGACCCTGCCAGCGAATACTTGTCGCTTGTGCCTATGACCTCCAGTACAGGCGCGGTGGCTGTGCCCGTGATCTTGCCCCTGGCGACGACCTTCGCATCCTTGTGCGTGAAGCCGTTCTTCTCAACGGCTTGGTTGAACTGCTGCATGGCAGCAGCGTTGCCAGGTGTGAGCTGGATGGCCACGAGGCCGGTATTCAGGTCAACATCGACCTTGTTCACGCCCTGGATGCCCTTCATCGAGACGTGGATCGCGTGGGCGCAGGGAGCACAGTCCATGCCGAACACCGTCATATTGACCTGGTCGTACTCCGCATGAGCCGAGAGTGAGGAGAGCAAGAGAGCTGTAATAATGAGAGCCTTATTCATATCTGGGTCCTTTCAGTGCGTGCTCGTTCGCGACGAGAACTTGAGATAGCTGAGGTTGAGGGCGAACCGTACAGTCTCCCGTCCATAGACGGACGTAGACACGTCCCGAAATAGCGGTCCTTGAACGCCGCCTTCAATTGCCACATTTTTGAAGATGGCGAGAACGGAGGGACCGAGCCAAAGCGTTGTTGAGCTGCTGTCCGGCACGGCCGCATCTCGTACGCGAAGCCCGCCCGTATCCTCACCCGTGAACTCCACAAGCCCGCGATAGTCCCACTGGTTGTAGCCGCGTCGCAGCTTCGCCGGTCGGAAGCCATAAACCGTGCTCCAGGAGATGGTGTCGGGACGCCTGCTCTGGTCCTTTTCGAAGAAACCGGTGTAGCCGCCGCCCACCCACAGGTACTGGCTGCGCGAGGCGAAGCCGGTCGCAAGGGTACCGGCGAATCCGGGTGCTCGGTTCACGTTCGCAAGGACGCCTGTATCCGGCTGCGGTCCCGGCACGACTAGCGCCAAAGAGCCGGTCGCCTCTACCCGTTTCCCCACTTGTGTGACGGAGTGGAGGAAGCGCCAGGATGCTCCTGCCGTCCACTCCCCGGTGGGGAACATACGCGTCTCCGGTAGAGATCCGCTGCCGAAGGTAGCTGGAAGAAAAGCATTGAACGTGAGGTGTGGGGTGAGGCCGTAACCGATCTGGCTTCCCGTGGAGAACTGCGTCCCACGAGAACCGCTCCGACCGAATAAGCCAGTATCGAAACTGAACTCTCCCTGCGAGTTGACCGGCGTTGCGTAGCCGAAAACGGGCCCGTGGTCTGCGGCCCAGGCTGGCGCGGAAAACGCCACCAAGCACGCCAAAACGGCGAGCTGCTTCATGATTGCTCCTTTGTAACCAACGAATCTCGGGCACACGAGGGTGTGCAGGTCCTATGGTTTTGGGGAGCGAATCAGATCTGGAGCACGGTGGTGCTGGCGATCAGCAGACCGGGGGGCGAATGCTCCGCGGGTACATGCCAGCGGTATCCGGCAGATGCGGGCAAAGCGACCAGCAGCGGATAAAGGATCGCGACCAACGTAAGGGGAAGTACAGGGGCCGTAACAACATGGGTCGGCAACTGGTTGAGGTCATTCCGAACCTCGGTCTGGCAACAGCCCTGCTTCGCCATCTCGCCGCACTTGCCGTGCATCTGCTCGCAGCAGTCCTGCTCCATCCGAGTCATATTCGGAGTCGCAGCGCAGGCGAACATCGGCAGCAACATGACGAGCATGGTGAGAACTGCCGCGATGCTGGTAAGCCGGCGCATCATCTGAAGTATATTCCGTTGGTTTTAGCAGCGCCCAAGACGACGACTTAAGCGACATTTCTACT
>CAXSBL010000066.1:0-12105 GCA_964235515.1 uncultured Bryocella sp.
GCCGTCCGCACCACCGAGGCCCGGGACAGGTCCGTCGCAAACGCCGGACGGTCGTTGTAAATCGTGTCGCCGTTCAGGTCCGTTCCGGTCGTAATGTTAAATGGATTGCCGGAGTGGGCATCAAGGTAGGGCTGCAGCGAAAACCCGTGCGGCAAGGTCCAGACAGCGCCGGCTTCGATCCTGTGCTTGTTTGAATCCGCGGCTCGACCGTAATCGGACCTGAGATTGTATTGGTCGGACGGGAACCTCGTGGCTCCTGTCGCCGAGTCGTACGTGGTCTCGTTGTAGGTATGTTCCCAGGCGTAGTTTCCATAAAAAAACACCTTGCCGATGTCCCCATTGCCGCCCACATTCAGCTGGTGGGAGTTGGTGTTGCTGTCTGACGAATACTCATAAATGTTGGCTGACGACCCGAAGGGTCTCTGGCTGCTTGCCGGATTAGCGGGGTTGTAGGTGCCGGGAAGCGGTGCATTGATGTTGCGGCTAAGGTAGCCGTGTGTGCCATGCGAGTAAAGGTAGCGCCCCTGCAACTGGCCGTGCCGGCCTACCGAACGTTCCAGGAGGACGCCGCCCAGTTGCTGGTAGCTGGTGTGCAGCCGTGGACTTACCTGGTACGTGGTCGGTTCCGCGGCCGTAAGGAGGGCCGGTCCCGGCAGATTCGGGTAGAAGTCTGGATCTTGAACAAAGTAGGCCGTCTCCGTTACGCCATTCTGGCGCACGGCCTGCAGCAGATTGGTCACAGCAAAGCGGTCATAGAAGATGCCGTAGCCGGCGTCTACCGACAGAAAAGGCTCCGTCGCATGATGCCGGTGCGGGCTCCAGCTCAGACTGAGCCGCGGGGCCGGATTGAAGTGATCCGGAATGGCGGACTGGCTTTCCAGCCGAACACCATAGCTGACGCTGAGGTCCGGGCGGAACTTCCAGCTGTCCTCGGCGTAGGCCGCAAAATCGGCCGTTGCAACGACGGCGCTCGGCTGCCCGGCAGTCAGGTTGAACTGCGAGGCACCGCCACCCGCCGCGCGAATCTGTGCCGCGGTCAGCCCGGCCGCCAGCCCGGTTTGCGTGATCCGGTAGGCGTCCAGGCTGGGAAAGATGAATTGCCCATTGAAGTTAGCGGTAGAGACATTGGCGTCACGACGATCCCGGAACCGAAATCCCGTGCGGATGGAATGGGAACCGTGTTCCATCTCGAATTCGTCCTGTAACTCGTACAGATCCTGGTTATCGTGCAGCTCCTGGGTGCTGCTACCGCCGGCGGTAAAGGATCCTTCCGCCACCAGCGCCGGCGCCGTGCTGTTCGGGTCCTGACGAAGCCGGGTGCGCAGGTACTGGAATCGTGTTTCATTCACCGCGCGGGCACTCAGAATCTGCGTATCGGCCATCTGCACAGTGTTGGTCAGGGTATTCAAAGCGTAGGCGGCCGAGGGCAAAACCAGCGGATCGATGCCGCCATTCGTGATGTGCGTCTGGCTCCACTGATCGCGGACGTAAGCAAAATTGTTGGGGCTGAACTGCCGGTCCAGCCGCAGCGAGTACGTCTGGGTCGTCTGTGGGGCGGGGTACGCCTGTGAAATCTGCTGCGTGATCGCGGCCGGATTGATCGCGTTCACGGCGGCGTTGTTGGCAAAACGTTGCACCTGTTCAGAGACGAAGTACGAGGTCTTCTTGCCCAGCGGCCCATTCAGGTTGCCGTCCGTCAGGAACTGGTAATACGGCACCTGGAGGAAGGGGGAGCCCGGCACCTGTGTGCCTTCATAAGGATTCCTGGCGTTCAGCGGCTGGTCTGTCCCCTGGAAATCCAATGCCCCGTGCAGCTTGTCCGCACCGGGTTTGGTCTGCACCTCGATGCGTCCAAAGCCCGGTGAGTCGTAGTAAGCCGAGTACTCATTGCTGTTGATCTTGATGGAGCGGATCGAACTCTTGGGTGGCATCTGGTTGCCCGTAAAGCCGTTCACCAGAATCTGCAGCCCGCCGCCGCCGAGACCCCCACCGGTCAGCGCCCGAAGCTGCCGCATCATCGTCTCGTCGTCGTCCGAAAGCAGATCCAGCGTCTTGCCCTCAAATACCTGCGTTCCTCCAAAGCCGTGACCGTCTGACATCCCGCCTTCGGCTTGCACCGTCTCCGCCTGACCCGCCACAGCCAGCCGAATCGAAAGCCGCACAGGCCCGTTCGCCCGCAGGCTGAGCGCTCCGCTGGTGTACGGCACAAAATCAACACGCCCTACCTGCAAAACGTAAGACCCCGGGGGCAGATGGAAGGTAAACCGGCCCTCGCCATCGGTCTTCGCGTCTGCCTTGCCTGCTTTGCCCGCCACATGAACGCCCGCATCCGGCAGTACGGCGCCGGTCGCATCGGCCACGGTTCCCGTCAGGATGGCACTGTTCTGTCCGGGCTCCGCCGCGGAAAATCCCTGGATCGCCGAACCCGCACGCTGGCCAAGCCCGGATCCCCAGCACGGGATCAGCGCGACCGCCAAGGCTGCCAGCAGCCTTCCTCGGACTTCAACCAGGCAGTAAAGCAAGCAAACCCTTGGAACTCAGCAGGGAATCGTGAATCGGCAATGAAAGGTAACGTTAGAGTCGCACGAATATAGTCTTCTGCAAAGCCATCCCACTTGGCAACCTTGTGGACAGCACCACCAGTTCGCCCTGTTTGTGGCCTCCGCTTCGCAGATTTACCCTGTACCACAACCTCCGGCGATGTCCTGTGCCGGGGACCGGATAGAATAAAGCGGTTGGGATTTCGCCGCGAGTCTCTGGCTGGTGCGCAGGTCCCCTGGCGTCTCTCACCGATGAAACTCCGTCCCGTCCTTCTCGTGCTGCTGCTCCTCACCGGCTTCTACTACCTCTCGGGCCATGCGTTCACCGCGGGCTCGCTGGCCGGCCTGCTTCACCCCCTCAGCGCGAACGCGGCCACCGACCTTCTGCACGGGCCCCTGGGCGACTTCAGCCTCCAGGTAGCCAACGCCGCCCCCGCCTTTGACACCGAAGAGCAGCAAAACATCGCCGTCTACAAACGCGGTCTGCCCAGCGTCGTCAACATCACCTCCACCGAGGTGGCCTACGACTTCTTCTACCGCCCCGTGCCGCAGCAGGGCCAGGGCTCCGGCTTCATCCTCGACAAGGAAGGCCACATCCTCACCAACAACCACGTCGTGGATAATGCCCAGCTCGTCGAAGTCACCCTCTCCGACAAGCACAAGTACAAGGCCAACGTGCTCGCCACCGACCGCAACCACGATCTCGCCCTGCTGCAGATCAAAGGCGCGGCCAACCTGCAGCCGGCCACGCTCGCTGACAGCACAAACCTCATCGTCGGGCAGCAGGTCTACGCCATCGGAAACCCGTTCGGCTTCTCCGGCACCATGACCCGCGGCATCGTCTCCGCCATCCGCTCCATTGAAATGCCCTCCGGCAACAAGATCGACAACGCCATCCAAACCGACGCCTCGGTTAACCCCGGCAACTCCGGCGGCCCACTGCTGAACTCGCACGGCGAGGTCATCGGCATCACCACCATGATCGCCTCCAACCCCAACGGCGGCGCGGACCAGTCCGCCGGCATCGGCTTCGCCATACCCATCTCCACCGCCAAGGCCGTCCTCTCGGACTTCGCCAAATACGGCCGCGTGCGCCGCCCCTCGCTCGACGTCGTCACCATGGCCATCGGCCCTGACGTCGCCGAGCAGATCGGTCTGCCCGCCGACTACGGCATCCTCGTCGAGCGCGTCCTGCCTGGCGGCGCCGCCCAGGCAGCCGGCCTCCACGGCGGCACCGAGCGCGCCTACATGGGCAATACCCCCGTCATGCTGGGCGGCGATCTTATCGTAGGCCTCGACGGCCAGGAGATCACCAACCCCCAGGACCTTTCCGTAGCCCTGAATACTCACCGCGCCGGCGACAAGGTCGTCCTGACCATCTACCGCGGCCAAAAGCGCCTACAAATCCCCGTAACCCTCTCCGACGCCAAGCAACTCACCGGCGGCAACCAGGCGTAAAGCGTGGTACCTGGTACGTGGAATGCTGTCTAGCAGCTCTCACGTACAACGTACAACTTAGAACGTACAACCTAGAACCTACAACGTCCCCAACCCCCCGAACCGTACACTAAACCGATGCCTCCCCGCCTCATCCTCGGCATCGAAAGCTCCTGCGACGAGACCTCCGCCGCCGTCGTCGCCGAAGGCCGCACCGTCCTCTCCAACGTCGTCGCCTCGCAGCTCATCCACGCCGACTACGGCGGCGTGGTCCCGGAACTCGCCAGCCGCGAACACCTCCGCGCGGTCGTTCCCGTGGTCCGCGAGGCCATGCGCTCCGCCGGCCTCACCCCAGAAGCCGCCGGCCTCACTCCCGACGCCGCCGGCTACCGACGTTTGAGCGCCGTCGCCGTCACGGAAGGCCCCGGTCTCGCCGGTGCTCTGCTCGTCGGCATCAGCTTCGCCAAAGCGCTGGCCTTTGCCGCGGACCTGCCGCTCATCGCCGTCAATCACCTCGAAGGCCACATCCAGGCCGTCCTCCTCGAAGCCGAAGCCCGCTTCGCCGAGGCCTCCCCTCTGCTTGCGGCCGTGATCTCCGGCGGCCACTCGCACCTCTACCTCGCCTCCCGCGACGCCGCCGGCCTCTGGACCTACCGCAACGTAGGCCGCACCGTAGACGACGCCGCCGGCGAAGCCTACGACAAGGTCGCCAAACTCCTCGGCCTGCCCTACCCCGGCGGCCCCTGGATGGATGTCCTCGCCCCCCACGGCGACCCCAAAGCCGTGCCCTTCGGCTTCACCCGCATCAAGGACCGCGGCAACGGCCGCGCCTCCCCGGAGCCCAACGCCCTCCCCGGAGAACCCCGCTTCGACCTCTCCTTCAGCGGCATCAAAACCGCCGTCCGCCGCCACGTCGAGCTCCACGCCATGCGCGACGCTATCGTGGCCCGCGAGGCCGCTCTTCGCACCGCCGGGCTGCACACCGCCAAGGCCAGCGATCCGAACGCCCTCGCGCAGGCCTTGAAGCTGCTCGACAAACAAACGCTCGACCTCATCGCCAGCTTCCAAAGCGCGGTCGTCGCCAACCTCGCACGCACGGCCTTCAAGGCCGCCGAGCACTTCGGCGCCAAGGCCATCCTCGTCAGCGGCGGCGTCTCCGCCAACCGCCTCCTCCGCGAACGCATGTTGGCGCTCGCCGGCCAGCAAAAAATCCCGGTAGCCTTCCCCTCGATCAGCCTCTCCACCGACAACGCCGCCATGATCGCCGCCGCCGCCTGGCCAAAGCTGCTCAACAGCCGCTTCGCCGACGACACCCTCGAACCCGCGCCGGGGTTGAGACTCGGTTGAGAGCAAGACAAAGTTCAGGCATCAATCGGCTAACTCGATACAAAGGCGTTTACCAGTCACACGAGGGCTAGTGCAAAACTCCGTCGCTTCTCGTGATGCTAAAGAGCCAACTCAAAAAAAGAAGTTTTGAACAACAGTCCAGAGAGTCGGTGGTCCGACTAGAATTCCACTCACCTTCAAGCTGTTGTAGTACCGCAAATGCTTACATCTATGGTTAGGTCGCGAAGAAGCCGGCAGTGTGGACGATCTTCCCCTCACGATCGGCTCGGGCATAGTTGTGTCCGACCAGCAACTCAGCCCCATCCTTTCCGTAGAGTGTCCATGCAGATAACAGCTGATCGTGGTGAACGATATACGGACTGGGAACGAAGTGGGCGCCAGGAAATTGCTCCTGAAACTGAACCATCGCGTCAATCAGTTCGCCATGACCACGGCCAGCAATCAAAGGATTGGAAAATTCAATCTCATCGGAGACACCCGACTTCAACAGTTCCGCTCTCTTCGTGACGCTTATGTCCGACCAGGCGTCAGTGTAGTCTTGCCAGCTTTTCCGGATAGTTTCTGGGATCATGTCATCTTCCTCCTTCCAATATTTGACGGCACAGGCCGCTTGCGAGATGTGCGCTTGCGGCCCGGCGTAGATCCCGGTGGGTAATGGTAAGTCGCATTGTCGTAACTAGTTGGGGCGGCCAAGACTTCGTAACATTTACGAAGCACCGCGGGCGCGCTCGGCTGCATGGTTTGTTCCACCCCCGACCGGCGTTGCAATGGGGGCTGCATCAGCCGGTTTGCACATCGTGTACCTCTAAATGCGTAGTGTGGCTAGTGGATTGGCTCGAAGCCAGGGCACAGGGTGCGTTGGTGCGGTGTCGTCGTAGCCCACTCCAGACCTAAACCCTGTCGAGAGGAGACTTTAGCGGAAAAGTACAAAGGGAGGGGACACCTCTCGGCAGGCGTGACCGCCGTTCGCTAGAATCAATGCAGAACCTCAAGGGGAAGGCAGTCGCGAAGGTCGGAGGGTTCCGAAACCCGGCCCGCTGGCAACGGTTACCGTAGAACGCGTGGCAGAAACACTTCAGCTGTACAACACCCTTTCCGGCGCCGTCGAGCCGCTCTACGCCGCCGACGGCGAAAGCCTCCGCTTCTACTGCTGCGGCCCCACGGTCTACGACTACGGCCACATCGGCAACTTCCGCACCTTTCTGCACGTGGACGCCCTGCGCCGCGCCGCGCGGTTGTTCGGTCTAAACCTGAAGCACGTGATGAACGTGACCGACGTCGATGACAAGATCATCCGCAACGCCGCCGCCGCGGGCCAGCCGATCGGCGACTACAGCGCCAAATACGAACGTGCCTTCTTCGAAGACATGGACGCGCTCGGCGTCGAACGGCCCGAGATCATCGCCCGCGCGACCGAGAACATCGAAGGCATGACCGACCTCATCGAGCGGCTCGCGGACAAGGACATCGCCTACAAGGCCGAAGACGGCAGCTGGTACTTCCGCCTCGCAAAGGACCCAAACTACGGCAAGCTGTCCAAGAAGGACCTCGAAGGCATCGAGGACGGCGCCCGCATCGCCGCCGACGAGTACGAGAAGGACGCCGTGCGCGACTTCGCGCTCTGGAAAGCCACTAAACCCGGCGAAACCAGCTGGCAGACGCCGCTGGGTGAAGGCCGTCCAGGCTGGCACATCGAGTGCTCGGCCATGGCGATGCGGTATCTCGGGAATAGCTTCGATCTCCACGCCGGCGGCGAGGACCTGATGTTTCCGCACCACGAGAACGAGATCGCGCAGTCGGAATCAGCCACCGGCGAGCAGTTCGCGCGGCACTGGTTCCATGTGCGCTTTCTGCTGGTCGAAGGCCGCAAGATGTCGAAGTCCGAGGGCAACTTCTACACCCTGCGCGACCTGCTGCTGAAGGGCTACAAGGCATCGGCGATCCGGTTTCTGCTGCTCAGCGTTCCCTATCGCCATCAGCTGAACTTCACCTTCGACGGCCTGCGCGAGTCCACCAGCGCCGTGGAGCGTTTGCGCACCTTTGCGCAACGCATGCGCGAGGGCAAAGGCTTTGCCGAAGGCTGTGACGCGGAAGTTTCCGCCGCCGTGCACCGGGGCGATGAGGCCTTCACGGCTGCCCTGGCGAACGATCTGAACACCGCCGAAGCCCGCGCCGCCATCTTCGAGGTCATTCGCAGCGTGAACACCGCAGCCGATCACGGCAAGCTGTGTCGTAGCGACGCGCAGGCCACGCTGGCGCTGCTGGAGCGCTTCGACGCGGTCTTTGCCGTGATGGTGGACCGTGATGCGGAGTTGACCCGCTTCGCACTAAACTGGGCGGAGTCCGAAGGCCGGCTGGCTGAGGCCGATCCCGAGGTGGTCGCGCGCTTCTCCGTGTCAGGTCCCACGGATGCCGACATCGATGCGCTGGTCGCCGAACGCACGCAGGCCAAGGCAAAGCGTAACTTCGCCCGCGCCGACGCAATCCGTAACGATCTGCTGGCCAAGGGCATTCTGATTGAGGATTCCAAAGACGGCGTACGCTGGCGGCGAAAGTAGTCGGTTTGCAGGCATTGATCAGAGCAGAATTGCATCGAACGGGTAGTGAATCGGAGGCGGCATTGAAGGCAGGAGCGCGATGTGGGGTGATCTGTGGAGCGATGCTTTTAAGCCTTGCTCCCGCAGGCGGGCGGCTTGCGCGAGCGCAGAGCGTCACGCCCGTTCCGAGTCTCGACCCCAAGCACCTGACCGGAACCTGGTATGAGGTTTCGCGTTATCCCACGAAGTGGGAGGCCCGTTGTGCCGGCCAGGCGACCGTTCTCTTTGCCGAAGGCGATAAACCGCGCTCGATCCAGATGGGCACGTTCTGCCCGGGCAAGAACGGCAGTCAGCAGGAGTACGCCACCACCGGCAAGATGGACAAGAAGGGCGACGGGAAGATCACGTTCGGTCTGATCTGGCCGTTCACGCACAAGTACTGGGTCCTCGCGCCGGCACCCGATTACAGCTGGGCTTTGGCTGGTGATCCGAAGCGGAAGACGTTATCCATCCTGGCGCGTGCGCCGGAGGTGGAGCCGTCTACGCTGACGGAGATCGGTGCCAAGGCCACGGCACAAGGTTTCAAGTTGGACAAGCTGGTGTCGTTGCCGAAGCAGGGCAAGACCTATAAGGCTCAGGATGGTCAGCTGGAGGCGACGCCCGCGGCGCCGGCGGTCGCCAAACCCAAGCCGTAGCGGTTCGAAGGCTTAGGACTCCGCATCGCCCGCGGTGGCCATCAGTTCGCGATCGAGTTCCGCCCGGGAGCGTGTACCGCCGACGCGACTAAGCACGACTAAGGCCACTGCACCGACGATGATGCCCATCCCGGTAATTTCGGTGGCTGCCAGGTGTTCGCCAAGCAGCACCACGCCCAGCATTACCGCAATCATCGGGTTCACAAAGGCGTAGGTGGCCACCTTGGTAACCGCGACGTTCTGCAGCAGGTACGTGAAGGCCACCAGGCCCACCAGGGAACCGAAGATCGAAAGGTACACGATGGCTTCGATGCCGTGAGGCGTCCACACCGCATGGTGGAAGCTGCCCGCGGCGAACGCAAAGACAAGATTGAAAAGTCCCGCAGAGCCGATCTGCCAACCTGTGGCGACAAAGGTATCGGCCCGGAAGCGGAACCGCCGCGACAGCACAGAGCCGATGCCGAAGGATAAGGCCGCCAGCAGGCAGATCAGGGTGCCCAGGCCGGCGCGGCTCCCGTTCGCCCCGCCGGGATCATGCGTGGCGTGGTGCAGCGACGGCCACACCAGCACGGCAATGCCGGCCGTGCCCAGCAGAGTGCCCGCCCACCCACGCTTGTTCAGCGGCTCGCCCCCGGGCAGAAAGCGCTCCATCAGCGCAATCATAATGGGCATCGTGGAGACGATCAGCGAGGCGAAGCCGGAGGGAACCATCGTCTCGCCCCAGGTAAGCAGCATGTTGTTGCCGCTCATAAAGAGAATGCCTACCAACGCGAGCTTTGGGCCTTCCCCCTTCGGCACGCGCAGGCTCTTGCCTCGCATCAGGGAGATTGCCACGATCAGGACCGTGGTGATGACCGAACGTGAGGCTGAAACGACTGGTGGCGGCAGGTGCTCCCCCGCAACGTGAATCGCAGTGTAGGTGGAACCCCAGAACAGGTACACCGCCGCGAAGGCGATGAGCACGTACCTTCGCTGCGCCGCGGCTTGCGCCGTGACCTGCGCCTCGTCCGGGCGAGTGATTGCAGCCATCCAGCCAGCATAGCGTCTTCTGCTCGAGCCGGCAGGCCGGCAGCGGCAGCCGAGGTAGCGGGGCCGGTGCTAGCATTCGCCTATGCGCGTGCCCCGTTGTCTAGCCTCCGCCTGTCTGGTCTGCTTTGCCGCTGTTCTCACAGGGGCGCAGACCACGACGCCTTCAGCTCCCAGCTCCAGTGCAGCCGTTGCCAGTGACGCCCCCGCGAACTCCGCGTCCAAGACGTACAGCAATGACACCCTGCATCTTCACTACAGCTATCCCGCATCCTTTCATGATGCGACGGCGGTGGTGTCGGCGGCCTTCAAGGCCAGTGTGGAGGATAGTCCGGTCGGCGGCAAGGACGCCGCGCACTGCATCACGCTGCCATTTTCCGTGATGAGCACCGCCGGCGGCCAGCTCTCCATACTTCTGCTGGTGCGGGCGGATGCAGCCTGTTTCAAGCGCACGTTCACGCCCGAGCAGCTGCCTGAATTTACCCAGGGCGAGGTACGGGGGCTTTCGGCCTCGGGTGCCAAGCCGCAGTTCGGTAAACCTGTAGATTTCACTATAGGGAGTCACCCGGCCGAGCAGCTGCAAGGCAGCTTCGCTCTGCCCACAGGTGACTCCATGCGCGCCATGGTGACCTGCGTCCTGCTGAAGCCGGACGTCGTCTGCTGGCAGTTCCTGGGCAACAGCGAGGAAAGCCTGCGTAAGATGAGTAGCTTTCCAATTTCATTCGATAACGGCGCCCCGGTCACGCTGGTGCCACCGGACGGTGGCAAGAAACCGTAAGGAAGTTAGAGCCTAGGATGACAGCATTCCTTGTTATCCCGTAGAGATCTACTTTCACGACAAGTAACAGCAGATCCAGACGTGATGACAACGGAGAGGCCGTTTACGGTACAACTCCGCGCACGTATAGCAACTTACCTGGAGGTGTACTTACCTGGAGGTGTATAAGCTCCGTTTGTCATCCTGAACGCAGTGAAGGACCTTCTTGGGCTCGGAGCTTCGGAGAACGAGAGGCGAACAACAGGTCCTTCGCGTTGCTCAGGATGACAATCCTCATTACACCCTGCACACCTGTCGGTAATTTACCCGAGAAATACAACGCAACTCCCCCCGTCAAGCTGCAAGGAAGTGCGTGCCCAAAACGTGGAGAGAAGGTCGTAGAGCTCGTACTTGTCCGTCACGTTGATGGCAATGAGCGTGGCACCAAGCTTACTGCGGTCGCTGTGCCAGTGGTGGACGTTGTTATCGCCCAATTGCCTGTCGAACAGGTTGCCCGGTGTCATGCGTTGCGGGTTGCCCTCGTCATCCTCGGTGCGGGCGGCGGGAGTGATGACGAGCTTGAGGTCAGCTGCGAGCTGGGGAATGGCTATGCGGGGGAGTTTAGTAGCTGAAGAACTCGTTCAGACCGCGCCGCAGACGGAGTCCGACGGCGAAGCAGATCATCGATCCCAGAAAAGTCACGCAGTTCCAGTACACCATCGGGTGAGCCCACCCTGGGGAGTACGAGAAATCCTGACCGCTCCAGAGCAGCGTCAGGCAGGCGATGATCAACATCTGGAAGCCGATCACAATCAGCAGCTGCCCACGACGCCGGCGGCGATCGAGATTTTCTACCTGGTCCGGCGTGAGAGCGCGCTCTTCGGCGGGCAGAACGGAGGTGGCCATGGTGAAGCTCCTTCAGGCAAACGAACACCGTCATTAAATCACAGCGCGGTCATCTACGGCTCGTGAATGGGCATGGGCTCGCGCCTGACTTAACGGGCAACTATCCTCGTGTGCGGCCCGTAAAGGCCGCCCGCACCCGGGCTGCCCGATCTTGCACCGAACCCTTCGCGGCGTTTTCGAGAAATGCCACCGTCTGCACGCCGACGATCTCAAAGCGCTTGCGGCAGCGTACGTTCTGGCAGGCGACGCTGTCGTCCTTGCGCACCATATAGCTGCGAGCCTTTTCAAAGCGGGTGTGCGTAGCCTCATCGGCGTAGCCGACAGGGTGCTCACGTTTACGGCGTACCAGCCAGGTCAGGGCGTAGTCGGCCGTTTCGCGGCAGTTCGGGCAGGCCAGGGTCGCTGGCTTTACCTCGATGCGCTCTTCAAAGAAGTTCCGCTCGTCGTCGTTTTTGGGAGCTGTGGTCTCCTTCGGAGCCCGCTCAAAGATTGCATCCAGTTCATTGGACCAGCGCTCGTTTGGGTTGCTGCGGCCTGCGGGCGCGCCGTTGCTCCCCATGCCGCTACTGCCCGGCCCGGTGTTGCCGCGAGAACCGGAACTGCCGGCGCCACGTCCGGAGTTGCCGCCTCGATTGCTGCCGCCATCCCATGCACCGCGCATGCTGTCCATCCTCCTGGCCCGGTACCGCTGCGGCGGTGCCATACCCAGAATAGACCGCGCGCCGGAAAAACGCCCGGACACACCGTTTGGCGTGGTCCGACGAGCGTGGGAGGCCATGACGGGCAGAGGAGCAGGGCAAAACGGTGCGCGCGGGAGGAAGATCCAGCCTGGGTCTCCTTTTGCAGGTCCTCCTCTTTGC
>CAXSBL010000067.1:0-12020 GCA_964235515.1 uncultured Bryocella sp.
GAGGTGGGTGGGGGGACCTTTACTGAGTGGCCGGTGCGGGCGGATTGGTAGATGGCTTCCATGAGGCGTTGGTCTTGTAGGCCTTCTTCGCCGGGGGTGTGGGGTTGCTGGTTGCGCAGGACGCAGAGGGCCATGTGATCCATCTCGAGGGCGAACTGGTCTTGCGCCCCGATGTTGGGCTCCAGGATGGTGGGGTGGTTGTCCAGGAGCTTGTTTTCGCGGAGTTTTAGGCCCTTGTAGGCGAAGGCGGGGGAGAGTTCGGCCCAGCTGTCGGCGCCTTCCAGGCGAGCGGATTGGGAGC
This sequence comes from uncultured Bryocella sp., assembly GCA_964235515.1. Lineage (GTDB taxonomy): Bacteria > Acidobacteriota > Terriglobia > Terriglobales > Acidobacteriaceae > Granulicella. Next base: position 302 of record CAXSBL010000067.1, read on the forward strand.
CGTGGGCGGCGTAGCTTGTGTTGCAGGCGGCGAGCAGGCCGGAAGGAAAGCGGAGGGTGAAGTTGCAGGTGGCTTCGACTTCTTTGAAGCGCGGGTCGTCGGTGGGCTGGAAGGTGTTGCCGAAGACCTCTGTGGGTTCTTCGCCGGACCAGAAGCGGGCGGCGTTCAGGCAGTAGAGGCCTACGTCGGGCAGGCAGCCACCGCCGGCGAGGGCGCGGTTGAGGCGCCATTGGGTGGGGTCACCTTCATTTTGGGAGTTGGTGGCGATAAAGCTGCGCAGGGCGCCGAGTTTGCCTTCCTTGCGGGCTTTGACGATCGCGCGGTTCATGGGCTCGTACTGCTGGCGGTAGGCGATCATGAGCTTGACGTTCGCGGCCCGGCAGGCGGCTATCATCTTTTCGCACTCGGCGGAGCTGTTGGCCATGGGTTTTTCGCAGAGGATGTGTTTGCCTGCCTTGGCGCCGCGAACGGTGTATTCCATGTGCAGACCGTTGGGCAGCACGATGTAGATGACCTTGACTTCGGGGTTCTGCGCGATGCGGTCGTAGTCGGTGTAGCTGTAGAGGGAGCTGGACTTGATGCCGTACTGGGCGGCAACTTTCTGCGCCTTGGCGGGGTCGCCGGAGACGAGGGCGACGGGTTTGCAGAGCTTGCTGGAGCCGAAGGCCGGCAGGATCTGATCGAGCGAGAGGCGGCCGAGGCCTACGATGGCGAAGCCGATGCGCTGATCCGGAGCCTCGAAGGGGCCAGCGGTCTTTTCGGAGCCTTCGGTCTGCACGTTGTGCAGCGGGGAGAGGCTGACGTAGTCGGCGGCGTCCGGGACCTGGGCGGCACCTGCCGCGCTCTGCGCCATCGCGAGCGGAGCCAGGCCGGCAGCGGCGAGAAGGCCGCCGGCGCTCTGGAGAAACTGGCGGCGGCCCGCCCCGAGGGAAGACGGCGCGGGCTGCTGCTGCCCTGCTGGGGTGTGATCGGGGAGAGAGGGGGTGTCCCGCGTCGGTAAGCTCATCTTCTATCCGATGCAGGCAGGAGAGATTATGCAGACCGAGCGGAGCTTAGAAGATGCCGAGTTTTTTGTGTCTTTTCTGGGCTTCGAGCTTCAGGGTGAAGAGAAACTTCGTGTGATTGGAAAACTGGCTGATGAATTTGTGTTTGGACTGTACCCCGTTCAGCTCGGCCCAGACCTCGTAGTCGGTTTGTGGGGAGATGTTGTTGAAGTGGAACTCGCCGTTGGGGCCGGTGAGGTAGCTCTTGATCGCCAGGCTGATGGGATTTTTGAGGTACACGATGGCTCCGGAGGCGGGAGCCGGACCGTTAACGACCTTGCCTGCGGCTACGATCTCGACGATGGGTTTTGGCTTTTGGGTGTGCTTCACAGCGGCCGCCGCAGGAGGGGGAGGCAGCGTGGCGCACAGCGAAAGCAGCATTAAGCCGAAAAAGGCAGGTTTGCGGAAGGCACCACGCCAGACCGCCTGCACGGGGGCAGGTCGGCCAGGGAAGGGCTCGTTCAAGAGAATCGGTCTTAATGCCACGATTTCGGGCTCAGGAAGTTCATGGGGATTAGTCTTCTTCCTCATCGTCACTGGCATGGCGGGGATCGGCTTCATCCTCATCATCGTAACCGTCCGCGTCGACGGCGGCGATTTCGAGTGGATCGGTGGAGGTGATTTCCAGATCGGTGCCGCATTCGGCGCACTGGAGTGTATCGCCCTCTTCGACCTCATCTATATCGATATCCAACGGGTTATCGCATTCCGGGCAAACAACAGCCATGGTGCTTTCCTTCTGCCGCGCAAGGGCGGCTACGCAATTTTCTCGTGAGATGCAGCGGCTCCCGAATCGTGCATCACCTTTTTGTAGAAATCGGCGGTAGTTTCACGCTGACTATTCGACAGAACTGAAAATAGATCGTACGGACCGCTTTAGTACGATAGTGGCAGTGATGCAGCGTGGCACCCAGCCGGTTCTAACGGGGTGACGCCGCGCCGTCAACATGGGACGCGGAAAGGCGGCAAGCGGTAGCTTGCGCCAGAAAAGAGTGTGACGATGCGGTGGATGCCCCGGAAGATCCTTGCGGCCGGCTGCGCGGTAACCTTGGGCGCCTGTGGGGGGCTGCGACCGGCACTTGGCCAGGTTGAGGGCCAGGTGCAGGGCCCGACAGGTGCGGCCGGCTCGTCAGCGACGGTGGTTGGGATTGGGGCTGGAAGTGGCTCTCGAAGTGCGCCGCTGCCGCCCGCCGTGGCCGATCCGCAGATTGCGGCCGCCCTGGCGGCGATTTCACCCGCCAACATTCAGGCCGATATTGCCAAGCTGGTGACGTTTGGGACGCGAAGCACGCTTTCCAGCAACAGCACCGACCTGCCTGCGGGGCAGGGCATTCTGCCGGCGGCGGACTGGATCGAAAGCGAGTTCAAACGGATCTCCGCGGCGTGCGGGAACTGCCTGGAGGTGAAGCGTGACGATTTCGTGCAGCCGGCCGGAACGGATGCACGCAGCCGGATAACGCAGCCGACGCGGCTGGTGAATGTGTATGCCGTGCTGCACGGAACAGCGGACCGGGCGGGCGCGGAGGAGAAGGTGGCGCCGTGGGTCCTGGTAACGGGGCACTACGACTCGCGAGCTACGGATGTGATGGACCCGAAGGCGAGCTCGCCGGGAGCGAACGACGACGCCAGCGGGGTGGCGGTGTCACTGGAGTGCGCGCGGGTGCTGAGCAAGCTGAAGCTCCCCGGGACGATCGTATTTGCGACCGTGGCGGGCGAGGAGCAGGGGCTGTACGGCTCGCGGCATCTGGCGCAGCTGGCCAAGGGCGACGGGTGGCCGCTGGAGGCTGTGCTGAACGACGATATCGTGGGCGGGGACACCACGCCGCCGACCACCGCGAACGGCGCCGCGCAGATTGCGCCGGGGCAGCCGGGAGCGTTGCAGGACAGGAGCGCGGTCCGGGTGTTTTCGGAGAATGTGCCCTCGTCGGCGACGCCACAGGCGCAGCAACAGATGCTGAACCTGGGCGAGGAGAACGATTCGCCTTCACGGGAGCTGGCACGGCAGATTGCGGAGCTGGCACCGGCGTACTTTGAGCCGGGCACGTTGAGGCCGCCGGCCCACAATGGGGTGCGTGCCATGTACATCATGAGGACGCCGGCGTTCCACCCGGTGCTGATCCTGCGCCGTGACCGCTACCTGCGTGGGGGCGATCACACCAGCTTTAATGCTGAAGGGTTTGCCGCGGTGCGCTTCACGGAGTGGCGGGAGAACTTCGATCACCAGCACCAGACGCCGCGCACGGAAAACGGTGTGGAATATGGCGACTACCTGAAGTTTGTGGACTTCGGTTATGTGGCGAACGTGGCGCGGATGAATGCGATGACGCTGGCTTCGCTGGCGAGTGCGCCGAGTGAGCCGCAGAGTGTGAAGATCCTGACCACGGCGCTCGACAACTCAAGCGAGCTGAGCTGGAACGCGAGTGCCTTTGCGCCGCCCGGCACCACCTATGAGGTGGTGTGGCGCGCCACTGATGAGACCCTGTGGACGCACGCGCAAAGTGCGGGCACGGCGAACCGGCTGAAGCTGGACGTCAGCAAGGACAATGTGTTGTTCGGCGTGCGCGCGGTGGGTGCCGACGGCGAACGTTCGCTGCCGGTGCCGCCGCTGCCGGCGCGTTAGGAGATTTTGTGGCTTTTCGCTCCAATGGACCGATTTCTGTAGTGCTGCCGCCCTTTCGCGGGGTGACGCGGCAAATTATTCTGACCGCAGTTGCGGCGTTCTTTGCGCTGCTTGTGTTGGGCCTGTTTCTGCGTGAAGGGGCGGCCCTGATGGGCAGCCTGCTGGCGCTCAGCCCGGGGACCTCCTACAAGCTGCTTTGGCAGCTGATCACCTATCCATTTGTGAATGGCGCGATCTTCTCGCTGCTATTCGCGGCGATCTCGGTCTGGTTCTTCGGTTCCACGCTGGAAGATGAGCTGGGTTCGCGATGGATGGGTGAGTTCTTCGTGGCGACCACGGTCGGCGGCGGCGTACTGGCGATGTTGTGCGTGCTGGTGTTTGGACGGCTGCTGAGTATCCCGTCGTTCACGTTGGCCTCCGGGTTGTGGCCCTTTTCGCTGGCGCTGCTGATGGTGTTTGCCTCGCTGCATGCGGAGCAGGAGCTGAACTTCAACTTCATCCTGCGCTTGAAGGCCAAATACATCGCCATCATTTATCTGCTGGTGTACCTGGCGGTGGCTCTGGCTTCGCACGAGCGCTTTGACGCTGTGCTGGTGCTGGCGAACTGCCTGGCCGGGTGGATGTTTCTGCGGTTTGCGCCGCGGCGTGGGCTGCAGTTCGGCGCGAACGAAGCGGTGTATGGATGGAAAAACGCGTACATTCGCGCGCGGCGGCGGCGTGCGGCCAAAAAGTTCAGCGTGTACATGCAGAAGCAGGGCCGGGACGTCCAGTTTGATGACAGCGGCCGCTACGTGGACCCTGACGGCAAGCCGCGCGATCCGAACGACCGCCGCTGGATGAACTGAGCAGAGGAATCGGGAATCGAGGAATTAAGGACGAGAAACTGAGGAACCGAGGAACCGAGAGTGAACGTCTGGACAGGGAACAGGGCTGCTGTTTTGAGGAGCGATCTTCGCCGTGGCTTGTGCGTGCCCATTGCCATGCTTCTGCTGCAGACCGCCGGCGTGGGCCAGGGAACGCCGGCAGCCGCGGGAAAGCCCACGAGCCTGGTCAAGCTGGGATGGTATGCGGATCCGGAGATTCACATCTTCGGGGGACAGTACTGGATCTATCCGACGGCGTCCAGCCCGGAGCCGGAGAGCGGAGCGGGTAAGAGCTTTAACGCGCTGCAGACAAAGCTGCGGAGCGGGCCCGTGCTGAGCCCGGTATACCTGCTGCACACGTACCTGGATGCGGCGTCCTCGCCGGATCTGGTGCACTGGACGGTCCATTCGCATGTGCTTGATGTGAAAGATGTGCCCTGGGCGGCTTATGCGGTGTGGGCGCCTTCGGCGATGGAAAGGAACGGGAAATACTACCTGTTCTTCGGGGCCAACGACCTTCAGAAAGATCAGACGACGGCGGGCGGGATCGGGGTGGCGGTGAGCGATGCTCCGGGTGGACCCTTTGTGGATGCCCTGGGCAAGCCGCTGATCGGGCGGTTCTACAACGGAGCGCAGCCGATCGATCCGTTTGTGTTCCGGGACGACGACGGAAAGATTTACCTGTACTACGGCGGTCAGGGACACTGCAACGTGGCCGCGCTGTCTTCGGATTTGAAGACCGTGGTGCCGCTGCCGGACGGGGAGATGTACAAGGAGATTACGCCGGCCCAGTATGTGGAAGGCCCGTTCCTGATCAAGCGTAAGGGCGTGTACTACTTCATGTGGTCGGAGGGCAGCTGGGGTGATGCGAGCTATGGCGTGGCCTATGCCAAGGGATCCAGCCCTACCGGACCGTTCCAGCGTGCCGGCAAGATCCTGGGGACGGATCCAGCGATCGCGAACGGCCCTGGGCATCACTCGGTGCTGCAGATGCCGGGCACGGATGATTGGTACATCGTGTATCACCGGCACCCACTGGGAGATAGTGACCCGAACCACCGGTATTTAGCGATCGACCGTATGCTCTTCGACAAAAACGGCGACATCGAGCCGGTGAAGATGACCGTGCAGGGTGTGCCTGCACGATCCTTGCCCCTTCGTTAGTTCAGGGCTGCAGGGGGATGTCGAGCACCTCGATGGTCAGGGCCGGCACGGTGTAGGGTTGCGCGCCTTTGCGCAGGTTGACCGTCGAGGAGACGGGGCGGATGAACTCAGGGCGATCGATGGAGTTGGTGGCGGCGAAGGAGGCGGCGTGCAGTGTCGTGCGCTCGGCGCGGGTCTGGGTTCGGTCGCCGAGGTTCAGGGTCATCGGCTGGTCAAGCGAAGAGGCGTTGACGAGTTTGAGATGGAGAACGTGCGTCTTTGAATCGACGGTGGCGGAGTAGAAGAAGCGTGGACCGGCACCGGACAGCGTGGATTTTGCCGTGCCGTCGCCGAGATGCGAAGCGAAGAGGGACTGGGCGTAGAAGCTGGGCGAGCCGTAGCTGGTGAGGGCATCGAAGCCGATCAGATCGGTCGACCACTGCATGGCGCCGGGGTTCACGTCCGTGAGCAGAGGGGCGTAGCTGGCGATTTCGATGAGATCGCTGTTGCGTTCGAGGCCGGTCATCCAGGCGGCGTCGCCGAGGGCATCGCCGAAGTTGGGTGTGGGGGTACCGGAGCGGGTGGCCCACTCGCCGACGAAGATCTTTGGGGAGGACGGAATGCCGGTGCTGCCGGCCGCGGGGCGCGGGGCGGTGTCGTAGAAGTGTGCTTTGGCGAACATCTCGGCGGGCGTCAGGTAGTAGTGGTCGTCGAGGAGGTCGGGCTTGGCGGAGGCTTTGGTTTCGGCGAGCTTGGTGGTGGCAATCAGTTTGTATTGCGGGTATTTTGCACGGAGGGCCGTGGCGAACTGTGTGAAGCGGGCGGGGTAGCTGCCGGAGCGGTCGAAGTTGTCCTCGTTGCCGATTTCGATGTAGTGCAGCGGAAAGGGCGCGGGGTGGCCGTCTTTGACGCGCTGCGCACCCCATTTGGTGTTTGCGTCCCCGGTGACGTATTCGACTTCGTCGAGGGCGGCCTGGACGAAGGGTTCGAGATCGGCGCCGGGCTGGAAATGCTCTCCCTTGAGGCCGTAGCCGGCGTAGACGGCAAGCACAGGCTCGACGTGGAGGTCCTCGGTCCACTCGAGGAACTCGAGTAAGCCTAGGCCGTCCGTCGACCAGTAGGTCCAGGGGGCCTGGTGGCCGGGGCGGTCGACGATGGGGCCGATCGTCTTTTTCCAGTCGTACCAGTCGGCGAGGCTGTCGCCTTCGAGGTAGTTGCCGCCGGGCAGACGTACGAAACGAGGGTGCATGGCGGCCAGCTTCCCCATCAGGTCCGGGCGCAGGCCGTTGGCGCGGTCATGGTAGGTCGGCGGCATGAGGCTGACGCTCTGCAGGGAAACGGTTCCCGGCTGGGCCAGGGTGAGCTCGAGATGATTACGGGCGCCAGTGGCGCTGCTGCCGGGCAGCGTACGGGCAGTAGTGAGGGTGTAGGTGTACTGCGACCAGTCTCCCGTGTGAAGAGCGACGTTGGCTTCGGCGAGGACGGCACCGGTGTCATCCGCGATCAGGCGCGCGGTGAGCGGCTGGGCGGTGTCCGTGGAGGCGTAGAAAGCGCCCTTGTAGACCGTGCCGGGACGCACGGCGATCCCCCACCAGCCACTGTTGGCGACGCCGCCTTCGCTGCCCGGCGCGGCATCGGTGACGGTCAGCTTGAGGCTTTGGGGCAGGGCGAGACTGGGGCCGTTGTCGGTGTCCGGGGTGATGGTGGTGTGGGAATGACCGCGTTCCACGGCGGTCCAGCCGGCGAAGCCCTCCCAGCTGTGGCGCATCGTGCGGTTTTGTACGAGCTCGGCGTAGAGGCCGCCGTCGTAGGAGTGATTGATCTCCTCGGTCATCAGACCGTAGAGCATGGGGCTGACGGGGGACACGGTCTGGGACGGGTCGACGGTGAGCTCGGCCGTTGGCTCTGCGCCTTGTGCCGCGAACCGGGAACCCGGTTTTGCCTGGGCTGGGAGCGAAGGCAGGAAGAACAGGGTGCAGCCGGTAGCCAGCAGGAGAGCGCGCGTCGCAGGGGTTGTCATCAGGGTATGATCTTGCCGCAAACGGGCAGGGTGTGTCGAGAGATCGTTTTCTCAAACACAAACAATTCATCGCTTGTGGTGTACCCGGAGAAGCAGAGGGTGGTGGGCAGCACCTTTCGCTTCACGCTCATCCAACCGGGAGCGAGGGAGACGTGATGCAGAAGCGCAAGCTGGGGAATTCGGGGCTGGAGATTGCCCCCTTGATGTTTGGCGGCAATGTGTTTGGATGGACGGCGGATGAGGGGACATCGTTCGATCTGCTGGATGCATTTGTGGATCGCGGCTTCGATGCGATCGATACGGCGAATGTGTATTCCGTGTGGATTCCCGGGCACGCCGGCGGGGAGTCGGAGACGATCCTGGGCAAGTGGTTTGCCCGCAGCGGCAAGCGCGACAAGGTCACCCTGGCTACCAAGGTCGGCTTCAAGATGGGCGACGGCGGGCAGGGGCTGCGCAAGGCGTACATCCTGAAGTCGGTGGAGGAGTCCCTGCGGCGGTTAGGGACCGACCACATCGATCTGTACCAGTCGCACACGGATGACGAGAAGACGCCGCTGGCCGAGACGCTGGAGGCCTATGCGGAGCTGATCCAGGCCGGCAAGGTGCGGGCGGTGGGCGCTTCAAACTACAAGGGCTCGCGGTTGGCGGAGGCGGAGCAGGTCGCCAGGGATAAGAACCTGCCGAGCTATACGACACTCCAGCCGGAGTACAACCTGTATGACCGCGAGGCGTTTGAGCGGGATCTGCAACCGGTGGCGGCGAAGTTCAACCTGGGCGTGATTCCCTACTTTTCGCTGGCCTCGGGGTTTCTCACGGGTAAGTATCAGAGCCTTGCGGACACGGAAGGGAAGAACCGGGGATCGCGGGTGAAAAAGTATTTTGACGACCGCGGAATGCGCATCCTGAAGGCCCTGAAGCAGGTGAGCGAGGAGACCGGGGCGGAGCAGGCGACGGTTGCGTTGGCATGGATGCTGGCGCAGCCGACGATCACGGCGCCAATTGCCAGCGCGACCAGCACGAAGCAGCTCGAGGCGCTGTTTAAGAGCGCGGAGCTGCAGCTGTCGGAGGCGCAGGTGAAGCAGCTTACTGAGGCGAGTTCGTACTAGAGGCGGTTTGGCCGGTGCGGGGCTGACTGGTTTCAGGCTGGGCGGCGCTGGGGAGGGCTTCCGGCGCCGCTCCGATCGTGTGGACCTGGTTGTCGGCTGTGAAACGGTAACGGTAGATGACGGATGGCGATCTTGGGCTTGCGCTGGTGTTTGCCGTTTGTTGGCCGCCAGCGTTCTTTCCAGCCTTTTGCTTTTCGGGCTCAGGCGGCACCATCTCGAAGCTTAGGCTGTCCTCTGTCGTCGCCAGCCGCGGGGTGTCGCCGCGCCGGTACGGCTGCTCCAGGTGCCAGGCCACGGCCGGGTGCGCCGGATCGGCAGTTGGTTGCAGAAGATCGAGGTCGAAGTAGCTGTTGCGGTCCGTCGTCGAGCAGCCCGGGTGACCATGGGCGACCACAGCCCTCCAGTTGGGTGAGTTCGGCAGGCCGGTGAGCGGTGTGAGCAGGACGAAGTCACCGAAGGCATCGCCTACATTGCGATAGGCGGGCGCGTCCCAGCGTAGGATCTCTCCCCAGCCGCTGGTTGCCGCGGCGTTCCGGCGGTAGATCAGCAGGAGGTTGTCGTCTCCGCACTCCACGCCGTAGCGAAAGTCGATCTCAAGGGTCATCGGCGCGTTGGAGAGGGGCAGTACCTGGACTTGCAGGTCTGAGCCGTAAGCCCCGAGATCCTTGTGGGCCGGCGTCACCAGAACGGTCTCATCCGCGTCGGAGAGGTTGGCGTGAAGCGCCGTCGCGAGGGTGTCTTGCAGGGACTCAGCGGTAGCGCTGGGCGAGCTGCAGGCCACCGCCGCCGTCGCAGCCTGGGAGAGCGCATCTTTAAGTCGGCGCAGTTGGGTAGCGACCGTCGCAGGAACGGCCGGGTCCAGCTCTCCGACAGCGACGCCGTGCAATTCATGCCGAATGACGGCGACGCTCCGGGCTGCGTTCGGCAGCGAGCCGGGAGAGCAGAGGTTTTGTAGCTGGGCAGGCTGGGCTTGCGCAGGCTGGGTTTGGGCAGCGCAGGACAGCGCCAAGCCGAACAGCACCGTCAGGGAAGAGAGCCGCATACCCCAAAGAGTAACCCGATCGGAAACTTTGGTGTACCGAGGCGGGAAGGCTACGCGGCCTGCGGAGAAGCCCTGAAGGTTTGGCCCTGTGCACGGTTGCACAGGGCCGGCGAGTAGAGAAGTGGCAGTCGAAAGCAGGTCCTTCGCGTGCATGGACGACGAGCGTCCAGGCTCGAGACGGCGGGGGAGGAGCCTGGCCTATTTAAGTGCGGCGATCTGGGTTTTGGCCTGCTCGACGGCTTCCTTGGCCTTCTCCGGGCCGTAGGCTACGCCTTCGGCGGTGATGACCTTGATGTCGGTGAGGCCGAGGAAGGTGAAAACGTCCTTGAGGTATTTCTGCTGGTGGTCGAAGGGCTCAAAGGGCGAGCCGGGACCGTACAGGCCGCCGCGGGTGGAGATGACAATCGCTTTCTTGCCGCTGCAAAGACCTTCTGGACCATTGGCGCCGTACTTGAAGGTGGTGCCGGGGATGCAGATCATGTCGACCCAGGCCTTGAGCTGCGAGGGCACACCGAAGTTGTACATGGGAGCGCCGATCAGGAGGGTGTCGGCGGCCATGAACTCGTTCAGGATCTCCTTGCCGGTTTCGAGTTCAGCCTTCTGCTCCGGGGTGGTGCTTTCGGGGGTCTCTGCGCCGTGGCTGCGCAGAACGGCGGTGTAGTGGCGTAGGGTGTTTTTGACAACGTCGCGGTAGACATACTCGGCGCCGGGATTTGCGGATTTCAGCTGCTCGGCGGCGGCGGCGGTCAAGGGGCGGCTGACGGAGGCTTCGCCGGTAACGCTGGAATCGATGTGCAAGATCTTCATATAAGCGGTATTCCTCTCGGTACATCTCAGGGACCGGCGCTCGGGTCGAGCTCGCGGTGGCCTAGAAGTTACTATAAGTAAGCGGTGGCGGGTTGGCGAGTAGGCACTTTGGAGTAACCGGCCGATTCCCGAAGTGGTCCCCGTCGCGCAGATCGTGAGGAATCCAGGCTATGCAAACGACATTGCTGAGGGAAGAGGAAGAAGTGGCCTTGCCGCAGCAGGCCCCTGCCGCGGCAGGCTGCCCCATGAGCGGTCTGCTGGAGACTTTGACGCGGCCGTGGACCTTTCACATCATCTGGCAGCTGAGCACGAACGGGCCGATGCGCTTTGGCGTCCTGCGCCGGGCCATTGCCGGTATTTCGCCGCGGCTCCTAACCGTGCGCCTGCGGGCGCTGGAGGCGGAAGGCTTTGTGCGGCGGACGGTGATGGGCGGCAAGATGCCGGAGGTGACCTATGCGCCCACCCGGCGGCTTGCGGATATGCAGCAGGTGATGGAAAACCTGCATAGGTTGAGCATCCAGTGGCGCAATGAAGATCAGGAGCCGATGTTGAGACGATGAGCTTTTCGCCAGTTCGATGAGGGGAGGACTGAGGACCGTGGGCGCGGGTGGGTTGACGATGTGCAAGGGTGCGCTTGGGCCGAGTGCGTCGTGTCCAACGCGATTTAAACGGCAGCATCGATTTGTAGCTCGGCTTTCTGGGTTTCGGGGAGGCCGAGGGTGGGCAGGCTCCTGATGACTTTGTTGGTTTCGAGGGAGACGGTGACCACCTGGCCGATGAGGCGGAGGATGTATTGGGGGTCGTCTGCGCGGTTGGGGTCGTTGGTGATGTTGGAACGGGGATCGGTGGTAACGCGGTACTGGTCGATGACCCACTCGAGGGCGGAGCGGTTGCCGAGGCGGTAGTTGTAGACGTCGAGCGGGATGCCGCGGAGGGTGAGGAAGTCGTTGTACTTCAGCTCGGAGCGGTTCTTCTTATTGAGGACCATGCGGGTGACGCGGAAGGAGACTTCGGCGGTTTCGCTTTCGATCTGTTGCAGCTTGTATTCGGGCTGCTTTTCGTAGTCGATGTGGAT
>CAXSBL010000068.1:0-11312 GCA_964235515.1 uncultured Bryocella sp.
GACGTGTTGTCCGCTCTAGGTTCGCCGCTCGCCATTGCTCGGTACTGGTGAGCGGCGATATTCCACCTCCCCTACCTTTTCGGGAAGGTCTTCTATCAGGGACTTTGTGAGAGGGTGGTGACGTTCTCTTTTTCTTTGTGTGCGGGTGGTGGCCTTTTCTGCATGCTTACCAGAGTAGCTGGGCGGTTGCTAAGAGTGTGCAAGCTGGTCGGGACCTGTGGCAATCCCAGATTGTCCATACCTTTGCCCTGATTAGTTCCGCAGATGCTTGCTTGTGATCTTACGGGTGTCGGGCCACGTTTACCGCTGCGTCGCAGGAGGCAGATCAGGTATTTCGCTACGCTCCGCTTCAGCTTCGGTAGAGCGGAACCCACCTGCCGCTCGACGGGCTGTGCGCTGAATGGGGTCCCGGGGAATAAGTCTTGCCGGAACGCAAAGTCGCGAGTAAGCTTCGAGCAACAAACATTCTTCTTCTCGTTGAGGTCTCCTTGAAGCCCCTCTTTGGTGCGCTTGCGCTCCTGATCGTTGCCCCTGCCATTTCGCAACAAGCTCCAACCCCCGCCACAACCCAAAATGCACCCGCTGCGCCTATTGCTGCTGCTGCGCCTCCTTCTCCAAATACTCTGCAGGATGGAACGGCGGTGAAGCTGAAGCTCGCGGAAAACCTTAGCTCCGGTTCGGCGAAAAGTGGGCAGCAGGTGCCGTTTGAGGTAATGGAAGAGATTGATGTTGAAGGTGTGCCGGTGATTGCCAAAGGCGCACAGGCTGTCGGGACCGTGACGACCGCTGAACCCAAGAAGAGTATGGGTCGCGGCGGCAAACTGGATGTGAATATCGATTCGGTTCGCCTGGTGGACGGCGAGAAGGCCGCGTTGAGCGCGACAAAGAGTGAAAAGGGCGGCGGCCACACGGGCGCGATGACGGCGGGCATGGTCGGCGCGGCAATTGTGTTCTTTCCGGCGGCGCCGCTGCTGCTGTTCGTTCACGGCAAGGACATCACGATCCCAGAAGGAACGATCATCACGGCGTTTGTGGCCGGCGACAACAAGCTGGACATGGCGAAGTTCGCGCCGGGTGGCGCTGCGGTGACGACCACGGTTGCCGGTGCGGCCACGCCGAACTCGGCGGGTACGCCGATGGCGAGTCTGGCAGTGGAGTCGAATGTGCCCGGGGCCGATATCGAGGTGGATGGGAGCTTTGTGGGGAACACGCCTTCGACGCTGTCGGTGGTGCCGGGGCAGCATACGGTGACGGTGAAGAAGAAGGGCTATGCGGACTGGTCGCGGCAGATGAATGTGGCCGGAAACTCTGTGCATCTGAATGCGGATCTGACGGCCAAGCCGTAAGCGGGCGTTTGTGGAGCAGCGGCGGAGGAAAGCGATTTTGTCGTTCCGCTGCGCTCCACTCCGGTCTACCACCACAGCAACAAGCCGTCCGGGAACCCGACCCTTGGCAGAACGGAACCATTCATCGCACGATGATGACTTGGCGATAAATGGGCACCGTTGATGTGTTCCATCCACCATACTGGAGCACTCGCAATCCCTTCGTGTATGCCCGGTTTGGGTCCCCCCTGTGCCGGTTGAAGGGAAGAACTCTACTGTGCTTTCATTCGGCCTTCAACAAATCAGGGTTCCATCGATGCACGGTGTGGCCATGCAATGGATGGAACCCTTTGGTTGACTAGTTGCCACAGGTTGCGTGCAAACGCGCCCTGTGGTCCTAAAAGGAGAATCGGCCGCCAAATTCACCGGTGAAGGCACGCGGAACGATGGTGCTGCTGGGGTTTACGAAACCGAGCGGTGTGAGGGCCGTGGTTCCAGGAGCGTAGGAGGAGATATTGCCGTTGTAGTTCCCGCCGTAGTTGGCTCGATTGGCTAGATTGAAACCCTGGAAGAACAGGTTGACGTTGTAGCGATCCTTGATCACGATCGTTTTGCCGACACGAGCGTCAAGCTGTACGAAAGCTAGACCGCGCAGCTGATCGAAGTTCGTTTCCACACAGGATCCTGCCGCAAGGCAATTTCTATAGAAGGTACCAACACTGCCACTCGCCGCGGCGGCCTGGTAGAAGTTAACAAGGTTGGCGACTGTGGGCTTCTGGCCGGTGAAGTAGGCTGCGTGGGGGTTGCTGCGGCCCGAACCTACTCCCCACAGATCGCTCGTGGACTCGACGGTGTCGCCATTGGCGCTATAAACGGGACGCGCGGTTCCCGCTTGCAGGATGGGGGAAATTTCAATGTGAAAGGGAAGGGTGAAAGTACCGGCGGCGGTTACGTGGTGCTGCTCATCATTGGGAGCCCTGCCGTAGTCCGGGTGGCGGAACTGGCCGAGAAAGGGGTTAGTCGCGGTATTGCGGAAGGCCGCCGGATTACCCTCAAAGGCGAGGGCGGTGCCATAGGTGTAATTCACGGTGGCGCTCACGTGTTTGTTGACCGTGGCGCGGTAGCTTACATTCGCTGCGTCATAGTAAGAGCGTCCGATGGACGATTCCAAACCAATGCGTCCCAGCACAGGGACGGCCGCAGCCGCGAAGGCAGCGCTGAACGGTCGTACACCACCGTTGAAGTACTCTTCCGGGTTAAGATTGATGGTTTTATCTTCGTGCAAACCGCGTGCCTGAACATATTCCAATTCCAGTACGGAGCTTTTGCTTAGGGCAATTTGCACACCGGCGTTGAACTGCTGGGTGAGTGGATTTTTGAATCCAGGGTCCATCAGTCGGCCTACGGCGCCGGGCTGGAGGTTGTGGCTTGCGGGCGGAATCACCGGTGCCGGATCAACGCCCAGGCGGTAATTGCTAAGCAAAATACCTGTGCCTGGAACGGTATCCGTGCAGGTGGTGTCGGTGGGGCCGGCACAAGCGATGCTGTAAGTGTTCGCGAATACCAGATTATTGGCCTGCTGGATCATGAACAGCGGAATGTTTTCAAACGTCTGGCCGTAATAGAGACCATACCCTCCGCGTAGGACTAGGCGGCCGGTGCCGAAGACATCGGCGGAGAAGCCGAATCGTGGGCTGATGTCCAGCGTGTCGTTATGGGGAAGCCCTGTATAGCTTCCGCCGATGTAGGTGAGATTCGGCAGGTAACCAACGCCGTACTCGTTAGCGCGCGTTCCCGGCACGGTGGCGATGTTGGTGGCGGCGGCGGCGATAAGTTCCTGATGCGTACGACTGTTCGCCTGCGGAATCTGACCATAGGTGTTGATATCTCGGTCGTAACGAATACCAAGATTCAAGATGAGCCGCTTCGTGGCGCGCCAGTCATCCTGAACATAGACGCCGATCATTTTGGGGGCTAAGTCAAAGTTAGGGTCGCCTGAGGTTCCCGTGGAGCCCTGAATTACGCCCGGACTAGAAAATCCATTGGGGTAAAGCTTGGGGTTGAGCAGGTTGGCGGCGGTGTCAAAGAAGTCGAACTCGGGCGTGGGATTGTTTTCAAAGAACCCGCCCACCTGCGGCTCGTAGATGAAGTCCGCACCGGCCGCCAAGGTGTGTTTGCCGATGGCGTAGGAGAAGTCATCGCGGAACTGGAACTTATGCTGGCTGGATTTCTGGGGAACATTGGGGTTGGTACCGAAGCTGACGCCATCAGGAAAGGTGAAATATGGCGTGCGTACCGTGGAATCGATCAGGTTGTTCCAGTACTGGAAGCCGGCGGTGAAGTTATTCACGGTGCGTGGGCTCAGCACGGAACTCAAGGTGAAGCTGGTCAGAATGAGATCGTTGAGAGTGAAATTGCCTTCTGTCGCATCGACCTGATTGGTGGACTGGTCATTCTGACTTTTATTGTCCTGTGCGGAGTAGCTGAAATAGGCTCGTTCTTTATCACTGAACTGATGATCGATCCGGCCGTTGTAGCGCTTTTCATCAAACGGCGTTGGGATAGACGCTTCCGGCTGTGCGCCCAAAGGTGCAGCCAGCGCCAGTTCCGCCTGGGTGTTGGCATCGACGCTCAAACTGGACCGTTCACGAACGCCTTCGTAGGCGAAGAAGCCGAAGTCCTTGTTTTTGCGGATGGGGCCTCCGAACGAGCCGCCATACTGCTGGCGGCTGTAAGCCGGTTTGGGGTTTCCGGCAGCCTGATCCAGCGCATTGATTTTTTCAATGGCGTCGCTGCGGAAGAAGCCATACAGCGAACCGTGGAACTGGTTGGTTCCCTGCTTTGTGATGACATTCAGGGCTGCACCCTCGCTGCGACCATTCTCTGCAGAGAAGCGCGCGGTACTAATTTTGAATTCCTGCACTGCCTCAAGGGGCAGCTGCATGACGGCGCCGCCGACGGTGTTGTCCTTGTTGTCAATGCCGTTGACGGTGGTGTTTGTGTTGCGTCCGCTGGAGCCATTGACGGCGTAAACAGCGTAGCGGTTCTTCGTTGGGTCGTAGCTATCGACGAGCTTAACGCCAGGAGCGAGGATGGCGAGATTCGCGAAATCTCTGCCGTTAATGGGCAGGCTTTCCACCTGCTGAGGTGTGACGTTGGTGGAACTGTCAGTCTTGTCGACATCGACGAGTTGGTTTGTGGTGGCTACCTCGATCGTGGTGCTCACAGAACCCGCCGACAAGGGCAGATTGGCGGTTACGGTTGCGCCTACCTGCAGAGAAAGCGTCTGGGTGTCCGAGGGGCTGAAGCCGGGCGCCTCGGCGTGCAGGACATAGTTCCCCGCAGGCAGTAGTTCGAAGCGATACTCGCCTGCGCTGTTTGTCGTGGATGTTCGTTTTGCGTTGGTCGCCTTGTTTGTGGCGGTGACGACAGCGCCTGGGATCGCGGCCCCGGTTGCATCACGGATCACGCCAAGTAGAGAGCCGTCTGCAGTAGCCTGAGCCGCAGCGACTCCAGTTGCCAAGAGAGGAACTGATAGTGCAAACAAAGAGGGGGAAAAGCGCATAAGCCTCCATTAGTGCGCCATGTACATCCATGGCATGGCAGGAAGATCGATCCGCATAACGCTCAGATCAAAAAGAAGAAATTGGTGAAGTGTTTTCACTATACATTGAAGCGCCTGCCTTCCCCTTGGTCATGTTTCCGAGGGTGCGGCTGATGTCTGAAACGTAAGCACCGACAGCTGCCCGCAGGATAAAGCGGAAACGCGGATGGAAATCGATCGGTGTGCGAGTGGGTGTTCGAGCAAGCACAAAGGCACAACCCTTGCGGATTGTGCCTTTGTGCTAATGAGATTTCTATTGTTATTGGTTACTGGAGCAGGGTGCCGTCTTCTGGGTTGGGGGTTTTGGGGTCTTCTGGGGGGATTACCATGGCGGCGGCTACCTTGTCGTCGGTGTCGAGGTCGAGGAGTTTTACGCCCATGGTGGCGCGGCCGGCGGCGCGGACCTGCTTGGTGTCGATGCGGATGATCTTGCCGAACTGGGAGATGACCATCATTTCGGTGGTGTCGTCGACGAGCTGGAGGGCGGTGACCTTGCCGATCTTGGGGGTGGTGCGCATGTTGATGACGCCCTTGCCGCCGCGGGTCTGGAGGCGGTAGGCGTCGACGTCGGTGCGCTTGCCGAAGCCGTTTTCGGAGACGGTGAGGATGAGGCAGGGGGTGAGGCCGAGCTGCTTGTCGAGGGCTTCGAGTTTTTCGATGGCCTCGGGATCGACGGCGGGGGCGGCGAGTTCGCCGGGCTCGGAGAGCTCCATGGGGACGGCGGAGACGATGGAACTGGTTTCGTCGAGGACCTTTTCTACCTGGTCTTTGAGGCCCTTGGCGGCGGCGAGTTCGAGGCGCTTGCGGTTACGGCTCTCGTTGGAGGGGGTGACGGCGGCGCCGATGACGAAGTCGCCCTTTTTGAGCGAGATGCCGCGGTTGCCGAAGGCGGGGCGGCCCATGGCACGGAGGTCGCGCTCGTCGAATCGGATGGCCATGCCGTCGTGGGTGGCGAGGAAGATGACCTGTTCGCCGTCGGTGAGGCGGGCGGTGATGAGTTCATCGTCCTTGTCGATGCCGATGGCGATGATCCCGCGGGCCATCACGTTCGAGAAGTCGCGCAGGGTGGACTTTTTGACCGTGCCGTTGCGGGTGGCGAAGAGGACGAAGCGGTTTTCCTGCGTGAGGTCGCGGACGGGGAGGATGGTGACGACTTTTTCGCCGGGCTGGAGATCGACGAGCGAGGCCATGGCCTTGCCCTTGCCGGCGGCGCCGATGTCAGGAATCTCGTAGACCTTGAGCCAGTACACGCGGCCGGTGTTGGTGAAGCAGAGCAGATAGGCGTGGGTGGAATCGATGATGAGCTGCGCGACGAAGTCTTCTTCGCGGGTCTTCATGCCCAGACGCCCGGTGCCGCCGCGCTTTTGCTGGCGATAGATGCTGATGGGCGTGCGCTTGAGGTAGCCGGTGTTGGAGACGGTGACGGCGACCTGCTCGTCGGCGATGAGGTCTTCGAGGGTGAGCTCGTTGGCCTCGTCGATGATGACGGTGCGGCGCTGGTCACCGTATTTGTCGCGGACCTCTTCGAGCTCGGCCTGGATCACGCTGCGGAGTTTTTTCTCGGAGGCGAGGATGGATTCGAACTCGGCGATGTTTTCGCGGACGGCGCGGAGTTCGTTGAGGAGCTCGTCGATGGAGAGCTGGGTAAGGCGGTAGAGCTGCAGTTCGAGAATGGCGTCGATCTGGCGGTAGCTGAGGATCAACGTGCCGGCGGCAGCGGCGGAGTTATTGGCCGTGAGTTGCGCGGAGATCGAGCCGCCGGTTAGGTCGATGGCGTACTTGGCGGGGTCGAGCGTGATGCCGGCGAGCTCGGTGCCGCGGAGCGAGATGGTGCGGTTGGAGAAGAAGGCGAACAGATTTTCGCGGGCGTCGGCACGGGAGTTGGACTGGCGGACGATGCGGATGACGGCGTCGAGGTTATCGACGGCGATCTGCAGGCCGAGCAGGGTGTGTTCGCGGTCGCGGGCCTTGCCGAGGAGGAAGGCGGTGCGGCGTCGGACGACATCGATGCGGTGATCGATAAAGGCGTGGATGGCGTGGTGGAGCGGAAGTTCCTTCGGCTGGCCGTTGAGGACAGCCAGAAAGATCATCGAGAAGGACTCCTGCATCTGGGTATTTTTGTAGAGCTGGTTAAGGACGATTTCGTGCTGCGCGCCACGCTTGAGCTCGATGACGATGCGCATGCCGTCGCGGTCGGATTCATCACGGACATCGGAGATGTCGTCAACGATTTTTTCGTTAACGATTTCAGCGATGCGCTTGATGAGGTTGGACTTATTGACCTGGTAGGGGATCTCGGTGACGATGATGGCCTGGCGGCCGCCGGTGATCTGCTCGAGGCCACATTTGGCGCGCATCATGAAGCGGCCGCGGCCGGTGTTGTAGGTCTGCGCGAGGTTGCCGCGGCCGTAGAGGAAGCCGCCGGTGGGGAAGTCGGGGCCTTTGACGTGCTCGAGGACGAGCGCGAGGTCGTGGGTGGTGTCCTGGGGCGATTTTGTGAGCAACGCGATGGTGGCGTTGAGGACCTCCGTAAGATTGTGCGGCGGGATGTTGGTCGCCATGCCGACGGCGATGCCCGTGCTGCCGTTCACGATGAGGTTGGGGATGCGGGCGGGCAGGACGCTCGGCTCGGAGGTGGATTCGTCGTAGTTGGGGACGAAGTCGACGGTGTCGGAGTCGATGTCGGCGAGCATTTCGCTCGAGAGCCGGGTGAGGCGGGACTCGGTGTAGCGCATGGCGGCGGGTGGGTCGCCATCGACGGAGCCGAAGTTGCCCTGGCCGTCGACCAGGGGGTAGCGCAGCGAAAAGGGCTGCGCGAGGCGGACCATGGTGTCGTAGATGGCGGCGTCGCCGTGGGGATGGTAGTTGCCCATAACGTGGCCGACGACCTTGGCCGACTTGGTGTACTTCTTGTTGAACTGGAGACCCATCTCCTGCATGCCATAGAGGACGCGGCGATGGACCGGCTTGAGGCCGTCGCGGGCGTCAGGCAGGGCGCGGCCGATGATGACGGACATCGAGTAGTCGAGGTACGAGCGGCGCATCTCGTCGTCGATGTTGATGGGCAGCATGAGCAGGGCGCCAGGGCCGGTGGGCGCACTGGGACCGTCCCCGCCTCCGCTGCCTCCGAGACTGGGCGGCGGGTTGTTGGAGTTGGCGTCCTGGGCAGAGGGGGTGATGTTGTCGTCGGGGCCGAGCGGGAGTTGGTTTTGATCGTCTGGCATGGGCACCCTTTATTATAGGTGACCGTGCTTCGCGGGTTGGGCGTGAAGATCTTGGAGCAGCAGAAAGGGTCCGGGCATGGCCCGGACCCTTTCTGCTGGTGAGAGTCCTGAATTAGAACTGGAAGCGGATGGCGAGTTGAGTGTTGCGGCGCTCGTCTGCGGAACTTGGAGATCCACCCCCGATAACGCCCTTTTCGACATTGACGTTGCCGGGAACAGCGGGCATGGCTGGGGCGGTGGCCGTTGCAGCTGTCGCCTGGGTTACCAAGCCCGCATAGTCTGCTGATCCGACCTCGGCATAGTAGTTGCTGTGGTTCAAAATATTGTAGAACTCAGCGCGTAATTGGACGTTGTAGCGGTCAGCATGACCGAAAGCTATGTTCTTGTAAGCTCCCAGATTAAAGCTGTAGTTGTTCGGGCCCCGGAACTGGTTGCGGCCGATACCAGCGTTCTGATAACCGCCGATGGTGTCGGCAAAATCTGAATAGCCTTCGGAGTTGACGAAGGGATTAGCTGAGGCAACTGGAACGTTGATGTAATTGAAGGAGTTAGTTCCATTGTTCGCGCCCACAGTGCCACGGTACTGGAGACCAGCGGCAGGAATAATGCGCGGTGAGTTGTTTTCAGCGTTGGTGGAATCGTAAATTGTAAATGGTGTACCCGAGCGCAGAACAGCGATAGGTGCAAATTCTAGGCCTCCCACAATCGCGTGTGCGATGCGGTTGCTCTTGAACTCGAGCCAGTTTGGCTGGTAGAGGCCGCCGATGGCTACACGGTGACGCACGTCATAGTCGGCGTTTCCATAATCCAGACGAGGGTTATACGGGTTGAGATAGCCGAGATTGACGTTGTTGCCGCTCTCGGAGAAGGTAGAGCTCAGGTTGTCGAGTGCGTGGCCATAGGTGTAATTAACTGAAAGCTGCAGGCCGAGGCGGCGGTAGTCGTTGGACTGATAGCGGACGTTGAGAGCGTGATAGGAGTTGCCTCCGTTGGCTTCGCGCTCGTTGATTCCGCTGTATTGGTGGTTAAGGCGATTCAGAGCGTAGTCACCAGGATTGGCATCACCGTTGAAGATGCCGTAACCGATGCCGTTGAAGCCTGCGATAGCGTATTGGTGGATACCGTGGGCACCTGTGTATTCAACCCCCACCAGGTCATTGTTGGTGATCTGGTGATCGACCGCCAACAGCCAGTTTTCGGTGTACGCGGTGGGCAGATTCTGTTGGAGGGCACGAAGCGAGGATGGCGCCAAGGGAACACTGCCGTTCGCGCCGGCAAACGGACCAAAGTTGCTGGTCTGCAGCGTGTACTGGGTACCGCCGCCCGAGGTAAGGGTGGTTGTCGCGTAGTTCGGCGGATTCTGGATAACGTTGTAGGTGACGTTGCCGAAATTGCGCTCATAGGAGATGCCGAAGCCGCTGCGAATGGACCATTTGCCGTTGCCTGACGGGTCGTAAGCGACGCCAACACGGGGCGCGTAGTTCTTCAACTGCTTGGCGATGAGGCCATGAGTGGGAGAGTTCGGCGTGGTCAGAACCTGGCCGTTGGCCACTTGGATGGGCAACGAGGCACCCGTCCCGAGGTAGAAGTTCGATTCGAGGTTGGGATCGTGGTTGTGCTGAACGCCGTAGTAGTCCCAACGAACACCGCCGGTCAGCACGAGGTTTTTGTTGGCCTTCCAGCTGTCCTCGACGTACCAGTTGCCGTCGTTGAAGGTGTTCTCACGTTCAAAGTTCGGGGACGTCGCCGGGAGCGTCAGGGTGCAACCCGGTGTCTGAATCAGCGTTCCGCCGATGCCGTAGCTGCAAGGAAATTTGCCTTGGGGATTGACGGCGACGGCGAAGGAATAGATGTTGCCTGCCTGCAGTGCATTTAAGGCGAGGTTATATTTTGTTCCAGTCTTGCTGACCAGTTCGGTAGCTTCTTCGGATGCACCAAAGGTGCGGTTGTCGCGCAGCTGGAAGAACTCACCACCGAAGGTAAAGGTGTGCCGGCCCTTGGTGAGCGTGAAGTTCTGCACGAATTGGTAAACGTTGGAGGGACCTCCGAAGGGCAAGGCGTTGCCCGGCGAAGTCGGCAAGTATCCAGGAAGGGCGATATAGACGCCGGTAGTGTTGTCTGTACTGGCTGTATTGGCCTGGTCCAAATAGAGCGAGGGTGTGGGGAGACCGTTGATGGGCTCATTTACGTTCTGGCGCGAATAGCTGACCTTGCTGTTTGACAGGAAGGAGTTGGAGATAACCACGTCCAGGTTATAGAGGTAGGTCTGATTGAAAATTGTCTCGCCCGTGTCGAAGCCGGCGTATGGGCTAAGCGAAACGGTTCCTGGGAAGTCGTTCTCGTTGTAGTCTCCTGCGCGGAAATACATAGAGATCTTGGGTCCGAGGGTGTAGTCGAAGCGGTTCAGGGTGTTCCAGACGTTCTGGGGTACGCCGGCGCCCGCGTCGGCGGGAGCTACCTTTGTGGCAGTTTCCAGCGGCGCTTGTGTGAAGCCGGCCACAGCGACCGGTTGGCCGACGATCGTGGTGGGAGAAAGGGTGCCGTACTGCGCGAAAAATGCTTTCGTTGCGGCGTTTGACGCTGCGATGTAGGAGGCCGTCGGAATTTCGAACTGCTCCGAACCCGTGGAGCGGGTACGGTTCCACTCGGTGTTGGAGAAGAAGAAGAGCTTGTCCTTCAGGATCGGACCACCTACAGAGTAGCCGAACTGGTTGCGGGTAAAGTGATCGGCGGGGTTCGGTGCAAGGCCGGCAGCGCGATTTGCAGCATCGAGCGCATCTTCATTCCAGGTGTTGGAGGCCAGAGCGGAAATACGGTTGTACTCGTAGAGGGCACCGTGGATCTGATTGGTGCCGGTCTTTGTGATCAGGTTGACAATGCCGCCGCTGGCGCGACCATACTGCGCGTCGAAACCGTTGGTGATGATGCGGTATTCCTGAACGGCATCGAGCGGGATTTGCTGGCCGACGGTGCCATCGTAGTTGTCTTCATTCTCCACGCCGTCGAGGAGGATCTCCGTACCTGCGGCACGCTGGCCGGAAAGCGAGGTGTTGGCCACGCCACGTGTGGTGCCGGACGGGACGTTGGGATCGGAAGAGGCATTTCCGGAGAGTGCGACGAAATCGTAGGGGTTTCGCGTGAGGCTCGGGAGATCGAGCA
>CAXSBL010000069.1:0-6182 GCA_964235515.1 uncultured Bryocella sp.
TCAGTTTTGGTTTTGCTTGGGCGGATCGGGATGCGCGTGCGGGCGCTTGGCCGTATGCTGAAGGCACGATTCCTTCAAAGACGCAGGTACCGAATGAACCTTTGCCGCACCGTTGTTTTCGCCGCCCTGGCCCCTTTTGCCTGGAGCGCCGTTCTGGCTCAAAAGACGTATACGACCGAGGACTACCGCAACGCCGAGCGGTGGATGAGCTACAACACGCAACCGCTGGTGAAGCACACGGTTTCTGGCATCAAGTACCTGCCGGATGGGCGGGTGTTTTATCGCGATCCGGACGGAACGGTGACGCACTATTTGATCGCCGATCCCAAAACGGGGAAGGTTGCCCAGGCGTTCGACAATGGGACGCTAGCGGCTTCGTTGAGCAAGGCAAGCGGCTACGCGGTGGAAGCCAATCACCCGGGCATTTCGGCTTACAGCCCCAATGCCGAGGGGTTTACGGTGGAGCTTTACGGCACCACGTACCAGTGCCATAGCGACGGGGGTGCCTGCAAGACGGAGTTAAAGCCCGCAGCGCAACAACCGGCGCAAAAGGCAAGCGGGCAGCCGCCGGCGGCGGGGGTCAGCGCGACACAGGGTACGGGCAATGCGCAGATGGCAGTGAACCCGAATGACCGTACGCGTACGCAGAATGTAGCGATCAAGCCGGGCGCCACGCGACCGCAGCGGACGGCGGTCGGGCGCAGCAAGGCACCGTTTGATGTGTCGCCGGACAAGACGACCGTGGCGTTTATTCGCGATTGGAATCTTTGGGTGCGCGATGAGCGGACCGGGGAAGAGCGGCAACTGACGATCGATGGCGTGAAGGATTTTGGGTACGCCACGGACAATGCGGGATGGACGCATACGGATGCGCCGATTCTGCTGTGGTCGCCGGATTCGAAGAAGATTGCGACGTTTCAGCAGGATCAGCGAAATACCGGTTTCATGTACCTGGTGCCGGTGACCAACCGGCATCCCGATCTGGAGCAGTGGCGGTATCCGCTGCTGGGCGATAAGAACGTTACGACCATTCAGCCGGTGGTGCTTGATGTGGCTTCCGGCAAGATGACACGATTGAAGATGGAGCCGGAGCAGCATCGTTCGACGCTGTGCGATGACGTGAGCTGCCGGGGTGGTGCGGGTTGGGACGACGTGCAGTTTGCTCCCGACGGCAAGCACCTGGCCCTGGTGACGACCAGCCGCGATCACAAGGACGAAGAGCTGCGCGTGGCCGATACGGAGACCGGCGAGGTGCGCGATGTGTTTCACGAGCATGTCGACAGCTATTACGAGAGCGGGCAGGACAAGGTGAACTGGAGGTACCTGCCGGCGACCAACGAGTTTCTTTGGTACTCGGAGCGGTCAAATTACGGGCAGGTGTATCTGTATGACCTGGGCACGGGCAAGCTGAAGAACGAGGTCACGCACGGCGATGGGCCGGTCACGCAGGTGCTGCGCGTGGATGAGAAAAATCGAGTGATTTACTTCCTGGCCACGGGCAAAGTGCCCGGGGAAGATCCGTACTACACCCATTATTTCCGCGTGGAATTCGATGGGGAGGGGCAGACTTCGCTGACGCCGGAGGCGGCGGACCATGCGGTGACGCCGTCGGAGGACGGGTCGACGTTTGTCGACGTGTATTCGACGGTGAATACGCCGCGGGTGGCGGTGCTGCGGGACAACAACGGCAAGGTGCTGATGCCGCTGGCAAAGCAGGATGTCTCGGCGCTGCTGGCGGCGGGATGGAAGGCGCCGGAGCCGATTACCGTGAAGGCGCGCGACGGCAAGACGCCGCTCTACGGCTATCTGTGGAAGCCGACGAACTTTGACGCCTCGAAGAAGTACCCGATTGTGGATTACATCTATCCGGGGCCGCAGACGGGATCGTGCGGATCGCGCAGCTTTTCGCCGTCGCACGGCGATGATCAGGCGTTGGCGGATCTTGGATTTGTGGTGGTGTGTATCGACGGGATGGGGACGCCGCTGCGGTCGAAGAGCTTTCACGATGCGTTCGCGGATACGCCGGCAAGCCTGGCCGGGGCAACGATTCCGGACCAGATTTCGGGAATTGAGGATCTGGCCTCGCGGAACAGCTGGGCGGACCTGACGCGGGTGGGGATATGGGGCCATTCGGGTGGAGGCTTTGCCACGGTTTCGGCAATGTTCCGTTATCCAGATTTCTTCAAGGTGGGGATCGCGGAGAGCGGCAACCATGAAAACCGCGAGTATGAAGATGATTGGGACGAAAAGTACGGTGGGCTAGAGGTAGTTGGGCCCGACGGCAAGAGCAATTATGACGTGGAAGCCAACCAAAACTATGCCAAGAATCTGAAGGGCAAGCTGATGCTGGCGCACGGAACAATGGATGACAATGTGCCGCCGAATAACACGCTGCTGGTGGTGGATGCGCTGATCAAGGCGAATAAGGATTTCGACCTGATTCTGTTTCCGAATGCACACCATGGGTACGGCGAGGCTTCGCAATACATGATGCGGCGGCGATGGGATTACTTTGTGCGGTATCTTGCGGGTGGAACGCCGCCATTGAATTACCAGACCAAGCCGTACTCGGCGGTGATCGGGGCGTATTACGCGGATGGACCGTCGGATGCGGCGGTGGCGATGCCGGATGAGGATGGGAACGACTAGGTTAGCGTGGTTGGGCGGAGGTTCTGAGAGTTGCCGCGGCGATTTATGCAGATTCCGTCGGAGTGACAACAAAGGAGAAAGGTCAGCGACGATTGCCGCTGACCTTTCGTTTTCAAGTTCGGCTGCCTGGTTACGGGCCTTTATACTCGACGAACAGCGGGGAAACTGTTCGCGGACGGTGCAGATAGCGGTGGTTCGTTTCAGCGAAGCGTGGAGGCGAACTCCGAGGTCGCAGGGAGGTCTTATGCCGCCACCCGTACTCCATTCAGTCATTTATTGAACGATTTGACCGTCGGCGTTGGATGCACCGCCGGATCCCTTGTTCACGACCCAGCCGTGATCGGTGTCGGTGAGGGTGGCGGTGGAGGTGCCGCCGGCAAGGTTGCGGCCCACGTTGGGAAAGGCTGATTGCACGCCGGCGTTTTTGGCCCAGTCCGGCACGGAAGAGAAGCCGTAATGGTAAGCGATGCTGGCGGTGGCGCCGGGCTGGTCTCCGGTGGCGGTGGCGTTATCGATGGAGCTGACTTCGCGGTGGCCGTAGCAGAAGTTGCCGGTGCTGGGGTCCGTCTTTGAGGCGGTCCAACTGCTCCTGCCCTTGTCGGAAAGATCGTAGTTGGTGATCTGCTTGTTGATCAGGCCGAGCAGCTGCTTTTTGTCGGCGGAGGTGCGATTCAGCAGACCTCCGTTATAGAGGGCATCGTACTTCGCGGTTTTGTCGGAATCGGAGGTGTTGACCTGGATGGGGAACTTCTGCGGTTCGGCCCAAAGACAGCTTATGTTTGTCGCTAGATAGTTATTGATGGCCGCTTTGTAATTGCTTGTGTTGTCGGCGGTTTTCTTGCAGCCGGCGAAGAGCAGCACGGCGGAGGCGGTCAAGAGAGTGATGGAGCGTGCAGGCGTCATAGGATCTCCCTCTGGCTTGGGATGCGGCTACCGTTGGAGACGTTTGCGTAAATCGAGAGCTGAAAGCCCTGTTGCTCGAAGGGTTTGGAGGCTGAGCGCATCGTTTCTCTTAGCCAGGCGTTGGCCTTGCTCATCACGGAGGAGATCGGTGTGGAAGTAGAGCGGTGTGGGCAGGCCGAGCGCGTGCTGCAGCAGAATTTGGCGGGCGGTGGACTTGAGCAGATCGCGGCCGCGGACGACTTCGGTGATGCGCAGATCGGCATCGTCGACGGCGCAGGCGAGTTGGTAGCTGGGCAGGCCGTCCCTGCGCCAGAGGAGGAAGTCGCCGAAGTCGGCTTTTACGCTGGAACCGGGGCTGAAGCTTTGTGGGCCGCAGTTGCCGTCGACGAAGGTGATCGCTTTGTCGTCGGGGACGCGGAAGCGGTAGTTGGTGCCGGGTTGTAGCGACTGCTTTGTTGTGGAGGTCCGGGGGCGGCAGCGGCCGTTGTAGACGGGTTCGTCGTCGGTGTCTTCCTGCGGTGCGGCGATCGCCTGCTGGAGGTCGCGACGCGTACAGGTGCAAGGGTAGGCGAGGCCCCGGGTTAGGAGTTGGTCGAGCGCGGCGCGATAAAGCGGGAGGCGTTCGGACTGGCGGCATTCAGACGTCCAGGAGAGGCCCAGCCAGCGGAGGTCGGCTCTTGCGGCTGCGACGAAGTGTTCTTTGGAGCGCTGTGGGTCGAGGTCGTCGATGCGGAGCAGGAGTTGGCCGTTGGCGGCGCGGGCTCGGTCGTGGGCGAGCAGGAAGGTCCGGGCGTGACCGAGGTGCAGCAGGCCAGTGGGGGACGGGGCTAGTCGGCCGGTGTAAGCGGATGTAGGTTCTAAGTTGTCACGTTGTAAGTGATGTGTCTTCATTCATGGGCAGCGTGGAAGTCCAACCCGGCCGGCAACTCATATCTGATTGCCCCAAGGTAAGGCGATCCAAGCTGCAGATTCCTCCGCTTCGCTGCGGAATGACAATAAGAGCGGAGAAGCCGTAACTACATTGCGCGAGAACTGCTCGGAACGTCTCGGCGAACCTGCTAACCGCGTACAACTTAGAACGTACAACTTAGAACGTTCTTACAGCCAGCCACGGGTGCGGGCGATGCGGGCGGCGTCGGTGCGGTTGGTGGCGCCGAGTTTGGCGATGGCTTCGGAGAGGTAATTGCGGACGGTGCCTTCGGAAAGGCGGAGCTCGGCGGCGATCTCGGCGGAGCTGCGGCCGTCGCCGGCGCGTTGCAGGATTTGGCGTTCGCGGTCGGAGAGCGGGTCGGCGTCGGCGGTCCAGGCCTCGGCGGCGAGGTCGGGATCGATGGCGCGGAGGCCGGCGTGAACCCGGCGCACGGCTTCGGCGAGTTCGCTGGCGGGGCGGTCTTTGAGCAGGTAGCCGCGAGCGCCGGCGTCGAGCGCGCGGCGCAGATAGCCAGGGCGGGCGAAGGTGGTCAGGATGACGACTCGGGTCTTGCAGTCGGCCTGTTTGAGGGTAGAGGCGAGTTCGAGGCCGGTCATCTCCGGCATTTCTATGTCGGTCACGAGCACGTCCGGGCGCAGGGACTGGACGAGACGGTGTGCTTCCCGTCCGTTGGAGGCCTGGCCGGCGACACGGATGTCGGGTTCGAGCTCGAGCAGGGCGGCGAGTGCGCCGCGGACCATGGTCTGGTCTTCGGCGAGGACGACCTTGATCGGCGTGGGTGCCGTTGAGGAGGGCGTGGGCAAAAGCAGGTCCTTCGCTGCGCTCAGGATGACAAGGGTTGAAGGGGTTAGACGATAAGGGTGGACGGGGTTAGGCGACAAGGTTGAAGGGTTTAGACGACAAGGTTCGAGGGGTTAGACGACAGGGTTGGGAGATGCCAGGAAGACAAGCTTTTGGAGGTGTCGGGATGACGAACTTTTAGCAGTGTGGGATCGCAGAGTTGGTCCGCGGAGCAGTTAGGTTTCAAAGAGGGCGGTGTGGTCAGGTGCTGCGGATGGGAAGTTCGATGAGCAGTTGTGTGCCGCTTTCGCGAGTGAGAGAGAACTGGCCTCCGAGGGATTGCACACGTTCGCGCATGCCGCGCAGGCCGTTGCCCTCGTGAGCGGTGGCGTGATGGCCGTTGTCAGCGACCGAGAGGCGATAGTGCGCGTCTTCCTGCACGAGGGCGAGCCGGCACTCGGTGGCGCGGGCGTGGCGGACGATGTTGGTGACGGCTTCGCGCAGGGCGAGGGCGAGAATCGTCTCTTCGCCGGCGGAGAGGCTGGTGGCCTGAACGTTCCCTTCAACCAGGAGGTCGACCCCGGCGGTGGCGAGGGTAGTGCGGGCGGCCTCGATTTCAGCGCTGAGCCCACGGGCACGGTAGCCGGTGATGGCTTCGCGGACCTCGG
This sequence comes from uncultured Bryocella sp., assembly GCA_964235515.1. Taxonomy (GTDB): domain Bacteria; phylum Acidobacteriota; class Terriglobia; order Terriglobales; family Acidobacteriaceae; genus Granulicella. Next base: position 5,932 of record CAXSBL010000069.1, read on the forward strand.
CGAGGGCGGTGCGGGCGGTACGTTCGACGTCGGCGAGTTCGGCGCGGGCGCGCAGGATGTCTGGGCTGCAACCGGCGGCCGAGACGGCGAGGGCATCGCATTCGCGCTGAACGAGGCGGCCGGCGAGCTCGCTTTTGAGCACGATGACGGAGAGCGTGTGGCCGAGGACGTCGTGGAGGTCGCGGGCGATGCGTTCGCGCTCGGCTACAGCGGCAAGGGCTTCGACTTCCTCCTGTTTGAGGCGGAGCTTG
>CAXSBL010000069.1:6282-10313 GCA_964235515.1 uncultured Bryocella sp.
GGTGACGTTTGTCACCCAAGCCGTCTCCGCTCTTTACCGGTTTTCCGGTCGTGTGAACGGGGGTACCCCCGAGAGCGGTTTGTACGCCGGTACCGATCGGGGTGCCCAGGCCGGCGCAGGCATCCCAGCCCGGGCCGGCATTGAAGGCCCCGTTGGTGCCGGAGGTGATGTCGTGGAAGGCAGAGCTTTCCTTTGCGGCGTAGAGCGTGGGATTGAGGAAGCCGCTGGTTTTGCCCTTCGCGGCGTTGATGACGGTGATCAGGCCGGCCCAGAGCGGAGCTACAGCGCTGGTGCCGCCGATGACAGTATTTTCGCCGTCGACGCGCACGCTGTAGCCGGTGGCGGGGTCGGCATTTCCGGAGACGTCGGGGAGACCGCGACCGCCGCCGCTGACGGTGGGTGCGGGTACTTTGGCGTGTGCCTGCCAGGTGGGCAGTGGAAAGATGTCCGAAACGCCGCCCCCGGTGGCGCCTTCGTTGTTGGCGAGCTCATTCCAAACGACTTCGCTGGTGATCTTTGCGTAGATGCCGGCCCCGGTACCGACGAGCTTTGTGCCGCCACAGGCGAGGACGTGGGGGCTGGAGGCGGGGAAGTCGACGTGGTTGGCGCCGTCCGTGACGCCGTCGGTGGAGCCGGAGTCGCCGCAGGCCACGGTGATGGTGATGCCGAGCGCGGCGGCGGCCTGGCAGGCCTCGTCCATGGCGGTGATGGCCTGCGGCGTCCAGGTGGATTCGGGGCCGCCCCAGCTGATGGAGATGACGCCGGGCTTGCGGGAGGTGTCATGGACGGCGGTCGAGATGGCGTCGGTGAAGCCCTGATCGGTGTTGGGAGCAAAGTAGACCGCGATGGAGGCGCCGGGGGCGACGGCTGCGGCTACTTCTATGTCGAGAAGGACCTCACCATCGGCACCGTTGGCGCCGGACGGCTTGTTTTTTGCCTTGTCGACAGAGATGGCATTGACCGTGGGGGGATTTTGGCTCAGCGCGCGGAAGTAGATTTCAAGATCGGCCTGCTTGAAGCCGCCGCCGAGTTCGATCAGGCCGATGGTCTGGCCGGCACCGCCCGTGGCGGGAAAGTTGTACAGCGAGGCTACCTGGACCGGTGTGTAGGAGATGTTCGTGGAGCGCGGGATGGCGAGGCGATTGTGCGGGGTCGTTTGCGGGCGATTGTCCAAGCCGAGGATGGCTACGAGGTGGGGTGCGAGTTCTTCGGGCACGGTGAGCGGGCCCTGGCGGACGCGGAGGTCGCCGTGGGCGGTTTTGGCTTCGCTGAGCGTGGTTCCGAAGGCTTTTTCCATGGCCTCGACGGAGCCGGTGAGCTGCACGGTACGGCGCGATTCGTGGACTTCGGGTTCAACCTGGAGGTTGAAGGCGTCGGCGAACTGCTTAACCGCTTCGACGGCGACCGGGTCGGCACCGTGGCGCTCGGCGAACTGCTCGTGGGTGAGTACTTGGGTGCCGAAACTGGCTCCATCGAGCGGAGTTTTGCGTTTCACGAGCACGGAGATCGTAAGATGGCGACTCTTTGGCAGAACCTTGGCGGACTCGGGTTCGACGCTAACGAACGGCAGGCGGGGGTTGCCTACGGCGTTGAAGGGCTTGCGTTCGCTTCCTGGCAGGGGAACCCGGGCTTGTTCGGGGTAGGGGATGCTGGGCATGGCGTGGAGGCCTCCGGAACTCTATGATGCGGCTTCGCCCTATCTTCGCCCTTTGGGGGATGGGCTGTCCAGCGAAATTGCGGGAAGATTTATTTCGAAGGGGAGGAGGCGCCGGTGAGCAGGGAGTTTTTGAGGAAGAGCTCGGCGGCGTCAAGATTAGTGGTGTACCACCTGCGGGAACGCCAGTAGCTGTGTCCGGCTTTGGTGGCGATAAAGGGTGTCACGGGATCATTGGCTTTTTGCAGCAGTGCTATGAACGTTGTGGCCTGCGAATACGGGATAACGCCGTCGTGCGTGCCGTGGCCGACAAAGATGGGCGGAGCGCCGGGCGTGATGTGGTAATCGGGGGAGGCGTCGTTGCAGATCTGAGGAATCTTGGAACACCGGCCGCCGAGGTAGCGTCGCAAAAGCCAGGCGTTGGGGTGGGCGTCGTAGCCGCCGTTGAACAGGACTGCGGCCTGGACCGGAATAGTTGCTTGCGGTGTTGCGTTGGGGGCAACCGTGGCCGTTGATGGATCGGAGGCAGGCCCCCCCGGAGCCACGGCGAGCAGGGCGGCGAGCTGACCTCCGGCGGAGGTGCCGAGCGCAGCGATGCGTTGCGGGTCGACGTGGTATGCCGTGGCGTGGGCGCGGAGGAAGGCTACAGCGTCACGGGATTCCTGCCAGGAGTAGGGAAAAGAACGGGGGTGTGTGTCGTAATCGATGGAAAAGCAGAGATAGCCCTTCGCGGCCAGGTCCTCGGAGAGTTTGCGGAGTTCGGTTTTGTGGCCTGAGCGCCAGCTGCCGCCATGAATCATGACGATGGCCGGGAATGGACCGGTGCCGGCGGGTGTGTAGAGATCGGCCCGGTAGCTACCGGTGGCATCCGTGGTGTACGGGATGTCTTTGGTCACGGTTGGAACCGTCGCTGGGGAGGAGACCTGGGCCAGGGCGCTGCTGGCGGCGAGAGCGGCGGTGCAAAGTGTGAGGCGGAGGGAGGTGACCAAGTTGGATCGATTCTGGCTGTGGAGGCGCTGTGGATTGACGTACGCCGGAACCGAAGTCCGGTACGGTTACATGTACTCCACGCCATACTGCACGGGGATCTGCGTAAAGGCAATGCGGGTTGGGGCGGAATCGCGGGCGGGGAGCATGCCGGCGAAGTGGACGGCGGTGTGACCGAAACGGAGATTGAGCTTGTCCATGGTTTGAGAGAGCTCTTTGCGGTTTCCGGGTTCGTCGAAGAGGGTTTGAGGGAGTTCGGTTTCGGGAATGAGGTTACGCATGGTGACGCCGACGAAGAAGGGTTTACCGTGTTCGGGACCGGACGGGCGTTGGGCCCAGATGCCGCGCAGAATTTCGAGCAGGGAGAGGGTGTCCTGGCAGGGGCGGAAACGGGCTTCCATGCTCCAGGCGGTTTGGGTGATGCCGCTGGTGTGTTTTTTAATTTTCGCGGGCGCACGCTGGGCTTCGGCGCGGGCGGCGGCCGCCTGTTCGCGGTTGAGGGAATACTTGATCGTGACGGCCATGGTGGCGGCATGGAAGTGTTCCATGCGGAGGCGCATGGCGGCTTTGTGCAGAAGTTTGTGGGCAACAGCCCAGGCGCCTTCGGGGGAGCGGTGCTCGGGGCCGAGGACGTGGGAATGGCCGAGGGATTTCTGGGTTTCGTTGGGTATCGGAGCGCCGTCGTCACCGGTAGCGTGGCCGCGCAACCAGTGGAAGAGGCGATCGCCCCAGACGGAGTCCCAGAGCTTGTGCATGCCGGGGCGGTCGAGCGCGAGGAGATCGGGCATGGTGTGGATGCCTTTTTTGTTGAGGCGCTCTTCGGTGCGGGCGCCGACGCCGGGGAGGTCACGGAGTTCGAGGTGGGCGATGGCGCGGGGGAGTTGTGAGGGCAGAAGACCGATCAGCCCGTCGGGCTTCTGCATGTCCGAGGCGATTTTGGCCAGGTAACGATTGGGTGCCATGCCGACCGAGCAGCGCAGGGTTTCGCCGACGTCGTCTCGGATGACCTGTTTGATGGCGAGGGCGATTTGCCGGCTGCGGGGTGGTTCCTGCTCACGGCCGAGGAGTTGGCAGACCATCTCGTCGATGGAGGGCGTGTGGGCGACGGGGCAGATGCGTTCGACGGCGGCGGCGATTTTGTGAGAGAACTCGGCGTAGACCGAGTGCGAGCCGTTGACGAGGATGATGTCGGGGATTTTGGCACGGGCCTCGCCGACTTTGGTGAGGGTTTTGACGCCGAGCGCCTTGCATTCGTAGCTGGCGGCGATAATAGTGCCGGTGTCGGCCATGGTGCCGACGACGGCGGTAGGTTTGCCTCGGAATTCGGGGTGGAGTTGTTGCTCGACGGAGGCGAAAAAGCTGTTGAGGTCGATGTGCAGAAAGCCGAAGC
>CAXSBL010000070.1:0-1633 GCA_964235515.1 uncultured Bryocella sp.
TTCGGCTCCTAACTCAACCGAAATGAAGACTTTGGCAAGGAAGTACGGGGGAGGTTCTACTCCTCCCCCAACGCTCGCATAAATCGCACCTGAAACTCCACGCCCGCGTAGAACGAGCTCACCCGGATCCGCTCATCCCGCCCATGCATCCGGTCATCTCCGGCATCGATCCCCATCCCGGAGATCCCATAGCTTGGAATGCCGGCAGCCAGCGTGTACACCGAATCACTCGCCCCGGTCTCCATCACCGGCACAATCTGCACACCCGGAAACATCGCCTCCGCCACCCGGTGCAGCGGCCGCGTCACATCCTCCCGCAGCGGCGGCGGCGCAGGCGGTGCGGTCGTAGGCGCCGTAGCGAACACCGTGCCGGCATCGTTCACGTATTTCACGGACAGCTTCGGATCAGCCAGCACCGCGATAATCCGCTGCCGAACCTCCTCCGGCGGATGCCCCGGCAAAATCCGGCAATTCACATTCGCCGTCGCCGACCCAGGCAGCGCATTCGGCGAGTGCCCTCCGGAGATCATCGTCGCCACACACGTCGTCCGCAGCGTCGCATTCAGGCGCGGATCCTTGGACAACTCGGCAGCCGCAGACTCGTCCGTCGGCGTCGCCAACACGCGCTCGATCAGCGCCCGCCGCTCCGGCGTCGAGGTCTTCGCCTCCGTCTCCAGGTAAGCTCTGGTCACCGCATTCAACTCCGCCGGAAACGGGCTCCGCTCCAGCCGCTCCAGCGCATCGCCGACCTCGTAGATCGGATTATCCGGCCGAGGTAGCGAGCTGTGCCCACCCGCGCTCGTTCCCGTAATCTGAAAATCCGCATAGAGCTTCTCGGCAGCCTCCACATTCAGCTCCGTCGCCTTGCCGTCCTTAAGCTCCACACCACCCGCATCCGGATTAATCACCACGCCGGCATTCACCAGGTCCGGCCGGTTCTTCAGCAACCAGTCCACCCCGTTGTTCGAGCCCGTCTCCTCGTCCGCCGTCAGCGCCACGATCAGATCCCGCTTCGGCAGGTAGCCTTCGCGATGCAGCAGCAGCAAACTCATCACCAGCGCCGCATCCGAATCCTTCACATCCTGCGTCCCACGACCGTAAAAGAATCCATCCTTCTCCGTCAGCTGAAACGGGTCCATCGTCCAGTCCGAACGCTTCGCCTCCACCACATCCAGGTGGCAGATAAACAGCAGCGGCTTCTGCGTCGCTCCCTTCGCCGCGCGGTACCGCACCACCAGATTCAGCCGGTTGTCCCGCGGTCCGACGATCTCCATGTCGCCGGCCGGAAACCCCGCCTTCAGCAGCCGGTCGCGCATCCCCTCCGCGGCTCCACGAGTCGACCCCGTCGAATCCGCCGTATTGGTCGTCACCAGCTGCTGAAAGATGTCGCGAGCCATCGCCTGATCGGCCGCCGACAGCGTCTGCGCCGCGACCTGCGCCCCTCCCCAACCGCAGCCCGTGAGCACAACAGCTCCCACCAACGCCCGATTCAGCCAATGGTCCCGCAGTCCACTCCGCTCCTTGCTCATTTCACCCTGCCTCTGGTAGCGATAAACGCCAACCACCAAATCTCGTGCCCTCTATACTCGCATGAAGCCCAGCAGCACCCAGCAGCACCCAGCAGCACCCAGCA
>CAXSBL010000070.1:1733-9314 GCA_964235515.1 uncultured Bryocella sp.
CCCAGCAGCACCCAGCAGCACCCAGCAGCACCCAGCATGATCCAGTCCTCGCCCCAGACCCACACGGCCAGCGACGCGCCAACGCCGGCGATCGCGCTCCAACGCGTCTCGCAGATCTTCGGCAGCTTCGTTGCCCTGCGCGACGTCACGCTCGAGCTTCCCGCCGGGTCCAGCGTCATGCTCCTGGGCTCCAACGGCGCCGGCAAATCTACCCTGCTCAAGCTTCTCGCCGGCCTCGCCGAACCCGCCTACGGCACCGTCACCGTCTTCGGCCAGCCGCCGCGCCAACTCCGCGGCCGCATCGCCTACATGAGCCACAGCACCATGCTCTATGACGACCTGACCGCCCCCGAAAACCTCGACTACCTCCTCGGCCTGCACGAACCCTCCCTTTCCTCGGAGGGCCGCACCGACCGAGTCGCCCAGGCTCTCCACGAAGTGAACCTTGACCCCAAAAATCCGCGCCGGCTCAGTGAATACTCCCAAGGCATGCGCCAGCGCACCTCGCTCGCCCGCGTCCTGCTCACCGCACCCGACCTTCTTCTGCTCGACGAACCCTTCTCCAACCTCGACGTCAGCTCCGCCCACGCCATGCTCCGGCGCCTCGAACGCTACCTCGCCCAGCCCGGCACCAGCGGCCTTCCGCGCACACTCCTGCTCACCACCCATCAGGCGGAGCTCGCCCGTCCCCTCGCGCGCCTCACCCTGCGGCTGGAAGCCGGCCATCTGGAGCCTTTCAGTCCGCAGGCCGCCGGACCGGTGCCCTCATGAGCTCTAAAGCGAGCACCAAAACCAACGCCGCCCGCCTGCTCGACTCCCTGGGCATCGCCTACGAGCTCCGCGCCTACGAGGTCGATCCGGCGGACCTCACCGCCATCTCCGTCGCCAAAAAGATCGGCCTTCCGCTCGAACAGGTCTTTAAAACCCTGCTCACCCAGACCTCCGGCAACACGCATCTGTTCGCCGTGGTGCCCGGCGACACCGAACTCGATCTGAAAAAACTCGCCTCGGTGGCCGGCGTGCGCAATGCCGAACTCGCTCCACTCAAGGAAGTCGAACCGCTCACCGGCTACATCCGCGGCGGCGTCACTGTGCTTGCCGCGAAAAAGTCCTTTCCCGCCTTCGCCGATGAAACCCTGGAGCTCTTCGACAAGATTTCTGTCTCTGCCGGCCAACGCGGCCTGCAACTCCTGCTCTCGCCCGCTGACTACCTGCGTGCCACGCAGGCCACCCTCGCCGACCTCACGAAGGTCCCCAGTCCAAAAACCAGCGCGGGTACAGACGCATGATCTACGCCCGCCACGTCTTCGCCCACCTGCGAAAAGACCTCAAACTGGAGTGGCGCAACCGCGACAGCATCAACGGCATGCTCTTCTTTGCGCTGCTCGTTGTTGTCGTCTTCGCCCTCGCCTTTGATCCCACCGCCTTCCCCTCCATCGCCCGCCAGATCTCCGGCGGCCTGCTCTGGGTCGCCATTCTCTTTGCCTCAATTACCGCACTCAACAACGCCTGGGAGCGCGAGCTGCGCAATGATGTTCTCGCCGCGCACCATCTTTCCCCCGCGCCGCCCTCTGCTCTCTTCGTCGGCAAGGCCCTCGCCAACTTCCTCTTCGTCTCCGCCGTTGAACTCGTCCTCGCCCCCGTCTTCACCGTCTTTTACAACCTCCACCCCCTCGGCCAGACGTCGCTCCTGCTGCTGATCCTTCCACTCGGCACCTGGGCACTGGTCTCGAACGGCACCTTCTTCGCCGCGCTCAGCCTCCGCGCCCGCAACCGCCAGCTGCTGCTGCCGCTCGTGCTGTTCCCCATCGCCATGCCCGCGCTGCTCGCCATGATCCAGGCCACCACCGACGTCCTTACCGGTGAGTTCGACCCCAGCCTCTGGATAAAGGTTCTGCTCAGTTACGACATCGTCTTCACCACGGCGGGCGTTCTGCTGTTTCCCGCCATCCTGGAAGCCACCTGAAGAAGCGACCTGAACGAGCGACCTAAAGCTCGCCGGAGCGACAGGCAGAAGTCGCGTCGGAAAGTATCGGCTCCTTGTTCGAGCAGCCGAATTTTCTCCCTCATCCAGTCCCAACCGCCTCCGCAAGCGATCACCGGGCTCGTAGAATGAAAGCGTGAAACAGCGGACAGAAACTCGTGGTGGTCTGCAGCCCTGGGCCGTGGCCTGGTTCGTCCTCACCCTCGCCGTCATGGGCTTCGGCTTCTACAAGGCCATGACCGCGCCCACCGAAGAGACCATGGGGAACCTCTACCGGGTCTTCTTCTACCACCTGCCGCACACGATCCTCAGCTTCGTTTTCCCGTACGTCAACTGCATCGCCTGCTTCGCTTATCTGTACTTCCGGCACCGCAATGCCTCCACGGCCCTTGCCGCAGACGCCTGGGCAGTCGCCTCGGCAGAGGTCACGGTCCTTTACTCCACGATCGGCCTCGCCACCGGCATGCTCTGGGGCCGCGCTGCCTGGGGCATTTGGTGGACCTGGGACGCTCGCCTGACCACCTATCTGCTGCTGTGGCTGCTCTACGTCAGCTACCTGTTGGTACGAGGCTTCTCCGGCAACGGCGCCGCGCTCCCCGGTAGTGGCCACAACGGCGTAGCCTCAGCCGCGCTCGGCGTCTTCGCCGCCATCGACATCCCTATCTGCTTCATGTCCATCCGCTGGTGGCGCACCCAGCACCCCGCTCCGGTCTTCGGCGGCGGCCCGGACTCCGGCGTCGACAAGAGCATGCTCCCCGCCCTCGGCTGGAACTTTCTCGCCTTCGCCATGTGGGGTGCGCTGCTGCTCGGCTGGCGCTATGCATTGGAACGTCGTCGCCAGCGCCAGGCAGCCGCCGAAGCACTCGCCTTCCTCAGCAACGACCCACTTCCCGCCGTGCAGGAGGCCGTGTAAATGTCGATTCCGGCAATTCCCTTCGCCACGCTCTCACAGCGGCATCTGGTCTACGTGTATGTGATCGTGTGGGTTCTTCAGTTCGGCTATGCCGGCTGGCTCCTGCGCGCCTGGAACCACTCCCGCCGCAACTTCTAACAGCCGCTCAGGCTTGATCGGCGGATCACTCCGCAGCGCAGCGATCTGCTGCGATGTCTGCCTATCGAAAAAAGCAACGGAGTCCAATCGTCCGGACTCCGTTGTTCCGAGGAGTCATGCCTGACCCGACGCTCACCAAGCCGCCGTGTCATCTTCCTTAACCCACCTTCTCCGGAAGTGTTGCGCCGGAAAGTTCCCGGCGTGAAATGAAGGTGCAGCGCCGAACGGTGCCCCGGTATCTCCAAAATGAGCTGGGTTCGCGCCGTTGAATTTGCGTCCGAAGATTGCTCCCGAAGTTCGCTCCTCATACACTCAACAGGTGCCCCCGCCGTCATCGACCCGCTCGACCTGCTTGACCCCATTCATCCGTTTGACCCCTGCTGCTCCCCGCACCGATCGCTGCTCTGCCCTGTCGTCCGCTCTCTTTCTCCTCGCCGCGCCCCTACGCCGTTCCTCCGCTTTCCGAGTCCTGACCAAGGCCTTGCTGCTCGCCCCTCTCGCACTCAATGGCTGCCATCGCAACCGCTTCCCGCAATACGCAAAAGATTACCGCGAGTTCGCCTATGTCACCGACGGCGCCTCCGGCACGGTGACCGTCCTGGATCTCGTCAACCTACGCCAGGACCGCATTCTGCAGGTCGGCCGCCAACCCACCGGCCTTGCCGCCAACCCCGATCCAAAGCGCAACGAAATCTATGCCGTCAACGCCGGCAGCGACTCCGTCTCGGTCATCAACGCCGAGACCAACCAGGTCACCGCAACCATCGGAGTACACCGCAAACCCTTTTTCATCAGCGTCTCCCCTGACGGGCACAGGGCCTACGTCGCCAACTCCGGATCGAACAATATCAGCATCCTCGATCTGGACGGGCGTCGCGAAATCGCCACCGTCGCGGCGGGCGAGGGCCCCGGCCTGGCCCGCGTCTCACCCGACAACCGCACCGTCGTCGTCAGTGATCGCATCGCCGGCAGCGTCGCCGTCTACTCGGTGGACGCCTCCACCGATCACCCGCTGCGTCTCCGCGAGTCCTTTCCCGGTTGTCCCGGCGCAACCGACGTTGCCATCCTGCCCGACTCCACCAAGGCCTTCATCGCCTGCTCCGGCACCCACCGCATCATGGCCGTCTGGTTGGGCGTCGCCGCCGGCACCTGGCGCGGCAAACAGGATGCGAGCCTGCAAAAAGACCACCTGCTCACCTTCCTCGATGTCGGCAAGGCCCCCACACATCTCACGGTAAAACCCGATGGCGGTGAGGTCTTTTCCACCAACTTCAGCGCGAACAGTGTCTCGGAGATGTCCACCTGGACCAACGAGGTCGAAGGCACGTACACCGGCTTCATGCAACCCGCGCGCGCCGTCATCAGCCGCGACAACTCCACACTCTGGGTCTCAGACTTCGGCGCAGACTCCGCCACGCTCTACAGCGTCGACGACGGCCGCATCGAAGGCAGCGTCCGTACCGGCTCACACCCCGATGCCCTCGCCTTCTCCGCCGACGAGCACCTGCTCCTGGTCGCCAACTCCGGCTCCGCCGACATCGCCGTCATCCGCACCGACAGCACAGGAGGCCCGACCCTCTTCACCGTCCTGCCCGCCGGCCCGCAGCCCAACGACATCCTCATCAAGGCGTTCCACCAGCGCTGACGGTTCACACCCTCACCGGCGCCACGCTGCAAAAGACTTTCATCTAGACCGGAGCGCGAAGCGCTGGAGCGGGGAAACCAACGCTTCCGAGCGCAAAACCTACCCCACCATCTCCGGCTCCCGCCCCGCCTCAGCCGCCCTCGTCTCGCGCAGCGCCTGCCGCGTCGCCGACACATACGCTCCCGCCAGCAACAGCAGCCCCGAGATAAAAGCCCAGGTGATCAAACTCACCGAGACATTGAATGGCCCATACACCGAATCGAAATCCAGGTGCGGCAGCGCCAGAATGTAAATGTATTTGGCGATCGTCCAGATGACACCCATCACAATCGCCGTCGGCAGCACCGCCGCCGGGGGCACCTTACGGTTCGGCAACCCCCAATAGATTAAAAAGAACAGCCCTATACTCGCCGCCAGTGCACAAATCTGCAAAAAGCCCTTGGCGATCAGGTTGAACACGATGTTGTCCGTGTGGTGGAAAAAGAGGATGCCCAGCACAGTGCGCTGCGCCGCCGAAAGCGCCACCGAGATCATCGCCAGCGACGCCACTCCCACCGCCAACCCGATCGACACAACCTGGTTATGCAGGTAGTTCCGGTTCTTGGTCACGCCCCATACGCTGTTCAGCGCCACCTCCAGCGGCAGAAACACGCCGGTCACCGTGATAAACAGCATCACCAGGGAGAACACCTTCGTCTGGGTGTGCCCAAAGGCCAGCTTCTGCATGTGCCCAATCACATACTGCTGATGATTGGGCAGGAAGTTGCCCATCATCTCGCCCACCACATCGGCCATGCGATTGCTATGCAGCACCCGCTTTGAGATCGTCAGCAGCAGAACGATAAAGGGTGAAAGCGCCAGGATCACCTGTGCCGCAACGCTGAACGCGTAGGTGTGCACCTCGGTTTTGGACATATAGTGCGCCAGCGCTTTCACCTGCTCCCAGGTAGCGCTCATGTCCACCGGCTGCGCGTCGGCTGCCGTCAAGTCCGCCGCGACGGCCTCTTGTCCAGCCTTTGGCGCGGCCGTCTTCTCCCCAACCGCAGCCTCGGTCTCGGCCTTCAGCCCGTCGCCCGGTGCTGCACCTGTTGTCACCTTCGGCTTCCGTGCCGTCTCCGGGTCAACCGCCATGTGGCTAGTCTACCCATCCGCCCGGCTCCTCAAGTGCCTTGCCGTCAGCTTGCCGGAGTTCCTGGCCTGCTCCGCCCGCCAGCGCCGTCAGGCGCTTCAGCGCCCACTCGGCCGCCTCGGCCAGCACCGGATCTTCCCCCTGCGCCCAGGCTTCCAGCTGCGGACGAAACTGCACCTCGCCGCTATTCCCCATCGCAATCGCGACATTGCGCAGTATCCGTTTACGCCGCGTCCGCTCCAGCGGCGAACCCCGAAAGCGCCGGTTGAACGCCGGCGCATCCATCGCCGCCAGCCACCCCAGCTCCGGATTCACAAGCTCCCGCCGAGGCTCCAGCATTCCCGAACGCCTCACCGGCGCCTTGCGGTTCCAGGGGCAAACATCCTGGCAGATATCGCACCCAAACACCTGTCGTCCCATCCCCTCGCGCAGCGCTGGATCGATCTCTCCCTTTTTCTCGATGGTGAGATACGCAATGCAGCGCGAAGCATCCATCAACCGCGGCGCCCCTTCGATCCCGGACCCATGCAAGGCATCCGTAGGACACGCCTCGATACACCGCGTACAACTCCCGCAGCGGTCCGCCGCCACCTCAACCTGCGCCCCCGGCTCAATCTCCAGCGAGGTCACCACCACACCCAGCAACAGCCACGACCCCTGCGCCTGGTTCAGCACCAGCGTGTTACGCCCAATCCACCCCAAACCCGCACGCGCCGCATAGCCCCGCTCCAGGATGGGTCCCGTATCCACATAAGCCCGCGTGCGGCACTCCGGCCCAAACCGCTCCTCGAGCCGATGTGCCACCGCCTTCAACCGCGGCAGCAACTCCTCGTGGTAATCGCTCCCGGCAACCTCCGGCACGGCCCCCTCAGCCCCCGGGGAAGCCGGCCCCATCTGCGCCCCGCGCCCACTCCACGCATACCGCCCGATCCATCCACGATCCGCCGCCGCCGGATCCGTTGACCGCGGCGCCTCCACGTTGTAGTTCACCGCGCAAACCAGCACCGACCGCGCCCACGGCATCGACCGCCGCACATCCCCGCGCACAAAGCCGCCGTCCGCATCCCGCCGCTGCAGCCACTCCATCTCCCCCGCTGCGCCCGACTCCACCCACGCCGCAAACCGCCCGGCTTCCGCACGCGCCGCCTCGCTGTCCGGGTCAGGCACAGCAGCCAGTCCAGCCAGATCGAAGCCAGCCGCAAGGGCCGTCGCTTCAACCCAATGCCGCTCCCCGACAAGCAGTCCCATGCACCCATCCTAAAACTCAGAACAAACTCAGAACGGAGCACCGAACTCACGAACAACGAACAACGTAGAACGTAGAACGTAGAACGTAGAACTTAGAACTCCAGACTCAAGCTCAACTGCCCCGTCCGGTTCCCCCCAAAATCCGACCCACGCGACTGCGTAATCTGTCCAAAGTTCGATTGGCTGATATCCAGCTGCGGATCCGCCAGATTCGTATGGTTCAACACATTCGTAAACGTGCCCTCCGCCCGCAACCGCACGCCTTCCACCAGCGCAAAACTCTTGCTCAGCCCCGACGACAGATTCACAGTCCCCGGCCCCGTCAGATCGCCCACACTCTCGGTCCCAAACCGCCCGATCGGCGACGTCCCCACCCCCACCGTGCACGGCGTCTGCCCTGTTGCCGCAGTCGGTGCAAGCGACGCATACCCGACCTGCCCGGGACACGCAAAAGCATTGTTGTTGAACCACTGGTTCCGGTTATGCAGCTTGCTGTTTCCGTTGGCCACGCGATCCGGCCGCTG
>CAXSBL010000071.1:0-9263 GCA_964235515.1 uncultured Bryocella sp.
ATGGAGATGATGTGCACGTTGTTGTCGCCGGCGGTACCGGCGTAGAAGGAGAGATTGTCTGTGCTGAAGACGCCGGCTACGGGTGCGGTGGCGCCATCGGAAAGTGGTATGTTCTCCAGTGTACCCAGGCCGGGAGCATATAGCGGCAGCACACCCCCAGTTCCATTGTAGGTGATGGCAGCGACGGCTGAGTTGCTCGAGGCAATGACACCCGCGATCGATGTTGGTGTGAACCCGGAGAACGCATGTGTTTTAGGGGTGATAAGGATACTTGCGGCTCCCGGAATGGTCGTACATACGCCGGGCCCATTCGGCTGACTACCTGGTATGACGGGGTATGAAGTGGCGAAGTCAGTTAGCAGTGCAGTTGTAGCCCCTAAAAGGTGCCGACCATCAGTCGTGGCGAGCAATCTGTCAGTCGGAATCGCCTGCTGACCGGCAGGCGGTGAGAATGCATTGGCCGTCGTCGGTGGCACCCCGGAACTTATACTCGTCAGCAGAGGGCAGTAGCTTCGTGCTTCTGTGTAGTTGCGTCCGGCGAAGAAGGCGCCATAACTTGGAACGCTGATAACAACGTCACTGTAAGATTCATCCGGCGTCGTGCTTTCCCAGCCGACGAAGGTGGAGTAAGTGAGCAGCTGACCGGTGCTGGTCGTGACGTACAGTGTCGTGCTGTCGGGGGTCCACTGGGCGCGGGTGCCGGTGCCATTAAAAGTGCTGAAGACCGCGCCGGCGTTGGTGACGAGCGAGACGGTCTGGCGTGTGGGGTCAGTCACGACGGCGTAGCTGTTGTTTGGTGCGACGGCAAGTACGGAGCCCTGAATTGGCTGGAAGGTTCCGGTGACCGCGCCACTGGCGGTGTTCAGGATCTCCAGGCCGCCACTCGAGCCCAGGTAGATCGTACTGCCGTCCTGGGAGATCACCATCGAGTTCGGAGCGAAGTTCAGTTTGATGGGCGAGCCGAGCTGGCCGGTGGTGAAGTCCAGGGTGGCAATGTACTGCGAGCCGGTGGATCCCATGTAAAGGACATCCGACGCCGTGCCCGGGGCGGTGACGACAATGCCATTTGAGGTGATGGGCTTGCCGTTACCGAGGTAGCCGATCTGGCTGAAGGGCGAGGTGTTGCAGGCGGGCGGGATACAGGCAGCGGTGATAGTGGCGGAGCCGGGAAAGGCCGGGGTGACGGTGCCGGAGCTTGTAGGAAAGTTGATGGGCAGCGTGGAGTTGAACTCAAGCGCCGTGCCGGTGAGGACAATGCCGTTGACGTCCGTAACAGTGGCCGTGAATGCCTGCGGATTGTTCAGGGCCACCGTGACGGCGTTGGCCCCGGGGTTATTGACTGCGGACAGCACGATGGACGCGGGTGGGCAGGTGGAGAAGAAACCGGCGTTGACGGCGGAAGAGGAGTTAGCCACGGTCGCCGTGATCAGCGAAGAGCCGGGCTGGTTGGCCGTGGCGACGCCGTTGGCATCGATAGTAGCGGTGCTGGTGGCTCCCTGCAGAGCGTAGGCGATGTGACCGACCTGGCAGGTGATGTTATTCGCGGGAGTCGCTGTACCGTCTCCGGCATAAACCTTGGCCAGAAGCTGCCGGCTGGTGCCCTGGGAGACGCAACGCGAGTTGTCGTAGGGAAGCGCGGTAACGGTGGTGCCATTGGTGCTGATGCTGCAGCAGTCTGAGCCTGGATCGGTAGAACAGGAGGTGGATAAAGCGCTTTGCAGCACGATGCCGGTCACCACCGGGTGAACGAAGACCTGAATGGCATTGCTGGTGGCGCCGGCCGCCGCGGCCGTGATGGAGGCGGTGTGATTGGTGTTGCCAGCCGCGGGGGGTGTGCAGACGGTGTAGTCCGCAATGCCACCGCCGGTGTTGCGGTTCCAGCTGCCGCCGCAGACCGAGCCAGTAGAGGGATTCACATCGGCGATGGTCATGTCTGTGGTTGCGTAGGTGTATCGGGGAACACTGACGGTAGAGCCGACGCAGTCAGCCGCTGTTGCTGACAGTTGGGTGCCGATTTGGCCGTAGTTGACCGATTCTCCGGTAGCCGTGAGATTGGAGGCCAAGGTGATGGTTTTGACCTGCCCCGTTTGAGGGCCGTAACCGGAGCCGTTGCAATAGGTTACCGCGGTGCCTTTGCCGCAACCGGCGACCGAGATACCCAACGGGACAGCACAAAACAAAAGAGCAAGGAGACCAACGAACCGCCGCATTCCACCTCCCCGCTTCGCGCCGGAGGGCGAAGCGGTCCGACCAGACGCACTCCTTGGAGAGACGCCAATACTGAGTGTAGATTCCGCCGATACCGTAGGCAACTCGGCGTGGTGTTTCGGCCATCGTCGGCGGGCCAGGACACCTGTTTCCAGGTAAGAGGACAGGTGTCCTGGGGGTGCGCCGCGGCTAGGTGATTACCGTCCGCCGGCGACGGACGCTGTGGTTTGCGGGAGTGCGGGCATGTTGTCGGCGAACCATTTCGCGGTGCGCTCGGCGCGGTCGCGGATGTGTTCCGGGTTGCGGAAGCCGTGGCCTTCGTCGGGGTAGACGACGAGTTGTGTTTTGACGCCGAGATCCCGCAGGGCGTGCCAGAACTCGAAGCTCTGCGGGGCGGGGCACTCGCCGTCGCGGTCGCCGACGATGATCAGCGTGGGGGTTGTCACATTTTTGATGTAAGTGATGGCTGATGATTTGGCGTACACCGCCGGATCGTCATAGACGGAGGCACCGAAGAACGGAATCATCCACTGGTCGATAGAATTTTCGCCGTAGTAGCTGAGCCAGTCGGAAAGGCCGGCGCCGGCGACCGCGGCTTTGAAGCGGTGGGTCTGGGTGACCGAAAACATGGTCATAAAACCGCCGTAGCTCCAGCCGGTGATGCCCTCGCGGGCGTGATCGATGGAGTACTTGGACTCCACGAAGTCCAGACCGGCTTCGATATCGTGCAGATCGCCGTAGCCGAAGTCCTTGCGGTTGGCCTCGGTAAAGGCCTCGCCCTGGCCGAAGCTGCCGCGGGGATTGGGCTGGAGTTCGAAGTAACCACGGTCAGCCCACTGGCCACCTCCCCAGCGCGCGGTGGTCGAGGCTGAGGGGCCACCGTGGACGGTGACGATGATCGGGTACTTCTTTGTTGGGTCGTAGTTCGTGGGGAAGGTGAGCCATCCCTGGACGTGGAAGGCGCCGTTGGTCCAATCGACGGATTCGGTGCGGGCAGAGGGCTTGGCGGTGTCGTTGAGATGGGTAAGCTGCTTGGGCCCGCCAGCGCCAACTGTCCAGATCTCGGGTGGCCGGGTGAAGCTTTGTTCGGTGAAGGCGAGGGTGTCGCCGCCTGCGTGCACGTAGGAGACGGCGTCCTTGATGGGGCCTCCACCGACGGAGACCTCGCCCAGGTCTATGGGGGTGCCCGGGAGGGCTGCCTTGCGCCGGGTATCCCAATCGACCAGGAGCGTGTGACCGCGGCGGTCTTCGATGAAGCCGACGGCGTGATCATTGAGCCAGACCTCGTAGCTGGGGGTGCCGTCGATGCCGGGGGTAATGTCAACCGGCTGGCCGCCCTGCGCACTGACCGTATAGAGGTCACCGCCCGTGGATCCCTGGTCGCTCATCAGGCCGCCGATAAAGGCGATCTGTTTGCCATCAGGAGACCAGCGGGGTACGGCGATCTGGAGACCATGAAGGGGACCGGCAACGGTTGCGGGGTCAAGAACGACATGGTTTGCATCGGTGCCGGAGGTGTCCGTGGCGGGTGTGGCTCCGTTAAACGACTTACCCGGAACAACGCTTACACTGTAAAGTTTTGCTACCCACCAATTGTTTTCACCTGGAGGATTGGCGCCGATAAAGGCAATCTGGCGTGAATCGGGGGCCCAGTCAAATTCGTATACATGCAAGGCATTCGGAGTGACGAAGGCACCTTGGCCACTAGTTGCGTCAACAGCGTATACCTTCTGGATTTCGACGCCGTCCTCGCCGATGACGCCCGACCAGGGCTTCATGGCGTCGAGCGCGCCGGCCGTGCGACTGGCGTTTTCGACAAATAGGAAGCCGATGGCTTTCCCGTTCGGCGACCAGGCGAGCTGTTGCATGTCACCGGTGAGGTGGGTGAGCTGGCGAACGGTGCCGGTGGCCTCCGACCAGAGATAGATCTGCTGCTGACGGGGCACGGTAGGGTCGGCGGAGGGAGCGGTGCAGGCGCCGAGGAAGGCGAGGTTGCTGCCATCGTGCGACCAGACGGGATCGGCGTAGGCGCAGTTGGCGGCGTCTGGCACGGCTATGGGTTTGGGCTGAGCTTCGGGCCGGCCCACCTCGGTGAGCTGGAGGGTGGCGCCATCACGGCCGCGGAGCGTCCAGGCGACCAGCTTGCCGTCGGGCGAGAGAGCCACCGAGCCTGGGGACTTCACGCGCGCGCCGCTGGCCGAGGCGGCCCCGCTGCGGTCGCGCTGCACCTGCCGCTGGTTCTGTGGAGCATCGCGGGCGACCGGGTCCTTGGAGCTGCCCGTGGTTGGCGGCGCAACGGGCTGTTGTGCAGGGAGCGCCTGGCAGGCTAGAAACACAAGCGCGGCGGCAGCGAAACCGCGACGGCGGAGGGAGCGGGCAGCGAAGGGCAGCGGAGCAGTCATTGACCGCAGCGTAACATCCACTGCTGCCGTGGGTGGACCGGAGGAGGGAAGCCCGCAGACCATAGGGCAGACGTGAAGGGTAGGCAGATGCCTCAGGGCAGGCGTTGGAGTCACTGCAGTTTGCTCTGCTCCCGTACTTCGAAACCGAAACGGAGGTCCAGGTCGGCCGCTCTCGTATCAGTTTCGGCGACCCACAGCCAAGACCGGGGTCTTCCGCACGATGGGTGGCGAGGAGATGGCAAGGAATGGCTGTGCCGAGGGCTTTACCGGCACGGGTTGGATGGCTGCACAGGCCGCTGATCTCGCGCCATGGAGCTTCGCCCTCAACCTGAAAAGAAAGTCGCTCCCCACCCATGGCGCTCAGAAGGCCGCCCGGGCCGCGAACGCCGAAGTAGCGACCCATCTGGCAGGTGTCCGGCCGGAAGTAGCCCGGGTAGGCGACCGTGATGAGCTCCACCATCTCACCGGCGTGGCGGCAGTCCAGAGGCTCGATGACAGGAATGCCTGAAAGCCTAGGCAGCGCTGCTTCAGCGGGGAAGGTCGTCTGCAGACAGGAGATGGTGCCCTGCCAGAGTAGACCGGGGATCTCCGGCGGCCGTTCCCCTTGCACGTAAATGGCTTCGGCTGGGGTGAGCCACTGGCAAAGATCCTGGAAGGCTGCGACCGTATCACCCTCGACGGCGGCAAAGGGAGCGAGCGCCGCCGGATACCGCAGCGCATTTCCAGAGCCGCGTGCGAGGCCGCGATGGGTGGATGTCAGAGCCGTCCAGACAGGGTGAGAGAGCGGACCCTGCGCCATATTCTCGATGCTAGAGCATCGAGTGGTTAGCTGCGCAGGCATTAAACGCCATCCACCCCGAATCCGGTGATTTCGAGATGGACTCCTTGCGAAATTGACTCCAAGGATGCTCCTTGTTACAGTTAGAGGGTTCCGCTATTCCGGGGAACTTGCCTGTCTGAGTGCCCACGAAATTTTTACCCCCGCAGTCTACAGGCGAGGGCCCGGAGGATCGGCTATGTGGGCCGAAGCAGACGAAACGGAGTTGGCAGGGCGCTTATATCGTTGAGCGGCCAGCAGCTGGCCACCGTCGCCTGTTCCAAGCCTGAGCAGTTTGCCGTACCAGCACCATGTGCCGTTTATTTGTGTTTGGCCGCGTGCAGGATTCAGAAGTTCGCCGGAGCGCCCTTATGGGCTCCGCCATTTGTGTGTGCCGCGCGTTTGCGCCGCTATCGCAACGGGGAAGCGGATGAGCTGCCCTGCAAGGCGTTCGACAAATTGAAGTCGGATAGCTCCGGGGAGAGACCCTTCACCGGACTGGCAACAAGGAGTACTACGAAGTGCCTACATTTCATCAACTCGTCAAGCAGGGCCGTACACCGACCCGCTACAAGACCGCTTCTCCAGCACTGCAGGGCTCGCCGCAGCGTCGCGGTGTTTGCACCCGTGTATACACGCAGACCCCGAAGAAGCCAAACTCGGCGCTGCGCAAGGTGGCGCGTGTTCGCCTGACCAACGGCATTGAAGTCACGACCTATATCCCAGGCATTGGCCACAACCTGCAGGAGCACTCCATTGTGCTGATCCGCGGCGGCCGTGTGAAGGATCTTCCGGGTGTTCGGTACCACGTGGTTCGCGGCACGCTGGATTCCGTCGGCGTGGCCAAGCGCATGCAAAGCCGGTCGAAGTACGGCGCCAAGCGGCCGAAGGCGGCTAAGTAGGGGCCTGTACGTTCTAAGCTCTACCCAGAACTTAGAACGTACAACTTTCAACTAACAACTAAATCAAGAGGCCCAGGGGCGTGAGAGGTTCACCGCGCTGGGGGAAGACGAGAGAAGAAGCTATGCCGAGAAAAGGTCACATTGCCAAGCGTGAGGTCGCCGAAGACCCCATCTACCAATCCACCCTGGTCACGAAGTTCGTTAACAGCATGATGTGGGGCGGCAAGAAGTCTACCGCTCAAGCCATTTTTTATGAGGCGATGACGAACTTGGAGCAGAAGGGCGGCGACGAAGCGCTGAAGCTGTTCAAGAAGGCCGTCGAGAACGTGAAGCCGATGCTGGAAGTGAAGAGCCGCCGCGTCGGTGGAGCAAACTACCAGGTGCCGATCGAGGTAAATCCGGAGCGGCGCACCTCGCTGGCGATCCGCTGGTTGGTCAGCTTCGGGCGTTCACGGGGTGAAAAGGGCATGGTCGATAAGCTGACAGCGGAGCTTTTGGATGCGGCCAATGGCCGAGGCGCGGCGATGAAGAAGAAGGAAGATGTTCACCGCATGGCGGAGGCGAACAAGGCTTTCGCTCATTACCGCTGGTAGGTCGCGTTTAGTAGCAAGGTTTGGCATCGCGGTTCGGGAGGTGCTTGTTTCCCTCCCGAGCTAACGACAAAGTTTGAACAACCGCGAGCGTTGCTCGCAGAAGAGATATAGACCGTGGCACGGACAATCCCCCTCGCAAAATGCCGCAACATCGGTATTATGGCGCACATCGACGCGGGTAAGACGACGACGACCGAACGCATCCTCTTCTATACGGGCGTGAACCATCGTATCGGCGAGGTGCACGAGGGCACCGCGACCATGGACTGGATGGAGCAGGAGCAGGAGCGCGGCATCACGATCACCTCTGCGGCGACGACTTGTACCTGGAACGGTATCCGCATCAACATCATCGACACCCCTGGCCACGTGGACTTCACGGCTGAGGTGGAGCGGTCTCTGCGTGTGCTTGACGGCGCAGTAGCCTGTTTCGATGCTGTAGCGGGTGTGCAGCCGCAGTCTGAGACTGTGTGGCGGCAGGCGGATAAATATAAGGTCCCGCGGATTTGCTTCATCAATAAGATGGATAAGGCCGGCGCGGATGCGGTGTACGCCACGTCGACGATTGTCGACCGCCTCGGTGCGCGCGCTGTTCCGATCAATATTCAGATTGGAGCGGAGGCCAAATTTGCCGGAGTGGTTGATTTGGTGACCATGAAGGCAATCTTCTGGCACGACGAAACCATGGGTGCGGAGTACTCCGTTGAAGAGATCCCGGCAAACCTGGTTGACACGGCGAAGGCCGCTCGTAACGCGCTGATTGAAGCGGTTGCCGACGCCGACGATGAGATCATGAACTGCTTTTTGGAAGGGATTGAGCCTACCGAGGCACAGCTGAAGGCTGGCATTCGCAAGGCGACAATTGCGATGAGCATCTTCCCGGTACTCTGCGGATCATCGTTTAAGAATAAGGGTGTGCAGACCCTGCTGGATGCGGTGGTGGACTACCTTCCCAGCCCGCTCGACATCCCTCCCATGATCGGTCACAACCCAGACGATATGGCCGAAGAGATTATCCGGAAGGCGAACGACACGGAGCCCTTGTCAGCACTGGGATTCAAAATTATGACCGATCCTTTTGTCGGTCAGTTGATCTTTATCCGGATCTATTCGGGCGTGCTGCGGACGGGCGATACGACGTTGAACCCGCGCACGGGCAAGACGGAGCGCATCGGCCGTCTGCTCAAGATGCACGCCAACAAGCGGGAAGAGATCACGGAGATCATGGCGGGGGACATCTGCGCCGCTGTGGGCTTGAAGAACCTGATTACGGGCGACACTATTTGCTCGGCGAAAGATCCGATCGTTCTTGAGTCGATCGATTTCCCCAAGCCGGTCATCGAGGTTGCTGTAGAGCCGAAGACGAAGGCTGACCAAGAGAAGATGGGCGTGGCGCTTTCGAAGCTGGCGCAGGAGGATCCGACGTTCAATGTGCGAACGGACATCGATTCGGGTCAGACCATTATCGCCGGCATGGGAGAACTACACCTTGAGATCATCGTCGACCGCATGATGCGCGAGTACAAGGTTGAGGCCAACGTCGGCAAGCCGCAGGTGAACTACCGCGAGACCATTCGCGGCAACGCCGAGGCGGAGGGCAAGTACATCCGTCAGACGGGCGGCTCAGGTAATTACGGTCACGCCAAGATTCGCATCGAGCCGAACGAACCGGGCAAGGGATACGAGTTCTCGAACGACACCAAGGGCGGCACCATTCCAAAGGAGTACATCAAGCCCATCGACCAAGGCATCCAGGAAGCCATGCAGGGCGGAGTTTTGGCGGGTTATGAAATGGTTGACGTCAAGGTCTCGCTGTATGACGGGAGCTACCATGATGTCGACTCGAACGAAATGGCGTTCAAAATCGCTGGTTCCATGGCGTTTAAGGAAGCCGCCCGCAAGGCCAAGCCGGTTCTGCTGGAGCCGGTGATGTCGGTCGAGGTAACTGTGCCTGAGGATTACATGGGCACGATCATTGGTGATCTGAACAGTCGCCGGGGCCGCATCGAAGGCATGGAGATGGTGGGCAATACGCAGGCTATTCGGGCTACCGTGCCGCTTTCGACCATGTTCGGCTACGCCACACACATGCGCGGGGCCACGCAGGGACGGGCAAATTACTCGATGCAGTTTAAGCAGTACGAGGAAGCGCCGCGTTCTGTGTCGGAAGAGATCATTGCCAAGTCCACCGGCAAGGAAAAGTAGACCAGGTTTGCACATAGGCCGCGTGCTGGAGCCGGTTGGGATCAGCCGGCGCGCGCAGAACAAAACCGGATTCTAGGCATAGCAAAGATGGAGAAGGATCATGGCGAAGGAAAAGTTTGACCGCAGCAAGCCGCAT
>CAXSBL010000072.1:0-8795 GCA_964235515.1 uncultured Bryocella sp.
TACACAGATGCCGCCGAATCCATGGGTTGCCCTGATGTCCGAAGCCGCCGCGCATGCGGCCGCACACGGCGCCCCCGTGCCCCTGCTTTCGCCCTTGGATCGAACTGTCGCTCCGGCGGCGTTCGGCTTGCCTGCAACCACACCTGCCGTGCCCGTACAGCAGCTGCAGGCGATGGGCGTTCACGTGGAGCCCTGGACGACGAATGATCCCACGGCCATGCGTGCCGTCATCGCTACCGGGGTAAACGGGCTGATCAGCGATCGCCCGGATCTCTTGCAGCAGGTCGTCGCCGCCGAGCGCAACGCGAGGCCCAACGATCCGCAGTGGAAGGGCTTCACCGTATCAGCGCACCGTGGAGGTCGCGGTCTGCGTCCGGAAAACACACTGCCGTCCTTTGAGAGCGGCCTCGACCAACTGGCGACCGAGCTCGAAACGGACACTGGCGTCTCCACGGATCATGTTTCGCTCATCTGGCACGATCAGTTTTACAATCCGGGAAGCTGCCGCCGCGCCGACGGCCAACCCTACACCATGGCCAACCGCGTCTACCTGCGCGACATCTCCAGTGGGGATGCGGCGAAGACGTTTATCTGCGACAAGCTGCACTTCGGTCCCGAGCAGCGGAACGACCTGTCCCTCTCGCCCGTGGCTGTGGCCTTCGCCGCGCAGGAAGGCATGGAAAATCCGTATGCGCCGACCTACGTCGCACAGCTGTTTCGCTTTGCCGCCTTCTATGCGGAGTTCTACAGCCACGGCGCCGGCAAAGGTACGCCGCAAGCGGCGGAGCGCGCGGCCAACGCCCGCACCGTACACTTCAACATCGAAACCAAGATCGTTCCGGACTACATCCCGGCCGGCGCCGCGGAACGGCCCGAGTTCAAGGCCTATCCGGATCTGCTGAAAAACCATACCGTCGATCCGCAGGTGTTCGTCACCACGCTGGCCGGTGCGATTACGAAGGCAGGGATGGAGAGCCGCTGCGACATCCAGAGCTTTGACTTCCGCACACTCCAGCTGGTCGAAGAACAGTTTCCAAAGATCCTGACCGTCTACCTCACCGAGGATCCGAAGACGCTTTCTACGCCGTTCGTGCCGGCGGCGTTGCGGGTTGGGCCGCAGTAGAGGCGCAGCCACTCGCCCGAACGCTAGTCTCGCGTGAATGTCTTAGTTCTCCTGTGCCCTGGTTGCCGACGGCCCTTCCGACAGGCCAAAGGCGATAACGGAGTCACCCTGCTCCGTTCCGAAAGAGCCGTGGCCGCCTGCGGCGATCACAAAAACTGGCGGCCCTGGTAGACGTAGGTCATCGGGGCGGTCTGTGCCGGTACGGGCAGGGTCGCAGTCCACAAGAGCTCTCCATTCCCTGCGTCGTTGACTGCGGTCGCTCCTCCCCCGCTTGAGGGAGGCGCAAACTGTTACCCTTGCCCGGAGCCAGCGTCTATACTTCGTGTGGCGCTGCCGATGCGCCGTCCCCACCGTTGTACGACCCCCTGTATCGGCCAAAGACGCAGGGCGTGAAGAGGACTCCACCGTATGTCGACCGAATTCGCCGCTGCGCCTTGTCGCCGCGAACCCGAGGCCGGCTTCTCGCTGGCCGAACTGCTGATCGTGATGTCGATCATCCTGATTCTCATCACCCTCGCCATCCCGGGCTACGAACACGTGCACATCAAAGCCGATCAAACCTCGGCCATCGCCTCCGTGCACATGCTGAACTCCATGGAAGCGGAGTACAACTCCAGCTATCCCAGCCACGGTTACGCCTGCTCCCTGGGGGCGCTCGGCGGCAAGACCGGCGCCGGTACACCCACCCCGGAGGCCGCGCAGCTGATCCCGGACGATCTCGCTACCGGCGCGAAATCCGGCTATAACTTTGTGGTCTCCAACTGCTCCAAGAACACGGTGAACAACCAGGATCAGTACAACAGCTACCAGGTAACGGCGACCCCCATCTCCGTGGGCCGCAGCGGCAATCTGGGCTACTGCTCCGATGAGAGCGGCACCATCCGCTTCGACCCCAAGGGTGGATCGAACTGCACCGACATTCTGCAGTAAGCGCCTTCCCGCTCACCTGACCTGGGTCTTATGGCCCGGGTCTTTGTTTTGCATGGAGGAAGCTCAAGTGAAACATCCGCTGATTGTCGTCGCCTCCGTTCTCGTGCTCGCCGGCATTGCGGGTGCCCAGACCCCCACGGCCGCACAGCTCGCCAAGCGCGTAGATGACCGTTATGACCATCTGCGTTCGCTCGAGACGCGCTACACCGAGCGCTACCGCGGCATGGGCATCGACCGCACCGAAACCGGAACGCTGCTGCTGCGCAAGCCCGGCCGCATGCGCTGGAGCTATGACGCCCCCGCCGGCAAAGTCTTCGTGCTCGACGGAAAAGATGCGATTAGCTACACTCCAGGCGACGCGCAGGCCAACCGGCTGCCTGCCAAGCAGTTGGACGACCTGCAATCGCCGCTCCGCTTCCTGCTCGGGCACACGGCGCTCAACCGCGAGTTCGATCACCTGTCCGTAGCTCCGGTTGAAGGCGGCTACAGCCTCTCCGGCGTACCGAAGGGCATGGGGAAGCGCATCCGCAACGTCTTTTTCATCGTCGACGCGCAAGGGGTCATTCATGGCTTGCAAATCGATGAGGTAAACGGCTCCATCACCAGCTTTCTATTCACCGACATGCACGAAAATATGGCCGTACCGGACAGCGCCTTCGTCTTCACGCCGCCGCCTGGCGTCACCGTCGTAAACGGCTCGGCACCGCTATAAAAACGGCAGCCCGGACCTCCGGACTGCCGCTCCCATTGTTCTTTACCTCAAAGAATTGCCGCAAATCAAAGTCGACGCCATCACCCTCGGCCTAGACCTTCAGGTGACCTGACTCGCCCGTCGGCACGGATCCGCCAGTAGCTGCGGCAATCGCAATCTTGGTGTACCGCACGACTTTGCTGCTGTTCGCTGCCCAGTAATCACCGCTTTCCACATCCACGCGCATCACGGCAATCTCCGGATCGTCCTCGCCTTTGGGGAACCATGCCTTGTACAGGTTGTTCCAAAGGTCATGGATCTTGCTGCGGTCCTGGCTGGTGTAGGTCTTGCCCTTCAGCGTGACGTACTTGCCGTCGGCAGGCGCCGCAAAGGTCAGAGTCGTATGCTGGTCCTTGCGTACCTCGTCCACCTTCTCCGAGGTAGACCGGGTCAGAAACCACATCGAGCCGTCAAACGGCTTATCCTGCAGCGCCATCGGCCGCGCATCGATCGAGCCATCCTCGGCCACGGTCGTCATCATGCAGATATGAATGCCCTTCACCAGCTCGCCGATCTTTTCGCGCGCCTCGCTGCCGCTCAGCTCGTGGTAATCCTTCGCGTGTTTGTCGTTCGCCTCACTCATGTTGCCCCCTCGTTCTCGCTTTCTCGCGTCTCGGGTTAGGATGCGCCGCGCCTCCACCCGATTGCATCGGATGCGTCGCTGGTTCCTCCGCCCATTTCACACTCCGTTTGCGACGACCCCGCCGTGTACCGTAGGGGCATGCCATTTCGCGCACGCCTGGCCGCTTCCCTGCTGTTTGCCGCCGTTTCCGCCTCGGGCCAAACCGTTCTGCACCTGATCCCCATGCCGCGCGAGGTCACCGCCAAAGGCGATCAGCCCCTCAGCGGCGTGCAGATCGTGTGCAGCGGCTGCGATGCCGAGGACAACTTCGCCGCCGACGACCTCCGCCAGACCCTGGCTGACCGCGGGGTCCCATCCGCCAGCGGCACAGGCCTGCGCATCACGCTGAAGCGGTCCGGCGCCGGCTTCTCCGCGCCGATGCAGGCAGAAGGCTACACGATCACCTCCGGCGGAGGCACCCTGACCCTCACCGGCGCCACCGCTGCCGGCCTCTTCTACGCCGCCCAGACCGCCAAGCAGCTGATCGGCATGGACCTGAGCGGCCACCCCGTTCTCCACGCCGCCGACATCCGTGACTGGCCCGCCATGCGCTACCGCGGCCTGCACGACGACCAGTCCCGCGGCCCGGTGGACACGCTGGAGTTCCAGAAAAAGCTGATCCGCACCCTCGCCGCCTACAAGGACAACGTCTACTCCCCCTACTTCGAGCACACCCAGCAGTACGCCTCGAACCCTCTGCCCGCGCCGCCCGGCGGGGCGGTCAGCGCCGAAGACGCTCGCCAGCTCACCGCCTACGCCCGCCAGTACCACGTCACCGTGATCCCGGAGCAGGAGGCCTTCGGCCACCTCCACCACAACCTGCTCTCGGAGCAATACGCCGACGTCGCCGAGACGCCCCACGGCGCCGTGCTCGCCCCCGGTCAGCCTCGGTCGTTGGGGATCATCACACAGATGTTCACCGAGCTCGCCGCCGACTACCCGGGCCCGTTCCTGCACATCGGCGCTGACGAAACCGTCGATCTCGGGGCAGGTCGCACCAGGGCCGCAGTCGAAAGCCAGGGCCTCGCACCCGTCTACCTCGAATTTCTCCAGCGCATCGACACCGCGCTCACGCCGCTGCACCGCAAGCTGCTCTTCTGGGGCGACATCGCACAGGACTCCCCCGGCCTGCTCAAAGCCATGCCCGCCAGCTTCAAAGCCAACACGGTCGCCGTCGCCTGGTGGTACAACCCCCGCCCCGCCGGCTATGCCAAGTTCATTCAGCCCTTCACCGAGGCCGGCTTCGAGACCTGGGTCGCGCCCGGCATCAATAATTGGTCCCGCGTCTACCCCAATTACAACACCGGCCTGAACAACATCCAGCAGTTCACCCACGAAGGCCAGGCCGCCGGCGCCGACGGCCAGCTCAACACAATCTGGTACGACGACGGCGAAGCGCTGGCCTCCAACAACTGGTACGGCATCCTGTTCGGCGCCGCCGCCGCCTGGCAGCCGGGCGTCAGTTCCATCCCGGCCTTTGAAGCCAGCTACGGCCCCGTCTTTCACGGCGATCTCACCGGCAAGCTCAATGGGGCCCAACTGGAGATCATGGCCGCCCACGATGTGCTCAAGCTGCAGGCCAAGGCCGGCGACGGCTCCGACGGCCTCTTCTGGCTCGATCCCTGGTCGAAAGACGGCCTCAACTACGCCGCCAAGCTCCGCCCCTGGAACCACGAGCTCCGCTTGCACGCAGAGAAGGCGATCCAGCTGATAGCGGAAGCCCGCGCGGCATACCCGTGCCAGACCTTGTATGTGTCCATGGGTACGCCCCAGCAAACTCACACGATGTGCAACGGGGAGACCCGTAGCCAGCCGGGCATCCAGGATCTGCCCGAAGAAAAGGGCTGGCCCCCCACCAACCTCCGCGAACCCGACGCCATCGACGCCCTCGACCTCGGCGCGCGCCGCCTCGACTTCATCGGCCTCAAATTTCAGCTCGCCGACGAGATGTCTGCCGCCTACGCTCGCGCCCAGGTCGACTCCAACTCCCCCGACAAGAAAACTCACGCCATGACCAGCCGCGACCTCGGTGAAATCCGCAGCATCAACGGCAAACTCGAAGACATCATCGACGGTTATTCACTCATCCGCGATCTCTACAGTGACCTCTGGCTGCAAACCAACCGCCGCTACGCCCTGCGCCCCGTGCAGGAGCTCTACGACTACACCATCGGCACGTGGTACGCCCGCGTCGACAAGCTCCGCAGCGTCCAGCGCCAATGGGAGGACTCCAAGACCCTGCCCTCCGCCGCCCAGCTAGGCATTCCCGCGCCCTCCGGCCCGGTGCCGACGTCAACGCCCGCAACCTCTACGGCGAGCCCCGAATGACCCTACTCGCCGCCCTACTGTCCTTGGGTCCCGGCCACCTGCGCACGCCGGATCTGGTCGTCATCTGCGTATACCTGCTGGGCATCACGCTCTTCGGCCTCAGCTTCCGCAAAAAAGGCAAAGGCACCGAAGCCGACCGCTCGCTCAAAAGCTACTTCCTCGCCGGCAACACCATCCCCTGGTGGGCCATCGCGCTTTCGGTTGTTTCGGCCGAAACCTCCACCCTCACCGTAATCTCCATCCCCGGCGTCGCCTTTGCCGGCAACTTCGGTTTTCTACAGGTGGTGCTCGGGTACCTGGTCGGCCGCGTAGTCGTCGCATTGCTCTTTCTGCCGCGCTACTTCGCCGGTGAAATGCTCACCGCCTACCAACTCATCGATCGCCGCTTCGGCCCCCTGCTGCACAAGGTGACCGCCGGTCTCTTCCTGCTCACCCGTGCCGCCGCCGAAGGCATCCGCGTCTTTGCGGTCTCAATCGTGGTCGGCATCGCGGTCGGCACAGGTGACATCGCCTCCATCGCCCTGATCTCCGCCCTCACGCTGCTCTATACCTTTGAAGGCGGCATGGCCGCGGTTATCTGGACCGATGTCGTGCAGATGGCCATCTACGTCGGCGGTACCCTCGTCGCTCTGCTCACGCTCGGCCACCATGTGCCCGGCGGCTGGACTGCCATCGCTCACACGGCACAAACCGCTAATAAATTCAGCATGTTCAACTTCGCGCTCAACCTCACCCAGAGCTACACCTTCTGGGCCGGTCTGCTCGGCGGCACCTTCCTCACCATGGCCTCGCACGGCACTGACCAGCTCATGGTGCAGCGCCTGCTCGCCGCCCGTAACCTGCGCGAGTCGCAATGGGCTCTGCTCAGCTCCGGTGTGGTCATCTTCGCGCAGTTCGCGTTTTTTCTGCTCATCGGCGCCGGGCTCTGGGTCTTCTACGGCCAGCGCCTCGGCCCTCACGCCGCCGCCACGTTCCGCTCCAACGACTACATCTTTCCCACCTTCATCGTCCGCGAGATGCCCGTCGGCATCGCCGGCCTTCTCATTGCCGCCATCCTCGCCGCCGCCATGTCCAATCTCTCCGCCGCCCTGAACTCCCTGTCCTCCACCACCGTCGTCGACTTCTACATGAGTGCCCGCCCCGACGCCACAAGCCGCCAACGCATGCTGCTTTCAAAAGCCTCCACCGCCTTCTGGGCCGTCGTGCTCTTCGCCGTAGCCGTCTATTCCGTGCGCGTCGGCGGCAAAGGCCACGTCGTCGAAATCGGCCTCTCCATCGCCGCCGTCGCCTATGGCTGCCTGCTCGGCGTCTTCCTGCTCGGCACCCTCACAAAATTCGCCACCGAAGCCGGTGCCGCCGCAGGAATGCTTTGCGGCTTCGTACTGAACCTCTGGCTCTGGCAGGGGACCTTCCCCGTACGCCTCGGCCCGGTTACGATCCCACACATCGCCTTCACCTGGTTCGTCCTCATCGGTGCTGCGGCAACCTTCGCGATAGGCTCTCTCGCGAGCCTCTTGCTGCGCGGCTCGACGCAAAAACACCGCATAGCAGTCACTGCAACGCTTCTACTCTTCTTGTTGTCATTCCCGAAGGGAATCTGCGTTTCGTCCGCGGAGGCACAAACGCCCACCTCGACTACCCCCGACTTCACCCTCGTCTCGCAGCTCATCAACGACGCCATCGCCCAACACAAACTCCCAGGCGCCGTCGTTCAAATAGGCCACGGCGGCCAAATCGCCTTCGGGCAAGCCTACGGCAACCGCAAACTAGCCGGCGAACCCGGCCCGGACGGCCAGCCCACACCCGCTGAGCCCATGACCGAGGACACCGTCTTCGACATGGCCTCGCTCACCAAGTGCATCGTCACCGCCACCGCCATCGGCCAGCTCTACGAAGCCGGCAAACTCGACTTCGACACTCCTCTCGAGCGCTATCTCCCCGCCTTCAATTCGGCACACGACCCGCAGCGCTCCCTCGTCACCCTCCGACTGCTCCTGACCCACTTCTCCGGCGAAGCTCCCGACGTCGATCTCAAAGACCCGTGGGGCCTGGCCGCACCCGACAAAGCCGAAGGCATCCGCCGAGCCCTGTCCACGCCCCTCGCCTCCACCCCCGGCACAAAATTCGTCTACTCCGACATCAACTTCATCCTGTTGGGCCATCTCGTCGAAACCCTCAGCGGCGAACGCCTCGACGACTACGCTCGCGAGCACATCTTCAACCCGCTCGGCATGGTGAACTCCGGCTATCACGCCTTTGACCGCAGCTGCGGTCCCGTCCGCCATCTCGGCACAGATGTAATCTCGACCTACAACCCGCGCATGGGCCGCATCCTCGTAAAATGCCCGGCAAATACCTGGTCCCCCGCCAACCCGGACATCGCCCCCACCGCCCACGATGACGAAGGCACCACCGCCACCAATCCCGACTTCGGCCAGCTCCTCCGCGGCACCGTCCACGACCCCACCACACGCCGCATGGGCGGTGTAGCCGGACACGCCGGGGTCTTCTCCACGACCCACGACATGGGCCTCTTCGCCCAGGCGTTGCTTGACCGCCTCGCCGGCCGCGCCAGCAGCTTTCCGCTAAAGGCCCCAACCCTGCTCCTGCTCAGCACCCCCGAGCAGCCCGGGCACACCCCAAACCAAATAGCCGCCGCGAACGCCGCCGAACACACAGCCATCGCTGCCGGTGAGAAGTCCGCTACCGGCAACCCTGCCCTGCTCGCTCCCAATTACCCTGCCGTTAAAGGCCAGCCGCTGCGCGGCTTCGGCTGGGACATCGACTCCGGCTACAGCAAACCCCGTGGCCGCGTGTTTCCCATCGGCAGCTTCGGCCATACCGGCTTCACCGGCACCTCGCTCTGGCTGGATCCCGGTTCAAACACCTACGTCCTGCTGCTGGCAAACGCCATCCACCCGCATCCCGGCGCCGCCATCTCCAACCTTCGCGGCGAAGTCGCCTCCGCTGCCGCAAGCGCCTTAAAGCTGTACCCCGCCGCAACAACCGTCCCAGGGAGCGCCTACAGACCGGGTGCCCCA
>CAXSBL010000073.1:0-8340 GCA_964235515.1 uncultured Bryocella sp.
TGCAGGACTACTCTTCCTTTTTCTTGTTGCGGGCCTTGATTTTGAACCAGATGGGGCTGCCTATGAATTTGAAGGCTTTGCGGATTTCGTTGCTTAGGAAGCGTTCGTAGCTGAAATGTAGTTTTACGTCGCGGTCGGTGAAGAGGACGAAGGTGGGTGGGGCTACGGCGGCCTGGGTCATGTAGTAGATGCGGACGCGGCGGTTCATGGGGACCGAGGCGCGGCCGAAGTCTACCTTGTCGAGAAAGCGGTTCATGTTGCCGGTGGTGACGCGCTTGCGGCGTTCGCGGGCGACGAGTTCCACCTTCTTAAAGACCTGGTCGATGCCTTGGCCTTCGGAGGCGGAGACGAAGACGAGCGGGGCGTAGTCGAGGTACTTGAGGTGGTAGCGGACCTGCTCTTCGAAGGCCTTTTTGTCAGCGGGGGGCTTGCCGTCGAAGGCGCGGTTGCCGTTTTCGTCGAGCAGATGTTTGGGTGGGGCGACGAGATCCCATTTGTTCACCACGATGATCACGGACCGGCCGCTTTCGTGGGCGTAGCCGCCGATGTTGGCGTCGGAGCCGGTGACGCCTTCGGTGGCGTCGATGAGCAGAAGCGCGACGTCGGCGGCTTCGAGGTGCTTGCGGCTCATGATGACGGAGAGTTTTTCGGCGAGCTGGGTGGTTTTGCCCTTGCGGCGGATGCCGGCGGTGTCGATGAAGCGGAAGTCGTGGCCGTCGCGGGTGACGACCTCGTCGACGGCGTCGCGGGTGGTGCCTGCGATCGGGGAGACAATCGCCCGTTCGGTGCCGGTGAGGGCATTGAGCAGGGTGGATTTACCGACGTTGGGGCGGCCGATGATGGCGATGCGGGTTTCGCGGCTGATGTGCTCGCCGTGGGAGCGGAGTTTGCGCTCGCGGAGCTCGGCGGGGGTGGCGGTGGGGTCGTCGGTGGCGGTGAGGTCGCCGGTTTCGTCTTCGGCGGCTTCGATGTCGCTGAAGTCGGCTGGGTTGAAGTCGGCTTTTAGGAAACCCTGGGGTTCCTGGCCGGAGCCGCCGGTGGGGGCCTCGTAGTCGGGTTCACCGATGGGGGGAGCGTCGATGCCGGCGGGTTCGTCGGCGGTGGCGGCTTCTCCGGCGAGCAGGGCGGAGCGCATGGCGCGGGGAACGAGGGCGGCGCGGTCGGCAAAGTTGTCGCCTTCGTCTTCGGAGGCCTCGCCGGAGAGGGTGTCTAGGGTTTCGTAGGGCTCTTCGGTGTCAGGGGCGGCATTTGGGGCGGTTTTGGAGCGCGAGTTGGAACCCACCTTGGATTCGGAACCCACCTTAGGCGACGGTGAAGCTGTCGCCGAAGATGGGGCACCCGCTTCCGTGGCACCCGGTCCAGCAGAGGGTGTTTTGGCTTCGGGGGGGAGGACTTCCCAGACGGCGTCGAGGAGGTCGCCTATGCCGGAGCCGTGTTCGGCGGAGACGGGGAAGACGTTGCGGAAGCCCAGGGTGCGGAAGTTTTCGGCACGGGCTTCGAGTTGGGGGGAGTCGGTTTTGTTGACGGCGAGGAAGAGGGGTTTGCCGCCGCGGATGAGGATGCGGCTGAACTCCTGGTCGGCGGCGGTGATTTCGGTGCGGCCGTCGATGACCATGATGATGGCGGAGGCTTCGTCGAGGGCGACGCGGGCCTGGCGGAAGATTTCGGAGGGGATGAGGGCTTCGTCGTCGGGGATGACGCCGCCGGTATCGACGAGGCGGACGTTGCGGCCGCCCCATTCGACTTCGCCGTAGATGCGGTCGCGGGTGATGCCGGGTTCGTCGCCGACGATCGAGCGACGGGTGCCGGTGAAGCGATTGAAGAGGGTGGATTTGCCGACGTTGGGACGGCCGCAGATGGCGACGAGCGGGAGGCCGGAGAGGTCCTGGCTGGAGGCGGTGCGGCGGTGGCGAAGGTCGGCGCTGAAGCTGGCGGATTCGCGGTCTTCGCCGGTGTCGGGGGTGCTGCCCTCGGCTACGGATTTGCGGGTTTTACGCTTGCTTTCGCTGCGGGACTGGCCTTTGGCTTCAGCGGCGTGCGCGGGGGCCTCATGGGTGGGGCTTTTTGCGCGCTTGGCTGGCGTCTCGTTCGCTGGCTGTGCGTTGGGCGTGGTGTTGAGTTGGGGCTTGCGCGGAGCGTCTTCCTCCATATCGCCGACGATGATCCGGTGTTCGAATTCGGGCGAACGCGTGGGGGTGCGGGCGGCTTTTTCTTCGGCGGCGCGCTTGGTTGCGAGTTTTTTGCGGTTCTTGGGGGCCACGGCGCCGGTGACGGCGGAACCCTTTTTGCGCGCGCCCTTGGCGGGACCCTTGCCGAGCTTGGGGCGGGTACTGGCCTGGCGGTGCTTTTTGCCCATCCGCTTCTTGATTTCGCGCTTCGGTGCCATGTGGGGAAAACCTCGTCCCTTTCATGGTCGCATGTTGAGGGCGTGAAGGAGTGGGCGAAGAAACGGCGACTATCATAGAGAGACGCCGTGGCGAGCTTTCCACAAGTCGGAGTTGGGGAGGTTGCCCGCAAGACGCCTTTGAGTGAGGCGGCGGCGGAGGCGAAGCTGCCGAGTCTGCATGAGTTTTTTGCCAAGGGTGGGTTGCTGGCGAAGAGTTCGCTGCGGTTTGAGCAGAGGCCGGGGCAGTACCTGATGGCCAAGGCGATTGAAGAGGCGCTGGGGGACCGGCGGCACCTGATCGCCGAGGCGGGGACGGGGACGGGCAAGACGCTGGCCTACCTGTTGCCGGCGCTGCGGTTTGCGCGGGAGCGGAAGCAGCGGGTGATCGTGTCGACCGGGACGAAGAACCTGCAGGAGCAGTTGGCGCTGAAGGATATCCCATTCCTGGAGTCAATTCTGGGGCCACTGCGGGTTTGCGTGATGAAGGGCCGGGCGAACTACATCTGCAAGCAGAAGCTGTATTCGCTGCGGGATAACCCGATTTTGTCGGGGCTCGACGACATTCAGCAGTTTCACGCGATTACGCAGTGGGAGCGGGGTACGGAGACGGGGGACCGGGCGGAGATCGATGCGCTGCCGGAGAACTCGGCCCTGTGGCCGAAGCTGGATGCGCGCAGCGAGGTTTGCCTGGGGCAGACGTGTCCCAACGTCGAGCCTTGCTACATCACGGGAATGCGGCGCAAGGCGCTGGAGTCGGACCTGATCATCGTGAACCACCACCTGTTTTTTGCGGATTTGAACATCAAGCAGCAGGTGGGCGAGGGCGTGGATGCGGGGATTCTGCCGGATGCGGCGGCGGTGATCTTTGACGAGGCGCATGAGCTGGAAGATGTGGCGAGCCAGTACTTCGGGATTGCGCTTTCAAATGCGCGGTTCGACGAGCTGGCTCGGGATACGGAGAACATGCTGCGGGCCAAGGGCGTGAGCACGTCGGCGATTGAGTCGGCGACAGCGCAGTTGCGGGACCGTTCGCGAATGTTCTTTGGGTCGCTGCCGGCGCCGCCTTCGCACCTGGGGCGGTTGGAATTTACGGACCGGCCGGACTTTCTGGAGGCGCGGGGGGATGCTTATCTGGCCACATCCAATGCGTTAGTGCGGCTGGAAGGCGAGCTGGAGCGGCTGCGCGAGGTGGATGAGGCAACCGGGCTGCGGAAGCGGGCGGCGGATATTCGCAATCACCTGAAGTTTCTGCTGGAGTCCGAGGACAAGAACACGGTGTTCTGGATTGAGCGGCGGGCGACGGGTGGAGTGCGGAACGCGGCGGCAAGAGGACGGGACAGCGACGCGCCGCAGAGTTTTTCGACGCATCTGCAGGCTACGCCGATCGATGTGTCGGAGCTGCTGGGGGATACGTTGTTTCAGAGGTATGGGACGGTGGTGCTGACCTCGGCGACGCTGACGGTGGCGGGCAAGGATGGGGCGCCGGGGTTTGCGCACCTGGAGAAACGGCTGGGGGTGCCGTTTCCGAAGGAGCTGGTGGTGCCGAGTCACTTCGATTACGCGAAGCAGGCCTTGTTATATCTGCCGGATTTTATGCCGGATCCGCGCAGCGCGGAGTTCGTGGGGCAGGCTACGGAGAAGATTCGCCGGGTGCTGGAGATTACGCGGGGGCGGGCGTTTTGCCTGTTTACGAGCTACGCGGCGATGCGCGAGATGCATGACCGCCTGTTGTGCGAGGTGCCGTTTCCGCTGTTTTTGCAGGGCTCGGCGCCGCGGCATGTACTGCTGGAGCAGTTCCGGACGACGCCGAATGCGGTGTTGTTCGGGACGGGGAGTTTCTGGCAGGGCATTGACGTGCAGGGAGAGCAGCTTAGCTGCGTGATTGTGGACAAGCTGCCGTTTGCGGTGCCGACGGACCCGATCACGAAGGCGCGCACGGATGCAATTGCAGCCGCGGGCGGCAATGCGTTCAACGATCTGCAGATTCCGCAGGCGGTGCTGACGCTGAAGCAGGGGTTCGGGCGGCTGATCCGGTCGCTGACGGACCGTGGGGTGCTGATGCTGCTGGATCCGCGGATCCGCACGACGAGGTATGGAAAGGTGTTTCTGGACTCGCTGCCGGCGTACGGGCGGACCTCGGAGATTGGCGACGTGGAGCGGTTTTTCGAGGGTGTGGGAGAAGGTTCGCGGTGACGTTTTACATTGTGGTTCCGCTGCTGATTGCGGTGGGTTGTTTTCTTCTGGTGGCGAGGACGCGGCTGCCGGCGTGGCTTAAGCCGGTCGTGGTGCTGGTCGGGTCCTTTGCCGCGATCTCCGTGGTGGTGACGGTGTTGCTGGTGGGATATCTGTTCCTGACCAGGGTGCCGACGACGGCGGAGCTGGCGGGGAAGTTCGCGGAGCGGCGGGCGGCGTTGCAGCAGATCGGCGGAATGGCGCAGGCGGACCGGGAGTTCAGCCGAATCACGCGGGCCTACGTTACGTTTGCGGCCACGGGCAAGACGGAGAGCAGCCGCAAGGCGTTCATCGCCGACCGTTGGAGGCAGTACCGGGACCTGTTTCAAACGGCCGGGGTGCGCGACGGGTTGAGCCAGGATGCGGCGGGAGATATGTTCTTCATCGCCGGAGGAGATGGGCTGATTCACCAGGGGCATGCGACGGGGTATCTGTTCTGCGTGGATCCGGGGTCGGCGGCTTCGGCGCGATCACCGTACCAGCCGTGCACGATGGCGCACGCGGAGTCCGGCGAGCGGAAGTTTGCGCTGAAGCCGCATGTGGCGGGGTATGCGTTCCGGAAGCTGGCGGAGCACTGGTTTGTGTTCGACCAGGGGCCGAGCTAGGGCTTGGAGTTACAGCAGGGCGTGGTCGTTGGGGAGTTCCCGCTCAGCTTGCCTTGGGCAAGGGGTGCTCCTCCAGCCATTGGCGCAGGGCTGTGTCGACGCGGGCCTCCCAGCCTTCGCCGGTCGCGGTGAAGCGATCGAGGATGTCAGTGGAGAGGGCGACGGTGACGGGCTTTTTGACGGGGTCAGGACGGAAGGTGACGTTGCCGGCCATCAACTCCCGAAGCGTAGCTTTTTCGCTTTCAGGCAATTGCTCGAAGGGGATCATCTGTGCGAAATCCTCTTCCGTCAGCTCTGGCACTTCATCATCGTCAATTAGATCATCTACGTAGCGCGAAGCCATCGCGTTGTGCCTCCCGTCGATTTGCCTTCCGAAAACTAATAACCCTGATGTTCTCTCCTACAACTAGGTAACAGAGTACATGCAGCCGGTCACCCAAATAGCCGACCGCTTCCCGCCGCACTTCACCGTTGCGAACGCTTGGCCGGATCAGTGCCGTTGCGAACTCGAATTGTGATGCCAGCTCAAACGGTAGCCCGCGGTCGATGCGGTTGCGTTCACTCTTCGCTGGATCGAAGCTGATTTCCACGGATTTAGCTTAGGCGCGCTGGGCGAAGCCGGGCATCCCACGGTGTGGGCAGGATCGTCTCAACCCGTTCGAGGAGCGCTATGGCGACGCAGAAAAGATCAGTGTTGAAGGGCTTGTTTGCGGGTGCGATCGGTGGAGCCGTAGGGACGCTGGTACTGAATACGTTTCAGACGGGGAGCCTGAAGGGGACTGAGGCGGTGGAAAAGCAGCTGCCGGGGCGCAACAAGTACACCGATCAGCAAAAGGGCTTGTTGGATCAGTTCGACAAAGCCCATGCAAAGACCGCGGAGGTGGCTGCGAGCGCCGTGGGCAAGCACCTAACCCATGCGCAGGGTAAAAAGGCTGTCCCGGCAGTGGAGTTTGCGTTTGGGATCGTGTGCGGGGCGGTGTATGGGGCGGTGGCGGAGTTTATTCCTGCGGTGACCTCGGGCTTTGGTACGACGTACGGTGCGGCGTTGTTTACGGGAGCAAGTGAGGTGGTTTTGCCGGCACTGGGTTGGGTGCCGCAGCCTTCGGAGCGAACGCCGGTGCAGCATCTGGGTGGGCTTTCGGGCAATGTGGTGTACGGCGCGGTGACGGAAGGTACGCGTCGGTTGTTGCGGAAGGCGTTGTGATCCGGGCGAGCCTGCTTTTCGCATCTGCCTGAGGAAGGAAGTGTGCCGCTGCAAAAAGCGGGTCCCTTGCTTCGCTCAGGATGACAAGTGGGTAAGTGTTGGATTGTTTGCGGAGAGGATTCCGCGCTGCGCGGCCTAGACTGAAGGAGCATGGGGCGGAATCTTTACATTCTCGCGGGGACTCTGGGAACGCTGGCGCTGATCTCTGTGGCGTTGAGCTTTTCGCATGTGGGCGATGTGCCGGGAGTGCCGACCGATAGCTCGCTGTGGCGGACGATCGGCGTGGCGCTGCTGACAGTTTCGCTGGTAATCGCGCTGGCGGGTGTGCTTTCCGCGCTGTTTGAGCAGGCGGAGCGGCGGGCCGACACGGAGCGGAACGGGAAGCGGCGCCGGCGGGGCTCGGAGTAGGGGCTCGCGGAGATCTCCCGGGCGCGGTCGGCGTTCCGACGGGCGTTATCATGGAGGTTGGTGCTCCTTTGAGCTCCCAGGGAGCATCTACGCAGCATGTTTGAGATTACGGTGCAGGCCGGGTTTTCGTCCGGTCACTTTCTTCGCGAGTACTACGGCAAGTGCGAGAACCCGCACGGCCATAACTATCGCGTGCTGGTGACGCTGGTCGGCTCGGAGCTGGAGCCAAACGGTCTGCTGCTGGATTTCAAGCTGCTGAAGAATGTGCTGAAGCCCACGGTGGAGTACCTCGACCATCACATGATCAACGAACTGGAGCCGTTTACGACGGTAAATCCTTCTGCCGAAAACCTGGCGAAGTATTTCTATGATCAGACGGCGGGTGAGCTGCAGACGATGACGCAGGGCCGGGTTCGGGTGAAAGACTGCACGGTGTACGAGACTGATACGAGTTTCGCCAAATATTACTTATAGTTTGGCTTAGGGCGAGATGGCAGAGCTGATCGACAACGCGGGTCGCAGCCGGTTTGAGATGGTGCAGGAAGGTTCCGTGACGCACCTCGACTACGCGCGGGAGGGTGGGCTGATACGGCTGCTCTACATTGAGGTGCCCCGGGAGTTGCAAGGGCGTGGGTTTGCGGCGGTGTTGTTGCGTGAGGTGCTGGCGTGGGCCCGGGAGCGGGGTTTGCAGGTGGTTCCGGTGTGCAGCTATGTGCAGATTTTCATGCGCCGGCACTCGGAGTACGACGATTTGTTGGCGGTGCGATCCGCTGCGGGCGCCTGAGATGGGGCCCGGGTTCGGTAAGGTGATGGCTTATGCTCGATATTCTTTCTCAACCCGTTGAGGATCTGCACGTGGTGCCGGAGACGACCGCCTCGGGGGCCGTGCGTTCGCTGCGGTTGATCGAGCTGTACCGGTCGGTGCAGGGAGAGAGCTCGTTTGCGGGCGTGCCGTGCATTTTTGTGCGGCTGGCCGGATGCAATCTGCGGTGCAGCTGGTGTGATTCGGAGTACACGTTTACGGGTGGCAAGCCGTGGACGAATGACGAGATCGTGCGCGAAATCGAAGCATTGCAGCCCTGCCGGTTGATCGAGTTCACGGGCGGTGAGCCGATGCTGCAGGCGCGCGAGTTGGTGCCGCTGATGCAACGGCTGCTGGATGCGGGTTATGAGGTGATGATGGAGACCTCAGGCGAGCGGCCGTTAGCGGAGGTTCCGAAGGCCGTGCACAAGATTGTGGATGTGAAGTGTCCGGGATCAGGAATGGCCGGAACGTTCCGGATGGAGAATCTCGATGCGCTGACGAAGCGGGACGAGGTGAAATTTGTGCTGCTGGACCGGGCCGACTATGAGTTCGCGCGGGAGTTTATCCGGGAGCATGATCTGGCAGCGCGGTGTGGCGGGATCCTGTTGTCGCCGGCGTTTACAAAGACTCCGAGTGAGGAGCGGTCGGCGGAGAATATGGCGCTGGATCCGCGGCTGGTGGTGGACTGGATGCTGGCGGA
>CAXSBL010000074.1:0-7584 GCA_964235515.1 uncultured Bryocella sp.
TCAGGACCCTCAGGACCCTCAGCGTGGCCGCGACTTCCGCCACACCAGCGCTCCCACCAGCAGCGCGAGCACGGCGGAGAGCGCCATTGCTTGCAGGATCGCCGCCGGACCTCGGCTCTGGACGTCTCCGTACAGGTGCTCGTTGTAGATCACAAAGCCGCAGCAGGAGACCGGCAGGGCAAACACAAAGACAAAGAAACCGAGCAGGCCGGCGAGCGCGAAGCGCTTGGTCCAGTCATTCATGCTCCACTCCCCATTGTCGTGCATTTAGTCGTGTGTTTTGTCGGGCGCACCGTCGTACGTACGATTTAGAGCCCCAGCTCAGCGGCGTGCGCCCGCATGGCTTCCAGGCAATGGCCGATATGCTCCTCCAGTGAGATGCCGAGCAGTTCGGCCCCGCGCGTGATGTCTTCGCGCTTTACCGCCCGGGCAAAGGCTTTGTCCTTCATCTTCTTGCGGGCACTCGCCACCTCCACCTCCGCTATGGCGCGGGAAGGCTTGACCAGCGCACAAGCGGTCAGGAAACCGGCTAATTCGTCGCAGGCGAACAGGGCACGGTCAAGATGCGTCTCGGGTGCGACGCCGGTGTAGTCGGCATGCGCGAGGATGGCGTGCAGCATCTCCGCCGGCCAGCCCTCCTCGCGCAGGTACGCTACACCGATGAAGGGGTGTTGGTCCGGCGACGGGTACCGCTCGTAGTCCAGGTCGTGCAGCAGGCCTGTGGCGCGGTAACGGTCCGCAAGCTGCGCCGCCTCCGGGCCTTGAAGGTTGAGCCGGGCGGCCTCGCGGACACCGTAACTCTCCGTGCAGGCGGCCACCGCCAGACCATGCTTGAGCAGCGACTCACCCTTCGTCCATTCCCGCAGTAATGCCTCTGCCGTCTCGGAGTAATGCCCCTTTATGCACATCCCTGTCCCCTGCCCTAGTGATTGTTTTGGTTCACTTCTGCCTATACCCTAGTTTCATCCGGAAAAGCCGGGCAAGAGCTATTGACTCTCTGAGCAACGGGTGTCATTGTAGGCACATCACCGTATGTCTTCTTGACATCGGTGCTGCGGTGCCTTGCTCTGGCAGCCGCCCGCAACACACAACATGGAAGCTTTACTGGCGCCCCCCAGCGCAGCCTCACCCGGTACAAGCGCAGCCTCGCCCGGTACCGATTCGTCGGCCACCGGCACAGCGCGTGAAGTCCTCAAGTGCGAAGGCTGCAAGCTCGTGCAGTTTCGTACCCCCGTCGCCACCTGCCGCCGCTGCAAGCGCTCTCTGCTGCCGGAGCAACCCAAAGCACAACCTGCCATTGCACTTGTTTCCGCCGCCGCTGAGCCCGCCGCTCCCACGGAAACTCTGCAGGTAGCGTCTGCGGTCCGCGATCTGCGCCGGGTCCGCAACCTGTCGCAGCGTCAGCTGGCCGGCCGCATGGGTGTGCCGCGGACCTACATCTCAAAAATCGAAAACGGAAAGGCGATGCCTACGTTGAGTTCCCTTGATCGCCTGGCCAAGGCTCTGCAGGTGGACATCTCTGCCCTGCTCCGCGACGCCCCTAAGCGTCACCAGGACGAAACCGCCCTGCTGACCGCCGACCCGTTCCTGGCC
Organism: uncultured Bryocella sp.; assembly: GCA_964235515.1. Lineage (GTDB taxonomy): Bacteria > Acidobacteriota > Terriglobia > Terriglobales > Acidobacteriaceae > Granulicella. The sequence goes on from CAXSBL010000074.1 coordinate 1,594, forward strand.
GAGATTGCCAAGTTTGCGCCGCACCTCACCTCGACGCAGAAATCCATCTTCCTGAACCATGTTCGGGAGCTGGCACAGACGCGCTCCCGCCGCAGCGCCTAGGTCAGCACCCGCAGCCCCTTCTTTCTCGCCGCAGGGTTCGTGCATGCCCCGAATCCTGCGGCGCCTCCGCCGTCTTTCATGCGCACCTTTTGCCGCCTTCGCTCCCCTTCAACACCTTTTGCCATACGGGCGCGCGCAGCGCCAGCGGACCCCCTTCTTCAGGGGTATTCCCACCTCCCGCCGTTTCCGCTATCGTCAATGGGAGCGAGTTCACGTGCGCCAAGTCTCTCCAGCCCGTCTTTATCAGCGGTCCTCCCGGGCCCATGAGCTTTCGTCCGAAGAGCGTTGCCTGTACGACCGCCTGGATCCGGCGCGCATGCCGCAGCACGTGGCCATCATCATGGACGGCAACGGTCGCTGGGCTGGCAAACGGGCGCTGAAGCGCTTTCTCGGCCACCAACAGGGGGCCGAAAGTGTGCAGTTCGTGGTGGAAACCGCGTCCCGCATTGATCTTCCCTGGCTAACGCTCTACGCGTTCTCACTGGAAAACAACCTCCGCCGTCCCCAGGGCGAGGTCAGCTTTCTGATGAAGCTGCTCAAGAATTATCTGGTCTCCAACGTGCAGCGGATGAACGACAACAACATCCGCATGGCCTACATCGGCCGTACCCATGAGTTGCCGGCCGAGGTGCAGGACACCATGCGCTGGGCCCAGGCAGAGACCGCCAAGAACACGGGTACCACACTCACGCTGGCGCTAAACTACGGCTCCCGCTCGGAGATCGTGGACGCCGCCCGCCTGCTGGCTCATCGCATGCTCGCCGAGGCCGCCAGCCGCGGCATTTCAGTGGAGGATCTGCTGGCCGCCGAAGGTGTGGACGATGCCGTCAACGCGCGTATCGATGAGACACACCTGTCCTCGGCGATGTACACGGCCGGCATGCCTGATCCCGATCTCGTGATCCGCACCTCCGGCGAGCAGCGCATCTCCAACTTCCTGCTTTGGCAGATCGCGTATGCCGAGATCTTCGTCACCGACCGGCTCTGGCCCGATTTCCGCGGCCCCCACCTGCTGGAGGCTATCGGTGCCTACCAGGCCCGCGAACGCCGCTTCGGCGGCCTGGGCGAATCCAGCGATGAGGACCTCTCCGGCGTTCTGCCCAATGAGGCGGAATTGGCGCGCCGCTGACCCTTGTGAACCAATTTCTGCGACGATAGAGTGTCATGCCTGAGCAGAGTGTCATGCCTGAGTACAAACTCACCTCGATCGCGGAAGAGCTGCCCTGGCAGGCCTTGCTTGACTCCGCCGGGGAGGGTATCTGGGGCGTGGACCTGCAGGGGATCTGCACCTTCGTGAACCGTGCCGCCTGTGCGGCTCTGGGCTACACGCCGAACGAACTCGTCGGGCGCAACATGCATGAAGCGGTCCATCATCACCACCCGGACGGACGGCCTTACCCCAACGCCGAATGTATCGTGTACAACGTGTTTCGCCAGGGCCACGCCTTCTCTAATCAGGTCGATCACCTGTTCCGCAAGGACGGTTCGGTCTTCTATGCAGAGATGTCGGCGCAACCGATTCTGCACAATGGCGTGACCCGAGGCGCGGTCGTTACCTTTCGCGACATCACCCATGCGCGCAAGGCCGAGGAAGCGCTGCGCCGCAGTGAGAAGCTCGCCGCCGTGGGCCAGCTCGCCTCGTCAATCGCGCATGAGATTAACAATCCGCTCGAGGCGGTGACAAACCTGCTCTACCTCATCCGTAACGCCCGGAGCCTGGAGGAGATGCAGGGCTTCGCCACGCAGGCTGAAGCGGAGTTGGCGCGCGTCGCCGACATTACCACGCAGACGCTGCGCTTTCACCGCCAGCAAAGCAATGCTGCCCTGGTAGACCTGAACGAAACCATCTCTGCCATTCTGCGCATGTACACCACCCGGCTGCTCTCGCGCGACATTCAGTTGCACCTTCACCTGCAGCCCTCCCCTGCGGCTATGGTCTTTGAAGGCGATATCCGGCAGGTGCTGAACAACCTGGTGCGCAACGCCCTCGACGCGATGCCGGCCGGGGGCGATCTGTATCTGCGCCTGCGGTCCGCGACCTGCCCCAGGAGCGGTGCGGCGGGGCTGCGCATCACCATCGCAGACACCGGTACCGGCTTTCTACCCGAGATCCGGGAGCACCTGTTTGAGCCGTTCTACACCTCCAAGGAGGTCACCGGCACAGGCCTGGGCCTGTGGATCTCCAAGGGGATCGTGGACAAGCATGCGGGCCGTATCGGGATGCGCTCGTGCCAGCCGCATGCGGAGGCGCCCGGCAGACATGGAACCGTCTTTGCCGTGTGGATCCCATTGCAGCCCCCAAACCGGACGGTTCGCGAAGGCCGGGATCTTGACCAGAACAGCGGCCTACAGAGTGGCCAGGATACCGGCCAGGGGATCGCGTCCGGCACCGCCCGGCTCGGGACGGCCACCGGCGCCGTGTATGCTCAAACGGACGCATGAAGCGAATTCTTACCGGGGCCGCCCTGATCGCGCTGGTCGCCGCCCTGATCTTCTTCGATCTCCCCTGGCTTATTACGGTCTTCAGCGCGATCGTGGCGTTGCTCGCCGCCTTTGAGTTCCGCGGGCTCGCTGCCAAGGCGGGTGCCGGCTTTCCGCTCTGGTGGATGGCCGCCGCGATCGTGCTTTTCTTTACCGTAAGCGCCCTGCAACCATTCGATCTGATCGCCGCTGTCTCCCTCCTCACCCTGGTTTTGTTCACCTGGAGCAGTTTTCGATCGCCCCTGGCGCGGGTTTTGCACGAGACCGGCGCGGGCTTACTGATGCTGCTCTATATCGCCTATCCACTCTCCCTCGTGCCGCGCATTCTGGCTGCCGAAGACGGTACGGCCCTGCTCCTGTTCTTGTTTCTGTGCGTCTGGTGCGGCGATATCGCCGCACTGTACATCGGCAAGAACTTCGGCAAGCGCAGGCTCGCGCCAGCCCTCTCTCCGAATAAAACATGGGCGGGGTCGATCGCATCTCTAATCGGCAGCGTGGTCTTCGGGATGAGCCTGATCGTCCTGGGCAACTGGCTTACGGCGCACAACTCCACCTTCACCCGGCTGCACACCACAGAACCGCCGTGGCACTTTCTGCTGCTGGCCATTGCGCTGAACCTGGCCGCACAAGTAGGCGACCTGGTGGAGTCAGCGCTGAAGCGTGGCGTGGACGTGAAGGACTCCGGCACGCTGCTGCCCGGTCACGGTGGCGTGCTGGACCGCATCGATGCCCTGCTGTTGGCGGCGCCGGTGCTGTGGTTCGTTCTGCTACTCAGGCAGCCGCTGTAAGGGCGCCGTGGTTAAAAGGCCGGCTTAGAGCCAAGCTTCCGTTTCTGCGAGAATAGATCTGTGAAAAATATTGCTCTGCTCGGCTCGACCGGCTCTATCGGCCAGTCGACGCTCAGCCTGTGCGAATCGCACGCGGACTTCTTTCGTCCCGTCGCCTTTGCCGCAGGCTCCAACCTGGATCTCGCCTTCGCGCAGTGCCGGAAATGGCGTCCCCAGTTGGTCTCGTTGGCCTCTGAAGTGGATGCTGGCCGTTTGGAGCAGCGACTGCGCGAGGCTGGCATCCATGGCATCGAGGTGGTACACGGCACTGCCGGCACGGTACGCGTGGCGACGCTGCCCCAGGCGGATTTTGTCGTCTCCGCGATCGTCGGCGTTGCCGGGCTGGAGGCCACCTACGCGGCTGTTCTGGCCGGTAAGACCATAGGCCTGGCCAACAAGGAGTGCCTCGTCGCCGCCGGAGACCTGATCCTGCAGGCCGCTCGCGAGCATGGTGCGGTCCTGCTGCCGATTGACTCCGAACACAATGCCATTCACCAGTGCCTGCGCGGCGGCGCGGCGGACGAGGTCAAGCAGATCTGGCTGACGGCCTCCGGCGGTCCCTTCCGCAATACGCCGCTGGCCGACTTCGCCAAGATCACGCCCGCGCAGGCGCTCAAACACCCGACCTGGACCATGGGCCAGCGCATCACGGTGGATTCGGCGACCATGCTGAACAAGGGTCTGGAGATCATCGAGGCCTGCCGGCTCTTCAACCTGCCGCCGGACCGTGTACGGGTGACCGTGCACCCGCAATCGACGATCCATTCCCTGGTCGAGTACGTTGACGGCTCCATCCTGGCGCAGATCTCGGTTACCGACATGCGCTTGCCGATTTTGTACGCGCTCAGTTGGCCCGAGCGTGTGCCGAGCGAGCTTACCTTCGATATGACCGCCTTGAAGCAGCTCGACTTTCAACCGCCGGATCTCGAACGCTTCCCTTGCCTGCGGCTGGCCTATGAGGCGGCCGCGGCCAGCCAGGCGCATTGCATCGCGCTGAATGCGGCGGATGAAGTCGCCGTCGAGCTGTTTTTAGGCGGAAATCTACCTTTTATGGGCATCCCGCGTACAATCGAGGCGGTGCTGGCGGCTACCGCTTCTGCTTCTCCGGCGTCTATCGCGGAGGTGCTTGCGCTCGATGAGCGGGCCCGCGAGCAGGCGCACGAAGCCATCATGCAAACAGCCTGACGATCTTTCCTAGCCGCTAACCCAAATTTCCAGCCACCCTTCTCAACCCCTTCCGAGGCAGCCTTTCTTCTATGCATCTCCTTCAGGTAGTCGCCGAGTTCGCGGTGGTGCTTGGCATCATGGTCCTGGTACACGAGTTCGGTCACTTTGCCTTGGCCAAACTGTGCGGTGTGCGCGTGGAGGCCTTTGCCCTCGGCTTCGGCACACGGCTTTTTGGCGTGGTCTACAAGGGCACGGACTACCGGGTGAATTTGCTGCCGCTGGGCGGCTACGTCAAGATGGCCGGGGAGATGCTCGGCGAATCGGCCGTGAAGACCGAGGAGCGGAAACCCACAGATCCGGGTGACTTCAACGCCCATCCGCGCTGGCAGCGGGCGCTGATCGCCCTTGCCGGCCCGGTGTTGAACTTCCTTCTGGCTGTTTTTCTGCTGGCGATTGTGGCGCACTTTCATCACGAGGTGGATCAGTACCTCAGTGGGCCTGCGGTGCTGGATTATGTGGCGGCGAACACCCCCGCGGCGAAGGCCGGCCTCAAGGCTGGTGACACGCTCGTGCGGGTGAACGGCATCGCGAACCCGACCTGGATGCAGATCGGCGAGGAGTCCGCGCTGCACATGAACGCGTCGATTCCGGTCACGTTCCGTCACCCGGACGGGCAGACTGGGACCGCGCCGTTGCTGATCGATACGGGTGATAAGAGCGGTGAGTTTACCCCGGGCAGCCTGTCTCACGTCGGGCTGGAGCCGCAGTCGCAACCCGGACCCATGGTCGTGCAGACCGTGGAGCCGGATACACCCGCTGCAGCCGCCGGGCTTCAGTCAGGCGATAAGCTGCTGAGCATTGACGGCTACCAGCCGCACTCGGTGGAGCCGCTGCTGGCTTATCTGCAGGACCGCAACGGCGCGCCTTCGGTGCTGAAGGTGGAGCGCGGCGGGCAGTTGCTGACGCTGCCGATCACGCCCCGCAAGCTGCTGTTGGGTACAGGGCAGATGGGCTACAAGATGGGCTTCAGCCGTATGCCGCCGCCGGCAGACGTGGTAAAGCTGCCGCTGGGGCAGGCGCTGAAGCAATCGCTCCAGGAGAATGCGGAGTATTCCACGCTGCTGCTGCGGGTGCTGAAGGGCATGTTCACGCACCAGGTTGCCGTGAAGTCGGTCAGCGGTCCGGTGGGCATGGCGCAGCAGATCGATCTGGCCGTGCAGTACGGCAAGTGGACCGTGCTGGAGACCATGGCGGCTATCTCGCTGAACCTTGGGATCCTGAACCTGATGCCGTTTCCGGTGCTCGACGGTGGAATGATCCTGTTCCTGCTGATCGAGGCGATTATGCGGCGGGATGTGAATCAGGTGATCAAGGAGCGGGTATACCAGGTGGCGTTTGTGTGCATCATCCTGTT
>CAXSBL010000075.1:0-7076 GCA_964235515.1 uncultured Bryocella sp.
GCCGGTGATGCGTTCGAAGAGTTGGATGTAGCGACTGGCGAGTTCGGCGATGAGGTCGTCGGGTGGGGTGGGGAGGGTGGCGTCTTTGTAGGGGTCGCAGCGTTCTCGGAACCAGAGGCGGAAGAACTCTTTGTCGATCATGTCGGGTTCGCGGTTTTCGGCTAGGCGCTGTTCATAGCTGTCGGCGATCCAGTAGCGGCTGCTGTCGGGGGTGTGGATCTCGTCGATGAGGCGGATCTGGCCTTCAGAGTCGACGCCGAATTCGTATTTGGTATCGACGAGGATGAGGCCGCGGGTGCGGGCGAGTTCCTGTCCGAAGGCGAAAAGCTTGAGGGCCGCTTCCGAGCAAAAATCCCACTGGGCCTGGGTGAGCCAGCCTTCGGCGACGATGGCCTCCGGGGTGATGGGGCGGTCGTGGGCGGCTTCCTTGGTGGTGGGGGTGATGAGGTGGGCGGGGAGCGGCTGGTTTTTGCGCATGCCCTCGGGGAGGGTGGTGTTGCCGAACTCACGTTCCCCATTGGAGTATTTGGTCCAGATGGAAGTATCGGTGGAGCCGGTGAGAAAGCCCCGGACGACGAACTCGATGGGCAAAACCTTGCACTTGCGCGCTAGAAGCACGTTGGCGTGGGGGCTCGAGAGGACGTGGTTGGGGACGAGGTGTTCCGTCTGCTCGAACCAGTACAGCGAGGTGCGGTTGAGGACCTGGCCTTTGAACGGGATGGCGCCGAGGAGGCGGTCGAAGCCGGATTGGCGGTCGGTGGTGATGAGCAGGAGCTGGCCGGCGGGGTCGCCGGGGTGAAGATCGTAGGTGTCGCGGACCTTGCCGGTGTATTTGGTGGCGTGCGGCAGATCGAGGTCAGTCGCGGTAAGGCAGTGCGGGATGGCGTCGAGGAGGGTTTGGCGGGGGAGGGGGCTCATGCGGTGTGGCTTCTCCGGGATGACTGGGCGCGGTTGGCAAAACGCAGATCCCCTGCGGGGATGACAACCAAAGAGGCTATGGGATGCCCTAATTTTGCCGTGGGACGCCCAGAGGAGAGATCATAGCTTTCCTGATGTGTAACGGACGCCGGTGGCGTTCCCTTCGACTTCCCCGAGCTCCCAGACGTGGAGGTGGGGCCAGGGTTCGAGGAGCTGGCTCAGTTGGGGCTCGAGGCCGGCGGGGGCGACCAGGACGAGACCCACGCCCATGTTGAAGGCGCGGAGCATCTCGGCGTCGGGGATGACCCCGAGGCGCTGCATCATGGGGAAGACCGGCTGTGGGACCCAGGAGCTGCGGTCGATTGTGACGCCTAGGCCTTCGGGGAGGATGCGGGGGACGTTTTCGGTGAGGCCGCCGCCGGTGATGTGGGCCATGCCCTTGATTTTGAGCCCGCCGGGAATGTCGGCGTCCTGGCCTCCCCCATCCAAGATGGCGCGGATCGGGGCCACGTAGTTCGTATGCGGGGCGAGCAGGACTTCGGCGAGGGAGGCGCCGCCTAGTTCTTCGGGGCGGCTGCCGGGGTTGAGGCCGGCGACCTCGAAGAAGAGCTTGCGGGCGAGCGAATAGCCGTTGGTGTGGAGGCCCGAGGAGTTGACGGCGTAGAGCTTGTCTCCGGGCTGGATGTCTTTGCCGGTGAGGAGTTTCGAGCGGTCGACGACGCCGGTGACGAAGCCTACGACGTCGAGATCGCCTTCCGAGTACACGGCGGGCATTTCGGCGGTTTCGCCGCCGACGAGGGCGATCCCGGCCTCTTCGCAAGCGGAGCTCATGCCGCGGACGAGAGCTTCGATGATCTCGGGGTCGACCTTGTGGACGCCGAGGTAGTCAAGGAAGGTGAGCGGGCGGGCTCCCATGACGGCGATGTCGCCCGCAACGGCGGCGACAAGGTCGCGGCCTAGTGAGGCGTAGGCTTCGGGCGTGTTCACCATGGTGGTGACGAGGGTTTTGGTGCCGCAGCCGTCGGTACTTTGGACCATGACGGGGTCGGCCATGCCTCTGATCGCGTCAGTGAGGGAGAAGAGCGAACCGAAGGCGCCGAGCTGGGTGAGGACGGCGGGCGAGTGGGTGCGGGCGACGTGCCGCTTCATGCGCCGGACGGCTTCGTTGCCGGCCTCAATGTCCACGCCGGCGGATTTGTAGTCGATGGGTTGGCTCACCTTCGTAGGGTATCGCGGGAGGGGTGGGCCGTGGCGTGCGGAAGGATCAAAACAGGCGGGCATCGAAGGGCGCGGCCAGCGTGTGGGTGATCCGCAGGTGGGTGGCGTCGGGGTGGCGTGGATTGAGCAGCCAGTTGGAGGTTTCCGGAACGATGGCCGAAGGCACGGCGAGTAAGGCAGTCTCGCCCGCGCGGAGCCAGGTGTCGCCTTTGCCCTGGGTTTCGGATTCTTTTGTGCGCCAGTCCGGGGAGAGCGAGTCGGGGTCGAGACGCTGCACGGCGATGCCGTCAGGCGCCTCGATTCGTAAAAGCTGGTAGGTGGCTGGGCGGTGCGCCTCGTCGAGTTCCAGATGAACGAGAACCTCGAGCAAGGCGCCAGCAGGGGTTTCGGCGAGGTACACGATTGGCCGGCCGGCCGTGTGCCAACGTGCGGAGGCGAGCATGCCACCGGCACCGGTAAGGTCGGCGTAGTTACTGATGCGCCACAGCAGCATCAGGCAAACATGCCGTCGTCTACCTGAATGAGGAATTGCTCTACCAGCCGCGCGCCGGTTTCGGTTTCCAGCATGGTCATGGGCGTGTCGCCACGAAAGCGCTTCTTCGGCTGGCGCATCCAGGACAGCGCCTTTTCCCGTTCGGCAAAGACCCGCTCGGCGAGGACCAAGATGCGGGCAGCGCGCACGGCCTTGTCGGATTCTTCAGGGCTGAGAACTTCCTGCAGACCCCGGTTACGGCGCTCCGTCCGATGCCGAAAGGTACGTTGCGGAATCACGATGCGATAGAACTCATCGCGCGTCATCCCGTGTGCCAGCAGGCTGTTCTGCGTTTCCAGGGCAAGCCCATGACGCACATTCTGAGCCAGATCATAGTCGTTCCCCGACTCTGCTCCTAGCCAATCAATGATTGCAGCGGCTGCCATGGTGTGCTCCTAATGACATTATGCCATAGGTGGGGTGGCAATGTGGCTATTTGTAGCAATGCTTCGCCTAGCCGACCCATTTGCGGGCGTTGTCGAAGAGGCGCTGCCATGGGCTTACAGGGAGGCGGCGGGTCCAGGTGTTTTGTTCGGCTAAGAAGATGCGCTCGGGGTGAGGCATGAGGACGAGGGCGCGGCCGTCGGCACTGGTGACCCCGGCGGTGCCGGCGGGGGAGCCGCTAGGGTTGAGAGGGTAGGTTTGCGTAGGGCGGCCGAGACCGTCGATGTAGCGGAGAGCGATGAGATCGGCGGGCGGGGTCTGGCTGGCGTGGCCTTCGCCGTGGGCGACCACGATGGGCATGCGGGCGCCGGCCATGTCTTTGAGGAACAGGGAGTTCGTAGTGGGGATCTCCGTCATGCAGAGGCGGGCTTCGAAGCGGGTGGAGAGGTTGCGTTCAAAGCGCGGCCAGGCGTCGGCTCCGGGGATGATTTCAGCGAGTTGCGCCATCATCTGGCAGCCGTTGCAGATCCCGAGCGAGAAGGTGTCGGGACGGGTGAAGAAGGCGGCGAACTGCGTGCGGAGGTCCTCGTTGAAGAGGATGGTTTTGGCCCAGCCGGAGCCCGCGCCGAGGACGTCGCCGTAGCTGAAACCACCACAGGCGGCAAGACCCTGGCAGTCGGCAAGGGTGTGGCGGCCGGCTAGAAGATCGCTCATGTGGACGTCGACGGGGGTGAAGCCGGCGCGATCGAAGGCGCAGGCCATTTCGTTCTGGCCGTTGACGCCCTGTTCGCGGAGGATCGCCACGCGGGGTTTGGCGAGGTTGAGATAAGGGGCCGACACGCTCTCTGTGAGGTCGAAGGGAAGCTGGACGTTGAGGCCGGGGCGGTCGGGGTCGAGCAGGAGATCGAACTCCTGCTGGGCGCAGGCTGGGTTGTCGCGCAGGCGGGCGATACCGAAGCTGGTTTCAGACCAAAGGCGGTGCAGGGTAGTGCGTTGGGAGCGGTAGATTTCCCGACCGGCGGTGGTGAAGATGAGTTCGTTGCCGGGACCGGGGTGGCCGATGGGGCGGACGGGCACGCCGGCCTGCGTGAGGAAACTGAGGACGTGGCCGGCTTCGTGGGCGCGGACCTGGAGGACGGCGCCTAGCTCCTCGGAAAACAGGGCCTGGAGCGGGGCGGAAGCAGTCCCGGCGGCGTCTTCGGGCAGATCGATCTGGAGACCGGTGCGGCCGGCGAAGGCCATCTCGGCAAGGGTGACGAAAAGGCCGCCGTCGGAGCGGTCATGGTAGGCGAGCAGTTTGCCGTCACGGTTGAGCTGCTGGAGGGCGTCGAAGAAGGCTTTGAGAAGTGCAGAAGTAGGGGTGTCGGGGGTTTGGTCGCCGGATTGGTTGTAGACCTGTGCCAGGCAGGAGCCGCCGAGGCGATTCTTGCCTTCGCCTAGGTCGATGAGGAGCAGGATGGAGGGTTCGCCGGACTGGAGCTCGGGGGTGAGGGTGCGGCGGACGTCGGTGACCGGGGCGAAGCCGGAGATGATGAGCGAAAGCGGGCTGGTGACGGATTTTTGCTCGGACCGGCCGTCGGGGCCGGAGCCGGTCCAGCGGAGCTTCATGGAGAGCGAATCTTTGCCGACGGGGATGGTGATGCCGAGCGCGGGGCAGAGTTCCATGCCGACGGCGTGGACGGCGTCATAGAGCTTTTGGTCCTCGTTGCCCTCGCCGGCGGCGGCCATCCAGTTGGCGCTGAGCTTGATGGCGGCGAGGTTTTCGATGGCGGCGCCAGCGAGGTTGGTGATGACTTCGCCGACGGCCATGCGGGCGGAGGCGGCGGCATTGAGGACGGCGAGCGGGGTGCGTTCGCCGACGGCCATGGCCTCGCCGGGAGCTTCCGGGAGATCAGCAGCGTCGAAGGAACGTAACGTGACAGCGCAGTCGGCTACCGGGACCTGCCAGGGGCCGACCATCTGGTCCTGTACGACGAGGCCGCCGACGGAGCGGTCGCCGATGGTGATGAGGAAGTTTTTGGAGGCGATCGTGGGCAGGCGGAGGAGACGTTCTACGGCGTCTTCTACCGTGATGCCGGTGAGGTCGAGCGGGGTGGACGGGAGTGGTTTGCGGGTGAACTGGCGCTCGAGCTTCGGGGTTTTGCCGAAGAGAAGGCTCATGGGGAGATCGATCGGCTGCTGGCTGAGGGAGGCGGTGGGGTTGGTGAGGACCAGTTGCTGGCGGTCAGTGGCGTAGCCGATGACAGCCATCGGGCAGCGCTCGCGGGCGCAGATCGCCTCGAATGCAGGAAGGTCGGCGGGGTTGACGGCGAGGACGTAGCGCTCCTGCGACTCGTTGCACCAGACCTCGAGTGGGCTGAGACCGGCCTCGCCGCGGGGAATGGCGTCGAGCGAGAAGATGCCGCCCATGCCGCCGTCCTTGACGAGTTCGGGGAAGGCGTTGGACAAGCCACCGGCACCCACGTCGTGGATGAAAGCGATGGGGTTTTGCGCGCCGAGCTGCCAGCAGCGGTCGATGACCTCCTGCGCGCGGCGTTCCATCTCCGGGTTTTCCCGCTGGACGCTGGCGAAATCGAGCGATTGCTGGTGTGCCGAGCTGGCGGCATCGGGGGCTTCCCCGCCCTGTTGGGAGCTGGCCGCACCGCCGCCGAGGCCGATGAGCATCGCCGGGCCGCCAAGAGCTATAAGAGCGAAACCGGGACCGATTTCACCCTTTTCCACGTGTTCGGCGCGTATGTTGCCGAGGCCGCCGGCGAGCATGATGGGTTTGTGGTATCCAAAGCGGGTGCCGTCGGGACCGGTTTGCTCGAAGGTGCGGAAGTAGCCGCAGAGGTTAGGACGACCGAACTCGTTGTTGAAGGCGGCAGCACCGAGGGGGCCTTCGATCATGATGTCGAGCGGCGAGGCGATGTGGTCGGGCTTGCCGTAGGAAGTCTCCCAGGGCTGGGGCGACTGCGGCAGATTGAGATTGGAGACGGTGAAGCCGCTGAGACCCGCCTTCGGCTTCGCGCCGCGGCCGGTGGCTCCCTCGTCGCGGATCTCGCCGCCAGAGCCGGTGGCGGCGCCGGGGAAGGGCGAAATGGCCGTGGGGTGGTTATGGGTTTCCACCTTGCAGAGGATGTGGATGTCTTCGGGATGGGCCTTGTACTCGCCTGTGGTGGGGTCCGGGAAATAGCGGCCGCCTGGGCCGCCGCGGATGACGGCGGCGTTATCACGGTAGGCGGAGAGCACGGCGGGGTCGTTCGCGGTCTGGTGCGTGTAACGGATCATGCCGAAGAGCGAGCGCTCGGCGGGAACGCCATTGATGGTCCAGCGGGCGTTGAAGATCTTGTGGCGGCAATGTTCGCTGTTGGCCTGGGCGAACATGTAGAGCTCGACGTCGGTGGGGTTGCGGCCCAGGGCCGTGAACTCGTGGACGAGGTAGTCGATCTCGTCGGGGGCGAGCGAGAGGCCGAGGGTGCGGTCGGCTTCGCGGAGGGCCGCGGCGCCGCGGCTGAGGACGTCGATGTGTCCGAGCGGTTTAGGGGCGTGCTCGGCGAAGATCGCGGCCTGCATGGCGGCTTCGGAGAAGAAGACGGTTTCGGTCATGCGGTCGTGCAGGGCGGAAGCGAGCTTCCCGAGGTCAGTTGCGCCGGGGATGCGGACGACGCGGGCGCGCTCTATGCGCTTGACCTCGTGGAAGCCGGTGTTGCCGAGGATGTCGGTGGCCTTGCTGGACCAGGGCGACTGGGTGCCGGCGCGGGGGGTGATCCAGAGGCGGGGGCCGTCGGGAAGCTCCTGTGCGGGGCCGAGGAGATCGCGGAGGCGGGCTGCATCACTGGTCCCGTGGTCTTCGCTGGGTTGGAGCAGGTAGAGGAAGACGGCTTCGACGGCGGTGACTGCGGGATCCAGTTGCTGCAGCCTGGCTAAGAGGCGTGCCGCTTCAAAGCCGGTGAGCGCGGCGGAGCCGGCGAGGATGCTGGGTGTTGCCGCCGCTGATGACGAGTTGCTGACCGTTTCCGCTGCGCTCAGGGTGAGACTCCTT
>CAXSBL010000076.1:0-6989 GCA_964235515.1 uncultured Bryocella sp.
CGGCGCGGGTTGATGCGGCGGTATCCGCGGCATTTGTGGCCGGAGAAGGGTTGTTAGTTGTTAGTTGAATTAAAAGCGTATCCGGCTGACCCAAGCTTAAAGAGTTGCGCAAGCCGCAGTCCATAGTAGGGAGAGACAAGTCGCCATCCCGAGAGTTGTCCAAGACCACCAACGGCGTGAACGGCTGACCCACACTAGGGCTGAAACGAAGCCCACACAGGCGATACCGGCCGCACTCCTCTCGAAGTGAAAATCGAAGAAGTTTCGTTTCTGCAATTCAGTGATGTGAAACAGCCCCCACACTCCAAATGCACATGAGCCTGTCGTGAATGCAAGAGCTAGCCAAGCAGGAAGGGTCTTCAGTTCAGATCTGTGGTGCAGCAGGAGTGACGTACAGACTGCGAGAATGGAGAAAGTCAGCGTTCCGTAGATCAGTGGAAATAGCACTTCTCTGACCCTCATGCCTGCCAGCTTTACGTTACTTCCTTATGTGCTCCTGGGCGTGGATGGAAAGCGATGGAAAAGCCTCCTTCATGAGTCTGTCCAAGCTCCGCACCTCGCTGTTGTTGGCCACGTACAATGGATCGTTCTTACGCGTTAGCGCGAGCTCATCCTTTGCTGCTACATGCTCTGCATAGAGAGACCATCCCTCTTTTTGCAGCCTCGCACACTCTGGACAGTTTCTACTCATGGTTTGCTTCCACACGCAGGCGTGTAGTTCTGCTAATTGAGAAGCGGTCTCTAGCGAATGAGAAGAGCTGTGGCGTTACAAAACGCAGATTCCCTTCGGGAATGACAACAAAGAAAAACAACAGACTATGCGCGATTGATCAGCTACGAACAAGGCATTGGCATAGCAATCGAGAGTAGCCAGTAACAGGGATCATTACCGGTCACTACGTTCTATCGACTTAGCCGCAACGCGAATTGGGCTACGCGCTCTTCGGCGACGGTGGACGTGATGGAGCCGAAGGCGGCTGTGCCGAAGCTGCCGTTGGGTTGGGCGAAGGCCGGGGTATTGGTTACGTTGAAGAGCTCGGCGCGGAATTCCAGCAGGGTCTTTTCGGCTAGGGTGGTGCGCTTGATGAGGGATAGGTCCCAGTCTCGGAAGGCGGGGCCGCGGACGGGGTTGCGGGAGGCGTCTCCGACCGTGAATTGCGGGGCGGTAGCGAAGGCAGCGGTGTTGAAGTAGCGGGCCGGGCTGCGGCCGCCGGTGGCGCCGCCATTGGGGGCGAGGTTGGGATGGCCCATGAGGTTGGGGCGCTGCAGGGCGAAGCCGGCGAAGCTGTTGAAGTTGGTGGCCTGGGTGATCGTAACGGGCATGCCGGACTGGGCGGTGGTGATGGAGTTGACGCTCCAGCCGCCGAGGAGGACGTTGCCGAGGGCGGAGTTGCCGAAGCGGTGGTCGCGGCCGGCAGGGAGCTCGTAGACCAGGGAGCCGGTGAGGACGTTGGGCATGTCGCCGGAGCTGACGTCGCGCTCGAGGTAGGGGCGATAGGTGTCGGCGGCGACGAGTGAGCTGGAGTTGGGGGAGGAGAGAACGGTGGAGGAGAAGACGGAGGAGGCGTCGTCGATCAAGCGCGAGTGGGTATAGGCGAAGGTGAAGGCCGCGCCGCGGCTGAGGCGCTGTTGCACCTTGGCTTCGACGGCGTTGTAGTTTGTCTGGCCGGTGTTCTGGCGGTAGGTGGCGACGTTCTGGAAGCGGGCGTAGGGCTTGAGCAGCTGCGCGGCGGCTACGGTTTTGCCACCGATGGTGCTGGAGCCGGGAATCTGGCCGAAGTAGGGGTTGGTGACCTGCGCGGTGAGCGCGGCGGGGTTGGTCAGGCCGACGGCGAGCTGCGCGGCGGTGAGCTGGTTGAGGTTCTGGTCGGGGACGCCGACGTGAACGCCGTGGGAACCGACGTAGGCGACCTCGAAGCTGAGATTGTTGGTGACGGCGCGCTGTACGGCGAGGTTCCACTGCTGCACATAGCCTGAACCGGCAGTGCGGTTGGCGGTGTAAACGCTTTGGCCGAGGCCGGCGTTGGGGGTGAGCGCGATGGGCGCTACGGTGGGGCCGTTGGAGAGCTTGAAGGGGGCGTTGAGGGAGTCCTGCGTGGCCTGGCGGACGTTCTGGATGAACGGGAACTGCGGCACGGTGAAGGGCGTGGTGATGCCGGACTGGTCAAAGAAGACGATGCCGAAGCCGGAGCGGACCACGGTTTTCTGGTCGGCGGAGTAGGCGAAGCCAACGCGGGGACCGAGGTTGTCGTAGTGGGTTTCGCGGGCGGATTTTGGGTTGCCGTCCACGCCTACGTAGTCGAGAACCTGGGTTGTTGTATTGAAGATCGCGCCCTGGTTGTTCTTTTCGGTTGATGGGTTGTTGAAGGTCCAGCGGAGGCCGAGGTTGGCGGTGAGTTTGGGGGTGAGACGCCAGTCGTCCTGGACGAAGTACTCCTGCAGGTGGTCGCGGGGGCGGAGGATGCTGGTCTGGAGGTCGATGGAGAAGGTATCGACCTGGCCCAGGAGGAAGCTGGCGAAGCTGTTGCCTCCGGTGGCGCTTGCCGCACCGGTGGCGGCCTGGGTATCGGTGCCGGTGGTGGTGAAGGCGAAGCTGCCGGTGGGGTTGGGCGGGGCTACGGCGTTGAGCTGGTACCAGCGGATGTCGGCGCCGACGCGGAGGTCGTGTTTGCCGCGGGTGAAGAGGACGGTGTCGGTGAACTCCCAGACGCCGGTCTGGTATTGCGAGAAGACGCTGGCGGAGGAGCCGAGCTGCCCAAAGCCGGTGAAGGTGAAGAGCGGCAGGGCGTTGTTGAAGGCGGCGTTGGTGGGAATGCCGGGGATGCCGAGAGCGGCAGAGGGCGTGCTGGCGAGGGCGGCGCCGGACTGGTAGTTGGCGCGGCGGGTGTAGCCGAGGCGGGCGTCGTTGACCAGGCGCGAGGTGAAGCTGTGGGTTTCGTTCAAGACGGCCTGCTGGCCGAGGACGTTGCTGGGACCGGCGACGTTGCCGGTGCCGAGGACCGAGCCGGTGATGGCACCGGAGCCGTCGGCAAAGGGCGTGACGGGGGTTTCGACCTCGTTGTAGTAGGTGTAGCGGGCAAAGGCGTGGTCGCGGGTGCCGAGGGCGGCGTCGAGGCGGGTGTCGAACTGGTTCTGGTGGTCGGAATCGTTGGCGGTGCGGGTGTAGTTGTTCGCGGTGCCGGGCAGATTGGGCAGCGGGATGCGCGCGAGCAGGGCGACGGCGGCGGGGTCGAAGGAGGCGGTCGGGATGGTGTTGTTGGTGAAGCGGGTGCGCACGATGCGGCCGGTAGTGGAGGTGGTCGTGGTGGCGGGGTTGTAGATGTTCGTCGTGCCGAAGTTGCCGGCGCGCTGCGCGGCGGAGGGTACGGTGGAGATGCGGGTGACGCCGATGCCTTGCTTGATGCCCTGGTAGTCGCCGAAAAAGAAGAGGTGGTCGTGGATGACCGGGACGCCGATGGTACCGCCGTAGAGATTGCGGCGGTATTCGGGCTTACGGCCGGTCGGGGCGAAGTAGTTGCGGGCGTTGAGGTCTTCGTTGCGGAGGTATTCGAAGAGGGAACCGTGGATTTCGTTGGTGCCGGAGCGGGTGGCGAGGTTGACGACGCCGCCGTTGAAGCGGCCGAATTCGGCGCCTACGTTGTCGCTTTCGACGGTGAACTCCTGGATGTCGTCGAGGATGGGGAAGAAGGCGACCTGGCCGGGTTCGGGCTGCAGGGCGGAGATGCCGTCGTAGAGGTACTCGTTGGTGCGGGGGCGGCCGCCGTTGATGCGGGGAAGCAGGGTGCCGGGCGGAAGCTCAACGCCGGGCGCGAGGGTGGTGAGCTGGATGAAGTTGCGCGAGTTGAGCGGAATGGCCTCAATGTGGCGCGGGGGGACGGTGAATTGGATGTCGGAGGTCTGGTTTTGGAGAATGGGCGCGTCGGCGTTTACGGTCACGTTCTGCGCTTCGGAGCCCACGGTGAGGGGAAGGTCGATGCCGAGCGTGGTCCCGACGGCGAGAGTGAGGCCGGTGCGGGTGAGGTGATCGAAGCCGGCGGCGACGGCGTCGAGCTGGTAGCGGCCGGAGACGAGGTTGGCGAAGTCGAAGTAGCCGTCTGCACTGGTGGTGGAGGTGTAGCGCTCGCCGGTGCGCATTTCGGTGGCGGTGACGGCGACCTGGGCGAGGGCGGCGCCCGAGCGATCGGTGACGCGGCCCTTAATTTCGCTGGCTATCTGCGCATGGGCGGCGGCGGCCGTGAGCAGAGCGAAGGCCGTAAGCGGGATGATACGACGCATGAGTCTCCAGGTTGGCTCGAGTTCGCGGAGCGAAGGAGCTGGCACGTACCGTGTGTTTCAGGATCTGGAATTCCTTCGGGCTCGCTTGAATTTATACGGTTCTAATCGCCATAGCAATCGCTATTTGTGAGGAGCTGAAATATTTGTGAGCGGCCGCGACAAGGGTGCGTGTAGTCTGGCGGTCAAATATCGGCAGGGGTGCGATGCAGTCACAAGCGTGCGAACGGTAGCGGCGCCGGTGCGGTAGATTCACAGAGTTCCCTGCACGTGAACAATGGAGGTATCGTCCTGAACGTCGTGGCTGACGCTCTTTCAACCCGTGCGCGCGTGGCCCACGACATGCGAACCGAGCTGCGGCTGACGCTACGGCTGGGAGCACCGCTGGCGTTGGGGGAGCTTGGGTGGATGTCGACGTACATCGTGGATGCGCTGATGGTGGGGCGTTTACACGATTCTCCGTTGGCGATTTCGGCTTCGTCGTTGGGCAACACGATTTTTTATGCGATTGTGTTTCTTGCCATTTACATGCTGAACGGTTTGGAGACGCTGATTGCGCAGGCCTTTGGCCGGGGCGAGCAGGAAGAGTGCGTGTACCTGCTGGTGCAGTCGTTCTGGATTGTGATCATCGCCACGCCGCTGGTGATGCTGGGCACTTTGGGAGGTTTGCGGTTGCTGCCGCACTTCGGAACGCCGCGGGAGATCGTCGTGGAGGCGACGCGCTACACGCATGCGCTGGTATGGTCGACGGCGCCGCTGATGGCGTACATGGCGCTGCGCCGATTTCTGCAGTCGATCAATAACGTGGCTCTGATTTCGGTGTCGCTGGTTACGGCTTCGGTGGTGAATTTTGTGGGGGACTGGGCGCTGCTGTTCGGGCATCTGGGCGTGCCGGCGCTGGGCATAGCGGGTTCAGGATGGTCCACCTGCGTGGTGCGTGTGTACATGCTGCTGTTGTTGATGGGTGGAACATGGTGGGCGTTCCGGCGCAATGGGTACCGTGTGCGGCGCGAGATGCTGATGCCGGATGTGCCGCGGTTGAAGGCGTTGCTGGGCATTGGGTGGCCCAGTGGTGTGCAATATTTTGGCGACTTGAGTGTGTCGACCTACATGTCGATCATCTGTGCGCGCTTCGGCACGGTTTTGCTGGCGGCGCACCAGGTGGTGCTGGATCTGCAGGCGTTTGTGTACCAGGTGCCGGCCGGCCTGAGTTACGCCACTATTGTGCGTGTGGGGCAGAGTGCCGGGCGGGACAGCCTGCCGCAGGTAAAGCGCGCGACGAATGCGAGCCTGTTGCTGGCGTTGGGTTTTATGACTGTGGCGGCGACGCTGTTTGCGGTGTTTGGGCGTTTCTGGGCGGGGCTTTATACGAACAGTCCGACGGTTGTGGTTGCGGCCGCACCGATCTTTGCGGTGTGCGGCTTCATGCTGATGGGTGATGCGTTGTATGTAATTCTGGAGTCCGCGCTGACAGGTCTGGGCGACACAAAAACGCCGATGATCATGACGCTGGTGTGGAACTGGGGCATCGGCGTGCCGCTTGGGTATCTGCTGGCATTTCCGCTGGGACATTCCCTGATGGGACTTTGGATTGGACGTGCCGTGGGTTCTGTCGGGGCCGGAGTGACTGCGGCGGTGGTGTGGCGTGTGCGTATGCGGCGGCTGGCGAGTGGCACACGGCCTGCGAAGTTAAACCTGCTTTCTTCGTTCGCCGTACATGAGTAATTTTGTGGATCTAGTTTTTGTGGATCTAGTTTTTAGATAGATTTATCGATCGAGTTTTTTTGTTGTTCTTTCTCCCTTGAGGTCACATCCATGACGGTTTCGCGTAAGTTTTTTTTGCTGTTTCTCTATGGTGGCGGTGCTGTTGCCGCGGCGCAGTCAACGCTGGGTTCGATCAACGGGGTGGTGCGGGACCCGACAGGCGCACTGGTGCCGAATGCAAATCTTGTGTTGCATCGGGAGCAAAGCAATACGGATCGCGTGGTGACCACGGGGTCGGATGGGCAATACAACGCAATCAATCTGCAACCCGGAACGTATACCGTGCGCACGAAGGCCGTGGGGTTTACGCCGACGCAGGCAGAGCATTTAAATCTGGATGCGCGACAACAGCTGGAGTACGACGTGACGCTGACGATTGGCGGCACGGATACCGTCACGGTGAATGCGTCGGACGCGGGCACGATCAACAGCGACAACGCGAGTATTTCGGCGTCGCTGTCGCCTGAGGCGGTGCTGGATCTGCCGGCGAACTATCGCGGCGCGGGGTCGACGTCGCCGTTGAATGTGATCCAGACATTGCCTGGGGTGCAGCCCGACACGGCGTCGTACCCGCCGGCGCCTTCGACGCATCCGGCCCCGAGTTTGAAGTTTTCTCTGCAGGGTGGTTTGCCTTCGCAGACGGAGACGACGGTGGACGGGATTTCGGCGCAGAACCAGACAAGCAATAATATCCAGGGCGATGCGTTTCCTTCGGCCGCGGCCATTGCGGAGATTCGCGTAGATGGTGTGAACAACAATGCGGAGTATGGACAGCCGGGCGAGATCACGACGGTGACCAAGAGCGGGACCGATCATCTGCATGGGTCGGTGTATGAGTACCTGCAGAACCAGTTTCTGGATGCCACGCCGTACGGTACGGATCGAGCGAACAAGCCGCACAAGGTGGCTAATGATTTCGGTGCGAGCCTGGGTGGACCGGTGGTGATTCCGCA
>CAXSBL010000077.1:0-6963 GCA_964235515.1 uncultured Bryocella sp.
GGCTCGCTGCAGTTCGAAGAGCTTTGTTTGCAGGGCGGGGTCGAGTTGGGCCAATTCGACGGTACCGTCGCGGCGGAGGAGGTGGAGGATCGCCTTTTCCTGGGCTGTGAGCGGGAGTGCGGGGGCGGGGTGGCTGGGAGCGTGCAGGTCGTCGAGGGCCTGGGCTTCGGCTTGCGTTGTGGCGTGGCTTCTCAGGCTGGATTTGGCTGTTTGAGCGGTGAGGAGGTCCCTTTCCTCTTCAGTTGCGAGTTGTGAGTTTTTCAGGTTTGAGTGGGGTGGGGTGGGGATTCCCCGGCCTGATGGCGCTGTTTGGTGGGGGAGTTGGTGGTTTTTTTGTTCGGTTGTGAGCTGTGAGTTTTTCAGGGTTGAGTGATTGCGCGATGCCGGGATGTTTGTGGTTGGTGGGTGAGAAAGCAGGGGGGCGCGGGGGAGCAGAAGGGCGAGGAGAACGGCGGCGGCCAGTGTTGGGACGGAAAACAGGACCCAGCCCCAGCTTGGCTTGCGGTTGGCCTGGATCGAGGGTTGCGCTTCGAGGCGGCGTAGGAGACGGGCGTTCAGGTCCGGTGCGGGTTCCGTGTTGGCGAGGTGGGCCAAGGTGCGGTCCAGCATGTGGTCTGGGTTCGTCTTTGCGGGCGTGCCGGGTGGAAGATTCATCGGCTGTCCTCTTTCTCCGGTGATTTGCCGAGGCGTTCACGGAGGCGGGTGCGGGCGCGGTGGAGCAGTGCGCGGACGGCGGAGTCGGATTTGTTCATGATGCGGGCGATTTCCTGGGTTTCGAGCTCCTGGAGGGCGCTGAGGAGAAGGGCCTGGCGCTCGGGGGCGGGCAGGCGGTCGATGGCTGCCAGGGTCTGGTGGATCTGTTGGGCTTCGCCGAGGGTCTGGTCGGCGGGGGTGGTTTGGGCGGTGAGGGTTCCGAGGAAGGCCTCGTCGGCCTGGTCGGGGCGGATGCGGCGGCGGCGGTCGAGGGCGAGGTTCCAGGCGATGCGGACCAGCCAGGGGCGGAGGTCGCGGATTTCGGGGAGGGCTTTTTGGTGTTGGAGGACGCGGAGAAAGGTGTCCTGGACGACGTCTTCGGCTTCGGTGCGGTCCCGGAGGAGACTGTTGGCTACGCGGAACAGGGTGGCGCTGTGGAGATGGACGAGCGCAGGGAGGTCAAGCGGGACCGCAGCCGGCTCCGTCGACTGTTCCCTGCCGATCTGTGGCCACGCCCAACTCAATTCCCGGATCACGATGCCCTTCTACCAGGACTGACGGCCGGAAGGCAGGAGCGCTCGACTTTATTTTCGGGACAAAGCGATCTTGGAAAAGGCGAGGCCGGTGGAGATTTCGCGGAACGTGCCAGGTTTGGAAGCACCGGCGGTGAATACGGCATCCAAAGGCGGTGGTAGCAAGAACCGGGCCAATCTACAAGTTTCGCGAGGGTTGTTCTGACCCGTTGCGGTGGAGATTCGATGGATGCAAGAAAGCGCCGTCTGCTGTACGGCCTGTACCTTTTGGCGACCGTTCAGCTGACCTGGTGTTACCTCTGGTTGACCCGGCCGTATGTGAGTACACGGCTCTATGAGCAGGGGCTGGAGCGCATGCCGTTTCAGGGCCGCCTGCTGATGATGCTGCCGATGCGGCTGGCTGACGGCAATGGCGCCCTGCGTGCGGTGGACAGGCTGATTGCGCTGTCGCCCTTCTGGTTTCCGCGTACCGGACACCCGGAGGTTCTGGTGCAGGCCGCCATCGACGTGGCATGCGTGACGGCTACAGCCGTACTGACGACGCAGCTGTACCAGGCGAGTTCACGACGGCACCTGCTGACGTACTTCATCTACCCACTGGTGCTGGTGGTATGGGCGATGACGTATGTTCTGCACACGGTACAAAACTTCCGGTTTCTCTATGACCTGCCGAGCCTGGCGTTCTTTACCGGGGCGCTTTACCTGATCTATACCCGGCGACATCCGCTGTGGTTTGCCGCGCTGTTTCTGGTGGCGACGATCAATCGCGAGACCACGCTGCTGCTGCTGCCGCTGTATGCGATCGACCGCAGTGTGATGGGCGGACGGCTGCGGTGGAGGAGACTGTTTGCGGGGCGCACGATGGTGGTTGTGCTGCCGCTGCTGGCTGCCTGGATTGGGTGGGAGATCTTTGTGCGGCACCACTTTGCGGGAAACCGCTCAGAGTTTTACCCGCGACTGAATTGGAATGTGAAATCGATTCTGGTGCCGCAGGCGTGGCCGCAGATGCTGAGCGCGTGCGGCTACCTGCTGCCGTTTGTGGTGGTGATGCGGCGGCGGATCCCGGATGCCCGGCTGCGCGCGTGGCTGTGGCTGCTTCCCCTGTGGGTGGTGTTCATGTTCAGCTACGGGATTCTGGTGGAGACCAGGGTGTTTGGCGAGCTGATTCCGCTGGTGGTGTGCTGTGCGGCGCTGATTACGGAGGAGTTGCTGGCGGCGAGGATGCTGGCCGGGCAGCAGGAGGGGACGGGGCGCGACGCGGCGTTGGAGGCGGTGCGGCGGGCGGCCTGAGCCGGGTTAGATGGCGCTAGGGGCGCGGGCGCTTCAGGCGCGAATGGCCCAGGGGCTTTTGGCTTCGTCGGGGGCGCGGGGAGTTGGGGGGTGGATCCCGTAGCGCTTGACGAGGTCAGTGACGTGGAGGACGGCTTCGACGGGGGTGTTAGGGACGATGCCGTGACCGAGGTTGAAGATGTGGCCGGGGCGGTGGTTCGCGAGCGCCAGGATTTCGCGGACGCGGGATTCGATCACCTGTTCGGGGGCAAAAAGCGTGATGGGGTCGAGATTGCCCTGGACGGCGCAGCCTGAACCGATGGCGCGCCAGCCCTCGTCGAGGGGGATGCGCCAGTCCAGGCCGAGGACGTCGGCGCCGGTCTCGCGCATGGTGGGGAGCAAGGAGGCGGTGTCGACGCCGAAGTAGATGACGGGGACGCCCATGGCGCGGACGCGGGCGACGAGTTCGGTGGTGGGGGCAAGGACGAAGTCGCGGTAGTCGGCGACGGAGAGGGCGCCGGCCCAGGAGTCAAAGATCTGGATGACGTCGGCGCCGGCGTCGACCTGCTGTTGGGCGTAGGCGCTGAGGACGGTGATGAGCTTTTCCATCAAAAGCGGCCAGGCTTTAGCGGAGCCGGTGACGGGCTCGAGGTTGCGGAGCTCGTCGGGGCGCCAGGCGTGTTCTGGGCGGGAGCTTAGGGCGGAGGCGGCCTCTTCGGCGAGGGGTGGGGCGTGCGGCGGGAGGGTGGCGGGGGCGGAAGCGGGTCCTTCGCTTTGCTCAGGATGACAAGATGAGGGGGCCGGGGGAAATGCAGATTCCTCCGCTGCGCTACGGAATGACAAAGCATCTCGGGCGACGGTGGGGGCGCTCGAGTACATTATGCGCTTGGTTTCGATGTAGTTGCGCGAGCTGGAGCCTTCGATCATGTAGCTGGCGAGGGTGAAGGGGGCGCCGATGAAGCCGATGATGCCTAGCTGGTCGCCGTCGGGCCGAGGCGGGGCGAAGTGCTTGGCGACCTTGGAGATGGCCTCCGCGACGTAGCCGAGTTCTTCGGCGCGATCGGTTTGCAGGGCTTCGACGTGGGCCAGGGTGCGGACGGGGTTGTGGACGACGGGGCCTTCGCCGTTGACGAACTCGAAGTCGAGGCCCATGGGGGTGAAGGGGAGCAGGAGGTCGGCGAAGATGATGGCGGCGTCGACGCCCAGGCGCTCGGCGGCGGTGATTGTGACTTCGGCGGCGATGTCGGGGGTGCGGCAGATTTCGAGTAGGGTGTGGTGGCGGCGGACGGCCATGTATTCGGGCATGTAGCGGCCGGCCTGGCGGAGGAACCAGACGGGGGTGCGGTCGACGGGCTGGCGGAGGCAAGCGCGGATAAAGCGGCTGCTGCCCTGGCCCGGTGTGCCGTTCTTTGTGTCTGTGGCGAATGCCATTGTGTGAACCCCCAAGTCTCCAAGGCTAGCACCGGGCGAACGTCGTGGCGACAGGTCCTCAGCGGCTAAAGCCGCGTTTCGATGAGGCGTTTGTGGCAGGGCTAAAGCCGTGCCCTTCCCTTAGCGGGGTTGCCGGAAGAGTGCCGTCAGCTGGCAAGTCAGTTGAAGGTCCGTCGCCGCTACAAACGCGGATTCTACGGAATGGCAACCAAGACGTTTACCAATATGGGCGGCTACTGGCCGTATTGCTGGCGGAAGGGGATGTGGTAGACGACGCCGACCGTGCCGAGGGTGGGGGTGAAGGTGGTTTCGCCGGTGTTCCAGTGCTGGCCCTGGAGGTCGAGTTTGAGGTCGAAGCTGTGGGTGAAGGTGAGGTCGAGACCGCCGCCGTAGCTTGGGACGATGGAGTTATCCCCTGTGTAAAAGGTGTTTAGCGGGAAGTGGATGTTGCCGGGGCCGATGAGGAAGTCGACGTAGGGGGTGATGCGGCCGAAGGTGTGGGCGGCGCGGAGGCCGACGAGGTAGGAGTGTTCGGAGAGGAGGGAGTTGCTGTTGAAGTTGGCGCGGAGTTCGAGGGCGAGATCGACGGGGAGGCGCTGGATGTAGCGGGTGTAGTCGAGGCCGAAGGCGACGCCGCCGGAATTTTGGGGGCCGAAGGCGGGGTTGGCGAACTGGCCGCCGGCGAAGACGCTAATGTCGGCGGAGCGGCTGGCAGTGGAGCGGGCCTGGGCGCCGACGGTGAGGGGGAGGCTGAGCGGGAGCAGGAAAAGAACTAATTTGAGGGAGTTTCGGGAGAGCAAGGTCATGCAGTTCACCAGGGTGCGGCATTTCGATTTTGGAATCGTTCGATGGCGATCAGGTTAGACGCTTTTGGGAATGCGGGAGCCAGCCCGGGAGGCGTCGTGTGCCAAAACGGGCCGTAAGGGTAGTCGAAGTTTAGGGTTAACCGTGTTACAGGCGACTGGTTTGGCTACACTGTTGCGGGGCCGCGGCGTGGGATGCTCGCACGGAAGGCGAGGAGCGCCGGCCCGATTACCAAAAGAGAGTTGACTTTGAACGATGACGAATTATCTTGAACTGCCCGCCGGGTCCAAGGCCCCTGAACTGGTGAACGCGATCATTGAAATCCCGTTGGATTCGAGCATCAAGTTCGAGTACGACAAGGAGCTGCACGTGTTCCGGGTGGACCGGAACCTGTACTCGGCAGTGCACTATCCGGGCGATTACGGGTTCATTCCGAGCACGCTGGGCGATGACGGCGATCCGCTGGATGTGCTGGTGCTGGTGGAGAATCCGAGCTTTCCGGGATGCCTGGTGGAGGTTCGGCCGATCGGCGCCCTGGATATGGTGGACGGCGGCGAAGGGGACGAAAAGATTCTCTGTGTGGGCTCGAAGAACCCCCGGTATGAGGGAATTACAGAGTATACGCAGATTTTCCCACACCTGCTAAAGACGATTTCGGAGTTTTTCAAGACCTACAAGAACCTGGAAAACAAGAAGGTGGAGATCGGCGGGTGGAAGGATGCTGCTTACGCCAAGCAAGTGATCGTGAAGGCGCAGAAGGCTTATGCGGAGAAGAATGCGGCCAAGTAGTTGTGGCTAAGTAGTCGCTGGGTAGCCGGCTTCAAGGGGAAAGAGGCCGGTTTTTCAGCTTTTCGGCGATGAGGTAGACGGCCGCTCCGGCTACCGCGACCAGCGCGGCGAAGGTGAGAGCGGGCAAGGGGCCTACCCGCTCGGCACGGGCAGCCCAGAGGGCGAAGAGGATGAGCAGCGCCGGCCCCAGCGCGGCTGCCACGGTGCCGGGCAGACCGCCGGGAACGCGGAAGGGGCGCGGGAGTGCGGGTTCGCGATGGCGCAGGACGATCAGAGCGACGAATTCGAGCAGGAGGGCGGCGCCGTAGAGGACGAGGTCGATCGAGATGAGGCGCTCGAAGCTGAAGCGGAGGGCTAGAGCCCAGAGCGTGGCGCAGGTGACGAGCGCGGCGTAGGGGACGCCACGGGCGTTTTCACGGCGGAACCAGCGTGGGAGCAGACCATCCTGTGCCATGGCATAGGGGACGCGGGCGTAGCTCATCATGAGTGGGTTGAACATGCCGACGCCGTTGATCATGCCCCCTAGAACGACGGCGAGGCCTAGCCAGGGGCCAACGATCCCCTGCGCGGCATCCGTCCAGGCGCCAGTGGAGAAGCGCGCGGCCCCGAGGCCGGCGAGGCCGACGGCGAGCAGCGGAAGGACGTAGGTAATGGCGACCAGGGCAGCGGCGGCCAGCATGGCGCGGGGATAGTTGCGCTGCGGATTTTCTACCTCCTGGGCGACGGTGGAGGCGTTGTCCCAACCCATGTAGTTCCACATGGCGACGGAGACCGCGCCGGGCAGGTCCATTTTCGGGACAGGAGCGAGCAGGGCTCCCGAGCCGCCGCCGTGCCACCGCCAGAGGGCAACGGCGAACAGAACGGCGAAAGGGGCGAGCAGGACCACAAAGAGGAAGACCGAGCTTTCACCCACGGATTTCGCGCCGCGCAGGTTCCACAGTGTGCAGCCGACGACGACGGCAAGCGCCCAGAGGGTGCCGCGGTAGCCGGAGGTCCAGCCCGGGGCGACGCGGCCCAGGTAAAGAACGAAGATAGTTGGGTAGATCGCCATATCAAAGACGCTGGCGGCAAGCGAGAGCCAGGCTTCCTGAAAGCCCCAGAAACGGCCCAGCGCGCGATGCACCCAGACGTAGTAACCGCCCTCGTCGGGCAGGCTGCTGGCGAGTTCGCCAACCATGAGCGAGGTGGGCAGGCTCCACAGGAACGGCAGGACGGCAAGGATGACCAAGGCGCGCCAGTAGCCGGCGTCGCCGATGATGTCTTCGAGGCCGTAGGGGCCGCCGGAGACCATGAAGTAGGTGGCGGCGATGAGCGGGATGAGGCGGAGCTTGCCCTGGGCTCGGCGGGACGAAGGGGTTATTGCGGGTGCCTCCGAGGTGTGTGACGCTGCGGATCGTGTCCGTTTCAGCAGGGTACATCCGCTTGGCGCCTGTGCTGACTTCGG
>CAXSBL010000078.1:0-6574 GCA_964235515.1 uncultured Bryocella sp.
CTCCCAGCCGCATTCCCAACGGTGCTCCCAGCCGCACTTCCAGCGGTCTTGCCCGGTCCGCCTGCTGCCGGTTTGCGCCGCGCGGTTTCAGTCCGCGCGCTTGCGCTGGCCTGCAGTTTGGGTGTCGCCACGCCAGCCGTTGTTGGCTTAGCCTGTGCACGATCCTGCGCAGCGTCCGCAAAGGCCGCTATCTGTTCGCGGTTCAACGCGCGCCGCAGCGCCGCATGCAGCGGCTGGAAGCGGAGTCGCGTCAATGCCTGGTGCAGATCCGCCACACCGCCACCATTCAGCGCATCGCACAGCCGGTCCCAGGGCTGCTCCGCGGTGGAGCGCAGGTTGCGCCAGTCCAGCAGCACGGCATACTGATAGCCGCGCAGCTCGAGGTACAGGCCATGGTCGCGCAGATCGCTGCCGCGCCGCAGGAACTCCAACCCGCGCGCATGATCGCGAAAGGCGAGGATGTCGTCGTACTCACCGGGTAGCGCCAGACCTTCGCTCAGCGTGCGCTGTCGCAACTCGCCGGAGCCCTTGTCCATCGACGCAGCCGAGACCTTGATCGTGCCGCTGGTGCTGTCATAGGCGTTGTTGTAGAGCACCACCGAGCGCTCTTCACCGTTGCGGTTCGAATAGGCAAACACGTTCTCGTTCACCGAGCCGTAGCCGTTCCAGAGGTCGTACAAAACAAAGTTTTCGCTCTCGGCAAAGATGTAGCGCCGCTTCAGCAGAGGTGCGATCTCGGCCTGGTGCCGCGCAACCAGGTGCTCCTCCGGCCACTCGGTCATCTTCGGCATCTTGAACTCCATGCCGTAGCGCTCCGTGTAGCCTTCGATCTGCCCGTGCCCGAACATCGGCAAACCCGGCAGCGTGGCCAGCATCGTCGCCACACCGAAACACTTGTCGCCGGAACCGAACTGGTCAATCGTCGTGCGCTCATCCGGGTTCGACATGAAGTTCACATAGCGCTTCAGAATGTCCGGATCGAACTCGATGGTCTTCTTCAGGTAGCTGCGGTATTTCGCGTTCTCCTCATCGCGCAGCATGTTCATGAAGGCCGAGTTATAGACGCGGTGCATGCCCAGCGTGCGCACGAAGTAACCTTCCAGCAGCCAAAAGGCCTCAGCCAGCAGCAGCGTTCCGGGCACCTCCACAGCGACGCGATCCACCACCTCGCGCCAGAACTCGGCCGGCATCAGTGCATTGAATTCTTCGTCCGACATCGCGTTTTCCGCGCGCGACGGGATCGATCCACCCACACCGGGCAGCGGAAACCACAACCGCTGCACATGGCGTTTCGCCAGCACCATGGCAGCGTCGAAGCGGATGATCGGGAACATGCGGGCGACGTGCAGAATGGCCTGCATCACCTGCTCGCGCACGTAATCCTTTGAGTAGTCCAGCTGCGCTGTATCGTTCCACGCAAAGGTCGTGCCGTCGTTGCCGTGGTAGATGTAGCGCGTTGCACCGTCGCGGTTGTCGCGCACCCGAAACGCCACGGCCGCATCGGTTTGGTCGTAGTAATGGTCGTCGAGCTTGATCTCAACACGCGGATCCGCGCTGAGGTCAGGACCGTTGAAGCTGTACGCCGGATACGGGCTCTCCCAGCGGAACACAAACCAGTCCGGATGCTCGATCACCCAGGGCGAATCGATGCCCATGTGGTTCGGCACCATATCGCTGGCGAGCCGAATGCCGTAGCGCCCCGCGCGGTCGCGAAGATCCGTGTACGCCGCATTGCCGCCGAGGTCCTCGGCGATGTTGTACTCCTTCAGCGAGTACGCCGAAGCCACCGCATCCGAATGCCCGCGCAGGTGTTTGATTCTCTGCGAGGCCACCGAGCGCTCCCACAAGCCGATCAGCCACAGCGCCGTCATCCCGCGGTCCGCCAGCAGCCGCAGCTCCTCATCCGGGATCATGTCCAGCTTGTGGATGTGCCGTCCATACTTGCGCGACAGCTGTTCCAGCCACACATACGTACTCTTGGCCATCATGACGACGTTCGGCATCCATGCCTGATCCGCCGAAAACGCCTCATACTCATTCAGCGGTGCCTGGTAGTCGCTCGCATACCCCGCGCGCCGCACCCGCCGCCGCACACCATCCGCGCCGACTTCGTAATATTCGTCGAACCCGACATACTCCTCGCCAACGAAGCCTTCGCCGCCAAATCCCGGCGCTCCGTGCCGGTACTGGTCCGGTCCCGGTGGATTGAAGCGCATCCACACGGCAATCTCTTCTTCCTTCACCGTATCGATCGCCAGCAGAATCGTCTTCAGCCTCTCGCCCAGATCCGCGTCAAGAAAACGCTCCCAATGCGTGCGGATGTACTCCAGTTGTGCGGTCAAGGACTCCGGGCTTAGCCGCATCGGTGCCTCGAGCGCATCGAGCAGGGTACCGATCTCGGGCGCCACCGGCGGCCGCGTCGCGAAGTAGTCCGGCAGGTCCTTCACGACGGCCTTATAGGCGGTCGTCTCCGTCAATCCCTTGTCGTCAAACAGCTCGCGAAAGGGTGCGAACGCCGGATTGACGTTGGCCAGGTGCAACATCATCAGCTCTTCAAAGGCGGCCTCACGATTGGGCAAACCTTCAGTCGTGCCTTCCAGCCATTGGTGCGCCGTCAGCTTCCCCGCATACACCTCGGTGTTCGGAAACCGCTCCGTAAATGCAAGCAGCAGCTTATCCACGGACTCAGCGCCGGTCTGCGCGGCGAACCATTGCAGAGCCGCGGTCAGCACCTCGGGATCGATCGCCTTGCGATAACTGGCCACCATCACGTGACTCAGCTCGTCGATCAGACCCATCGCAAACAGCGCGCCGGCATTCACCAGCCGCTTCGGGTCTTCGACGCCGCCGTTCTCCGCGGTGCGCTGCCGGTTCATCGCCAGCGCCAGCCTGCGGCTCGCCCCCACATCACCGAAGACCACATTACCCGTGTAGCTGAACAGAAGGTCGCCGATGTTGAGCTTCTCCCGAAGCGACCGCGCGATATGAAATTCCATAGGCTTCCTCCTGTGCTCATCAGCCACAACCGGGCAACAACGGTCCGCCCGTATCTCAGACGCCCTTGTTCGTGGATGGATGCTTTCAGTTCGAAGCTACTATGCCTGTTTCGGGATGCCTCACCCGGGTCTACCAGCGCACCTGCAGCAGAACCACCAACTCACCGGAACTCCGTCCGCACGGCGAGCCGACCCTCGGCCGCATCCCTCCACGTCGGCAAATCCAGCAGTTCCAGCCCCTCACGCCTCTGCAAGGTGGCCATCTCCTACGCCGTAGGCTGCGGCGGCGACCCATTGCCTGCCAGACGGTGTAGGCGTCCCCGTGATGGTCATCGATCCGGTACTGCGTGACCAGCACACGCCTTTGCGTCCGCGGCATGCCCGCATTCTCGACGAAAGTGTAATTCCGTCATCCTCAACCAGCGTACCCTAGGGAGGTTAGCCGCATGCGGAAAGGGCGGCCCTCCTCTCGATGTCCACTGCGACTGTTCCCGCCTCCGAAGCCCCTACGTTCCCCCGCCAGGACGCCGTCCGCCCCACCACCAACAAACACCTGATCCGCTGGGTGGAAAAGATGGCCGATCTTTGCCAGCCCGACCGGATCCACTGGATCGATGGCTCCGAGGCCGAGTACCACCAGCTCTGCGACGAGCTCGTCGACGCCGGCACATTTACACGTCTGGACCCGCAGCTCTGGCCCGGCTGCTTCTACGCCCGCTCCGCCCCGAACGATGTTGCCCGCGTTGAAGACCGCACCTTTATCTGCTCGCTTTCAAAGGACGCTGCCGGCCCTACGAACAACTGGGAAGACCCCTTCACCATGCGGCGCAAGCTGAAATCCCTGTTCAAGGGCTCCATGCGCGGCCGCACCATGTACGTTCTGCCGTTTTCCATGGGCCCGGTCGGCTCGCCGATGTCGCAGATCGGGGTGCAGCTCACCGATTCCGCCTATGCCGTGGTGAACATGCGCATCATGGCCCGCATCGGCGCGCCGGTGCTGGCGGAGATCGACAAGGACATCAAGCGCGTCGTGCCGTGCATGCACACGGTCGGCTGCCCTCTGCAGCCGGGGCAGGCGGATGTGGCTTGGCCGTCCAACGACACCAAATACATCGTCCATTTTCCCGAGACCCGCGAGATCTGGAGCTACGGCTCGGGCTACGGTGGCAATGCGCTGCTGGGCAAGAAGTGTTTCGCCCTGCGTATCGCCTCCAACATCGCCCGCGATGAGGGCTGGATGGCCGAGCACATGCTCATTCTCGGCATCGAAACCCCGCCCGACGCCGCCGGCAACACCGAAAAGACCTATCTCGCCGCCGCTTTTCCGTCGGCCTGCGGCAAGACCAATCTCGCCATGCTGATCCCGCCTGCCGGCTTCGAGGGCTGGAAGGTCTGGACCGTGGGCGACGATATCGCCTGGATCAAGCCGGACGCCACCGGCCAGCTCCGCGCCATCAACCCCGAAACCGGGTTCTTCGGCGTCGCCCCCGGCACCTCTGCCAAAACCAATCCCAACGCCATGGCGACCCTCAGCCGCAACACGATCTTCACCAACGTCGCCCTCACCGTGCGCGACGGCCAACCCGAGGGTGTCTGGTGGGAGGGCATGACCGACACACCGCCCACCGACGTGGCGATCTTCGACTGGCACGGCGAGCCCTGGACCCCCGGCACCGGCAAACCCGCCGCGCACCCCAACGGCCGCTTCACCGCGCCCGCCGCGCAGTGCCCCTCCATCGACCCCGATTGGGAGGCCCCGGAGGGCGTTCCCATCGCCGCCTTCGTCTTCGGCGGCCGCCGGCCGACGACGTTGCCGCTCGTCTACCAGGCCTTCAACTGGGTCGCCGGGGTCTATACCGGCGCCACCATGGGCTCGGAGACCACCGCCGCCGCTGCCGGCGCTGTCGGGCAGGTCCGCCGCGATCCCATGGCCATGCTGCCCTTTTGCGGCTACAACATGGGCGATTACTTCCGGCACTGGATCCGCATGGGCCGCGGCCTCCGGAACACGCCGCAGATCTTTCACGTGAACTGGTTCCGCAAAGACGCCGACGGCAACTTCCTCTGGCCCGGCTTTGGCGAGAACCTGCGTGTGCTGAACTGGATCGTCGATCGGGTACGCGGCCGTGTACCCGCCCGCGAAACCCCGATCGGCTGGGTGCCGTTCTACGACGATCTCTGCTGGAACGGCCTGGACTTTTCCCGCAGAAGCTTCGAAACGCTGGAGACCGTGGATGCCGAGGCCTGGAAGGACGAGGCCATGGGCCATGAACGTCTCTTTATCCTGCTCCACAGCCACCTGCCGCCGGAGATGGTTTATGAGCGCGAGCTGCTGATCTGCCGGCTGTGAACGCGCCTGAGTCGCTCGGCCCCATCTGATCTCCAAGCCAAACCCTAAAACTTGTCATCCTGAACGAAGTAAAGGACCTGCTTCCTGCCTGAAGCCTCGCAACGTCCAAAAGAGGCCCTTCGCGTAGCTCAGGATGGCAGGTTCAACCAGCACAATAGATTTACAGAGGAAGACGGAGAGCCACGCGGCACAAAATGCCGTCAGCTGGCACGGATCTGCTCCAGAATGCCGTCCCAGAGCGCCAGCCGTGCCTGGATGGCCGATTCAGCCGCCTCGGTCGCCTCTGCCCACTGCGCCGGGTCGTCGCCACAAAGATCGGCCACCATGCGCAACGACAACGGCCCGTGCTCATCGCCGTCCACCTCGATATGCCGCTCCAGATACCAGACAAACTGGCTCAGGTCACCGGACATCTCGTGATTGAGGTCGCGAACCAGGGAACGGAACATGCCCGGAATGGCATCCTCGCGGCCAAAGGTAAAGGCCGCCGCCTGGGCCGCCAAAG
Organism: uncultured Bryocella sp.; assembly: GCA_964235515.1. Classification (GTDB taxonomy): domain Bacteria; phylum Acidobacteriota; class Terriglobia; order Terriglobales; family Acidobacteriaceae; genus Granulicella. The sequence goes on from CAXSBL010000078.1 coordinate 5,852, forward strand.
ATCCCTCCCGGATCACCCGGAAGGTGGTCTCCATGAAGCGCTTTGCCGGCCGGGGCACCCCACGCACGACCATCCAGGACTCCCAGGGGAACGACTTCGTCCCGTCGCCTTCGCCCTCCTGACCGTCCCGCGCTCCCGCGGTGGCGTGAATCAGGCCCCGGATCGCCGCGGTGCTGGCGCCGGCCTTCTCCATCGCTTCCAGGTAAAGCTCGAAGTGGCTCGCCGTACGCCCCTGGTACTCATCGGACTCCTCGCCCAGCACGATCTCATTGATGAAACGCCGGCTGGCCGGAAAGCGTGTCGGCACCCAGGGCACATCCACGCAGGTCAGCTCTCGCTGCAGCGACTTCAGGAGACTCATAAAGTCCCAAACGGCATACACATGCGACTCCATGAAGATCCGCAGGTGCGCCGGGGTCCGGATACTGGGGTACAACGGGTGCGCAGCCAGGCGCTCACGGAGCGGCGCAAGGCGGTCTTCGATCGCTCGGATGGAGGTTCCTGCAGGCAAAAGCACGGTCGTCATCACCCTCATTAGATAGCCTGGGAGGCGAACCGGGCACCACTCTTTGGTAACTCGCTTCGGCGGCACACAAGAGAAATCCAACAGTTCGTCGAACCATGTGGGTCACCGCCTCCTCAACCGCTACTTGAAGATTCAGGGCGGGACGCCGGTTGCCGTGCATTCCCAACCGCAGGTCCGTGACTACACAGATCGGTGAA
>CAXSBL010000079.1:0-6514 GCA_964235515.1 uncultured Bryocella sp.
CCCGAAGGAAACTTCGTCTATAACTTGTCATTCTGAGCGCAGAGAAGGAACTGCTGTTCGTTCCGCAATGCCACATCATCAGAGAGAGAGCGATACACCGCAAACACGCGCTCAAACACCGCATCCCAGGAGCAGCCCAGCGCATGCTCCCGCGCCGCCGCCCGCATCGCCGTTCGCGCCTCAGGCGTCATCCGCGTAAACGCCTCCACCGCCGAGGCAAACGCCGCATCGGCCGTCACCCACCCGGTTACCCCGTCCCGCACCGTATGCGCCGGCCCTCCATCGGGCGTCACCACCGCCGGAACTCCGCTCGCCAAAGCCTCCAGCACTACATTGCCGAACGTGTCCGTATGCGACGGAAACACCAGCAGATCCATCGCCGCAAAGGCCTCGGCCAGCGCTCGGCCCTTCAACACACCGGGAAACGTAGCCGCCCCGCCCAGCTGTCGCTGCAAAGTGGCCTGCTCGGCCCCATGTCCAACGATGCTCCAACGTGGGTCCAGCCCCGCCGCCCGCAGCGCGCGGTCCACCTCCGGCAGCAGCGCCGTGTTCTTCTCCACTGAAAGCCGACCCACGTACCCCAACAGTAAGGTCAATACCCCATCCGGCTCCGGCGTCCCTGCTGCGTGCGTCCCTGCTGCGTGCGTCCCTGCTGCGTGCTTGCCCGCCGCGTCCTCACCGGGCTCTCCGCCGAAGTTGGGCCGGCTCCGCCGCACCGGCGAAAACAGCTCCGTGTCCACCCCGCGCGTCATCAACTCGCACGGCCGGCCCACCTTGGCTGCCAGCAGGGTGCAGAGCGCCGGATTTGGCGCGAACACCACACGCGCCAACCGGTAAAACCACGCCGAAGCGCTCAGGGTCAGCGCTTCCAGCACCCGGCCGGCAGCCGCGCCCGCCGCTCCAAACGCTCGCAGCCGCACCGCCAGCCGCCGTCCCGCGTACTCGTGCACGTTGGTGTGCCAGCTTGCCACCAGCGGCACCCCGAGCCGCCAGGCGAACCACGCGCCCAGCAGCCCCAGCTCACTGGGACCGGTAATATGGATCACCTCCGGCCTGAAGGCCCGCAGCGCTCGCCCGATTGCAGGCCCATGCCGGAAGAAGAACGGGTCGAAGAACAGATCCTGCTCCAGCCGGAACGCCCATCGGCTGCGCCGAAATTCAACCGCTTCAACCGCTTCAACAAATCCCACCGGCTCAGACCGGAGCCGCACCGCCCCTGACCCTGCGCGGAAGCACAGCAGCGGGTACCCCCGTCGTTCGGCAAACCCCACCAGCTGACGCGCGGTGTGTGCTACACCGTTCACCTCATGAAAGCTGTCCGGAAAGAAGGCAACGCGCGGCCTCGTCATGCGCCCCATGCTACAGGCAGGGTGTGGAGACGGGGTGCAACACCCGCCAAACCTTCCGTCCGCCGCTCGTAGTTTCCCCAGCCTCGCGCCGCCGCGCCGGTTGCTGCAGGATTCAGCTTTTCTAACTACCTTGCCGTGGCGCATACTTCAGGGACCCGCTCGGTCACGCAGTCTCCCAGGAGTATCTCGTGCAACCCATGAACCGCCGCCTTGGTTTTGCCGTTCCTCTCCTCGGGTTCATCTTCACCGCGCCGCTCCACGCGCAAAACGCCGCTTCCACCGCCAAAACCGCTCACCCGGATCCGCAGCCCGTTCCTGACTACGGCGCCGTCACCGGCCACGTCTATCTTGCCGGTTCCAACCTGCCCGCGCGTTTCGTGCAGGTCGCCCTGCAGCCCATTGACGTTCAGACTCCCAAGGACCTGCCGTCTGGCAGAACGGTCCCCACCGCGTTCTCCGTGTACGAGACCGATCTCAATGGCAGTTTCGCCCTTGGCCGCGTTGTTCCCGGAACCTACTATCTCGTTATCAAATCGCCCGGCACGCTCTCACCGCTGGCCGCGTTCTCGTTAGCGGAGCTGCAGCATCCGGACGAGGAAACCATCAAGCGCATCGCAGCCAGCGTGCCGGCGGTGACCGTGGCTCCCGGGGCCACCTCCACCGTCACCCTCACCCTGCAGCGCGGCGCCAGCCTCAGCGGCAGCATTCGGTTTGATGATGGCACACCCTACGCTCAGGCCGGCGTCTCCGTCCAGCGCCGCGAAGCTGGTGGTAAGTGGGCCAGCCCCCGCGCGAGTGAAAGCTACGCCACAAGCGACCTTGAAGGCCATTGGGAGATCGGCGGTCTGCCTGAAGGCGTCTACCGCGTCCAGGTGGATCTGTCCGTGCAGGAGCGGCACCAAAACGCTTTGCTGGCCAACAGCTCCTCTTCCTGGAGTAACACGGTCACCTCGCTCCCCATCTACGAAGGTGATACCCCCCGCGAGCGCGAAGCCAAAACTGTGACCTTGGAGGCAGGCCAGTCACTGCCGGACCAGGACATCACCATCCCCGTTTCCAAAATGCACGCCGTCACCGGTACCGTGGTGGACGCGCGCACCGGCCAGCCGCTGAACAAGGGCCGTGTCGCTCTGAATTTTGCCGACGACGGCAAGGAACTCGCCTCCGTCCCGATTGACTCCGAAACACTCCTCTTCACCCTTCCTTTCGTCCTTGAGGGCACATACAAACTCAGCACCAAAGATGCCCGCGAAGTACGCTTTGAACAGGACGGCGATACGGCCACCGACCCCTTCCACCAACACCGCAAAGAGGTCCTTCTGCGCAGCTATGACGCCGGGGAAGCTCCCCTCATCGTGCAGGGCGATCTGAACGGGGTCACCCTTCCCGTATCGATCAAATCCACCAAAAATCAATAATCCGCGATTGGAACCGCCACCTGTACGCTCTCCATCCCGTGAAATCGGCCGTGGACTCTCGCCTGCAGTTTTTCGCATCTACCCACCTAGTCATGGACCGCTCCCAGTACCACGCCAAGCCGCTGCTGAACACGCCCGTCGCCTTCGTCCCCGACACCTTCATCGACATCGACGGCATGCAGATCGCAGCGCAGGTCGGCGAGCCGCTCATCTCCGCGATCAATCGCAAGGCCGCCATCGAAGCCAAAACCGGCATCCCGCAGGTCTGCTATCTGCCGCCCATGGGCCCCATCGGCACCTGCGACACCTGCATGGTCGAACTCAACGGCCAGCTCGTGCGTTCCTGTGGCGCTACCGTTGAAGTAGGCCAGCAGGTCCTTACCGATTCCGACCGCGCCGACGTCGCCAAGCGCGAAGCGTTTGACCGCATTCTCGAAAACCATAACCTCTACTGCACCGTCTGCGACAACAACAACGGCAACTGCACCGTCCACAATGTCACCGCAGAGCTTGACGTGCAGCACCAGGTTCGCGAGTTCCGCAAAAAGGGCTATGAGCAGGATCACTCCAACCCCTTCTATCGTTACGATCCCAGCCAGTGCATTCTGTGCGGCCGTTGCGTCGAAGCCTGCCAGAACGTCCAGGTAAACGAGACGCTCACCATCAGCTGGGAACGCGAAATGCCTCGCGTCATGTGGGATGGTGGCGAAACCATCGAAGGCAGCTCCTGCGTCAGCTGCGGCCATTGCATCACCGTGTGCCCCTGCAATGCGCTCATGGAAAAGAGCATGGTCGGCCACACCGGCTACCTGACCGCGCTTCCGCCATCGGTGCTCGACAACATGATTGACGCCGTTAAGGGCATCGAGCCCTCCACCGGCTACCCCGCTATCCTCGCGCTCTCCACCATGGAATCCGAGATGCGCCACCAGCGCGTCAAGCGCACCAAAACCGTCTGCAGCTATTGCGGTGTCGGCTGCTCTTACGACGTCTGGACCCGCGACCGCCACATCCTCAAAATCGAACCCGAGCACGGCCCCACCAACGGCATCTCCACCTGCATCAAGGGCAAATTCGGCTGGGACTACACCAACTCCGACGAACGCCTGCGCAAGCCCCTCAAGCGCGTCACCCTGCCCAACGGTGCACAGACCTTCGTTGAAATCGAATGGTCAGAAGCCATTGAAATGGTTCGCGATAACTTCACAAAGATCAAAACCGAGCACGGTCCCGACGCTCTGGCTTTCATCGCTTCCTCCAAGTGCAGCAACGAGGAAAGCTACATGATCCAGAAGCTCGCCCGCGCCGTCATCGGCACCAACAACATCGATAACTGCAGCCGTTATTGCCAGACGCCCGCCTCCAAGGGCCTCAGCCGCACCGTCGGCATCGGTGGCGACTCCGGCTCCATCGCCGACATTGAAATCGCCGATCTCGTTATCGTCGTTGGCTCCAACACCACCGAATCCCATCCCGTGCTCGCCACGCGCATCAAGCGCTCGCACAAGCACCGAGGCCAGCGCCTCATCGTCGCCGACCTTCGCCGCCACGAAATGGCTGACCGCGCCGACATCTTCCTCCGCCCCAACCCCGGTACCGACGAAGTCTGGATGCTCGCCGTCGCCAAGCACCTCATCGATACAGATCGCCACGACGCGAAGTTCATCCGCCAATGGGTCAACAAGTTTGACGAGTTCAAGACCTCACTTCTGCCCTACACCCTGGAGCACGCCGAAAAAATCACCGGCATCTCCGTCGATCAGCTAAAGCAGATCGCCGACGAGATCTACGCCGCCAAGAACGGCACCTGCATTCTCTGGGCCATGGGCGTCACACAGCATTGCGGCGGCTCTGACACCTCCACCGCCGCCTGCAACCTGTTGCTTACCAGCGGCAATTTCATGCGGCCCGGCACCGGCGCGTACCCTCTGCGCGGCCACAACAACGTGCAGGGCACCAGCGACTTCGGCTCCCTCCCCGACATCTTCTCCGGCTACCAAAAGGTTGATGACGCAGACATCCGCGCCAAGTTTGAAGCCGCCTGGGGTGTCACTCTGCCCGTCACCAAGGGCCTGGATAACCGCGAAATGATCTCCGCTATTCAGGAAGGCAAACTTCGCTCCATGTACATCACCGGCGAAGACACCATCACCTCCGACGCCAACGCTGAGGACGTCGGCGAGGCGCTCTCCAAGCTCGACTTTCTCGTCATGCAGGACATCTTCTTCTCCGAGACCTGCAAGTACGCCGATCTCGTCCTGCCTGCCTCCCCCACGCTTGAAAAAGACGGCACCTTCGTCAGCACGGAACGCCGCATCCAGCGCTTCTACAAGGCCTTTGACCCGCTCGCCGACTCCAAGCCCGACTGGGAAATCTACAAACTCATCGCCGAGTCACTCGGTGGTGCCGGCGGTTGGAACTACACCCATCCCTCCGAAGTCATGGATGAGGTCGCCAGCCTCACCCCCACCCTCGCCGGTGTCAGCTACGAGCGCCTCGAAGGCTACAAAAGCCTCCAGTGGCCCGTCCACGCCGACGGCACCGACGAACCCCTTCTCTACACCAAGGAATTCCCGTTCCCCGACGGTAAAGCCCGCTTTCACCCGCTCGAGTACGTTCCGCCGAGCGAGGAGACCACCGACGTCTACGACCTTCACCTCAACAACGGCCGTCTCCTCGAACACTTCGAGCAGGGCAACATGAGCTACCGCGTCCCGGGGATCAAGGAAATCACTCCCAACATCTTCCTCGAGATCTCCCCCGAACTCGCCCGCGATCGCGGCATCGAAACCGGCCAGTTCGTGCGCCTTGAAAACAAGTACGGTCAGGTCAAGCTCTCGGTCCTTGTCACCGACCGCGTGGAGGGCAAGCAGATGTACATGCCCATGATCTCCACCGACGAGGCCGTGAATAAGCTCACCAGCATGCACGTCGACCGCGCCACCCACACCCCCGCCTACAAGGAGGTCTCCGTCAAAATGACGATCCTCCCCGAAAAGGGCGCATCCCCACTCCCGCGCAAAAACTTCCGCTTCGGCAGCCGCACCCCCACCGAGGGCGTCGAAGTCCAGAAGAAGTGGGACGGCCCCGACTACTGGCTCCCCGGCACACGCCTCAAAGACAAGCTCGTCCAGATCAAATCCATCACCCCGTCCTAGAGGGTCTGGGACTGACGACTCGTAACTGAACAAGCCTCCAACCCCGCGCATCACTCACCCCACCCGCGAAAGGCAGACCCATGGCAAACCCCATCACCTTCACACCCCAGCCCGTAGATCCGCACGTCGAGCTGATGCGCAAGGTAGAGTCTGCCCCTCGCGATCACGCCGAAGCCCTCCTCGTCGCCTGGGACACCCTGCAGACCGCGCACGATCAGGGCATCCTTGACCTCCTCCAGGGCCTCATCGGCGGCCGCGACATCATTGCCGATCAGCTCGGCAAGGCCATCGTTCTTCCTGAATCCATCAACGCCATCCGCAATCTCATCGCGCTCGGCCGCATCGTCGCCGCGCTCGACCCCGAAATGCTCCATCGCCTCGCCAAGGCCATGGACCAGGGCATGCAAGGGCCACATCCCGACGGCTCCACGCCCAGCCTCTTCGGCATCGCCCGCCAGGCCATCTCCCCCGAAGGCAAACGCGGCCTAAGCTTCGCCGTCCAGCTGTTGGTAGCCCTCGGCACCGCCACCGAAGGATAACGAACACACCACCCGTCGCCCACCCGTTACACTTGTCATCCTGAGCGTAG
>CAXSBL010000080.1:0-3212 GCA_964235515.1 uncultured Bryocella sp.
ACGCCCGGCGTCAACGGTGCGGGTGTGGTGTGTACGCTGACGTTCAAGGCGCTGGCGGTAGGGGATTCACCGCTCTCGCTAGTGAAAATCGGCGCAAAGGACAGCAAGGGGACGAATCTGCCGGCCGTGGGCACGCAGGGCGTCGTTCACGTGAAGTAAGCACGGCCGGATAACGGAGCCGAGAGAATGGGCCTTTTCAAGCGAATGGTGTCGAGGTTGAGGTGGGCAGGGCGTCGGCCGCTGCGTACAACTGCGGCCCTGCGCCCTGATGCCGGGGTTACCCTGGTGGAACTCATCATCGTGGTTACGATTCTGGGGCTGCTGGCTTCGGCGGCAGTCCCCTTGGTGAAGTTTCAGGTGAAGCGGACGAAGGAGCGCGCCTTGCGGGCCGATCTTTGGGAGATGCGCAAGGCTATCGACGCGTATAAGGACGCGGCCGACCTGGGAGGCATCCAGGTAAAGGCTGACTCCAATGGGTATCCGCCGGATCTGGAAACGCTGGTGAACGGAGTCGAGATCCAGGAAAAGAAGGTCCGGTTTCTACGGGCGATTCCCGAAGACCCCATGACCAAGTCCAAGGAGTGGGCCCTGCGGTCCAATCAGGATGAGCCGGATTCCGACAGCTTTGGGGGGCAGAATGTGTTCGATGTGCACTCCAAAAGCACGGAAACGGGACTAGATGGGACGAAATACAGCACCTGGTGAGCAGTGCCCGGCAGCAGTTCCGGAACGACGCACCAGCAGGCGAAGGCGGGAGACGATCATGGGCAAACGCGAGCGAGCTACGAGGGGTACAGAGGACGGGTTCACGCTGATCGAGTTGATCATCGTGATGACCATCATCGGTCTGCTGACCGCAATCGCCATCCCGAGTTATTTGACGTCGGTGAAGAAGGCGCGTGAGGCCGTGCTGAGGGAGGATCTGCATACGCTGCGGGCTTCGATTGACAGCTACACGGTCGATAAGGAAAAAGCGCCGGAGAGTCTCGATGATCTGGTGCAGGCGGGGTACATCAAGGCAATTCCAGTGGACCCCATGACCAACAAGTCGGATACGTGGATCACCAGCCAAAGCGATACGCTGACCAGCATTACGGAGACGCAGGGCGGCATGGACGACGTGCACTCGGGGTCTGAGGCGCTGGCGAGCACGGGTGGGAGCTACAACAGTTGGTAAGTCGCAGCTTGCAGAGTTTCGAAGGGTGAAGAGCAGGCGAAGAAAGCGAAACCAAACTCCCGCTTTCACGTCTAAGATTGTACCGAGAGCTGTGCCTGGAAGAAGAGCGCGGCTCGCCGGAGGACTCCTTCATGCGCCATCTCCTCGTAGCCGCTTCGCTGCTGATACCGGCTGGCCTGCTTGCGCAACAACCAGCGGCGCAGACGACGCCCCCGGCCAGTTCCCCCTCTTCCACCGCGCCTGCATCGCCGGTACCGGCTAGCACGACCCCGGCTGCTTCGAGTCCGGCCACTTCAACCCCGGCGACTGACACCACGACGGCGGCTTCTGGACAGACTCAAACGCCGGTACCCGACTCGAGTAATCGTAAGGCTCTGCCTAAGGCTGCGGTTACGACGGCGAAGGCGGACACGATTCCGTCCCCTGGCGAGGATCTGGATCCGCACATCAAGAAGGGCAGTGAAGAGGACGTGGGTGCCGTGGGGACGCGCAATATCGGCGGTCGCGGCATGGGCAACTGGTACTCGACGAACTGGGAGATCTCCAACGGCAAGCAATACTCTATGGAGATCGAGAAGTCGTCGCATTTGGTGACCGATCCGGTGGTGGTGGAGTACATCAATCGTGTTGGGCAAAACCTGGTGCGGAACTCCGATGCCAAGGTGCCGTTTACGATCAAGGTGCTGGATACGGATGAGATCAATGCTATGGCGCTGCCGGGTGGCTTCTTCTACGTCAACTCCGGTCTGATTCTGGCGTGCGACTCGGAAGATGAGTTGGCGGGCGTGATGGCGCATGAGATCTCGCACGTAGCGGCGCATCATGCTGCTCGTGAGATGACGCGGATGAACTACATGCAGATTGGTTCGGTGCCGCTGATGATCTTTACCCAGGGTTCGTGGATTGGCTACGGTGTCTATGAGGCATCGCAGCTGGCTGTTCCACTAACCTTCCTGTCGTTTTCGCGGCAGTTTGAGTCTGAGGCTGATTTCCTCGGGGTTCAGTATATGTACAAAGCCGGCTACGATCCTCAGGGCATGGTGAGCATCTTCGAGAAGCTGGATGCGCTCGAGAAGCACAAGCCCGGCGCGATCTCCAAGGCGTTCAGCGATCACCCGGGAACACCTGACCGCATTGATAACGTAGAGAATGAGATTGCGACCATTCTGCCGGCAAGGCCGGAGTATATGGTGACCACCTCGGAGTTCGACCAGGTGAAGGCTCGGCTGGCGCGGATTCAGAACAAGCGTGGGCTGAACGACAAGAAGAATGGCAACAAGCCTACGCTGCGGCGGACGGCGGACAGCAATAACCCGAGCAGCACGAACAACCCGTCAAGCTCGTCGGATGATCGTCCTACGTTGGGGCGGCGGAACTAGTCTCGTTACTTTTGCGCGCAAAGTCCTCGATCTGCTCGGTTTAGAATCGCATTCTGACGTACTTTTCGGCTCCCCCACGGGCCCGGCTTAAGGCCGGGCTCGTGTTTTGTGATGGTTTTGACGAGACCGCCACGGCAAAGCGATGTCTCGGCCCAGAAAGGTGATCTATGGCTACCCTGCCCTCTACTTCCTACACGACCGGATACACGGATGATCATGCGCAATCGGGTCTGGACACCCAGTTTCCAGCGATTGAGACCTGGCGGAACCAGTTTGCTGCGTACGAGATCCTGATTGACGATCCGGAGTTCACGAGCGTTTGCCCCAAGACTGGATTGCCAGATTTTGGCGTGCTGACGATCCGGTACATGCCCCGCGAACAGTGCCTGGAGCTTAAGTCACTGAAGGAATATCTGTTCGTGTATCGGAACCTGGGGATCTTTCAGGAAAATATCGCGAATCAGGTGTTGAACGATATTGTGAAGGCGACCGATCCCGTGTGGGCCGAGGTGAAGGGTGATTTCCGGCCCCGGGGTGGGATCTCCACCGTGGTGACAGCGCGGTACCCGCGGACTGAGGAGATGCGGTAGAGGTACCAGCCTCGATAGACAGCAGGACAATCGCTTGCCCCAGGGATTAAAGCCCCGCTCTCCTCC
>CAXSBL010000080.1:3312-6260 GCA_964235515.1 uncultured Bryocella sp.
CACGGCTGAAGCCGTGCCCTTCCTATTTGGGCTCCGGATGCGGCCTGATCTGCCCTGGGCTCTAGAGTCCCGTTTTCCGGGTAGGCGCGATCCGGTGTCTAAGAACGTTCGCGGCATGGAAGCGTGCCTGCAGCCCTGATATGCTCCCCACAGCATGGCGGCCCAGAAAAGCAGCACCTCCAGCAAGCCCGGTGACCGGGGGACACGCAATGCGACGATTGCGTTGGTCCTGCTTACCGCAATGAATTTTGTGAACTACCTTGACCGCTACATCCTGCCTTCGGTGCAGGAGCAGATCAAGGGCGAGTTCCACATCACCGATGACCAGATCGGGTCATTAACGCTTTGGTTCATGGTGGCGTATGTGCTGTCGTCGCCAATCACGGGCTGGCTTGGCGACCGGTTTCCACGCAAGCCGATGATTGTGGTGGCAGCGCTGGGCATCGCGGTGATGAACTTTGTTACCTCCAGCGTGCACGATTATGACTCCCTGAACCTGCGGCATGCGGCGTTGGGCATCGGCGAGGCGAGCTTTGGGGTGTTTGCGCCGGCGCTGCTGGCCGACTACTACGCCGAAGACAAGCGGAACAAGGTGCTGACGATCTTCAACATCGCCATTCCTTGCGGGGCGGCGCTGGGGTACCTGGCGGGCGGATATATCGGGCATGCGTATGGGTGGAGGAAGGCGTTTATTGCCTCGGCTATCCCGGGGGCGCTGATTGCGTTGTTGATCCTCTTCTTTATGAAGGAGCCGGAGCGGGTGGAGTCGAAGAACGAGGAAGGCGCCGGCAAGGAGGGCGTCTTCTCGCTGTTGAAGAACAAGGCGTATCTGAGCTCGATTCTGGGGTATGCGGCGGTGACGTTCTCGCTGGGCGGGATCTCGTGGTGGATGCCTTCCTTTTTGCAAAGAGTTGACGGACGCTCGCAGGATTCGGCCGGCTTTATCATGGGCGCGCTGACGGTGGCGTGTGGACTGGGCGGGACGGTGATTGGCGGAACGCTGGCGCAGTGGTGGTCAAAGCGGACGTCCAAGGCGCTTTATCTGGTGCCGGCGATCAGTGCGGTGCTGGCGGTTGGACCTGCGGTGATGGCGTTCTTTGGGCCGAAGCAGTGGACCCTGCCGGCGCTGGGTGTGGCGATCTTCTTTATCTTCCTGGGCACCGGCCCCGTGAATGCGGCGACGCTGAATGCGGTGCCGGCGAACCTGCGGGCCATGGCCATGGCCGGGCAGCTGTTTGCGATTCACGTGTTTGGGGATGCGTTTTCGCCGAAGCTGATCGGCATTGTGAGCGATCGCTCTAACCTGCGGTGGGGGTTGGGGATTACGTTGATCACAATGTTGGTGGGCGCGGTGATCTTCTTTATAGGGGCAGGGTTTGCGCCGCCGCTGGATCCTTCGGCGGCGGAGGCTCCTGCGGCGGCTTGAGCCTCCGTACTGAACGAAAGTGGTGATCGGGGCGGGCTGGCGGCTCGGGGCGGAGATCTTCGGCTGGGGGCTGGCGGTGGTGTGGGGCGTGCGGACGCGGGCGCTCTATCTGCGGCTGGGATCGCTGCCAGACCTTTCCGAGGTACGGTGGGACCTTTGCCCGGCGCGGGCTCCGGAGTTGCTGGTGGTGGTGCCGGCGAAGGACGAAGCAGAGACGCTTGGGCCGGCGATGGCGACGCTGCTGGCGCAGGATTACGGTTCGCTGCGGATTGTGGCGGTGGATGACCGGTCTACGGATGTAACGGGCCGGCTGCTGGACGAGATGGCGGCGGGCGCTCCGGAAAAGCTTGAGGTGGTGCACCTTACCGAAGCTGCCGAGGGCTGGATGGGAAAGACGTTCGCGATGGCCGTGGGCGCGGAGCGGCGACACTCAGACTACATCCTGTTTACGGATGCGGATGTGTGGTTTTCTCCGTCGATTTTGCGGAGGGCAGTGGCCTATGCGGAGATCGTGCAGGCTGATCACCTTGTGGTGACGCCGACGGCGGTGACGAAGACATGGGGCGAGCGGACCGTCATCGGATTTTTGCAGTTAGTGGCGCTTTGGGCGTCGCCGCCGTGGAAGGTAGCGGATCCGGGCGCCCGGTGGAGCGTGGCGGCGGCGGGCGCGTTCAATCTGATACGGCGGGATGCGTTTGAGGAGCTGGGAGGATGGGATCCGCAGCGGCTGGCCGTGGTGGAGGACATCACCCTGGGGCGGCGGGTGCGGGCGGCGGGCATGCGGCAGCGGGTGGCGTTTGCGCCGGGGCTGATTCCCGTTCACTGGGCACCGGGAGCGTGGGGGATCATTCGTGGAACGACGAAGAATTTCTTTGCGGTGATGAACTTCCAGGTCTTGCTGCTGCTGGGGGCGGTGGCAGGACTGGCGGTTTTGTTTTTTCTGCCGCTGCTTGGTCTGGTGTGGTGGCCTACGTTGTTGCCGGCGCTGTTTGTGCTCGGGTGCATTGCCGTGTGGTATCGCGCCGCGGGAGAACTGACGCGGATTCCGGCGCGGTATGGCTGGCTCTATCCACTGGGCGCGGCGGCCATTCTTTGGGCGATGCTGCGGTCGATGCTGGTGACGGTCTTGCGGCGCGGTGTGCTTTGGCGAGGGACGTTTTATCCGCTGCGGGAGCTGCGGGCGCACAACAGCCCGTTCGTGTGGGAGTGGGAGGCTACGTTGGCGCGGGCAGAACGGCGAAGGGCCGAGCGTGGTGCCCGGCCCTCCCCGTGGGTGCAGCTGGCGATGCGGGCTAGGCGCCGACGAGTTCCGTCGGCTGGGCCTGGCCGTAGCGGCGCTGGACGTAATCGTCCAAGATGACCTGGAACTCTTCGACGATGCGGTCGCCTTTGAGGGTGGTCATGAGCTTGCCGTCTACGTAGACGGGGGCTTTGGGTTCTTCGAAGGTGCCGGGGAGCGAGATGCCGATGTTGGCGTGCTTGGATTCGCCGGGGCCGTTGACGATGCAGCCCATGACGGCGA
>CAXSBL010000081.1:0-5787 GCA_964235515.1 uncultured Bryocella sp.
CTGCAAACCTGCACTCAACATCGCCACGCCCACCGGAAAAGAGCTGTGATCATAGGCCAGTCTGGAGAACACGAGGTAGTTGTCGAGGTCATCCGGATTCAATGCGATCGCGGTGCGCAGCAGGGACACCGCTCGTGGCGTGTCTCCGCCCTCTTCGGCGATCTTGGAGGCCAGAGAGAACGCCGGCTCGAAGCGGCCTTCGCTCAGCAGAGGTTGGAGGGTCGCCAGCGCCGCCGAAGCAGCCTTTGTCTTCAACTGCAGGAGCGCGATGTCATACGTGATCTCGTCGCTGGGGTGCGCGGCCGCGAGCTGACCGTATTGCGCCAGCGCCTCCGTTGTGGCTTGTGCCAAAGCTTGAGTTGCTTAGATCGGCTTGGACGCCACTAAGATTTACACGATTGGTCACATTGAAGATGTCCAGGCGAAGCTCAAACTTTACCCTCTCGGTGATGTCCGTGTTCTTGCGCACTGTGAGATCAAAATCAGCAAATCCAGGATTACGGAACTGGTCAGGCGTCTCGTTGCCCTCAGTACCGATCGCTGGATTGGCAAAGTTCGCAGCGGAGATCACGCCTGTTCTGTAGTTTGATCGACCGTGTTTTTACGCGGAAGACACGACGTTCGGGAAGTCGAAATTGTCGCCGTCTGCGTTGTAGTCACCGCTTCCCGGTGCAAACGTCAGGTTACTTGCAACCGCGGGAAGGGCAGGGTTGATCAGCGATGCCCTGAATGGGGCGTAGGTCGCTACTGTAAACGGAGAGCCTGTTTGTACGACTGCAAGTCCCGCCAGCGTGAAGCCACCGGCGATCCGCCGGACGAACTGATTGCCCAGATGGTCGCCCGGCAGATCATACGACGCTCCGAGCGAGACACGGTGGCGTACGTCATACGGATTGCTCGCATAGAACTGGTTGATGGGGTATCCGAAGGGGTAGTTTTGCCAGTTGTCCAAACCATGACCGAGTGTAGGAGGCTGTAAAGAAAGCCTTCTGTCCAAGACGTCCGCGCCCCGAAGCGATAAGGCCGTTGTAGTTGCCGTGCGCGGCGTTATAGGAGTAGTTGACGGAGCCGAAGCTGGTATTCAGGCGTGTTTGCACCCCGGTGCACGTGCTGGTCTGGTTGGGAGCAGTCCCTGTCAACTGACAGGAGATGTGCTGAATCAGATCTCCTGCAAAGACGTTGACATCATTGCCGTAAGCCGTATTACCCGTGTTCCCTCCAGCGGCCACAAGGTCGTTGGACACCGAGCCGACGTAGCCCAAACTCACGACCACGTTGGGCGTAACCTGGCGGTCCAACGCCAGGTTGAAGTTGGTCGTGTACGGGCTTTTTAGATTGGAGTCGACGCCGCCGATGCTGATCTGCGATCCGACGATACCGCCTTTGGCATTCAGAGGCTGGCCCTGGAATGCCGGGTAGGCGTACCCGAGCGGATATGTCTCCTGCGTACCAAATCCAAACACCGGCGCGGCGGTGGAACCGTTGTTGTAGAAGGTAGGGCGCACGAAGCCGGGCGGGTTCGCACTCAGGCCGTTCTCAGAGTTGCCCAGGGTGAAGTAATCGTGAAAGAGCCCGATGCCTCCATGAAGCAGGTTCTTGTTGTCGCCGCCGGGAGCGTACGCAAACCCACCGCGAGCACTGAACACATAGTTCAGATCGCTTGCAAGGGTGTGGCTTTGTGGCGTCACAACGCCGTTGGCGACCTGCTGGGCAAAACTGCCTCCCGCGCCGAGATGGAAGTTCGATAGCGCCTCGTTCAGAACGTGCGGAGAGAAGGTGTGTGTCTCGTTTCCCTGCAACGAGAAGGTGTAGTAGTTGTTTGTCGTGTCGAACCCGGGGCGTACCGAGGGTCCATTGGTGCTGATGGTATCCCGGTAAAAGAGCCCATAAACACGATCTTTCTTGAAGTACTTGTCGATACGAACGTCGTATTGTTTTGAGTTGTTGTAGCTGCTGGAGTTGAAGACGCCCTGGTCGATGACCGGGGTGGCGCAGGGAATGTTATCGGTGGAAGGCGTTCCACATCCGGTGTTGTTGGCCAGATTTTGCGGTCCAAAGGCCTGGGATGCGGTTTGCTGCACGTTCGCAAAGGTGAGAGCAGTCGGGAACTTCGTCAGCAGCTGCACCTCTGGACTGTTGGGTCGTGTCGCGGAGGCAAAGGCTGTGAACGCCGGATCTTCGTAGCTCTGCAACGACGTTGCGTTTGTGGTCAGCGCACGGTAGAGTTCGAATCCACAAAAAAGAAGAAGCTGTGGTGCGGGATGATGGGGCCGCCCACGCCAAAGGAGAAGTCATTGATGTGGTACGGCGCCAAGGGAACGCTGGCCGCTGCGAACTCGCCCTTCGCGTTCAGCCCTTCGTAGCTGTAGTAATCGCTCGCGAACCCGTGGTATGCCTCTGTTCCCGACCGGCTCGTGATCACGGTCTGGATAGAGCTCGCACGACCGAAGTCAACGGTGTAGGTGTTTGTCTGTACCGTTGCCTCTTGAATGGAATCAGCGTTTGGGGTCAGGTTCACCACACCGGGACGGATGCTGCTGGTCACGTCCAAACCATCGACCACATACAGATTCGCGTTGGCGCCTCTGCCATTTGCGCTGGCGTCCACGCTGTTTTCAGGATTGAAGGTGGTTTCTGTGGACGCGCCCAGACCTGTGACACCGGGGGCAAGCGTAACCAGCGCCAACGGATTCCGCGCGGCCAGCGGAAGGTTCTGCAGGGCCTTTGTGTCGAGCGTCAACTGATTGCGGCTATTTGAGGTGTCCAGCAGAGGCTGCTGTGCGGTAACTTCGACCGACGTCGAGGCCTGTCCGACCGTCAACACCAGCGGCACATTGCGTGTTTCATTTGTGCTCAGCACAAAGGTGGTGCTCACCGCGCCGAAGCCTGCCACTCCGCCCGTAACCTGGTAGTTCCCCGGCGCCAGGCTGGCGATATGATAGACCCTTGCGAGTCTGCCGTCGCTTTCTGACTTACCTTTGTGTCTACGTTCAGCAGCGTGATGTTCGCCGCCGGGATTGCGGCTCCGGAGTCGTCGGTTACCGTACCTTGCAAATTGCCGCTGAACTGCGCATGAAGGGCATGCGGAACCAGGAGGAACGGGAGAACAAATAACAGGAACCATCGGCCTAGCGCCCTGGCAGCCGAGCCGACATCTTTGCTGCTTGCACGGCGGCGAAGTCTGATCTTTGCGCTCTCTACAGACGGCTCCGTAGACGGCTTGGTGAAATCGCTTACATAACGCATGGTGGTCTCGGCTCCTGCAGCTACGGTTTCTGCTGACCATGTCGTACAGAAACGCGCTTTCGCGTCAGAAATTGGCTATGAGTAGCAGCGGGCGCAATAGTAATTGCAGGGAAGGATTCTAGTACAGACTCTTCTCCGAAGAGTCACCGCCTCTTACCCAGAAGGCACAACACTTGTATTTGGGGAGAGGTTGCTCGCGATTTGTACAAGCAGTTTTCTCGGTTCATTCTTGAAGGGGCCGGCCCGGATTGGTCTCGGGGCGGGGCATAATTGAGGAGACTGGGTACCGCCTTGACGACATCCTTGACAAAGACCTCCGCCCCCGCAAATACGACCGATCTGCCCATGAAAGCCTTTTCAGCGCCCGGCCGCGTGAATTTGATTGGGGAGCATACGGACTACACCGGCGGCCTTGTGTTGCCCATCGCGATCCCTTTCTACACCGAAGCGGAGATCACCGCGAGGGAGAGCGGATACCGCTTCAGCAGCGAAGGATTTGGCCTGGAACGGCACATGACGGTGGACGATCGTTCCGGCCGGCTGGGCCAATGGAGCGACTATCCGGTGGGCGTGCTGCGCGAGTTGCAGGCGCTTGGCATCGAACCGCCCCCCTTTGCGCTTCGTTTGAAGAGCAATGTGCCGCTGAGTGCGGGGCTAAGCTCTTCGGCCTCCGTGGAGGTGGCCACGGCTGTGGCGCTGCTGGCGCACAGCCGTCGCAGCTTGTCCGGCAAGGAGATTGCGCTGCTGTGCCAACGTGCAGAAAATCGCTATGTGGGCTCGCCCTGCGGCATTATGGACCAGTTCATCGTGACAGCGGGCGAAGAGGGCCATGCGCTGCTGATTCAAACGCGCGATCTCGAAGCCGAGCAGCTGCCGATGAACGCCGGTGCGCTGGCGGGTACGCGCGTGGTCATCGTGAACTCCAACGTGAAACATTCTGTCGCGGAAGGCGAGTATGGCGTGCGGCGGAAGGAGCTGGAACGCGGGCAGGAGATCCTGCGGGCGCGCTTCCCAGGGGTGCGCGATCTGGGCGATGCCACCATCAAACAACTGCAGGCCTGCGAGAACGAGATTGATCCCCAGGCCTACAAGCGGTGCCGGCACGTGGTGACGGAGAACGCCCGTGTGCGCGAGGCGCGCGAGGCCATGCTGGCGGGCGATCCGGTGAAGCTGGGGAAGGCTCTGTTGGCGGCGCATGCGAGCTATCGCGATGATTTCGAGGCGAGCATTGCCGAGATTGATTTTCTGGTGGAAACGGCGGTGGCGCAGACCGGTTGTTACGGCGCGCGTTTGACCGGCGGCGGCTTCGGCGGTTGCACCGTGAATCTTGTAGCCGCGGAACATGCGGACGCCTTCAGACAGGCGGTGGTGAAGGCCTATCGGGAGCGCTACAACATCCAGGCGCCGGTGTATGTGTGCGAAGCCGTGGATGGGGCGATGCGACGAAACGGCTTGAACGATTCACAGACGGCCCAAGGGGATGTAAAGGCATGATGAATCCGATACTGCTGGAAAATCCGCATCGGCGCTGGAATCCGCTGTTGCGCGAATGGGTGCTGGTTTCTCCGCACCGCACACAGCGCCCCTGGCAGGGGCAGACAGAAACACCCGCGACACCGGCGGCGTTGACCTATGACCCGACCTGCTATCTGTGCCCCGGCAACACGCGTGCCGGGGGCCATGTCACGCCGAAGTACACCGAAACTTATGTCTTTGAGAACGACTTCGCCGCGCTTATGCCGGGCGTTCCCGAAGCGGGGATGGATGAGGGCAACGCCGGCCTGCTGCGTGCGGCTACGGAACGCGGAACCTGCCGCGTGCTGTGCTTTGACCCGCGCCACGACCTGACGTTGGCGACGATGCCCGTCCAAAGCATCCGCCGCGTGGTGGAGGAGTGGGCGGCGCAGGAGACTGAGCTGGGGGCGCGGCCGGAGATCGGCTATGTGCAGATCTTTGAAAATCGCGGCGCGATGATGGGCGCCAGCAATCCGCATCCGCACGGCCAGATCTGGGCGACTGAGCATGTGCCCAATGAGCCGACCCTGGAGCACCTCGCGCAGGAGGCCTACCTTGCCGAGCATGGGCGGCCGCTGCTGGGGGCGTATCTGGAGCTGGAGTTAGCTGCTGGAGAGCGCGTTGTTGCACAGAACGAGACCTGGGTGGCGCTGGTGCCGTTCTGGGCGGTGTGGCCGTTTGAGGTGATGATTTTGCCGCGGAAATCCGTGGCGCGCCTCGCGGAACTGGCCCCGGAGCAGCGTGACGGCCTAGCGGCTATTTTGAAGACGGTGACGGCGGGCTACAACCGTGTGTTCGACACGCCGTTTCCTTACTCCATGGGCTTCCATCCGGCGCCCGCAGACGGCGAAGAGCATCCGGAGTGGCACCTGCATGCGCACTTCTTTCCGCCGCTGCTGCGTTCGGCGACGGTGCGCAAATTCATGGTGGGCTTTGAGCTGCTTGGCTCGCCGCAACGGGACATTACGCCGGAGATGGCAGCGGCAACCCTGCGCGAGAAGATGAGCCTGTAAACAGGAGGACTAG
>CAXSBL010000082.1:0-1470 GCA_964235515.1 uncultured Bryocella sp.
GACAAACAAAGGCGAGATCCGACTAGATTCCGGTTTGTTCGGCGGGTAAATCCACTTCGAGGGTCTGGCGCTCCCGGCTGCTTTCGCGGGCTAGTTCGATGAGGCGGGCTACGCGCCAGGCATCGAGGGCGGTGACGGGGGCGGGGGCTATACCGAGGAGGGCGTCGCGGACGCCGGCGTAGAAGAGGCGGTAATCGCCGTCGCGGGTGGGAAGGCGGGTGCGGGTGAGGTTGGCGGGGTGGTTTGCGGGGTCGGCGGCGAGGGTGAGGGTGCCCCAGGCGGATTCGGGCTCGGAGAGCCAGGAGGTTGGTGAGGGCGATGAGGTTGGAGGAACGGAGGCGACGAGGCGGGGTGGATGGCCGCCGCCGGCGACGAGGTGGGCTTCCTGCGGATCGATGCCATATTTGGTGTAGCTGCCGGAGGTGCCGTTGAGGCGGAAGCGTGGGGCGGGGTCGGCGGCGATCATCGTGGAACCGCAGAGATAGCGCAGGGTGCTGGCGGGGGTGCTGCCGGTGGAGGGGCGGTCGAACTCGAGCAGGATGTCGAAGCCGTCTTCGATCCCCGTGTTTTCGCGATCGCGGCGGACGCCCGCGGTGAGGCGCTGTGGGGGGCCGAAGAGGGCCATGGCCCCGTCGAGCAGATGGGGGCCGAGGTCCTGCAGGAGGCCGTTGGCGTCGTTGCTGGCCTCTTTCCAGGAGTTGGCCCGCGGGTAGGGGCGGAAACGGTCCCATTGGGAGTGGACGGCGTTGAGCCGGCCGAGGGTGCCTTCGGCGAGCAGGTGCTGGATCGTGAGGAAGTCGCCGTCCCAGCGGCGGTTGTGGAAGGGAAAGAGCTGTTTGCCGGCGTCGCGGGCGGTGCGGATGAGGGTGGCCGCGGCGGCGCTGGAGGGAGCCATGGGCTTGTCAACGACGACGTGCTTGCCGGCGCGGAGAGCGGCGAGGGCGAGCGCTTCGTGGGTTTCGTTGGGGGTGCCAACGACGATGAGATCGATGTCCGGGGCGGCGAAGGCTGCCTCGGCGGAGCGCAGGATGCGGGCTCCGGGGTAGGCTTCGGCGGCTTCGTCCCCGCTGCGCTGGACGATTGCGGCGAGTTCGAGGCCGGGAACGGCGCTGACGAAGGGGCAATGGAAGACACGGCCGGCGAGACCAAAGCCGAGGACGGCGACGCGGATCGGTTCACTCATGCTCGACCATTGTACGGAGCCGAGGGTGCGGGATTCGAGTCGGACGCCGAAGATCAGCGTCGAACCGCGTGGCTTTGAATAGGTCGTGAAGGGATTCATTGTAAGTGGGTAGAGCGCGGCGTCGTTGGGAAGGTGGTGGAGAAACGGCGCGCATTCGACGATGCTCGTGCGAGAGTGTAGAGAGGGGATTGCCGCTGGTTATCTGACCCGAACGGGGGAGTCGTTTGCGACAGTATTTTGCATACAACCGCTTCGGGGGTGCATCGAAGACGTGCATCAGGTCGAAA
>CAXSBL010000082.1:1570-5785 GCA_964235515.1 uncultured Bryocella sp.
GGTCGAAACATCGGGAGCGGCGGTTGCCCCGGTACGTAGCAGCAGGGAGGAACGGACGGAGATGGGAAGAGTTTCGGCCTTGTGCCTGAGCATTACGGCACTGGGATATTTCCTGGCGCCGGCAGTAGCGCAGAGCGGGAGTTCGCAGGGCGTCTCGGGGGGCAACAGCGCTTCGGGAGCCGGGTCTTCTAGTAATTTAAGTGCTATCACGCAGATTCAGCAGCAGTTGTCCCAGCCGGGACCGAATGTGACGCCGGGCGCAGCGAGCCAGAACTTTCAGGGTTCGATCGTGCAGGGCAGGGCGACTGCAGGGATTCTGGCCTTGACACTGGATGACGCGATTCAGCGGGGCCTGCGGAATAACCTTGGCATCATCCTGCAGGGTACCAATGTCACGACCGCCAGTGCGCAGCGGCTGCAGCAGTTGCAGAATCTGCTGCCGACGATCACCGCCGGGGTTTCGATTGAGGTGGAGCAGGTAAATTTGGCGGCATACGGACTGAAGATTCCAGGAGTCAGTCCAATTGTCGGACCCTTTCAGGTGGAAGACTTTCGGGCATACCTGACGCAGGACCTGTTTAATCTGCGGTCGATTCAAGAGTATTCGGCCGCCAAGCACAACTTCAGGGCAGCGCAACTGAGCGCCGAAGACGCGCGGGGCATGGTGGTGCTGACGGTGGGTAATGCTTATCTGTTGTGCGTGGCTGACGGTGCACGGATCACGGCCGTTGAAGCGCAGCTGGCGAGCTCCAAGGTGAGTCTCGACCAGGCCCAGGCCAACCATGAGGCGGGTACGAGTCCGCGGCTGGATGTGCTGCGGGCGCAGGTGGATTACCAAAATCAGCAGCAGAACCTGATTTCCACGCAGAACCAGTTTGAGAAGGACAAGATCGCGCTGGCGCGGGTGATCGGTCTGCCGCTGGAACAGAAGTTCGCCCTTGTGGACACCGCACCTTATGCGGCGCTGGATACGCCACAGGCCGAGGCGGCGTTTGAGCAGGCGCTGAAGACGCGCCAGGATCTGGCGGCGGATGCGGAACGTGTGACCTCGGCCAAGATTGGCGAAAAGGCGGCGTTCGATGAACAGCTGCCGGTGCTGACCGCTACGGGAGATTTCGGCGATCTGGGCGACACCGTGGGGCACTCGCATGGAACCTACACGGCGACAGGTGAGATCACGGCGCCGATTCTGCAGATTGCCAAAACACGCGGGGACGAGCAGGCGGCGAGGGCGCAGCGGGAACAGGCACAGGCGCAGTTGGCCGATGATGCGCAGCAGGTCAATGCTGACATTCGCGATGCGATCTTGGATATCCAGTCGGCGGCGAAGCTGGTGCAGGCGGCGCAGAGCAATGTACAGCTGGCCGATGAGGCCCTGCGGGAGTCGCAGGAGCGGTTCCACACGGGCATTGCCGACAACCTGCCGGTGTCACAGGCGTTGGCTACAGATCAGCAGGCGAACGACCAGTACATCGCCGCTCTTTATCAGCACAACGTGGCGAAGCTGCAGTTGGCGCGCGCGGTGGGCCGGGCAACAACGAATTACAAGGATTATCTGGGAGGGAAGTAACAGTGGCCGATCAGAACGGACAGGCGAATGGAGGCGGAACGCAGGGCCAAGAAGGCAATGTGGCAACCGCACAGATCTCGGGCACGGTCCAGATTCAGCCGGGGGTGAACGGTGCGCAGGGTCAGCCGGCAGGACAGGCGCCGGCCGGCAAGGTAGAGGAGAAAGCTGAGCCGCCGAAGAAAAAGGCCGGGCGCAGGATTATTATTGCTGCGGTCGTGCTGTTGCTGCTGTTGGGTGCAGGCTTCTTCTACTGGCGCTCCACCTTTACCGAGGACACCGATGATGCCCAGGTGGACAGTAACCTGTATCAGGTGAGTGCGCGTGTTGCGGGGCAGGTGACGCAGGTCTTTGTGAATGAGACCGAACCGGTGAAGGCGGGGCAGGAGATTGCCGTTGTCGATCCGCGGGATTTCGAAGTAGCCCTGGAGCAGGCCGAGGCAAACCTGGCAAATTCGCGTGCAGCGTTGGTGCAGGCGACGGCGAATGTGCCAATCACTAATGTGAGTGTGCGGACGTCGGTGACGACCGCCGGCCAGGACGTGACCGGCAACGCAGCCAGCGTGGGGCAGGCGCAGGCCAACGCGCAGGCCATGCAGGCAAGGATTTTGCAGGCGCAGGCCAATGCGCTGAAGGCGCAAACCGACGTGGACCGGTACACCCCGTTGGTGAAGCGCGATGTGATCTCCAAGCAGCAGTACGACGCTGCCGTGGCGACCGCGACCGCGATGCAGGCGCAGGTGGACGAGATGCAGCGGAATGCGCAGGGAGCGGAGCAGCAGGTGCAGTCGGCGCAGCAGCGTCTGGCTTCGTCACGCGCGCAGGAGGCCCAGAATCGTCAGAACGCACCCAAGCAGGTGGCTGTTCAGCAGGCGCGAGCGACGGCGGCGGAGGCCTCCGTAAAGCAAGCCCAGGCGCAGGTGGATCAGGCGAAGTTGAACCTGGGCTACACGAAGATTGTGGCGCCCATTGATGGCATCGTCAGCCGCAAAAACGTGGCGGTGGGTGACAACCTGAGCGTTGGGCAGGCACTGCTCACGGTAGTGCCGCTGCAGAACCTCTGGGTTACGGCGAACTTCAAGGAGACGCAGCTGGGGCGCATGGAAAAGGGCCAGGAGGTGGACGTGAAGGTGGATGCTCTGGGTGGGCGTCATTTCCACGGCAAGGTCACGGAGATTGGGGGCGCGACGGGTTCAAAACTGAGCTTGTTTCCGCCGGAAAACGCTACGGGCAACTATGTGAAGGTAGTGCAACGCATTCCTGTGCGGATTGATTTCACGAATCTGCAGCAGGAGAATCAGGATGGTGCGCTGCGTACCGGTATGTCTGTGGAGCCGAGTGTGCATGTGAAGTAGTTGCTTCAACGTTGTGCGAGAGGGAGCGGCTCCGGCGGCTCCCTCTTTTTGTTTGCTTGATCTGGACTGGGTTTAGTGGAGGAGCATTTCGGCCGGTGCTTTAGGCCGCGGGTCTTGATGAGCTTTGAGCGTGGTGTGGGCGATGGCATTAGCTTGGCGCGTGCGCTCCTTGCGCAGCCCAGGATGTGCAGTTCTTTTGCAGCTTTGGCTGAGGTTTCGCAACGCAGCCCCGACCCCGCGCGTCTATCGGGTATACGACTTTTGGAGGGCATGAGTGATGGGCTTTCTGTTGCGCGCCTTTACCGTTCATGCGTACGCCATCCTTTTTGGTTGGGTGTTTCTGGAGCAGGCGGGGCTGCCGATTCCGAGTGTGCCGGTGTTGTTGGCCGCAGGCACCATGAGTTCGGCGCACAAGCTGCATGTGGCGGTGGTGTTGCCGCTGATCCTGCTGGCCTGTCTGCTGTCGGACTCGGTGTGGTTCTTTCTGGGGCGTCGCTATGGAACCCGCATTGTGAACCTGCTGTGCAAGCTCTCGTTTGAAGCGGCGACGTGCGTGACGCGGACGCAGGGAAGTCTTTCGCAGCGTGGCGCGGTGACGCTGCTGTTTGCGAAGTTCGTGCCGGGTTTCAATACGATGGCGGCACCGCTGGCAGGGCAGTCGGGGATGAGCTACCGGCGGTTTGCCATGTATGACATGGCGGGCAGCCTGGGATGGGCGAGTGCGTGGCTGTTTGGCGGGCGCTTTCTGGGTGACCTGTTGCGGCGCAGGAGCGATCTGTTTCACAGCCTGGGGCACTACGCCGCTGGGCTGGTCTTGCTGATGGTGGCCGGGGTTTTGCTGTGGCGCTACGCGCGGCGTGTGCAGTTTTTACGGGAGTTGCGTGGCTTGCGGCTGGAGCCGGGGCAGCTGTTGGCCATGATCGACGATGCTGAACGGTCCGGAAACGAAGCGCCGTTCATTGTCGATCTGCGGCATCCGCTGGATGTGCTGTCCGATCCGCTGGTGCTGCCGAATGCGTTGCGCATCGGGCCGGATGAGTTGCGGACACAGCATGGGATGATTCCGCGAGACCGGGACGTGGTGCTGTATTGCACGTGTCCGAGTGAGGAGACGAGCGCGAAGGTGGCGCTGGATCTGCGCAAGCTAGGGGTTAGGCGCGTGCGGCCGCTGCGCGGTGGATTGCAGGGGTGGAAGGATGCGGGGTACGCGCTGGAGCCGGTTGAGGTGGCGACGACGGCATAGGCCTTATACGAGGTCTGCGAGGGATGGACCGTCAACCTGACGCCAGTCGA
>CAXSBL010000083.1:0-5340 GCA_964235515.1 uncultured Bryocella sp.
CGAGGAGCAACTGCGTTACCGTTGCAATTTAGTTGTCATTCCCGAAGGGAATCTGCGTTTGCCGCTGGGGTGCCACCGCAACAGGCAAGCCACCTACAACCCCTTCCGCAAAACCCAAGTCGTCATACAACGGTAATCCTGCACAATTGTCGTCTTTAACGGATCCACCAGCACCGCCTCCAGCGCCTCCGTACGCTCCAGCAACATCTCCTCATCCACCAGAAACCACTCCGCTCCATCGCCGACCACGTACACATCCGGCCGCACCCGCTCGAAATCCATCCCAATCCGCGATCCCAGCCGGCAGAACAACAACCCGCCCGGCCGCAATACGCGCCAAAGCTCCCCCAGCATCGCGTCGAAGTGCTTCTCATCCCGCGCAAAATGCAGCACAGAGTTGCAGATCACGACGTCCGCAAACCCATCTGGAAACGGCATCCGCTCAATCGTTCCCACCTGAAAATTCCCGGCCGGCAGCCCTGTCCCCAGCACCCGCGAAAGCTCCCGCACATGCTCCACGCCCTCCGCGTTCGCATCCAGCGCAAACACCTCGCAGCCCTCCCGTAGCAGGTGCACCAGGTTGCGCCCATACCCGCATCCCGCATCGAGCACCCGCATGCCAGGCCCGATATTCCCTCGCAGAATTTGGTCGAACACATAAATGTCAATCTGCCCAAACTGCTCCTGCACTGTCATCACGTTCTCACTCCTACACCAGCCTAATTCTGCCCCCGGGCGCCCGCAGCCTCCGGCGCCCGCCTCAGCCGCCACCACCGTAAAGACTCCCCCACGACCCGCAGGCAAACAATCGCCAGCGCCATAATCCGGCCGTCCGCAAATGCCGCCCCGGCCCGAGCGCCACCACCAGCGCCGAAGCTACCGCAGCCGGCTGTGTCGCCTTTGCCAGCAGCGAAATCATCACCGTCAGCAGCGCCGCCGTGGTGGCCACCAGCACACGCATCAGCGTCACCTTGCCGCCCGGCGACCCCTTCGCCCCCCATTGCCCCAGCATCCAAAGCGCCATCAACCCACTCGCAATTCCACACCCATGCCCCACCAGCACGTTGTAGCCCCGGGCACTCGGCCGGTCCGGCGTCTCCACCAGCTCATACGCCGTCGGCCCTAGGCTCGCAAACAGCATCGGCGACCGGCTCACCCACGCCACAACTCCCGCCGTCAGAATCAGCAACGCCTCGCATTCTGGCGCAATCAACCACTCCCACCGCTTCGCCCAACCGTCAGTCACTACCATTCGACGCCCGCCACCCTGCCAGTCGCCACGCGGACTAAAATCAACCTCGACATGAGCTCCACACCCAACACCCCGCCGACCCCGGAAGCCGCAGCCAACACTCCCGAAGCCCCGCTCCGCACCATTGCCGAGCTCCCAGCCCACATCGGCGAAACCGTTACCCTGCGCGGCTGGCTCTACAATCTCCGCTCCTCCGGCAAACTCCTTTTCCCCACCTTCCGCGACGGCTCCGGCACCGTCCAGGGCATCGTTCCCAAGGCCCAGGTCTCCGAAGAGACTTTCACCACCCTCAAAGGTCTCTCGCTCGAGTCCTCCCTCGTCGTCACCGGCTCCGTCCGCGCTGACACCCGCGCTCCCTCTGGCGTTGAGCTCGACATCCTTACCGTCCACGTCACCCAGCGCATCCCCGACGACTCCCCCTACCCCATCTCCCGCAAGGAACATGGCGTCGACTTCCTCATGGAGCACCGCCACCTCTGGCTCCGCACCCCGCGCCAGGCCGCTATCCTCCGTGTCCGCGCCACGATTATGCGCGCTGCCGCAGAGTACTTCGACACCCACGCCTTCACCCGCACCGACCCGCCCGTCCTCACCCCCAACGCCTGCGAAGGCACCTCCGAACTCTTCGAAATGGACTACTTCGAAGATGAAAAGGCCTACCTCACCCAGTCAGGCCAGCTCTACCTCGAAGCCACCGCCATGGCGCTCGGCAAGGTCTACAGCTTCGGCCCCACCTTTCGCGCGGAAAAGTCCAAAACCCGCCGCCACCTCACTGAATTCTGGATGATCGAACCCGAGGTCACCTATCTTGACCTCGACGGCCTCATGACCCTAGCCGAAGGCTTCCTCACCCACATCGTCCGCCGCGTGCTCGAAATTCACCGCGCCGACCTCCTCGTCATAGGCAAAGATATAGCGAAACTTGAAGCCGTCATCGCGCCCGCTACACAAAAATCTTTACCCCAGTCCCAAAATGGAACTGAAGCCCACAACGGCACAGCAGAGCAAAACGGAGAGCCCAACATCCTCACCGCCGGCGAAAGCCCGGCCGACCACGCCCACCATCACGCTCACACCAGCGCCCCGTTCCCCCGCCTCACCTATGACGAAGCCCACGCCATGCTCGAAGAAGCCTTCAAGGCCGGCAAAATCGAGCACCCCCACACCTACGGCGACGACTTCGGCTCCCCCGACGAAACCTACATCAGCTCCCAGTTCGACAAGCCCGTCATGGTCCACCGCTACCCCGCCGCCGTCAAGGCCTTCTACATGCAGCCCGACCCGCACGACCCCACCAAGGCCCTCTGCGTCGACGTCCTCGCCCCCGAAGGCTACGGCGAAATCATCGGCGGCTCCCAGCGCGTAGACGACTACGACCTACTAAAATCCCGCATAGAAGCCCACAACCTACCGCTCTCCGCCTTCCAGTGGTACCTCGACCTCCGCAAATACGGCTCCGTCCCTCACTCCGGCTTCGGCATGGGCATAGAACGCTGCGTAGCCTGGATCTGCGGCCTAGAACACGTCCGAGAAACCATCCCCTTCGCCCGCACCCTCAACCGTATCTACCCGTAAAGAGGAAGAGACACCCTCGCTGACCTGCTATACTCTCGCCAAATCAAGCTCTCCTTGGCAGGTCTTCTCCATGTTTCCTAAGCTCGTGGCCCTCTTGGCCGTGTTGTTCGGCACAGCTCTGTCCCTCCCCGCCGCCTCGGTACAGTTCAGCGTAAGGCAGGACATCTCCACCGGTGCTCAGCACCTCACCGGGTTGGTCATTGCCGACTTCAACGGTGACGGCAAGCTTGATCTTGCGGTTACGGATGATTACTCGCAAAAGCTTCTCGTGTATCTGAACAATGGCGCAGGAGGGTACGGGGCTCCTGTGATCACTACTCTCAACGTTCCCAGTATCGGTGGTCTCGGTGCCCTCATCGCGGGTGACGTCAACGAAGACGGCAAGCAGGATCTGATTGTTGCGCCCGTTGCCGGCCTGCAGTATGACGTCGTTCTGCTCGGAAAAGGGGATGGCACCTTTACGCAAAGCAGTCAGATCATGACTAGCTACGGGTTTGAAAGCGCGAGCCTGATCGACATCAATGGGGACAAGCATCTCGATCTGGTATCAGGAGCAAACGGCAGTGTCTACGTACACCTCGGCGACGGCAAAGGCAACTTCACGGCACAGTCGGTTCCTTCTCCTGGTTCCGATATCTTTCTTTCCCTGGTCACGGGGGATTTCAACAACGACAAACGTATCGATTTTGTGGTCACCAAGTACTTAGCCAGTGAGCTCAGCTATTTTGCTGGTAACGGAGACGGTACCTTTCAAAGCCCGACAACAGCTCTGGCCGCCACTCTTGGCCGCCCGGATTCCTTAGCCGCTGCAGACTTCAATGGAGACGGCAATCTAGACCTCCTGGTCGGTTCGGTCGACATCGCCAGCCTTGTGTTAGGAAACGGTAACGGTACATTTCAAATATCGGCCAATCAGATTGAGTATCTCCCGATCGCACAAACCACGAATTATGCCAGCACCACCGGCCCAGTCGTTGCTACTGCCGACATGGACGGCAGCGGCACGCCAGACGTGGTCACCGCCGATGACGGCTCAGGCATGCTCAGTGTGGTTCTAAACGACGACACCGGGAAATTTCTACAGGCAAAACCGGATTTCAGCGCTCCCCTGGATTTAGGTAGTGGACTCCTACAATTGGCCGATCTGAACGGAGACGGCTTACCCGATGTCATTCTTACCAATTACAAAACGCAGAACGTCTCCATCTTTCTCTCCGTTTACCCCAAAACCACGCCTGCGGTTACCATCCAAAGCGGGGCTTCACAGACCTTGGTAGGTGGCAACGTCACGATCACGGTGCAGGTAAGAGGAGGTGGCTCTAAAATGCCGACAGGTACCGTGTCCCTAAGCAGCGGAACCACCTCCTATGGCCAACAGATTTTAGGTTCCAGTGGGGCAGCTACCTTCACTCTTACAAACCTCGCTGCGGGCCAATATCCGCTCACCGCGAGCTACGCGGGCGACGCGTATAACAACGCGGTCAGTAACAGCGCATCCTTCACTCAATCCGTCGAAGACTTTCAATTCGCGTTGCCTACGGCCACGCAGACTGTGGCTGCAGGCGCGAGTGCTACCTATTCCATCAACCTGACCCCCGTTGCCGGCTTCAGCGGTTCCGTTGCGCTCACCTGCTCCGGTCTGCCAGCCGGGTATAACTGCTCCTCAATGCCTCTAAACCTCAACGGACAAGCTGCAACGGCGAGTGTCTTGGTTTCGCCGCCGGTAACTGCTGAACTTACAATTCCTTCGCGATCTGGATGGCCGCGCGGGGTGCTGCTTTGTATGCTGGTTGGGGTTTTTATGCCCTGGCGCCGCCGCATGGCTGCAAGCTGCATGTTGTTGGCTCTTCTATCCGTGTCCGTGGCTTTCCTGAGCGGATGCGGCGGCTCAGGCTCGAACAAACCGGTCTTATACACGGGTACAAGCAGCTTTGTTATCACCGCGACCACAACCTCCGGGGCGCAGAGTGTTTCGCATCAGGTCAGCGCAACGCTTGTGGTCCATTAGCTAGATAAAGCGCCCGTGGGTGGCCCACCCATCCCTGACACTCCGAATCACCAACATCGGGCGTGCCCCATCCATGCGCAGCACCATCGTGCATGGGTGGGATTCCACAAAGGCCGGATGCCCGTCTACTCACCCCAACTCGGGACGTCGCGGGTACAGGAACAGACCGAACACCCTACCTGATGAAGGTCATCTCCACCTTCCTGCGCGACGAGCAACCACTCCCGCATCCGAACCGTAAGACCAGAAGCAATTTCTTCACCTGGCCCCGGAGAACACTCATGTTCATGGTTGCCATAATCCTCGCGGTACTCCTCATTGCAGGCGTGTTCGCCATCATTGTCACGCGCAAGAATCACGACACGCGTGCCGGCGGAAGCGGCCTTCCTGTCAGTGAGCTGTGAGGAGACGCTGCCGTATCCGTCATTGACAAGGTCGCCAGTACCCCGTACCAGACGTCCCAAAACAGGGCACAATTACCGTCATCGTGAAACTTGCGTGGGAG
>CAXSBL010000084.1:0-5307 GCA_964235515.1 uncultured Bryocella sp.
CCATCCCGGTTCCGCTCCGCCTCCACCGACTGCGCAAACAGCGAATCCCGCCGCGCCTCCCCCTCCTTCAGCGCCCGCGCCGCCGCCCCCAGGTCCTCAAACGTCCGCTTCCGCGGCGCCGGGGTATGCGCAATCACCCCCCGCGACACCGGATCGATCTTCAGCACCCCACCGCAATCCGGACAGGTCACCTCAAACGGCACATCGCTCAGGCCCATACGCAAATCCCCTCCGCCCGCCATTTTACCGCCCTCGATCGCCTTGCCTACGCTGGCTCGCGTATACCAATGTAGTAACATTTCTACAGCAGCGAAGGAGACCAGCGATGGCAACCACCCTTTCCAGCCGGGACTTTAATCAGGACACCAGCCGGGCAAAAAAGGCCGCGGCTGAGGGACCGGTGTTCATCACAGACCGGGGAAAGCCTGCTCATGTACTGCTCAGCATTGAGGAATACCGTCGCCTCTCCGGCCAACGGCGAAACATCGTGGATGCTCTCTCCATGCCGGGGCTCGCAGACATTGACTTCGACGCACTCCGAATGAGAGATCTTCCTCAGCCTGCAGATCTTTCTTAATGTTCGTGCTCGATACGAACGTCGTCTCCGAGCTGCGCAAAGCGGGTGATGGCAAAGCCGATCCAAACGTCATCGCCTGGCTATCGAGCGTCGAGGCGACGACCCTGTATTTGTCCGTCATCACCCTGATGGAGCTTGAATTCGGCGTCCTCCGGATGGAGCGACGCGACCCGATCCAGGGCTCCAAGCTACGCGCCTGGATGCGTGGTCACGTCCTGCCTGAGTTCATGGATCGAATCCTTCCGATCGATGCGGCCGTCGCACTCCGCTGCGCGCCCCTCCATGTACCAAACCCGCGTCCCGAGCGCGACAGCTTGATCGCGGCGACCGCCTTGGTGCATGGCATGACGATCGTGACTCGCAACGTAGCCGACTTCCAGGCTATCGGCGTTCCATTCCTAGACCCTTGGACAATCAGCTGAAAGCCTAAAAGAACAGCACCCGGTGCCCCGCACACTCCTGCCCGGCATGGTCCACCAGCACCTGCGCCAGGTCCTCGCCCAGCCGAGCCAGAAACCAAACACCACCCAGCAGCCGCTCCTGCAAATGCTCCTCGGGGTACAGGTTCAGCACCATCACATCCGCCTGCTTGCGCAGCGACCCTTCACGCTCGGTCTGGAACCGCGCCGCCATTCGCCGCAGCCGGTTCATCTGGTAGCGCATTTTGCTCGCGCTCACCCCGGCCGACCGCCCCAGCTCCAGGCTCATGGCGTTCATGTAGTCGGTGAGCGCCGTCAACTCCGCATCGAGCGCATTGCCCGCCGCCGCCAGCTTCCGCTTGGCTTCCACCGGCATTGACCGAGCTCCCAGCCGTAGCGCCAGTTCCTCTGCCGTCTTGGCCTCGATCACAGACAAAAATTGTACCTCATGCCGAGCCAGCAACGCCCCGACCGAAGGCTCCACCAACGTAGCTGAAAGCCGCGGCAACACCGCCGTCACCCGCCCTAAAACCCTCTCAAACACGGCCGCTGATTGCGCAAAATACGCAATTTCCGCCGGCCCCCCAACATACGCTGTCGTCGGCAGAATCGCATCCTGAAACACCGGCCGCAGCAGCGCATTCGGGCTCAGCCGCTCCGGCTCAGCCTCCAAAATCTTCAGCAACTCCGCCGACGAATACCCCCGTGCCCCAGCCCTCCACCCACCGTCGCGCGTCCGCCGCAGCGCCCGCCGTTCGGTCACGCCAGCCGAAGTCGGCTCCAGCAAAAACAGCAGGCTCATGTCAGCCGCCACCTTCACCTGCGCATGAAACCCGGCCGCCTCCAGCTCCGCCGACCGCTCCACCAACGCCTCTTCCAGCTCCGCAACCCGCTCGATCCCGGCCCGCAAAACTTGCGCCCCTAACGCATGGAACTCGCGCGAGGAAGCATCCATCACGATCAGACCCTGCGCCGCAAACACCCGCGAAAGCAGCCGCCCAAAACCGCTCGCCATGGTCGCTTTGTAGCCGGGGGCATCCGTATACGCCGCCCTCAGCCACTCACACGCCGGCGCAAACCCAAGCAATTCTTCCGCCTGCGCCAGCGCCGCTTCCATTGCGTCCCCCACCGGCAAAGCCCCCGCAGGCGCCGCCACGCCGGCGACACCCACACCGGCCCGCAGCGTCACCACACCGTATTTTCCCGGCAGATGGACCTGATCCG
Source organism: uncultured Bryocella sp. (assembly GCA_964235515.1). Lineage (GTDB taxonomy): Bacteria > Acidobacteriota > Terriglobia > Terriglobales > Acidobacteriaceae > Granulicella. The sequence goes on from CAXSBL010000084.1 coordinate 2,221, forward strand.
CCTCGACGACATCATGATCTTCACTCGCCAGCCAAAAGACCGGCACATGCTCCCGCCCGGAGATCCGCGTCGCATCTTGAGCCTTGCGCACGGCAGTTGCCGCCTTCAAAAACGTCAGCAGCGGCCCGCCAAACAGCCCCACCTGCTGCCCCGTCACCACCGCCGCCGCCCCGTCGCGCAGCTTCGCAATATTCGCCCGAGCCGCCTCACCCGCCTGAAACAAGTCCGCCTGCGTCAGCAACTCTGAAGCTAGCCGCTCCCTGTGCTCTGCGGGTAACACCGGCGCCGTCTTAGCCCAGTCAAACCGAAACGGATCACTCGGATACCAGCGCCGCACCTGCTCCACGGTCGCCGGGTTTTCAGATTCCGCAAAGGCCCGGAACAGCGCGGAGCTGCCGGGAAGCGACGAAACGGGATAACACTCTACCTGCATAGATGAAGGGCGCACACGATCTGCGTCCCTTTGGATGCGCCCCGCCGCGTCCTGATGCAGTTCGGATGCAAAAGCCCGGTCAAAATCGATCCCCCGCCACCATCCCACCACCCGCCATCGCCTTCGTATACTGAAGCGCATGGCAGACCAGGATCCGAATCAGGACATCCAACACCGCTCCGGCCAACACCTTACCGGCACCGCCGAGGTCCTCTCCTCCGAGACCGTCTACAAGGGCCGCATCTTCTACGTCACCGCCGATGAGGTGCGCGAACCCGGCAATGTCACGGCCAAACGCGACGTCGTGCGCCACAACGGCTCCGTCGTCGTCCTCGCCGTCGATACAAAAACGAACCCCGCCGACCCCGGCATCCTGCTCATCCGCCAGTACCGCCACGCCGCCGGCAAGTTCCTGCTCGAGCTCCCCGCCGGCCGCATCGAACCCGGCGAGGAACTCATGGCCGCCGCAAAACGCGAGCTGGTCGAAGAAACCGGCTACCGCGCCGCGAAGTGGTCCAAACACAGCACCTATTACGCCAGCCCCGGCTTCCTCTCCGAAGCCATGAACATCGTCCTCGCCGAAGACCTCACCCTGGGCGAAGCCGCGCCCGAAGACGACGAGCGCATCGAGCTACTCATGACCCCCCTCTCTGAGGTCATCGCCATGATGCATCGCGGCGAAATCGAAGACGGCAAAACCCTCATCGGCGTCCTGCTCTATAACTCGCAACGCCAGCACGCCACACCCGAACCCGCCTTCAAGTAGGCTTCCATCCTCACGTACAACGTAGAACCTACAACGTACAACTTCTCTTATGGACAACATCACCCTGGCCCGCCTGCTCGACGAGACCGCCTCCCTTCTCGAAATCGACAGCGCCGACCCCTTCCGCATCCGCTCCTACCGCCGTGCCGCCGAGGCCGTCGAGCAGCAGACCACCCAGCTCGAAACCCTCACCCTCCCCGACGCCGACCCCAAGGCCCTGCTCTCCATCGGCGGCATCGGCAAAGGCATGGCCGCCAACATCCGCGACCTCGTCGCCACCGGAACCATGCCCCTCCGCGACGAACTCCTCACCCGCTACCAGCCCGGCATGCTCGGCCTGCTCAAACTCCCCGGCATGGGCCCCAAAACCGTCGCGCTCATCTACTCCGCGCTTGGCGTCGCCGACATCGACGCCCTCGAAGAAGCCGCCAAACGTGGCGATCTGCTTACCCTCCCGCGCATGGGGGCAAAATTCACCGAAAAGCTCCTCAAAGGCATCGAGGACCACCGCAAAAACAGCGCCCGCTTCCGCATCGACGTCGCCCGCGAGCACGCTGAGCGCGTCGCCGAACTCATTCGCGCCTTTCCCGGCATTGACACCATCACGCCCTCCGGCTCCCTCCGCCGCGGCCGCGAAACTATCGGCGACGTCGACCTCCTCGTCACCGGCCCGGCTTGCGAACCGGACGTCGTCTCCGCCGCCGTCGAGCACGTAGCCAGCCTTCCCTTAATCGACAAACTGCTCGCCAAAGGCCAGAACAAGGTCAGCTTCAATCTCCGCAACGGCCTCCAGGTCGACGTCCGCCTGCTGCCCCGCGTCAGCTACGGCGCCGCGCTCCAATACTTCACCGGCTCCAAGCACCACAACGTCACCCTCCGCCAGCGCGCCATCAAGCGCGGCTACACGCTCAGCGAGTACGCTCTGCTGCGCGTCGAAGACAACACCGTGATCGCCTCCGCCACCGAGGCCGAAATCTACAACGCCCTCGATCTCGACTACATCCCTCCCGAACTCCGCGAAAACTCTGGCGAAATTGAAGCCGCCGCCGCCCACACGCTCCCGCATCTCATCGTCCGCTCCGACCTCCGCGGCGACGTCCACATGCACACCTTCGAGTCCGACGGCGCGGATTCAATCAGGGCCATGGCCGAAGCCGCCATCCTCCGCGGCCTCGAATACATCGCGGTCACCGACCATTCCAAACTCCTCACCATGACCGGCGGCATGGACGACCGCCGCGCCCTGCTCCACGCCGCCAAAATCCGCGAAGTCTCCGCCCTGCTTCACGAGGAGTTCGAAGGCGGCCGCGGCCCGCAATGGGATCGCTACGAGCGCCAACTCGCCGCCGAAAACCCCCTCGCCCGCAAACCCACCGTCCCCTTCCGCCTCCTCGCCGGCGTCGAGTGCGACATCCTCCTCGATGGCTCCATGGACCTCGAAAACGACACCCTCGCCCAGCTCGATATCATCGTCGCCAGCGTTCATTCCGGCTTCAACCAGACCTCCGAGGAGGTCACCGCCCGCGTCCTGCGCGCCTGCGAAAACCCGCACGTCAACATCCTCGGCCACCCCACCGGCCGCAAGGTCCTCAAGCGCGACCCCTACAAAATCGATCTCGAGCAACTCCTCCCCACCGCCGCCCGCCTGGGTATCGCCGTAGAACACAACGCCAACCCCGCCCGCTCCGACCTCAGTGACCTCCAGCTACGCCGCGCCAAACAACTCGGCTGCAAGATCACCGTCAACACCGACGCCCATTCCACCGACGAGCTAGACAAGATCGACAACGGGATCGTCCAACTCCGCCGCGCCTGGCTGGAACCCACCGACATCCTCAACACCCTGCCCGTAGCCGACTTCCTGGCGGCCCTGCGACCAAGGCCATAA
>CAXSBL010000085.1:0-4868 GCA_964235515.1 uncultured Bryocella sp.
GGTTCTCCTCTTTGCTGGTCCTCCTCTTGCTGTCGCGCCCGATCTGTTTGCCGTGAGGACGGCCCCGCGACCGCGAGGGCGGCACCGGGGTACCCTAGACATATGCCTATGACGTTGGCTCTGGTGATCTTTGAGATGGTGGTGTTGCTGTTGGCCATCTCGCTGCACGACTGTGCGCAGGCATGGATGGCGGACCGCCTCGGCGACGCGACCGCCCGGCTCTCCGGCCGCCTGACGATAAACCCGGTTCCGCACTTCGATTTCTTCGGCACGGCGCTGTGGCCGCTGATCTATATCTGGCGGTCGCCGCTGATCCTCGGCTGGGGCAAGCCCGTGCCGATGATCTCGCGGAACTTCCGCCATCCAAGGGATGAGATCAAGGCCACGCTTGCGGGTCCGGCCGCCCAGCTGGGTGCGGCGCTCCTTTGCCTGCTGGCGTTGCTTGTGGTCAAGCATGCCAACCCAGGAGCGGGCTCAACCCTCGCCATCGCCGAGGCGCTGAGTCTGCGCGAGCTGGACAGCATTCCGCCGGGTTTGCCCGCAATCTTCCCCCTTCTGCTGTTTCTCTACTTCGGCATCCTTGTGAACCTGCTGCTGTTTATCTTTAACCTGGTTCCCCTGCCGTTTCTGGATGGGGGCAAGATCCTGGTGTACTACCTGCCGTACAACGCCGCGCGGGCCTACGAGCGTTGGGGGCTGTGGTTGATGTTCGGCTTCATGTTCTTTGGTTTCGGACTGGTCATGGCCCTGTTCCTGCCGATGCTGGGCACTTTCAACGGGCTACTTTCTGCGTTGTAGCGCAAAGCTGGCTCCACTTTGCATCCAAAGCCTCGAGGACCGTTTCTACGGTCAGGAGTCACCATGGGAACGCTGAGTAGCGGTTTGCCGGTGCGAGGAATCTCGCGTGGGTCAGTAGGCTGGTCGATCGGCTTCAGTGTGCTGCTAATCCTGCTGGGTCTGGTGGCCTTGGCGACACCCTTTATCGCCGGTGTTGTGATTGAGACCATCGTGGCGTGGCTGCTGATCTTCGGCGGCATTGGACACTTCGTTCTTGCGTGGCATGTCCGGGGTGCCGGGTCGCACATCTGGGAGTTTCTGGTGGGTCTGGCCTACATCGCCGCCGGCGTTTTCCTGTTTCTGCATCCGGTGGCAGGGCTGGTGTCGCTCACGCTCTTCCTTGGGGCGTATCTGTTGATCAAGGGCATCTTTGAGCTGATCGCAGGCTTCACCGTGCGCGGCGTCGCCGGTGGCGGCTGGATCTTTGTGGATGCGGTGGTCTCTATTATTCTGGCGGGGTTCATCTGGCTGCACCTGCCGTCGGCGGCGGAGTGGGTGGTCGGCACACTGCTGGGTGTGGCGATCCTGTTCAGCGGCATCTCTCGCCTGGCCCTTGCGATCGCCGCCCGGCGAGCCCACGCGGCGCTGGTGTAGACAGGCCGGCAAGTGAGGCGTACGGTGGTGAGCCGCTTTTGGGGTACGCGGATGACCGTAAAGGGGAATAAAGATGTGCATCCCTCACACCCTTCCCCGTATCTCTTGCTATGGTGGCGTTTTCAATCGGCTGCCATACTGGAACAACGGTGGCTTGTTTTGCCTGGGGCCAACGCGAGAGGGTTAGCGTAGAGGCATGGCTACAGTTGTTCACGAACCCGTTCTGGAACTGGACCGGCCTTCCACTTCAGACAAGGCGACCGGTAGTGCCGCGGGTCGGCGCGCCTTGGATCGAAGGGCGACCAAGCGACACGACAGCTTCGAAGCAACCCTACGCAGTGCCCGTTCGACAGTCGGATTCCGTGAGACCTGGTCGCTGGCCATCGACAGTTTCTGTGCCAGCAAGGCCAGGTTCCTGCTCACCATGCTGGGCATGGTGATCGGTTCGGCTTCGGTGATCCTGGTGGCGACGCTGGGATTAACGGGCCGGCAATATGCGTTAAACATGATCGCCTCGATCGGTCCGAACATGATCGAGATGCAGGGCGGAGGCGCCAGCGTCACCGGGCCGGATGGATCCAGTTCGCCGGAGTACATGAACCGGGGCGATCTGGATGCTGTGCTGCAGCAGGTGCCGGGGATCGTTGCCAGTTCGCCCATGCTGGAGTTCCATGACTCGATTCCGATCGGCAATGGGCAGGTGAAGGAGGCGATGCTGCTGGGCGTGAGCCCTCAGTACAAGCAGGTTCGCAACCTTAAGGTGTTGGCCGGTCGCTTCTTCGACGATCAGGACGACGACACTCACGCCAAGGTGGCGGTCATCGTCAAGCCGATGGCCATGGAGCTCTACGGCAGCACGGCCGGTGCGCTCGATAAGCAGGTGACGATCATGGGAATTCCTTTTACCGTGATCGGTGTGTTTGAGGAGAGTATTCAGACCTTCGGGCAGAGCGAGATCAGCAACCAGACCATGTTGGTGCCCTATCCTGTCGCACGGTATTTCACCGGGACTGACAACCTGAAGCAGATCTTCTTTTCCGTGGGCGATACCAAAGAGGTTGAGCCGACGGCGCGACATATTGAGGACGTCATCCGCGGGCGGCATCGGCCTGGGAACACCTTTACTGCCTTCACGCTGACGCAGGTGCTGAACGTGATGAACCAGATCTCCACCATGCTGGTGATTGTGCTGACGCTGGCTTCGGCGATCACGCTGGTGGTATCAGGGGTGGGCATCATGAACTCCATGCTGGCCAACATTCAGGCGCGCATCAAGGAGATCGGGATCCGCAAGGCGCTGGGCGCGACCAGCCGGGAGATCCGGCTGCAGTTCCTGACGGAGAGTGTTTTTCTGTCACTGTCCGGCGGCCTGATCGGCACGTTGCTGGGACTGGCGTTGCCGCTGGCGCTGCGGACGTTTACTGATTTCAAGATCCCGGTTTCGATCTGGAGTGCGATTATTGCGCTGCTGACGGCCGTGCTGGTCGGGGTGATCTTTGGGACGCTGCCGGCGAACCGGGCGGCGAAGCTGGATCCGGTGACTACGCTGAAGTACGAGTAGTCTCCCTCCCCTACCTCTTCGGTAAAGTCTTGCATCTGGGTGCCTAGAAGGCGTGAGAGAAAGGGTCTCCCCAGGTCGCGGTGCGAGCTTCCATCTCAGGCTAGGCAGGCTGCGCTGACTCCGGCGCATGATGGAGCGCTTTGCTTTCCAACTACTCTACTTTCCCTGGGCTGTATTCTGTGCAGCCGAAGCGCGACCTTCGGGCTTTCGGGAGAGCTGGGTGGGAATCAAGCTAGTTACAGGGCGTTGAAGGATTGCTTGAGGTTTTGGCCGCGCAGCCGAGGCTAGATGCGCTCGATCATGACCTCTGTGGACTTGATCAGGGCGGCGGCGGCATCGCCTTTTTTCAGGTCCATCTCGCGGACGGCGTCGGCGGTGACGATGGCGGTGATCTGCTGTTTGCCGAAGGAGAGCACGACCTTGGCGAGCAGGCCATCGATCTGCACGTCGAGAACATTGCCGATGAGCTGGTTGCGGCCGGAGACGCGGCGGAAGCGTTCGCGAGACTCGGCGGCGGGGCGCTCGGCGTCGTGTTTCAGGAAGGGCTCGAGGGCAGCCTGCTCGATGCGGTGGTGGCCACCGGGGGTGAGCACGGTTTTTAGTTTTCCTGCGAGAATCCACTGCTTTACGGTCGGGTAGCTGATGCCGAGCATCGCGGCGGCCTCGCGGGGCTTGAGCAGGGGGAGAGCATTCGGCATGCGGTGATTGTAGAGGAGGATTTCCGTTCGTGTGCTGCTACGCCGGCGGCCTGGACCAACGCAGGATTTTGCGTTGCCGGAACGAAATTCCGCAGCTGAAATGCCGGTGGTCTGCCGGCTCGCTGGCTCTGAGTCAATAACTTCCTAGCTCTCGGAGGGCTGCTCCGCCGCGTCGATCACAAAAACCGGGATCTCCCGTTTTCCCGGCTTCAACTCCAACCCGAGTTGCTCCCGAATGGCCGTGAAGAGACCTGGTGCTGCGGAGGCGCCCGCGGCCGGGTCTTCAGCCTTGCTGCCGGCAGCGGGAGTCTCGGGTGTCCAGTGCAGCTCCAAGTCGAAGTGACCGGCGATCCCTGTTTGATCCACGGCCGGCCGGTCCAGGACGAAACGTTGCAAAAAGGTGGCGAGATTCGCCATCGTGGCGTTCCTTACGCCCAAAATTCCTCTTGGATCATACGCAACGCCTGGAATGTCGTTGGGGTCGGCGATGCTCTTTTTCAACTTTGGCAAGCCGGCGGTCGCTGTCAAGACGTAGACGGGGAGGACCTTTCCTTCCCGGTGCATGACCAGATGGAAACGATCGGTGAGGAGCCCCTGCACCAGAACCTTCATCTGGTCGGAGGTTGGGCGCTTCTCCGTTTCGGGATCGGCAACGACGTCGAACTTTTCGGTACGCAGCCAATCCGGGCCGCCGACGAGCTGTTCCGGATGTACGTTGTAGGCGTATTTAAACAAATCCAGAAAGGTTGTGCCCTGCGTCACGAAGCGGTTTCCGCGAAATTGCGTCATTGTGCGCGCGTCTGGGGCGCTCGGCTTGACGGTCGCAACGGGGAATGCCGAGGGCATGGCTTGCGGGGTTTGCCCGGCGGCCAGCGATCCACAAAGCAAGCAGAACGACAGAGGAAGCGGAACTCGCATGAAACATCTCCTGGGGAGCTGCCGGCAGATTCTGGTTTGAGGAGCTCCCGGCGATTGTAACGGGCGTGCTGCCGCGATTGGATTTTGCGGGTTGACCGGCCCTTGCGGAGCCGTATGCGCGACCACTGCGATATGACAGGTGTCATGCGCGAAGGTTGACGGCTGGCACTGAGGATGAAACGGCGGTGGCCTGAGGATAGCTCTGTCGAGAGTCGCTGCAAGGTTTTTGCAGGGTTTTTGCAGGGTCGTAGCAGGGGTCG
>CAXSBL010000086.1:0-4800 GCA_964235515.1 uncultured Bryocella sp.
GGATCTGTACAACCCACGTATTTTCGGGAAGTTTGGCCGCTTCTATGGCGTTTGGAGTTTTTTGAGAAGTGATGGTGGGCAGTGAGGGACTTGAACCCCCGACATCCTGCTTGTAAGGCAGGCGCTCTAACCAACTGAGCTAACCGCCCCACCGGGTGAACCGACCAGCGTATGCGGGATTCCGCCAAGACCGTTTAAGATCTGGCGGGGACGACGGGGCTCGAACCCGCGACCTCTGCCGTGACAGGGCAGCGCTCTAACCAACTGAGCTACGTCCCCAGAAGTTTTGCCTCTGGTGCGCTCACCGAGGACCAAAGCCCTCGTAAGCAACTTCCTGAGCATAGCGACATACAAGCCTGCGGTCAACCCGAAGCATCTGCGGGTTGGTACGCCGCGATATGCGGCGCTTAGCCCCAAAGACAAATCTGCCTTGCAATCGCTTTCATGCACCTGGATCGTCATGTACCCTACTGTCGTCACCCGCTGCGGATCTCCGCCGCGCATCTTCACCCGTTCGTCAGGTCACCAGGGAGATCGCACCCATGAATGTCGTTGTCACCGGAGGCGCCGGTTATATCGGCGGAACCGTCGTCACGCTGCTGCTCGAAGCCGGCCACCAGGTCACCGTCATCGACAATCTCTGCCATAGCCATCGCGAGGCCGTTCCCGCAGGTGCGCAGTTTGTCGAAGCCGATCTCGCCGACCGCCCGCGCATCGAAGCTGTCCTCAACGACGTAAAACCCGAAGGCGTTCTCCACTTCGCCGCGCTCATTGAGGCCGGCGAATCCATGCAGAAGCCAGAAATGTACTTCCGCAACAACACCGCCTCGACGCTTGCGCTGCTCGAAGCCATGCAGAACACCGGTGTAAAAAAGCTCGTCTTTTCTTCCACCGCCGCCGTCTACGGTGAACCCGAAGCCGTGCCCATCCCGGAAGACGCAAAACTCGCCCCTACCAACACCTACGGCGAATCCAAGCTTCTTGTCGAGCACATGCTCACCTGGCTCAACCGCCTCCAAGGCCTGCACTACGCTTCACTGCGCTACTTCAACGTCGCCGGCGCGTTACCCAACCGCGGTGAGGCCCACGAGCCCGAAACCCACATCATTCCCCTCATCCTCGACGTCGCCCTTGGCCGCCGCGACAGAATCCTCATCTACGGCGACGACTACCCCACCCCTGACGGCACCTGCATCCGCGACTACATCCACGTCGTCGATCTCGCCGACGCGCACATGCTCGCCCTAAAAGCCCTCGACACCACCGACCGTCTGATCCTCAACCTCGGCAACGGCGAAGGCTTTTCAGTCAAAGAGGTGATCGAGGCCGCCCGCCGCGTCACCGGCAAGCCCATCCCCGCCGAGATCCGCCCCCGTCGCGCCGGCGATCCCGCCCGCCTCGTCGCCAGCTCCGGCAAAGCCAAGGAGGTCCTGGGCTGGCAACCCAAACACGCCGACATCAACGACATCCTGGAAAGTGCCTGGCACTGGCATCAGCAGCGTTACCGCTGAGCCTTTAGCAACCAACCCATGCCAGCGCGCCTCATCCTCAACGCCGACGACTTCGGCCTGACCCCCGGCGTGAACCGGGCGATCGCCGAACTCTACGCCTCCGGAGCCCTCACCTCAGCTACGCTGATGGCCCGGGGCGCCGCCTTCGCCGATGCTGTCGCGACCGCAAACGCCAACCCCGGCCTCGGCACCGGTTGCCACATCGTCTTCACCGATGGCACCCCGGTCTCCCCACCCGAAGCCATCCCGTCCTTGCTGGGCCCCGACCGCCAGACCTTCCGGCCCTCACTCCGCGCCTTCCTGTTCGCCGCTGTCACCGGCCGCATCCGCCGCGAGGAGCTCAAACGCGAAGCGGTCACCCAGATCCGCATCCTGCAAAGCGCAGGCCTCCACGTCACCCACGTCGACACCCACAAACACACCCACATTCTGCCGCAGATCGCCGGTCCACTCCTCGAAGCGGCCGTCGAAACCGGCGTTCCCGCCATCCGCAACCCTTTCGAGGCCCCCTGGAGCCTCCGCCTCGGCCACACGCGCCTCTTGCGCCTGCTGAGCGTCGCAGGGAGCCGACTGCTGTGCCGCAGCTTCCTCGCGCAGCCCGCCATCCGTTCCGGCGCCGTCCGCACCACCGACGGCACCCTCGGCATCTCCGCCACCGGCCGTCTCAACGAACCCGCCCTGCGCCGCATCCTCGCCTCCCTGCCCAACTCCGGCACCTGGGAACTCGTCTGCCACCCCGGCTACAACGACCGCGACCTCGACAAAATCATCACTCGCCTCCGCGACACCAGAGAGATAGAACGAGACGCCCTCCTCACCCTCTTCTCGACCGAAAACTCCCAAACTGAGAACTCGCAACGGAACCACCCAAGCCCAACCCCTCCCACCTCACCAGCTCAAAGCCCATCGCTGAGCAATATGCCACATAACATCCCGAACCGTCCGCCTCCTGAACTCATCCATTACGGCAGACTGTAGCCAGCACGAAAACGAGAGACCGCGAGCCCCGCATGAAGATCGGCATCACCTGCTACCCCACCTACGGCGGCTCCGGCGTCGTCGCCACCGAGCTCGGCATCGAGCTCGCCGCCCGCGGCCATCAGGTCCACTTCATCACCTACTCGCAGCCCTTCCGCCTCACCGGCCGCGAGGGCTCGATCTTCTACCACGAGGTCCCGGTCTCGAACTACCCGCTCTTCGAGTACCCTCCTTACGATCTCGCCCTCGCCACCCGCATGGCCGAGGTCGCCGAGCTCTACGAACTCGACATCCTGCACGTCCACTACGCCATCCCGCACTCCGTCTCCGCCCTGCTGGCCCACGACATGCTCGCCGCCCGCGGCATCAAGCTGCCGTTCATCACCACCCTTCACGGCACGGACATCACCCTCGTCGGCCTCGATCGCTCCTATCTCCCCATCACCCGCTACGGCATCGAGCGCTCCGACGGCGTCACCGCCATCTCCGCCCACCTCCGCGAGCGCACCGTGGCCGCCTTCGGCATCACCCGCCCCATCGAGGTCATCCGCAACTTCGTCAACTGCGACGTCTACGTCCGTCGCCCCGAGCTGGTCGCCAAACAACGCCCCGAGTACGCCTCCGCTGACGAAAAACTCCTTGTTCACCTCTCCAACTTCCGCCCCGTCAAGCGAGTCCTTGATGTCGTGGAGGTCTTCGCCCGCGTTGCCAAGCAGCTTCCCGCCCGCCTGCTCATGATCGGCGACGGCCCCGACCGCTCCCAGGCCGAATTCCTCGCCAAACAACACGGCGTGCTCGACCGATGCCACTTCGTCGGCAAGCAGGAAAACGTCAACGAGCTGCTGCCGCTCGCCGACCTCATGCTCATGCCCTCCGAAATGGAATCCTTCGGCCTGGCCGCGCTTGAAGCCATGGCCTGCCGCGTCCCCGCGGTCGCCACCCGCGTAGGCGGCGTGCCCGAGCTCATCAACGACGGGGTAGCCGGCGAAGCCCAGAACGGCCTGCTCTTCCCCATAGGCGATGTAGCCTCTATGGCCGAAGCCGCCACCGCCCTGCTACGTGACCCGGGCCGCCTGGAAGCCATGGCCGACGCCGCCCGCGCCACCGCGCAGAACCACTTCTGCGCCAGCCGCATCATCCCCCACTACGAACGCTTTTACGACGAGATCATCCGGAGATCGCAGGCCTGATCCCGCGAAACAAACAGCTTGTCGCCCGGTGAACCACAAAGGGCAACGCTCGGCGCGGTTCAGCGGTTCGTTTTGGCTCCCAACCGCACAACTCTTCGCTCTATCCTCAAGAGAGCGTCGCGCGCCGGACGTTGGGAGAACCTCGCACATGAACCTGAAGCGTTGGCAGCCGGTGTTTCCGGCCCTGGCTCTACCGTTGCTGACCCTCGCGGGCATGGCGCAAATGACCGGTGTCGCGCATCCAGACGACCCCGCGCTCGATGCCGCCCAAACCGCCGGCGGCCCCGCTCACTACGTTCCGCCTCCAAAAATTAGCGCCCCGTCGCACCAGGCGACGCCGACGTACGCCGCCAGCCCAAGCGAAGCCGTCGCCTATTCCGCAACAGGCCCTACGCCTCAGGCTGTGCCGCAGCCCACGCCCGGCCTCATCGTCCGCCAGCCCGCCTCCACCCTGCCCTCCACGCCGAACACCTACGCTCCGGTTCAAACCGCCCGCGCCGAGGCCCTGCATCCTGCGGACGACGACAGCGGCATCGTCACCGAGGTGCCCGCCGCGCCCTTCGAACTGCCCGCCGGCACCGTCCTTAAAACCAGCCTCGATGTCGTCCTCGGCACCGACACCACCCCCGTCGGCTCTCCCTTCACCGCGCAACTGCTCGCCGACGCCGGTCGCAACGGCCAGGTCCTTCTTCCCGCCGGCTCAGCGATCCACGGTCGTGTCACCGCCGTTCACAGCGGTCGCCGTATCACCGGCGGAGCCGCCATCCGCCTGCAGCCGCAAAGCGTCACCCTGCCCGACGGCACCACGTACCCACTGCAGGCCACCCTCACCGCGGTCAATAGCGAAGACGATCTCAAGGTCAACGGCGAAGGCACGGTTAACGCGCGCGGCAATGGCAAGGCCACGGCCGCCATCATCGGCGGCACCGCAGGCGTAGCCGCCGTCGCCGGCGCCCTAGTCGGCGGCGGTGTAGGTGCCATCGTGGGTGCAGGCATCGGCGCCGGCGTGGGCACGGTCGTCTGGCTCAAGCAGGACCACCAGGCCACCCTGCCCGCAGGCACCACCCTCTTCTTCGCCCTCGACGAGTCCCTCCAGCTAAACCCTCGATAAACGCCGCTGC
>CAXSBL010000087.1:0-4592 GCA_964235515.1 uncultured Bryocella sp.
GTTGCCGATCAGCCCTCCGCGAGCCAGCGGTTTCGTAAAGCTTCCACGCTGGGCGTCACCTCAGGCCGGGACTTGGCCATGAACGCCACAGCTTTGTTCCTGCCGGTTGCGGCGGCACGCGCCGGGATACGGCGCTGACGTTCGCTCGCCACCTGAGCGGCATGGACCACGACCGGTGTTGCTGGAATCGTGCTGGTAAGCGCCCGGTTTTCCGGATGCTTGCTGCGCGTGCGGCTCTTCGGTGCCGTTACGTGACGAAGACTGTTTAAATTTGCCTGAGCGGCGGTTTCGGGTGCGAACAGGAGCATCGGCGGCATCTCCTGCAACTGATCCAATTTCATAGGTAAGCCATCCAGTGGCGAGGCGGAAGAGATCCCGTTTACGATGCGCCGGAGTTCCTGCAACCGACTGAGCTCCGCATCGAGTTTTGCAACAATCAACTGCAACAACATACGCGACCCTTACCCACCCCGTGAATACAGTCCGTGAACCAAGCCTGGTGCGGATCGCGCTCGCGGACCCTTCGTCCGCTGAACCGAACTCACCCGCTACGTCCCCGGAAGGTTGGCATCATCATCCCCGTCAGGCTACCGGGCTGCCAATCCCACCCTTGGGTAGCAATCGGGCAGGCGGTGTGCCAATTTGGGACATCTCTGGGAGAGATCTGGGACATTGACCAGCCGAACACGTCATCCACAACGGACCGCCGACACCCGGTATGCTGTAGCTGATGTCGTTCTTCTCGCCAGGCCGCCTGCTTACGACTTTGCTGCTCTTAGTCAGCATCGTGGGCATGCAGGTGCCGTCCCTGCGCTGCGGGGACTGCTGCCCGTCTTCGGCTGCACACCGGGCAGCGAGTCGAACATCCGGGGCACAGGCCAAGGCAGGTTGTGAGCACAGTGCCTCGCCTCTGAGGCCAACTCAGGTCAGTCAGGTCCGCATCAACCGGGTGCACCCCGCCTGTGGGCAACCTTGCGTGGGCCCGTGCCTGACAAAGATAGTCTCTGCGGACGCTTTACCCGCGTGGCCAACGACACGCATTCACAAGGCTAACGTGTCTCTCAGGCATGTTGGGTTCGGAGCGCCTCTCCGGTTTGCCTCGCTTCGTAGGCTGGCTTTGACCGCTTCGCCGATTCGATCGCCACAACGAGGTTCGCCGCAGGCAGCCCTGCGTTCCAAGGTGTCCCCCGCTCTGCGGATCTGAACCTGGTCCTGCTCCCGAACAATTGTCGTGCGTTAAGAACGCCGGCAGTCTTCGTCGCTCGCCATTCAGTTTTATCCCTCCCCGGACTAGCCTTTAAGGACAAACCATGTCTGACCGCAGATCTTTTCTGCAGCGTACCGCCGCGCTGGGTGCCGGCCTGTTCGCCTCGCAACGGACCCTCCTCGCCGAAACCACTCACAACCCGCTAAACCCTACACAACAGGTCGCTGCCCAGGGCGGCTATCTCGGCACCGCCAGCGGTTCGCTCTCTAAACTGGACACCCACTCCGGTCCCGTGAGCAACACGCCCACCATCACAACCGACGTCGGTGATCTTCCTTTCGAACTCGACGGCTATACCAAAGTCTTTCGACTCACGGCACACGTCTTCAAGCGCCAGATCGCTCCCGACAAAACCATTGACGTCTGGGGCTTTAACGGCTCCGCCCCCGGCCCCACAATCCAGGTCACGCAGGGCGACAAGATCCGCGTCATCTTCAAGAACGAGCTACCCGAACCAAGCTCGCTCCATTGGCACGGCTTTGAAGACCGCATCGGCAACGACGGCATGCCCGGCATCAGCCAGGAGCCCGTCAAGCCCGGCGAAAGCTTTACCTATAGCTTCACCATCCACCAGGAAGGCACCTTTTTCTACCATTCGCACATGGCTATGCAGGAGCTCGCCGGCATGCTCGGCGCGGTGGTCATGCACCCGCGTGTGCCCTACCGCCCACACTGCGACAAGGACTTTGTTGTCCACCTGCAAGAGTACGCCGTGCTGCCGAACTCCACCGTGCCCAACACCATGATGATGGAGTTCAACTGGCTGCTGCTGAACGGCAAAGCCGGCCCCGCGGCCACGCCGCTGGTCGTGCGCCAGGGCGATCGTGTCCGCATTCGCTTCATCAATCTCGGCATGGATCACCATCCCATGCACCTCCACGGCCACACCTTCTACGTCACGGGCACTGAGGGAGGCCGCATTCCGGAGACCGCCTGGTGGCCCGGCAACACCGTGCTCGTCGGCGTCGCCCAGGCCCGCGCAATTGAATTCGTCGCCGACAACCCCGGCGACTGGATGCTGCACTGCCACCTGCCCCACCACATGATGAATCAGATGGCCTCGCAGGTCGGCCCCATGACACGTCCAATGCGCATGGGTCCGATGTCGCCGACCCCAGCCGGTATGGGGACCATGTCCTCCATGCCCGGTGTGGATTCGGGTCAGCAAACGGCAGCTGCTCCTGCAGATAGCGGCCAGATCCCCTCGCCCACTCTCGGCGCGGGCACGGAGGCCACGGCTCCGGGCGGCCCGCTCGCCAACACGCAGCTCGACCCCGGCATGATGGGGACCGCCACCGAGCAAACGCAGAACACTCCCTCGATGAGTCCCCTGCAGCAACGCAATCTCGATGCCTTTGACATGGGATCGGGGAGCATGAAGCAGCAGACCGCCGAGCTCGCCCCGAACGCGAACAGCGTCCCCAACTTCCCGCAGGACGCTTACATGGAGGGCCCCATGATGAACATGGACAGCCTGGTGAACCAGCCGGAAAACCTCGGACTCCGTGCCGATTGGAGCCGCTGGATGCAGGGCATGATGACCTTCATCCGCGTCCTGCCGCCCACCCAATATGACGAGGTTCTCGCCGCGATGCGCAAGGCAAATCGCCCGGCGGACCCGTACGCTTCGCTCTACGCCTCCTCCAAAACCGTCACACGCGGCTAAGCCTTCGCCGGCAGCCGGAACTGCAGATGGAGTTCAGATGAAATACCTCGCCCTGGCCCTGGGCCTCAGCATCCTGACCGCCCCGCTTCCCGCGCAACAGTCCATGCCCGGCATGGACATGCCTGCTCCCGCGACGCCGCCCCAAACGAAGTCCCATACCAACCCGACAACCAGGCCAAACCGCACGAAACAGCAGCCCGATCCGATGCCGCAGGACATGAAAGGTATGGGTCAAGACACCGCGAACAGGGGAGCAAAAGCCGCTGCCGCCAGCGTGCAAAACTCGGTTGACCAGCAGACCGCGCAGGCTCAGACAAAGCCTTCGGGCAGCGCCGACCTGGAGTCACTCGCGCTTCCATTCGATACGATTCAGGAGCCCGAAGCCATAGACCTGCACACCGGCTCGAACCTGCCCGCACCGGAACTTCTGCGCGATGTCACCCATCGCCCGCCGTTGACGATGGACCATTTCCTTGCCCTTGCCGAACAAAGCAATCCCACATTGGCCGAGGCGCAGCGGAATGTGGAGCGCGCCAAGCAGCAGGCCCGCCAGGCAGGGCTTCCCCCCGACCCCACCGTCGGCTACTCCGGCGATCACATCCGCGGGGGCAGCTACCATGGCGGCGAAGAGGGTGCCTTCTTTTCGCAGGATTTCGTCCTCGGCCGCAAACTCGCTTTGCGCCGCGACGTCTACCGCGCCGAGGGCCGGTCCAATGAGTTCGCGGTCGAAATCCAGCGCGCCCGGGTGCGTGACGACGTCGCCCGCGCCTTTATCCACGCGCTGGCCACGCAGGGGTCGGTCACCATCCAGAACCGGCTGCTCGGCGTTGCCCTCGATGCGGAGACCAACGCCCACGAGTTGGAGCGTGTGGGCCAGGCCGACGCTTCGGCCGTGCTCGAAGCCGAAGTCACCGCTGAACAGGCAAAGATCGACTTCGAAGAGGCACAACGCAGCTTCCTCGCGGCCTTCGCGCAGCTCGCCACCGTGGCCGGCCAACTTGACCTCGCCCCGCAGCCCCTCACGGGACCTCTGGTTGAGCCGCCGGTGATCGAAGCCGAGGCGCTGGTTGCCACGGACACCACCGAAAGCCCGGCCGTCAAACGCGCACAGGCGGAGGTCACCGTCGCCGAAGCCCGGTTAAAGTCCGCCAAGCGAGAGTCCGTTCCCGACCTGTACATCAAAGCTGGAGAGTGGTACTCCGGAGAGACTTTGGGGGCCATTAACGCCAAAGCCGGCCCCATGAGCTTCGCCGAAGCCGGGGTGCAGTTGCCACTCTGGAACCGCAACCAGGGCAACGTAGCCGCCGCGCGCGCCGAAGTCGACCGTGCCGGCAAGAACGTCCTCCGCGAGCAACTGCTGACGCGGCACCAGGCTGAGCCTCTCGCCCAGCAATACGCCACCGCCCGAGCCTCCGCAGAGCGCTACCGCACCGCCATCCTCCCACGCGCCCGCCGCGCCTACCAGCTGGAGGTCCTGAAATACCAGCAGATGGCCCAGATCTACCCAGCGGTCCTGCACGCCCAGGGCATGCTCTTCAACCTGCAGTTAACGTATCTTCACACGCTGGACGGGGAGTGGAGCGCCGCCCTGGCCCTCCAGAACTACGCCCTGATGAATTCCCTGGAGGAGCCAGTAGTGACAGGAACTGACGCAACCGA
>CAXSBL010000088.1:0-4474 GCA_964235515.1 uncultured Bryocella sp.
AAATCTGATTTAGCTTTGCAGCTAGTCGTCGCCGCGACCGCCGAAGCTCCAGTGCCGCACCGGGCCGACATCCACGTGCACGAACTGGCTCACCGGGTAATAACCCACGCCACCCGCACCCAGGCTCATCGCCGCGTCACGCAAACGGCTCGTCGTCACGCCCGGGATTCGGATATCGATCGCCTTTGCCAACATGTGCTGCGAGTGCTGCGCCACACCCGTGCTCGCCGACCGAGTCCGCAGAAAATTGTTCGACCACGGCGTACGGTACCCGCAAACCACGTCAATCACGCTGTTCTGACGCCCTAGGGTAGCCAGCACGTTGTGCAGCACGTCAAACTCGCGGGGATCATAGTGGCTCGATTCCTGCGTGCGGTGGTCGCGCAGAAAGTGATTCAACTGGGCGAGGGCGCTCGGGATATACGTGTTGCCCACCCGGTACACCACATCGATGTCTTCGCCCGTATGGAGGTGGTGCAGACGAAGCTCGTAGGGCTGACCGGTGGGGTGCAACGCCCCCACCAGCGAACCTGTCGGAAGGATCGCCCCAGTCGGCACCAGTGCCGGAGACGGAGCCGCATGCCGGCTCTCCGCACGGCTTCCGGCCGCACCTCCCAGCAGTAAACCACCGGAAATCCCAGCGACCGCAAGGGTGATTGCCTTTGAACGAGAAAATCGCAGGTTTGAGAAGGAAGGACGAAACGAGGAAAGGGCCCGGGTAAGACGCAAACGCAGATTCAGGGGGAAGCTCCAGGGAGGTTCTGAGTTGCTGGCGTATGAAGAAGCTCAAATGCGCTTCAGCAATCCTCATTCGCTTAGGACATACTACTCCAGGAGTCCGGTCCTGTCAGCACGCTGCCACGGCCACTGTCTGCAACCTTCGCACCATGACCTGCCCTGCTCCGCAACCGGTTCTGCAAGCCGCTTCCGCCGGGGAATATCAGACGATTTCTGTCTCCTCCGGCTTATCCGGCTGCGAGGAATAGACCTCTTCTACCCGAGCCAGCGTGTCGATCTCCGCCAGCAACTTATCGTCCCGCAATCGCAGAATCCGAGGGAACCGCAGCGCAAACCCGCTCGCATGACGGTCCGACCGCATGATGTTATTGAAAGCCACCTCGATCACCCGGATCGGTTCCACGGTCCGAAAATGCCCGAAGTCCTCCAGCGTGTGCTCCTTTAGCCATTCGGTCAACTCCGCGATCTCGGCGTCCGTAACCCCCTGATAGGCCTTGCCCAGATTCAGCAGCTCACCGCCGGGTCCGCGCACGGCAAAGGTGTAATCGCTCAGCAACTGCGCCCGCTTGCCCGAACCATACTCCGCCCCGGTAATCACCACGTCCAGTGTGGCCAGCTCGCGTTTCAGCTTCAGCCAGGCCAACCCACGCCGTCCCGGCAGGTACGCCGAACCCGCCGCCTTCAGCATCACGCCTTCGTTCGACCGCGCCCGCGCATCGCGGTAGCCCTGATCCACCGCCTCGGCGCTCTCCACCCGCTGCGCCCGCGAAAGTAATAGCCGCTGCACACCCTCCGCGCTCGGCCCGTCCCCGAAGAGGCGACCCTGCGGCTTCTGGACCCGCTTCGCCTCGAGCGCAGCGTGCGTCTCCGGTAACATTCGCGCCACAGTCTCTTCCAGGCGCGCCCGCCGCTCGGACAGCGGCTTCGGCAGCAGCAGTTCCCCGTCCGCATACATCAGGTCGAACGCCATAAACACCGCCGGCACCGCCTTCCGCAGCTCGTCCGAAACCCGCTTCCGCCCGATCCTCTGCCCCAGCACGGCAAACGGCAAAGCCCGGTCGCCTGCAACATCCCATCCCAGAATTTCGCCGTCGAAGATCACCCCATCCGGCCCGGCCACGACGCCCGCAAAGGCCTCTGCGATCTCCGGAAAGCTCTCCGTAATCTCCTCCCGCGAACGCGAATACACCGCCACTCGCCCCGGCTGCGCGGGGTCGCCGCAGTGCACCTGCGCCCGGATCCCGTCGAACTTGTCCTCAAGAAACGCGTGAATGCCGTTCCCCGCAGGCGGATTCTCCTCGCCGGAGCCGAGCGACGCCGCGGCCTCCACGTCTTCGGCAAATCCCTCCTCGGCCGCATTCGCCGGCAGCAGGCCGGCAACCTCGGACGCAACCGGCTCCACTTCCTCCGCAACAACGGCCTCGCCCTTTCGCGCCCGCTTCCCCGGCTTGGCTTTAGGAACCTTCGGCAACTTCGGCGATTTCAACGGCTTCGCCGTGAAGCGCTCCACCGCCTCCTCCGGCGACTCCACCGGCGAAGCCAGCATGAACCCCAGCGGATGAAACAGCCGCAGGTGAGCCGCCACGAGTGTGTCCTCAAAGGCCCGGGTCACCGCGCGCTGCAGATCGGCCTCCAGCATCACCGCATGCCGGACCTCCTCGACAGCGCTGCCCGTCGCCACCGCGATGCCCTCCTCGATCAGGCTCTGTTTCACCCCGATCCGCATGTCGCCCAGCATCAACTTCAGCAGATACTTGGCTTCAGACGCGGTCGCGCGCCGCAGAAGAGCCTCCACCGTGGCGGACCGCCCGGCCGTCGTGCGCTCGACGGCCATCGCGTCAAAGGCCTCCGCCACAGCCTGCAGCGTGAGCGTGGAACTGCCCGGAGCGCGGCCATAGGGCGGCACCAGCAGATCGTAGGCCGAAGCGCCCAGGTCCCCATGCCGGCGGTACGCCGCGGTCATCGCCGCGTCCGTCGCGCCGGAGACGGCCTTCAACGCCTTGGACAAAATCGCCCCACCCGCATTCAGCCGCCGGTTGTCGGCCTCCGGAAACGGCTGGCCCGCAAGGTACAGACAAAAGCGGCCCGCCTGCTGTACGCACTCCGGATCGAGCGCCGCTGCAACCAAAACGTTCTCTGCCGGCCCTGAATGCCGGCCCGCCAGCCGGCCCACAGCCTCCGCAATGGCGGCCCGCTTCTTCAGCCGGCTGCCCTCCTTGGCCAGAGCCTCGGCAAGCGTCGCAACTTCACGAAAAAGAGCCATGGCTACCTTCCCCTGTGCACGGAGGCACGCGCCTCCCGGCCGGGGCACAACTCCGGCCAGACAGCAATTCCGATTCCTGTTCGTTCACGTACGTTCCTCGAACCGGCCTGACCCAGCCTTCACCTGTACCACAAATGGGTGCCTACTTCGTCCAACGGGTAGAACAATGGCCCTTTCGTTGCACCCGCCAACAACATCGCGATGTTCCATCGTCGCGGCGGAGGAGCTATGGTAGGGCCGTGGGATCGTCTGTAAGGCACGAAGTCGTCGCCAGGCAAGATCGGGTTTACGCTCGATGGCGTCCCGCGGCGTACACTCGCAGCACGGTTCCCACTGTTGGGCCAGGAGCTTGCAAGATGCACGACCCGTCCTGCCCCGTATCCCTCGCCGGGAGCTCCCTTCACCTCGGGTTGCGCGCCGGTCTCGCGCTGCTCTTCGCGATAGCCGCGGTTCTTCCAGCGGCCCTGCCCGCCCAAACGACTCAAAACAGCCCGCAGGCAGTCCCTGCCCCCGTACAGGCCCCGCACGTCGAAAGCCATGACGGCAGCGTCAGCGGCTCGGTCGCCGATACCACCGGTGCGCTGATCCCCGGCGCAACTGTTACCCTGGCGGCTCCCGGCGCGCAGGACCCGATTGCGACGATCAAATCCGACGCGGAGGGCCGTTTTACCTTTGATGGGCTGCGCCGTGGCGAGTACGAGATCACCGTCGCCGTCCCGGGCTTCGCACCCTACACCTCCAAACGCATCTCCCTGGTCGAGGTCGAGCCGCGCGAAATCATCGAAGTTCGCCTGCCGTTGGCCGTCGGGACCGCCGACGTCGAGGTCACCGTCACCCGCCGTGAGATCGCCAACGAAGAGATCCATGCCGCCGAAAAGCAGCGCGTGCTCGGCATCTTTCCAAACTTCTACACCAGCTTCGTCTGGAACGCAGAACCGCTCGACACACGGCAGAAGTTCTCGCTCGCCCTCCACGCCACCACCGACCCGGTCGCCTTCATCGCCGCCGCCGCGGTCGCCGGCGGGGAGCAATACAAGAACACCTTCCCCGCCTATGGCGACGATGCCGCCAGCTACTTCAAGCGCTATGGCGCGGCCTACGCGGACGGCTTCATCGGCAAGATCATCGGCAGTGCCATCCTGCCCAGCCTGTTCCGCCAGGACCCACGCTACTTTTATATGGGCACCGGAACAATGCGACAGCGCGCGCTCTATGCCATCACCTCCTCCGTCATCGCGCGCGGAAACAACGGCCGCAACCAACCCAACTACTCGCATATCCTCGGCAACGCGGCCGCCGGTGCGCTTTCCGGCGTCTACCATCCGGACGAAAGCTCCGGAAAGCTCGCTCTCGACAACGCCCTGATCGGCATCGGGGGCCAGGCCGCCGTCAATCTCTGCCGCGAGTTCCTCCTGAAACCGTTCACCCACGGCATCTCAGCCACAGCCAAACCCTGAGCCGGCCTCCGCCGTG
>CAXSBL010000089.1:0-3647 GCA_964235515.1 uncultured Bryocella sp.
TAGGCCTGCTCGTTAGGCCTGCTCGTTCAGCTATCGCGCTTGCGTTTCGCCTTGCTACCTCTAGACGCCTTCGGAGGCTTCGATTGCTTGCCGGACCTGACCGCCTTGGCCGCTCTTTCAGCTTTGGCCGCAATCGCCGCCTTTACCTTCACCTTTGCGGTCTTCCGTGCCTTCTTCGATCCGCGATCGTCCTCGCTGCGGCCGGCGCGCAGGGAGCCTCGCCCGGAGTTGCCGGTGGGTTCGGTTCCCGGTTTCAGCGCGAACTGCAGCCGGCGTTGTTGCCGGTCGATCCGGTCCAGGATGACCTCCACCCGCTGACCCGCGCCGAAGCAATGCCCGGTGCGCGCACCGCAGATGGAACGGTCCGTGTCGCGAAAGCTGTAGAAATCCCCACTGAGTGAGCTGAGCGGCACCAGACCCTCGATGAAGAGCTCGTCGAGCTCGACAAAGAAGCCGAATTTGGTGACGGACAGGATCAGTCCGCTGAACTCATCGCCGACGCGGTCGGCCATGAACTTCATCTTCTTCCACTCGATCAGTTCGCGTTCAGCGTCGGCGGCGCGGCGCTCTGTCTGCGAGCACTCGGCAGCGATGTCGGTCAGCTCTTCCGCGGAGATCGGCTCAACGGGCCTGCTACCGGACGGGGTTCTCGCCTCTTCCACTTCAGTTTCAGACGTCAACGGCGCTGACTCACCCGCGAAAAGATCCTCAAACGGGTCTGCGGCCGGCGTGGAAGGGGCACCAGCCGTTCCGTCGCTCCAGCCGACTCTGCCGTCGCGTTTGCGGCTGCGCCTGTCGCCGCCCTCCAACTGCCGCAACGATGCGACACCGGCGGAGGTGGACCGTACATCCACCCGCGAGACGGGCTCCGGCGGCGTGGGGCGTGCGGCCGCCGCGTGCTGGCCCTTGGACCTGGCCAACTCGGCAGCCCATGGTTGCGGATCGCCCGAAAGAATCGGCCCGCCGCGCGGGTCGGCGCCGCTGCGCAGCATCGCCCGCAGCAGACGGTGCACGATCAAGTCGGGGTAGCGCCGGATTGGCGAGGTGAAGTGGGTGTAGCAGGGGCTCGCCAGCGCGAAATGGCCCTCGTTCTTTTCGGCGTAACGGGCCTGCTTGAGCGAGCGCAGCATAAGGTACGACAGGATGCGCTCCTCCGGCTTGCCCGCGATGCGGCTCACCAGCTTCTGGTACATCTGCGGTGTGACCGGGATGCTGGCCGGCAGCTCGTGCGCCTGCGCCGGGCGGCTGTCGCGTCCGCGGGCAGACTGCCGCTGCGTGTCGCGCCGGTCAGACTTCATCGTGAGCCGCTTGACCGGAAGATTACCGATGCCAAGCGTCTGGCCGAATCCGGCGGCGGTCTCCTCGAACTCCACAATGCGCTTGGGGCTGGGCATCTCGTGGATGCGATAGATCGAGGGAATATCCTGCCCCGTCAGCCAGGTCGCCACGCACTCGTTGGCGCTGAGCATGAACTCTTCGATCAGCCGGTGAGCCCAGCCGCGCTCCGACCGTACGATCGCCTTCATGTTGCCATCCGGGTCAAACTGCACCACGGGTTCGGGCAGATCGAAATCGATCGAGCCGCGCCGGACTCGCTTGGCATTCAGCCGCAGCGCGAGCTCGAGCATGTGGTCAAAGGCAGAGGGCAGCTCCGGCCTCTCCAACCCAATGCGTTCACGCTCAATCTGATCCTCCGAACTCGCGACTGGAGTGATCTGTTTGCCGCCGTTCCAGCCAGCGGCCGCAGGCGAGGCGTTCAAGCAGTGCTGCACGGCTGTATAGGTCATGCGGCGGGCGCTGCGAATGAGACCCTCACACACCCTGTACCCCAGGATCTCGCCACGGGCATCGATCTCCATCACGCAGCTTAAGACGAGGCGGTCCTGTTCCGGCAGCAGGGAACACATGCCGCTCGAAAGCGCGTGCGGCAGCATCGGAACAGCGCGATCGGGAAAGTACACGCTGGTGCCGCGCACCCGCGCCTCCGTATCGAGCGCCGATCCTGCCGGAACGTAGTAGCCGACATCCGCAATGTGCACCTGCAGTTCTGTGTTGCCGTTGGCGAGCTCGCGGACCAGCACGGCATCATCAAAATCGCGAGCCGTCTCTCCATCAATGGTCACCACCGGGAGATCACGAAAGTCCTGCCGAACGGCAAGCTCACCTTCCGCAAGCGATTCCACGGTGTGCACACTGCTTCCGTCCGCCTCCCCAAGCACATGCGCGGGAAAGGTATGCGGGATGCCGTGCTTGCGAATGACGATCTCAACGTCTACGCCGAACGCATCGGGCGGACCCAGAACCTCCAGGAGGCGGCCGCGTGCAGGACGGCCCCCCAGGGCGTACTGCAGGATCTCGACCTCAACCGCAAGGCCTTCCAACGGCCATTGGCTCTGGCCGGGATCGACTGTAAATGGATTGCTAGCGTCTCCATCTAGTCCCTGCTGTGCAGTAGCAGGGCGCCGACGCGCCTCATCCCCAAGCGTGCGATGGGCGGAGTTGGTGGGCAGCACCGCATTTTCCGCCCCGGCGACCTCGATCGGCCCGCCCATGCGGTCATCCAGCGGCTGCACGAAGTCTCCCTGGACAGCAGAAGCCGCATTTTGGGCGTCCGCCCAGCGCCTGCGTGCGGCGCTGCGGGCATAGTGAAAGATGCCCACCATCGTGGGATTGCGACGGGTGAGCACGCGCGCAATGCGTCCGGAACGCCGCCCATCCGCCCGCGGCGTGTCCTCCTCCACCAGCACGAGGTCCCCGTGCATGGCCCCGTGAAGTGCCACGGGAGGGATGAAGATGTCCTGCGCTTCGGCTGACCGTGTGCCATTTTTACTCTCCAGCCGAACAAACCCGAAGCCATCCCGGTGCAGCTCGAGCCGGCCGCTGAGCAGCCGGTCGCGGCCTGAGCGGTGATCTGTCGCGCGTGGGTCACCGAAGCCGGGATTAATCGCGCCCCCATGGTTCTCCGTCGCTGCGGACCGGCCACTCGCAGAAGTGCCGGCAGATCTCCGCGCTGCGGTCCCTGCCGGATCCACGATGTCTGTGCTCGCTGCGGGTGCCGCTGGAATGGCCCAAACGCCCTGTTTCGGTTGCCGGAGTTCTCCTCTGGCAACGATGCGGCTCAATTGTTCCAGGAGGAGTCTGCGTTCGCGGCCGCCGCCAAGCCCAAGCTCACGGACTAATTGCTTGTATCCGGCCTTGCCGCCAGCCGAACGGCCGATGCGCTGCAGCAGGTCACGATCAGAGTGCGGGTACGGAGAGGACACCATCTGCGGTCAGAATACGCCGGGTAGCCGCCCCGGCAAATGCATAGCCGCACAACGACGTTACAGGGTAAAACTCGGGGTCAGGGAACTGCAGCGGTCGGGAGAGTGGAGCATTGCAGAGGGTCCGAGCTCGTTACTTTAGTAACCATCGATGGCGAGTATTGCAGCAAGCTTTGGTCGGCTCTAGAAGTTCCGCCATATCGACTTTAGTGTGTTCCTAGCCGACACGACAGTCCACTTAAGTTGTAGTCGGCAAAACGATAGGAGTTCACAATGACGATTCTTGCTCGCTTTTCTGTCCTCGCCCTCGCCCTGGTAGGTTTCTCCGCGTCCACCACTATCTCACACCCTGATTCTACTAGCGCCGCACGCGCCGGCAAGCTT
>CAXSBL010000090.1:0-3406 GCA_964235515.1 uncultured Bryocella sp.
CGCCGCTATCACTTTCGTTCGAAGAAACATGTTGGAAAAACTGCAGGGAGCGATATTCTGATACTGCCACTTTGGCAGGTTTGGAGGTGTTTTCCATTGGCAGAGGTTCGTGTTCAGGAGGGTGAGCCCCTTGAGAATGCTCTTCGGCGCTTCAAGCGCAAGGTACAGACCGAAGACATCATCAAAGAGGTGAAGCGTCACTCCTTTTATCTCAAGCCAGGCGAGAAGCGCCGCGTCAAAGAAGCTTTGGCACGCAAGCGCAATCGCAAGAAGGTTCGCAAGGAGCAGGACTAGGCTCTCATCGAAGCTTGTTTCTCAGTTTTAGTGGTTCAGTAAAAACCGAAGAGGGAGCTTTACGGCTCCCTCTTCGTTCGGTTGTAAGTCTTCGGTAACGGTACCAACGTTTCTGAAGGTGTCTTCGGGTCCCCTTGTTGGAACGTTCTACAGGCTGCACGCCTCCGCAGGCTGCCCCTTTGGGTTTCCGTGCGGGCGCCACAGCCTGAATCCCGCCTTTCGGGAGAGGGTGCCATGGATTTTGTCGATCGGTTACTGAAATGCTCCGACTGCGGGAGCGACTTCATCTTCACTGCCGGGGAACAGCTGTTCTTCTTTGACCGCCAGTTCAAAAATGATCCCAAGCGCTGTAAGCTCTGCAAAGCCAAGCGTGCCGGGCTGGGACGAGTGGAATCAGCGCAACCCGGGCAGGCAGCCGCTGCGGCGACCCTGCCGCTCTCCCGCACGGAGACCCGTACCGAGTGCTCCGCATGCGGTATCGAGACCACAGTGCCCTTCAGGCCGACACAGGGCCGTCCCGTCTTTTGCCGCTCCTGTTTCCAACTCAAGCGCCTGCCGACCGTGCCGAACGGCCTGGACCCTGCAGCGATTCTCCCGGTCGACTCCTCAGCGGCCACCATGGCCGCAATCGCCGAAGCTCCCGCTGCCGCTCTGCAATCCATGGAGTATCCCGCGGGCATGGATCTGCGCGCCGCTAGGGACGCCATGGAGCTTTCCTAAACTTGAGGCCACTCCTGCGCGGTTCTCCTCATGGGCAGCCCTGGTTTCCTCTCAAGTTTCGATCATAGGTTCCAAGAGCCGCCTCCTCACACGCCGGTCCTGCCACGTGATCCGATTCAGGCCTCATACTGACAGCAGGCGAGTGCTGGTAGCGGCTGACGTGCCGCGAACCGCCCGTAGACGACCCGCCGTTGCGGCACAGTATGGTTACCTTTACGGCGGTTCCTTCGATTCATGTTTCGTCTCCGCGACATCTCTGAAGACACTGCACTCTTTCCCTGGAACAAGAGCACACCGCACCCGGCATTCGCCTCCACACTGCCCATTGCGGTCGCGCTCATCCTGGGCGAAGTCACCGGCCATCGCAGCGCCGGGTCCATCGCCGCTGGTGCTGCGTTCACCGTGGGTTTCGCGGTGTTCCATGAAGCACTCGCCTCTACCCTGCTTAGCATGTTCCTGCTCACGCTGGGCATCGCCTCGGCCACACTGGCCGGCAGTCTGGGCGCGGCGTGGACACCTCTTGTACTTGTGCTTTGCGTGGCGGCCGCCGTGAATTACGGCCTGCTCGCCGGCCTCGGCAACACCTCCGGCTGGATCGGCCAGCAGTGCGCCGTCTTTGTCATCGTCTCCAGCTATTTCGCGCAGGGACTTCACTACGCTCTGGGGCGCACGGGCATGGTTCTGCTTGGTGGTGGCCTGCAGATGTTCACGTATTTCGTGTGGCATCTGGCGAAACATCGCACGAACAATGCCGCAGCTCCCCGGCCGCCAGTCGGCCGACAGTTGGATACACGCTTCAGGGAGCTCTGGCGCTGCTTGCGGGCTGAGCTCCATTGGCGCTCTGACACCACAGCCTATGTTTTGAAGCTGGTGGTTACACTCGCCCTGACCACGCTCGCGTACCGGGAACTGCGATGGCATAACGGGTACTGGGCACCGATGACCGCGCTCCTGGTGCTCAAGCCGAAGTGGGCCAACACCCTTAGCCGCGGTGTGGCGCGGCTTGCCGGTACCTTGGTGGCAGCGGCTCTCTGTGCTCTGCTCACCCTTCATCCGGTCTTCACGCATTGGACCTATTTCCTGGTCATCATCGTCACCGCGTGGTTCTGTTTCGCCCTGCAGGCAGTCAACTACGCTCTTTTCTCCCTTGTACTCACCCTGTACACGGTCTTCCTCTTTGCGTTCGGCGGCTTTTCCGAACGCACCGCCGCCGATCTTCGCCTGGTCAACACCGCGGCCGGCGGCCTCCTGGCCCTCGCCGTCGACTTCGTCGCCAAATACATCAGCCCGCGCTGGCTCGATCTGCCTGATGGGACTGATCCCGCCGACAGCAAAACCCTTACGCCCACCTCGCAGTAGAACCGGCGCACGGATCCAACGCCCCTCCGCGAACTCCGTACAATAGAGCGATTGTGACCCTCGATTTTCTTGGCCAGCTGCAGCGCACCCACGGGTGCGGCGCCCTCCGCTCCTCCGACGCCCGCTCCGATGTCTCCGCAGGCTCGCCCGCAGACACGCACGCCGCCACCCCCGTCACCCTCATGGGCTGGGTCAATCGCCGCCGCGACCATGGCGACCTCATCTTCTTCGATCTCCGCGACCGTTCCGGCATCACCCAGGTCGTCTTCGACAAATCCATCTCTCCCGAAGCCCACGCCAAGGCCGAGCAGGCCCGCCCCGAGTTCGTCGTAGCGGTTACGGGAACAGTCCGCCTGCGCGAACCCGGCATGGCCAACCCCAAGATGGCTACCGGCGAGATCGAGCTCGTCGGCCGCGACCTCCTTCTGCTCAACGACGCGAAAACCCCACCGTTCTCCCCCGCCGAAGACGCCATCAAGGACGAAGAAACCCGCCTCAAGTACCGCTACATCGACCTCCGCCGCCCCGAGATGCAGCACAATTTCCTGCTGCGCTCAAAAGTCGCCATGGCCATCCGCAACTACCTCGTCGAACAGGGCTTCCTCGAAATCGAAACCCCGTTTATGACGCGCTCCACCCCCGAAGGCGCCCGCGACTACCTCGTCCCCAGCCGCGTTCACCCCGGTCACTTCTACGCCCTGCCGCAGTCCCCACAGATCTTCAAGCAGATCCTCATGATCTCCGGCTTCGACCGCTACTTCCAGATCGCCCGCTGCTTCCGCGACGAAGACCTCCGCGCCGACCGTCAGCCCGAGTTCACCCAGATCGACCTCGAGATGACCTTCCCCCAGCAGGAAACCATCTTCGCCGTCGCCGAAGGCTTCCTCCACGCCGCCTTCCGCGCCGCCGGCGTCGAGCTCCCGCCCGAACCCTTCGTCCGCATGACCTACGACCAGGCCATCGAGCGCTACGGCATCGACAAGCCCGATATGCGCCTCCCCGCAATGGTCAACCTCTCCGGGGTCCTCACCCC
>CAXSBL010000091.1:0-3377 GCA_964235515.1 uncultured Bryocella sp.
AGCTCTATCGCATGTGCCTTAGCTCTATCGCATGTGCCTTATTGTAGGGGAGTTCTTCCATCGGTTGTCATCCCGAAGCGAATCTGCGATTCCTCCTGCTGCTGCCTGTCTTCTAGCCCATTGGCGCATTGCTTACGCTCGCTCCAGCAGGGCGGCGAAGAAGCCCTCCCCGGCGAAGGAGTAACCGGGTAACGTGCGAAGGCACTCCGCCCGGGTAAACCGTCCGGCCTGCTCCTCGCTGGCCAGAAGCAGTCCGCTTTCGCGCATCTTTTGCAGGATTGGGTTCACGGGAACGCGCCTCCACCCCTTTTCGGCTTCGAGCATCGCCTCAATCACCGCCTCGTTCTCCTCCGGTTCCAGCGAGCAGGTGGAGTAGAGGAGCCGCCCGCCGGGTGCAAGCCTTCCCGCGGCGCCCCGCAGAATCTTGAGCTGCCGCTCGGCCTGACGGCGAAGGTCGGCCGGCTGCAGGCGGTGGCGGATCTCCGGGTTGCGCGCCAAGGTACCCGTGCCGCTGCACGGAACATCGCAAAGGATTAGATCGAAACCGTCCGCATCCTCTACGCCGGCTTTGGCGGGGGCAGCGGCGTCACCTGCTTCAACTTTAATCTGGGCATCCGGGGCTTCGCGGGCGAGACGCTGTGCCAGGCGCTTCAGCCTCGCAGGGCTCAGGTCTGTTGCCAGCAGTTGAGCCTCAGGCAGCCGGCGCGCCAGCACCATCGTCTTGCCGCCGGGGGCGGCGCAGCAGTCCCAGATCCGTGTGGCTCCGGGATGGCTGGCGGCGGCCAGCTCGGCGACCAGGCGCGAACCTGCGTCCATCGGCGGAAACGGCGGCTCGCCTTCGAGAACCTGAAAGAGAGACGGGGAGGGTGGCTGCTCCTGGTCAAAGGTGCAGATTGCCTCTGCCGCCGGCCGGCCGTAGGTCTCCCGCCAGCGCTCCACCAGCCACAGAGGATGCCCGAGCCGCTCGGCCAGGGCGCCGGTGGTTTCAACCAGCGGCTGCCGGGGTGCAGAGGCGTTGGCCAGCTTACGCAGAACGGCGTTGACCATGCCGGTGGCGTGCGGATGACCCGCGAAACGGACCAGCTCTACGCTTTCGTTCAGGGCCGCATGCACCGGAATGCGTTCCATGTGGAGGATTTGAAACGCCCCCAGGCGCAGAACGATCTGCACCGGTTCTGCCAGCTTCAGGTCCGGCCGGCTCAGCAAGGGGCGGACCCTGGCGTCCAGCTCAATTTGCCAGCGGAGAACACCGAGCACGAGTGCGGTGGTGAGGTCGCGATCTACCTGAGACAGACTGCGCAGGCGCGGGCCGTGCAGCAGATCGTCGCTATGTGCGCCGGTGGCGCCCACCTCTTCGAGGATCTCGGCCGCGACCAACCGCGCGGGGCTGATGCTAGCGGTGGCTGCCGCAACAGGGGGTGCCTGCGTCACCGCTTTAGCCGGCTTGGAAGGTTTACCCAAGGCGTTCCCCTCCCCGTAGCTGAAAGTCGCGGGCAAAGGCTGCGCCGGCCATGCGCGGCTTGCCTTCGAGCTGCACTTCCAGCAACTCCAGGACACTGTTGCCGGCAGCGCCAGCGACAAGCCCATCTGCGTTGAACCGGAGTTCACCGGGGGCGAGAGGCTCGACAGCCAGGGGCGCCGGTCGCATGTGGTGCACCAGAAAACGTTTATCCCGGAGGGTGCCCCAGGCACCGGGCCACGGATAGAAGCCTCGCCAGCGATCGTATGCCTGTTGCGCGGACCGTTCGGTGAGGGCCAGGCGCCCATCTTCACGGGTCAGTATAGGGGCGAGCGTGGCTTTCGTACCGTCCTGCGGTTCTGCCTCGAGAGTCCTGTTTGCCAGTCCCTCCAGCGTGCGCAACATCAGCCCGGCGCCTGTGTCCGCGAGCGATGCGAAAAGGTCGCCGGCGGTGGTCGCCGGGCCTATGGGCACACGCTCCTCCAGCAGAATGTCGCCTGTATCCAGTCCGGCGTCCAGCCGCATTGTGGTGACGCCGGTTTCGGTCTCGCCGTTGGCCACGGCCCACTGGATTGGGGCCGCACCGCGATACTTTGGCAGCAGCGAGCCGTGCAGGTTCAGGTTGCCGAAGCGCGGCAGCGTCAGCATCCAGTCAGGAATGATGCGGCCATAGGCCACGACGAGAATAGCGTCAGGCTGGATGGCTTCCAGACGTACCCGCAGGTCTTCGTTGCGCTTGATGCGCTCCGGTTGCAGCACCTGAAGGCCGTGCTGCAAGGCCAGTTGCTTTACCGGTGGGACGTGCATTTCAAGCTTGCGGCCGGACGGGCGGTCGGGCTGCGTCAGCACCAGCGGGACCTCATGGCCTGCAGCCAGAACCGCGCTGAGCGTGGGAAGCGCGAACTCGGGGGTTCCGCAGAAGACCAGTTTCACCGACCGCGGCCTACCATTCGCCCTGCTTCTGCAGCTTGCGGATGCGCCGGGCGACGAGGTCGCGCTTCAACCGGCTGAGGCGGTCGATGAAGAGGGTTCCGTGCAGGTGATCGATCTCATGCTGCAGCGCGCGCGAGAGCAGCTCTTCCCCTTCGACTTCAAACCACTTTCCCGTCGCGTCCTGGGCACGCACCTTGACCCAGGATGCCCGTTTTACCTTTTCACGGATGTCGGGAAGGCTCAGGCAGCCCTCTTCCTCGTACTGCTCGCCCCGCCTCAGGATGATCTCCGGATTGATCAAAACGAGCTTATCGTCGGGATTCTTTTTGAAGCTGACGTCGATGACGGTGATCTGCCTGGACACACCGATCTGCGGCGCGGCCAGGCCGATGCCCTGCGCGGCGTACATGCTTTCAAACATGTCGGCGACAAACTCGGCCAGCTCCGGGCCGAAGTCCTGAACCCGATCGCCCTTCCGGGCGAGCACGGGATCGGGAAATTTGACTACCTCGTACACCTTGCGCGGTGTCTCAACCGTTGTTGTTGCCATGCTCATCCTTTATCAGTAGGCCCGGATCTGCTCACGGTACCCGGCGAAGTTGCGCTGCAGCTCCCGGAGAGAGTCACCGCCGAACTTCTCCAAAATCAGGCGCGCAACCGTCAGCGCCACCATTGCTTCCCCAGCGACGCCGGCGGCCGGGACCACACACACATCCGATCGCTCATACGATGCCTTGGTCTCCTCGCGCGTCGCAAACGAGACCGAGCCCAGCGGCCGGCGCAGCGTCGAGATGGGCTTCAGGTAGCCGCGAACGACGACGTCCTCGCCGTTGGACATGCCGCCTTCCACGCCGCCGGCGTTGTTGCGCTCGCGGGTGAACCGGGTGAAGCCGGCGCGATTGCTCTCTTCGTTTGCTTCCCCTTGAATCCCAGCGTAGCTGATGGGATTTGCAGCGTAGCTGATGGGATTTGCAGCGTAGCTGAT